>JAGWLG010000084.1 GCA_028864975.1 Thermoplasmata archaeon | reverse complement strand
TAAGGGGTCGCAACTGAATAAGTGAGTTATATAACCGCGGGCCCCTCTCCCCTCTGGCGTGGACGTCGAGGGACTTCGTGCCAAGTACCAAGCCCTCGGTCCTGAACTCACAGAACGGTCTCGGAGGCTCTGGGCGGCCACTGAGGCGCTCTCCCTCGGGCACGGTGGCATCGGGACCGTCTCCCGGGCCACGGGCATCTCGCGATCCACAATCTCGCGCGGCTTGCGGGAGGTCCGGGCGGGAGAACGCGTGGAGCCCGGGCGAATCCGCCGACCCGGTGGAGGTCGGAAGCCCACGGTCCAGAAGGACCCCAAGCTGGCGCGGGACTTGGACGCCCTGGTGGAACCGACCACCGCCGGTCGTCCTCAGTCACCGGTCCGGTGGACCTCCCGAAGCACGCGTCGCCTCGCCCGGGAACTCCAGGCCATGGGCCACAACGTGAGCTCTCGCCTTGTCGCGGACCTGCTCCACGCGGCGGGATACAGCCTCCAACTGAACCAGAAGACCCGAGAGGGCCCCTCCCACCCCGACCGGGATGGTCAGTTTCGCTACCTGAACGCCAGCGTCCTGCGACACCAGCGGCGACACCAGCCGGTGATATCGGTGGACACCAAGAAGAAGGAGCTGGTGGGCGACTTCAAGAACGGGGGCCGCGAGTGGAGGCCGAAGGACCACCCGGAGCCGGTGCGGGTCCACGACTTCCTGATCCAGGAGAAAGGGAAGGCCATCCCGTACGGGGTCTACGACCTCAAGCGGAACGAGGGCTGGGTGAGCGTCGGGATCGACCACGACACCTCCACCTTCGCGGTACGAGCCATCCAGCGATGGTGGGAGGTCATGGGGCGGCCCGCCTATCCTCGGGCCACCTCCTTGCTCATCACCGCGGACTGCGGAGGGAGCAACGGGGCCCGGGTCCGTCTGTGGAAGTGGGAGCTCCAGCAGTTCGCCGACCGCACCGGGCTCACCCTCACCGTCTGCCACTTTCCCCCGGGGACGAGCAAGTGGAATCGGATCGAGCACCGGCTGTTCTCGCACATCGCGATGAACTGGCGAGGCAAGCCCCTGGTGAGCCTGGCGGTGATCGTGAGCTTGATCGGGGCGACCACCTCCGAGACGGGGTTACGGGTCCGGTCAGAACTGGACAAGGGACGCTATCCTGACGGGGTCCGGGTGACCGACGAGCAGATGGCCACGCTACGACTCGTGCCCCATCGGTTCCACGCTGACTGGAACTACACCATTCGCCCGCGCTCCAAGCGGACGAAATGAGTCAATTATTTAGTAGCGACACCTAAGGAGGGGGAACTCTAGACCATCTCGCCCATGCCCGACCGTAAGGCCCTAAGGAAAGCCTCCATCGCGACGACCGGAACGTTCGTCTCGCTGCTGCTCGTCATCTTGATGGTCTTCCCCGTAGGCCCCTCCCTCACGTTCTCAGCCCCCGCGGTCCCGCACGAACCTTCACGGGCGGCAGTGGGAGAAATGGGGACGATCCCCGGCAGGTCGCACGAGGGCGTTGGCTCTACACAGCTTGTCGCGGGGGGCGAGCCCCGCCTCTCGGGTCCCGGCGTAACCTCCCCACGGGCCCTTCCTCCTGGAGGTGAGCTTCCTCGGGCAGGGTCCGCGCGAGCCGTTGAGGCGACCCCCAGCGCCCCCGCGCGGTTTCTCGGGGCCTTCCATCCGTTCGGCGTCAAGGGGAGTGTGCCGGACACGCCAGCCTCGTCCCCCTCGGGCGCGGCTCGTCCCTCGCTCCCCAGGTCCGCTTCGACCCTCGTCAATGGGACCCACGGCTGGAACGGTAGCGACTACATCGCGGGGAAGCTCTACCCCCCTGACGGCGGGCTCGCGATCGGACGCGGCTACGTGGTCGAGGAGATCAACGCGAACTTCCGCATCTGGACCACCTCGGGGACGTACCTCACCCAGGCGAGCATGGACCAGTTCTGGGGCACCACCGCCTTCCTTGGCGACCCCGCGATCCTCTACGATGACGAGCACGACCACTTCATCGCCCTCACGATCAACATCACGACGAACCTGCTCATCTTCTCGGTCTCCCAGACGGGGGACCCGACCGGGTCCTGGTGGGAGTACATCCTCCCGACCATCGGCCCGAACCTCCCGGACCAGCCGTTCATCGGGATCGACAGCAACACGTTCCTCGTGACCGCGAACGATGCCGGCTCGACCACGTACGAGTACGAGGCCTGGTTCCTGAACCTGAGCGCGCTCGAGAGCGGGGCGAAGCTCCCCGCGACCCAGACCGTCAGCCCGAGCGCGTCGCTCAACTGCGTGCGACCTGTGCGGATCTACGAGCCGACCTCCACGGGCTACATGGTGGGGGACGACCTGGGCGGCGGGACCACGACGGTGAGCCTCTTCGTCGTGACCGGGTCGCCTCCCGCGACCGTCACGGTGACCGAGCACGACTTCACCACCGCGACGGCCTCCGTGCCCCAGGGGACGCAGCCTAGCGGAGCGTCCGTCAACACCGACGACGGTCGCGTCGTCGGGACCGCGTGGAGGAACGGCGTGCTATGGGCGACAGCGAACGACGGCTGCTCCGCGAGCTCGGTCGCTTGCAGCCACTTCTGGAAGTTCGACACGTCCACGCTCGCGCTCCAGCAGGACTTCACCTGGGTCCCCCCCGGGACCGGGGTCAACGACTACTACGCGGCGCCCGCGATCGACGTCTATGGCGACCTGGGGGTCGTGGCGAGCTTCTCCAGCTCCACCATCTACCCGAGCGTGCTCATCACCGGGCAGTCCGTCACGGACAGCCCTAGCACGCTCGAGACCCCCGTGGTCGTCAAGCCCGGGTACGGGGACGAGATGTACGGACGGTTCGGGGACTACAACACGGCCGACGTCGACCCGACGAACGGTGTCAGCCTGTGGGTGGAGGGCGAGTGGATACCCGGGGACACCGGAACGGACTACTGGAGCACATGGATCCAGAACTTCACCTTCACGCCCCCGACCGTCCAGGTGAACGTGGTGATCATCCCGGCGGGGTCCGGTAGCCTCACCATCGGAGGCTCCACGTACTACAATGGCAGCGTGGCGACGCTGATGGTGGGGAGCTATCCCCTCGGCGTGAACTCGGGGGCGGGCCACCGATTCTCCGGGTTCTCCGCCTCCGGGGGTGTGACCCCCGGGGGAGGTCTGCTCGTCGTGAACAGCGCGGGTACGGTCCAGGCCAACTTCCTGGTGCATCCCGCGATCTCCTTCGCGACCGTTCCCACCTCCTGCTCTCCTCTCACCTTCAATGGCTCCGCACAACCCTCCGGGAGCTCCGCCTCCTACGACCGCGGAACGTACCTCATCAAGGCCTCGGCGTGCCCGGGTTTCCGATTCATCCAGTGGAGCTCGACCGGGGGGCTCTCGCTCTCGGGAACCGCGTCGATGAACGCCAGTGCGACGGTCACCAACAACGGAACGCTGACCGCGACCTGGCAGTGGGTCCCGATCCCGACCTACACGGTGACCGTGAGCATCTCGACCGCGTCCTGCGCCTCGAGCCCGCTGACGCTCAACGGGACCTTCCTCTCGAGCGGGGGCTCCGCGACGCTCCGGGCCGGTACGTACGCGCTCAGCGTCTCGCCTTGTCCGCAGCACAGGTTCGGTCAATGGAACGCTTCGGGCCACTCGGGCGTCGGCAGCCCCACCCAGGCCTCGAGCTTGGTGAACATCTCGGGGAACGGCTCCCTCTCGGCGTTCTTTGCCCCCACGTTCTACACGGTCACCGTCCACGTCATCCCGGGCTCGTGCACGCTCAAGCTCAACGGGGCCACCCTCTCGAACAACAGTGCCGCCGCCCTGAAGGTGGGGAACTATTCGCTCCTGGCTTCAGCTTGCTCGGGCTTCGTTCACCCCAGCTTGGGGTTCCTCGGACTCCTGCGCGCGAACGGGGCCTCCCTGGTGGAGGTCCTGGGGAATGGCACGTTGACCGCCACCTACTGGCCCGTGCTGTCGGTCTCTCTTTCAGGGACCTCTTCGCTGCAGGCGGGAGGTACGGCCGGTCTGAACGCGAGCCTCATCGGGGGCAGGCTTCCCATGACGCTTTGGTGGCGTTTCGGCGACGGTAATTCGGCGACCACGCAACTCGCCTCGGGGGGCCTTGCCCCCGAGCACCATCTGTACGCGAGCGGGGGGACCTACACCGTGGAGGTCACCGCTAACGATTCGAGCGGACAGCAGGCGAACGCGACCTTCGTGGTCAACGTGGCCTCTCCTCCTTCGGCCTTTGGGCCCCTCGGAGAGCTTCTCGGCTCCCCCTGGGCGTGGTTGCTCATTCTCGCTCTCGTCGCGGTCGTGGTCATCGCGGCGGTCCTTGTCCATCGGCGGAAGAAGCGCAACGCTGGCGGGATGGCTCCAGAGGGTGCAGGACCTTACTATCCGCCTGGTCCCGCCACCGCCCCCATGCCCCCGCCCTATCCTGGTGGCGGCCCCGGCTACGAGCCCATGCCCCCTCCACCTCCCTCGGGCACCTGGGCACCCGCGCCGGCCGCCCAGAGCGGGCCCCCACCTCCCGTTTGGCCCCCTCCTCCGGTGTAGGGTCGGGCCGAGAGAGGGGATCGCGGGGCTCGGATGAGCGGCGGCATTCCGGAAGGTTCGGTGGGCTTCGTGCTGGAGGTGCTACGGGCGAGCTCCAAGCCG
>JAGWLG010000083.1 GCA_028864975.1 Thermoplasmata archaeon | reverse complement strand
GAGGTGGAGTGCCTCCTGGTCGGCGAGGACGACCCCGAGGGACCGTTCGGGGCCAAGGAGGCGGGCGAGGGTCCGCTCGTCGCCGCGCTCCCCGCGGTGGGGAACGCCCTCTACGACGCGGTCGGGTGTCGGTTCCGCGACCTCCCCATCACCCCAGACAAGGTCCTACGTGCGCTCGACGAACAGGGCAAGAAAGGGGGAGGAGGCAAGCCCGATATCCCTCACCGCCGCCCCCCGAACCTTTCGAACTAGGCACGATCACGAGGTAGGCGGAGACCGATGCATCTGGACCCGTTCGAACTGCATCTCCCCACCTCCGTGGAGGAGGCCATCGCGCTCGCCCGCACGCACTCCGGCGCGTTCGATTATCTCGCGGGCGGGACGGACCTTCTCCCGAATTACAAGATGCACCTCAATGTCCGTCCCCACCTGATCTCCCTCGACAGGATCGAAGAGCTCCGTGCCTTCCACCCGGAGGAGGGTCGGCTAGGAGCCATGGTGCCGTTGCGTACCCTGGAGGCTCATCCGGTCCTGCGTTCCCGCTACCCCGGGGTCGCTCAAGCCGCGGGGGAGGTCGCGACACCGCTCGTCCGCGCGAGCGGAACGGTCGGAGGGAACCTCCTCGTCGAGACGCGCTGCTTCTTCTTCAATCAGTCCCACGCCTGGCGGGAGGCGCTGGGCTACTGCCTCAAGGCCGAGGGGGACCGCTGCCACGTGGTCCCGCAGAAGGAACGCTGCTACGCGACGTTCTCAGGCGACCTCGCCCCTTCGCTCCTGGTCCTGGGCGCGGAGATCGAGATCGCAGGCACCTCTGGTCGCCGTCGCCTCCTCCTCGAAGAGCTCTACGACGGGAAGGGGGACGGCATCCGCCGAACGCGCCTCGCCCCGGGGGAGCTCCTGGTCCGCGTCGCGCTCCCCGCCGGGGCCGAGCGCACGCGAGCGTCCTACTCGAAGCTCCGTGTCCGCCCTTCCTTCGATTTCCCTGAGCTCGGGGTGGCGGTCGCGCTGGCGGAGACCGACGGACGCGTGGAGCGTCTGGAGATCGCCCTGGGGGGGCTCGAGACCTATCCGAGGCGGATGCAGACGCAGACCGCACCCCTCGTGGGCGAGAAGCTCACGGAGGACCGCGTGAGGGCCCTGGCGGAGGAGATCCGCAAGTCGGTCCGCCCCGTCCACAACACCTTCCTCGCCCCCGACTACCGCAAGCGGATGACCGGGGTCTTCGTGCGACGCGCGCTGATGGCCCTTCGGAGCGCTTCATGAACGGCCAGAAGGGGAAAGCCCTCCGCCCCAGCGCATCTCCCCCGGCCCGGCCTCCGGATGGCATCGCCTTCGAACTGGTCCCGATCGAGGACGTCAGGGAGCACGAGGAGATCGAGGAGGAGGTCTTGCGCTATGTCCTCGGGGAGTTCCGTAAGGACGGAGGGGTACGGGAACCGATCCTGGTCTCCCGAGGAGATCATGTCGTGCTCAACGGCCACCATCGCCTCGCCGCACTGCGGCAACTCCATGCGAAGCGGGTCCCGGCGTGGGTCGTGGACTACCAGAGCGACATCGTCACGGTCGAACGATGGCCCGGGTCAACGTACCCGGGGCCGGTCACGAAGGACGAGGTGGTCGCCCACGCTCGTGAGGGGCATCTCTTCCCACCGAAGACGACGCGCCACCAGCTCCACGTCGAGCTCCCGCCGAAGAACACGCCGTTGCGGGACCTCGTCTAGGCTCCCCTCGCTGCCCTGTCCTGCGCTCGCTCTTGATGGACCGCGCGAACACCGGGGGAAGCTCTCGCATATGGAACGGGGCAAAGCGCCCGGGAGGGTCCCCTCCCATCCGGCGCCATCAGGTGAGATCGTTCCAGCCTGCGGCCAGTAGAACAAGCACGATCACGTTCAACGGGATCCCGAAGAAGCCGCTCCCGTCCCCACCCAGGGTGAGGAGGGCACCGAGTCCGATGTTGGCAGCGCAAAGGGTCGCAAGGACCTTGCCGGCGCGACGCGAGCCCGCGCGGAGTTGTCGACTGAGCACGATCTCCACACTGGAGAGGACCAGCAGCACCAGGCCGAGGACGAGGATGATCGCCCCCGCCGTCGCGGCTTGGTCCGAGCGCCCCGACGACCCGAGGACGGCGACCGCCAGGACGAGCACGACCAGCCCCGCGAGGGCCCCTAGGATCCCGGAGAGCAGCACGATCCGAGAGGCCCAACGGATCATGCCGCCCACCTCCTGGGTGAAGTTGGAGGTCAGCTGGAACCCCTCGATGGGCGACTCGGCGTGGATGATGTTCGGGGCAGGCCCTGGAGCGGAGTCCGCCCCGAGGCGCTTCGCATCCTCCGGGCAGTAGAGGTTGCCCTGGAAGTACGTCTTGCAGGAACCGCAGATGCCCCGACGGCAGGCCGCGCAGAGCGTGACCGGCGGAACTCCAAGATGGTTGACGCAGGAGTTGGCGTCGGCCACAGTTTCCTCGAGCCGTCAGAGGAGGAGCCAGATGAAGGATGAAACCACCGCCGTCCTCCCGCACCGCTTCCAGGGCCCCTCACGCCCCCACCGGTTCGGGGACGGAGCGCTCACATACTCCGCGCTCGGTTCGGCTCCGACCTCATGCCCAGTACACCGGGAGGCACCCCCAAGACCGTGAGCTCCCGGGCGGCGGGGACCCCCGGCCCGTCGTTCGCCGTCATCATGACCGTCAAGAACGGACGACCTTGGATCGAGCGCGCGATCGGGTCGATCCTTCCTGCTTTAGGAACCGAGGGAGAGATCGTCGTGGTCGATGCCGTCTCCACCGATGGAACAACGGAGGTGCTTCGAGATCTCTCACAGCGGGTCCCCCTCCGCCTTGTGGTCCAAGCGTGCAGCATGGGGGTGGGGCGGCACCTTGGTATCCAGGAGACCTCCGCCCCCATCGTCATCACGCAGGTCGATGCCGACGTCGAGTACCGCGCGGATGCGCTACGGACCGGGGTCGACTACTTGCGGCGGAACCCCGGAACCGGGCTTGCCCTCGTTATCGGTCTCCACGACCCGGACCCCGACGGGACCAAGCTCTTCGTTTGGGACCGCGCGTTCTACCTCAAGACCCCTGGCTACCCCGACGCCAACCAGGCGGACGACGTGGTGGCCGTGCGTCAGGCCTTGCTGGCGGGGAAGGTACGCCGTTGTATCGTGGAGCGCGTCGGGGATGACCTGCGGGTCGCCGGTCGCGACCCGAACGTCGTGCGCGACCCGTGGAAGAAAGGACCCGGCTTCCTCGGCGTGTCGCGGCGACGCTACGCGGAGGGATGGACCTGGAGGCTCTACGTCCGCTTTCTGTGGGCCACGCGACGTACCTTCCCTCGCTTCCTGGCGGGTCTGGGGCTCGCGAGCCTGGCGAGGCTCACCCGCGGAGGCGGGGCCTGACGCGCGCGCGCCGAGGTCGAACCCGCATGATGCATGCTTGTTTCGGAGTCGACCCGGGCCGGTGCTTCCTCGGGTGTCGCCCCATCACGACCGTAGCAGTACCGGTTGGGCGCGCGAATTGAACCTTCCTCGCGTACTCCGCTCCACGTGTTTCCTTCCAAAGACTTCGCGCTGAAGGACCGCCGCATCGCGACCGTGCGACCTGCGGCTCCTCGGGACCTAGAGGAGACTATGGAGCTCACGAGGGAGGTCACCGCGGAGCGGGAGTACGTGATGGCCGAGGGACTCGTGCTCACCCGCGAGGAGGCCGCGAAGCAGCTCGCCGGGGCCGATGCCCAGAAGACCCTCTACCTCGTCGCCGAGGTGGGCGGAAGGGTGGTGGGCCAGGCCGGCTTCTTTCGAGGAGAGTACACGAAGAACGCGCACACCGGACAGCTCTGGATCGTGGTGGCGCGCGAGCATCGCGGCCTCGGGGTGGGGCGCGCGATGATGGAGCGAGGGATCGCGTGGGCCCGCTCCATCGGCATCCGCAAGCTCAAGCTCCGGGTCTTCGCGACGAACCAGAGGGCCCAGAACCTCTACCGGAGCATGGGGTTCGTGGAGGAAGCACGGTTGCGTGGCGATGTGATCATCGACGGGAGAGTCGTGGACGATGTTCTCATGGCACTCTGGATGGACGGACAACGCGGGCCTCCGCCGGGTTCCAAGTCAGCCAATAAGTAGGTCGTGATGGAATAAGTTCCCATGTGACCGGTTGGGCTCGCATCATCATCGGCGCTCTGATCGTGGTCTTCGTCGGGATCCCTCTGCTCCTCTTTGGGCTCTTGCTATTCCTGGTCGCCTTCACCTTCAGCTTCCTGGCCATCATCTTCCTGCTCCCCGCCCTTTTCTTTCTGCTCCTGGGAGGGGGCCTGATCTCCTGGGGCGCAGGCGCTCGCCGTCGCGACCTCCAACGGGATGCGCTGATCGGCCAGCAACAGGCCCTGATCTACCAGCAACAGCAGGCGCTCGCTTCCTCCGGAGGTCGGGTCAACGCGGCCCCACAGCGCCCTCCCACCACCGCGGGAGCCGTCGGCCGACTCTGCAGTCGCTGCCGCGGAACGATCTCTCCCGGGGCGCGGTTCTGCGCGAACTGCGGATCTCCGGGCTGAGCCTGCCTCAAACGGGCGTTCCGCGGACCAGGTAGGGAAGCGGGAGCCCCCCCGTGGAGAACCTGCGGACCACCTCAATGAGCAGGCGATGCTCGAGGGGTTTCTGCCGCTCCGATAG
>JAGWLG010000082.1 GCA_028864975.1 Thermoplasmata archaeon | reverse complement strand
TAGCCGCGTCCGATCGCGAGCCCGCCGTCAGGGGGGTAGAGCTTCCCCGCGATGTAGTCGCTACCGTTCCAGCCGTGGGTCCCATTGACGAGGGTCGAAGCGGACCCGAGGAGCGAGGGACGAGACGCACCCGAGGGGGACGAGGCCGGCGTGTCCGACACACTCCCCTTGACGCCGAACGGATGGAAGGCCCCGAGAAACCGCGCTGGGGCGCTGGAGGTCGCCTGAACGGCTCGCGCCGACCCTGCCCGAGGAAGCTCGCCTCCAGGAGGAAGGGCCCGGGGGGAGGTCACTCCGGGACCCGAAAGGCGGGGCTCGCCCCCCGCGACAAGCTGCGTAGAGCCAACGCCCTCGTGGGACCTCCCGGGGATCGTCCCCATTCCTCCCACCGCGGCCCGTGAAGGTTGGTGCGGGACCGCGGGGGCGGACAGCGTGAGGGCGGGGCCCCCGGGGAAGACCATCAAGAGGACGAACAGCAGCGAGACGAACGTTCCAGTCGTCGCGATGGAGGCTTTCCTTAGGGCCTTACGGTCGGGCATGGGCGGGATGGTCTAGAGTTTCCCCTCCTTAGCCCTCCGCCCACGCGGAACGGGCGCCGGAATCCGCAGAGATGGCCCGCCGAGCAGGTCGCGCCACCTCCTCCCCTGAGATGGGAACAATTGCGTGGTGTGTAGCTGATTGCTGATGCGTGGGTTTCAATACCCGGCCCCGCCCAGAATGTCGCGTGCTAGTGAATCAACCATGTCCGTCCTGTCGCCAGCCGATGGAAGCCGGGGGTCTTTCGTGCGAGGTTGTTGGCGAACGACCGAAATGGCTCAAGTCGCGCCCTGGCCTCAAGGCCGCTCTTGGCATTTGAGGCGAGAGCTTGGGCTCCCTCGCGGGCCTCGGAGATATGGCGTGGATCGATGGTTTCCGGTGCGCAGCCTGCCGCCTGCTCGTGCTGCGGTACTGAGCAGCCGAGGCGCGGTCCTCTCCGGGTCCGACGGGGACGACGGATAAGGGACCCCCCTGCTCCGCCGTTGTGCCGGCCCCTTCGAACTTTGGGCCCGCAAGGCAGGACAGCCCTGCGACGACGCCCGCTCGCACCCCAAGCTTCCGTTCGCGACCCCAGGACCGAGCCCTTTCGGAGAGCAGCCCGAGGCCACCCTCCGGGTTCATAGGAGGTTCGGCCCTTCGGCGGCCTCGTGCGATCCCTGCGGAACCGACCCCTGAAAGGCAGCGTTGCGGTCGTGGCGGGGGCGACCCGGGGGGCCGGTCGAGGCATCGCCGTTTCGCTCGGTGAAGCCGGGGCGACGGTCTATTGTACCGGTCGCAGCACACGGGGCCATCCCGCCACTCCTGGAAGGCGGGAAACGATCGAGGAGACCGCCCAGCTTGTCACCCAAGCGGGCGGGCGTGGGATCGCGGTTCGGGTGGACCACACGCGACCGGAGATGGTCCGTCGCCTCTTCGGTCGTGTTCGCCGCGAGCAACATGGGCGGCTGGACCTTCTTGTGAACGATGTCTGGGGAGGCGACGCGCTAACCACGTGGGGTAAGTTCCCGTGGGAGTTGGGAATCTCCCAGGGCCTTCTGATGCTGGAGCGGGGGATACATTCCCACATCATCACCAGCCGGTACGCGCTTCCCCTGATGGTCCGACGGAAGAAGGGGCTCGTGGTGGAGATCACCGATGGGGACCACTTCCGATATCGAGGCAACCTCTTCTACGACCTGGTCAAGGTCTCGGTGATGAGGCTCGCGTACGGTCTCTCCATGGAGTTCGAGGAGGCCGGCCTGCGAAAGATGACATCGGTCGCGGTCACCCCGGGCTTCCTTCGATCAGAGACCATCCTCGAGTGGATGGGGGTCAAGGAGGAGAACTGGAGGGAGGGAGCTCGGAAGGACCCTCACTTCATCGCGTCCGAGACCCCCTCCTATATCGGACGCGCCATCGCCGCCCTCGCGGCGGACCCTCGGGTGCACCGCTGGTCGGGAAGGACGCTCGCGACATGGAACCTCTCGCGAGAATACAGTTTCACGGACGTCGACGGGAGCCGTCCGGATTGGGGGACCTACTTCCGTCGGAAGATCCTGAAAGGGAGCGTGTGAGGGCGCCCCCACGTTCGTTAGGAGAGTCCATCCGCATCGTCGGAGGCGTCCGTTCGTAGGGCAAGGGCTGCCCCGAGACGACGCCCTACGAAGGCCCGTCCGCTCGGAAGAGCACCACGTCATAGTTGACCGATGCGCAGGCATGGCCCGGGACGCAGACCATCGTCGTGGCGTTCACGTCCCGGACCCTGCCGTACAAGGAGGGGAAGCTGGGGTCGAGGCGGTGCGCCCAGGGGGCGTCCTGGACGAAGATGAGCACGTAGGTCGGGACGAACCCGGGAGGCAGGTGGCCCAGGAGACCTCCGTAGACGAGGATCGGGTAGTCGTGGGGACCCCGCGCAACGTGGGCGAAGAGGTAGTCCGAAGCGAGAACGCTGCTCGTCGTCGGCACGGACGCGAATAGCGCGTCCAAGGCGCTTGAGTTGGCGGGGAGCGCGTAGTTCGTGACCTGTCGGGGGTCGGTGAGGGCGGAGGAGTACGGAAGCGCGGGCGAATAGACGACGCTCAGGAGCAAGAGCGCGATGAGCGCGAGAGGGACCGACCCGGGGGCGGCCGAGGCCATCCGCCGGCGCAGGCGCGTGGTCCCTCCGTCCCTCCGCGGGGTCATGCCCCGCTCGGCGCCGGAACGGGACGGTCCGAAGCGCGCTCCGAGAGCGCGGAGCGCGCGACCGAGGACCGCGGTCCCTTCCACGAGCGCGAGGAAGAGACCTGGTGCGAGGAGGAAGGCGTACTGCCACTGGAACATCGAGAACCCGGGGTTGTCGGCGAACCAGAAGAGCACGAGCGGGGGCGCCAGGGCCACCGCCCTACGTGCGCCCAGGACCGGGAGGAACCCCGTCAGCGCGAGCACGGTCGCCCAGTAGGCCAACTTCAGTCCCAGGAAGTCGCTCCACGCGCCGGGGCCGAACCCCGGTCCGATCGACGTGAACAGGATAGTACTGCGGGCCGGGGAGACCGAGCGCAGGAAGGCGAGCTCCCCCACAAAGCCGATCGACGCGAGGACGGCGACGACGAGGGCCATGCGCGCCCTTCCCTTCCACCGGAAGGGCCAGGGGAGGTCCCTCCAGGCCGGGGGGTGGTCCACCCAGAGCTGGACCGCGAGGAACGCGGCCAGGATGAGGAACCCTTCCTGCGCGCAGGCCCCGAGGAACAGCACCCCCAGGGCCATCCGGTCCCGGCCTTCACGAAGGAGGAGATAGAGCAGGAGCCCGAGCGCGGGGAAGAGGGAGACGTAGTGGAAGTCGTAGAGCCCGCTCATGAGGAAAGGCGGGAAGACCAGGAAGAGCGCGGAAATGGCGAGGGAGCTCCCCGGCCCGAGGCGGGAGTCCCGCGCCACTTTGTGGACGAGGAGGGCCGCGACGGCGAGCGCGGACCACTCCAGGACGAAGAGCACCAGCGCCGGAGGAAGGACCGCGGCGAGCGGGGCGATCGCGTACGCGAGCGGGGAGAAGTGGATGCCGAAGAGCGACGGCCCGAGCGCCCCGTCGGTCAGCATCCAGTCCGGCGTGTCGACCGGCCCGCCCCCGAGCGCTGTCGAGACCCCCTGGACCTTCACGCCCAGGTCGAAGGTCCCGGCCGAGAGGTCCTCGAACCTCACCCACGAGAGGTAGGTGAGAACCGCAACGTACACCAACGCCCCGACGTAGAGGATCAGCGGCGGTCTCTCGAGCCACCCGTGAAGCGCCCGGGCACGACGGGCGAGAGCCTGTACGGCGCGGAGCCGCGGCACGGGGGCGACCGCCACGTCGTGCGAGGCCATGGGGGGACCGCCCAGTCCGTCCGGTGGATAGCGGTGCCCCGTTAGGTCGCACAAGGGCCGGGAGCCTTTGCCCGCCCACACAGGATGAAGGTGGAGAGGCTTTCCCGCCGTTCCCTTCCTTGGGCTCGCTCGCCTTCGCCCCCCGGCGTGCGCCTCCTCCTCCCCTGTGGGGGGAACAATCATTGGACTCGACGCCCGCCCCGGTAGGAGAGAAGCATTGAAGCCCCGCACCCCCCATTTCTATTCTGGGCTACGAAGGTGATCGAGGTCTCGGGCCTCACCCGACGTTTCGGGGAGGTCACGGCCGTGGAGGACCTCACGCTCTCCGTCAAGGCGGGAGAGTGCTTCGGTCTCCTGGGACCCAACGGGGCCGGGAAGACCACCACGGTCCGTATGCTCTGCGCCCTCATCGCGCCGACCTCGGGGACCGCCCGCGTCGCAGGGGTCGACCTTACCCAGCCCGGTCAGGGGGCGAAGGTCCGCGGTTCGATCGGTCTTCTCCCCGAGAATCCCGGGCTCTACGAAAGCCTCTCCCCGAGGGAGAACCTGGCCTTTTACGCCGAGCTCTACCGGATCCCTCGCGACGTGGCGAGGAAGAGGATCGAAGAGCTCCTCGACCGGCTGGACCTCGCCGAGGACGGCGACCGGCCCACCGCGCCCTTCTCGAAGGGCATGAAGCAGAAGGTGGCGCTCGCGCGCGCGCTCCTGCACCACCCCAAGGTCCTCTTCCTCGACGAGCCCACCTCCGGGCTCGACCCCTTCTCGGGACGCGTGGTCAAGGACGTCCTCCTGGGGCTCAAGCGAGAGGGCACGACCATCTTCCTTTCGACGCACAACCTCCCCGAGGCGGAGGAGCTCTGCGACCGCGTGGGTGTCCTTCGGAAACGGCTTCTCGTGGTGGGCCCGCCGCGGGAGCTGCCGCGGCGGCTCCCCCGTCGGGGCGCGAACTTCCGCTGGCGACCGGGCTTCCGTCCCGATGAAGGGCGCCTCCTCGCGCTACCCGGGGTGGGGAGCGTACGTCTCGAGGAAGGGGGTGCGCACGTCGCCCTGGCGATGCCAGACGAGGGCATCCCCCGTGTCGTGCAGGAGCTCGTACGCCAGGGAGCCGAGCTCAGCTATGCCGCCGAGGAGCTCCCCACGCTGGAGGAGGCCT
>JAGWLG010000081.1 GCA_028864975.1 Thermoplasmata archaeon | reverse complement strand
TCTTCCATGGTGGCGAAGGTGGCCAACCTCCCCAGAAGGTCCCGATAGAGCCCGGTCAACTTGTCCACTTCGGAGCGTAGCCGGACCACTTCGTCCTGGAGCCCGCTGCCCGAGGGGTCCATCGGAGAACTCCCTTCTTGGGGTAGTGGGGCCGTCCCTCGCCGAGGGCGACGCTTCTCGACTCGGCCGCGAGCCATGGGCTACCGGGGACGAGAGGGATCGGGCGGAAGATGAAGGGTACGTGTTCACTGAGTTGAGCGGCTCCTCGAGAGCACCTTGAGGGTGGGGCCAGCCCCGTGCCGTACCGTGACACGCAGTCACATACCATTAAATCCGGGAACCCCTTGACCCTCCGCCGAGGGACCGATGGGTTCTCGGCGCGCACTACTCCTCCTCGCTGCGGAAGGACCCGACGACGAGGTCGTCGTCTCACGCAAGAAGCTCGGCAGGCTCATGGAGGAGACCGACCGGATCCGCAGTGACCTGGAGAAGGAGCGCGAGGAGCGCGCGAAGCTACGACGGGAGCTCGAGAGGAAGTCCCGCGAGCTGGAAGATCGCGACCGCGACCTCCAGCGGAAGCAGCGCGAGCTCGAGAAGAGCCGGCAGACCCTGGAGCGGCTCAAGCACAAGATCGCCGCGCTCCAAGTGGCCACGCCCTCCTCGAAGCAGTTGGAGCGGCCGACGATGCCTGCGCCCGCAGAACCTCCTCCCAAGGGGCGTCGGCCGGGCGGCCAGCCCGGCCATCCACCTCACCTTCGTCCTCGACCCGACCATGTCGACGAGAGCCTGGACCTCACGCTCGACCGCTGTCCGGACTGTGACGCTCGCCTGGGGGAGTCCTCCGACTCGTACGAGCGGTTCGTCACCGAGCTCATCCCGGCCGCCCTGTTCGTCCTCGGGCTCGTCGTCCACCGCTACTGGTGCCGCTCCTGCCACCGCTACGTCCACGCCAGCACCGACCGCGCCCTCCCCGGGCGCCAGTTCGGCCCGCGACTGGCCAGCACGCTCGTGCTCCTCTCTATGATGGGGCTCCCGGTGCGGAAGATCCAGGAGGTCGTCCTCGCCATGGCCGGGCTCTCGGTCAGCACGGGGGAGTTGCAGGGGCTGCTCGAACACACCGCGAAGAGCCTGGGTCCGGAGTACGACGCGATCCGCGAGGACGTCCAGAGTTCCTACCTCGTCCACCCGGACGAGACGTCCATGCGGGTGGGTGGGGAGAACTGGTGGGCCCGGACGTTCGCGACGAAGCTCTCCGCGTACTACGTGCTCGACGAGAGCCGAGGAGCTGACGTGGTGGAACGGGTCCTGGGGCGGGACTTCCCGGGGACGGTGGTCTCCGACGACTGGTGCGCGTACAACGTGCTCGAGGGGAAGAGGGGCGTGTGCTGGATCCACATCAACCGCCATCTCCAGGCGATGGAGGTCCGACATGGCATCCGACCTCGTGGCCCGAGGGACCCGTCGCCGCCGGAGTACGAGAGGGCAGGGCGACCCCCGGCGACGTACCTGCGCTTCGCCCGACGGCTTCGCGCCACCCTTCGCGAGGCGGTGGAATGGTCGAAGAGGACTCCCGAAGATGCGACGGAACGACGGGAGAGGAAGGCTCGGGGCTACGAGCGGAGGATTCGACGCCTCTGCGATCTGGACTCCCGGGACGAGGACGTGGCGAGGATCTCGAAGGGGTTGCTCCGACGGATGCCGCACCTCTTCACGTTCGTACGGGATGCCCGCATCCCCTGGGAGAACAACGCGGGGGAGCGAGCGATCCGCTCGGTCTGTTTGAAGAGGAAGATGAGTGGTGGACTGAGGAGCGGGACCGGGGCGGAGACCTACGCAAGGCTGAAGACGGTGCACGAGACCGCGAAGCGGCGAGGCCAGGACTTCCTGGCCATCGTCCGGGAAGCGCTCACCCGGACGGCCGTCGTTCAGCCCGCGATAGAGCTATCAGGCGCGTGAACCGGTACGCCGGGCCATGGACCGCGCACGACACCGAAGGCCCATGCCGAAAGCTGCGAGAGGGCCCCGCTTCGAGGTCCGCCTGGCCCGTCCCAACGACCGGCCCCGTCTGGAGGCGTGGCAGCGCGACCTCGAGGAGCACCTGGCCGCCATGCTCCCGGATTTCGCGAGCCCCCGCCTCCCTCCCAGCTACGGGAGGGAATATGTCGCGCACTCGGCCAAGACCGTTCGCAAGTTCGGAGGCTTCTGGCTCGTCGCAGGGCTGGACGGCACCCCCGTGGGGTTCCTCAGTGCCATGGTGCAGCCGTACCCGGAGAGGATCACCCGAATGGAAAGCCTGCCCAGCCTTCAGGGCTACGTCCTCGACGCCTTCGTCGTGCCCCGAGCCCGGGGCCAGGGCGTAGGGGGTGCGCTCTTCAAGGAAGCAGAGCGGCTCTTGCGGAAGCTCGGATGCGACTCGGTCCACCTAAACGTGAACGCGAGGAACGTGCAAGCTCGAGGCTTCTACCGGTCTACCGGCTTCCGAGAGCTCGGGCTTCGCCTGTGGAAGCCTATCGCCGTGCGACCTCGGGACTGGCCCGAGGCCGGACGTCGCCGCCGCAGGGTCCCCAAAGGCCCCCTACGGGCGACGTGACGACGGGTTTGGAGCAGGGCGCGGCCGCGAACCTCGCACGGATCGGTCTCCGCGGATCGGGGGGTCGAGGACATCCGAGGAGCGCGGACGGAACGGGTTGGCGGGCCGGAACGCCCAGCGGCGCCCGGCCCGCGTCCCACCGTCGCCGGAGCCCCGAAGGAGCACCGGCCGACGGCGGCGCGACAGCTCACGCGGGAGCCGCGCTGGGTCTCGGAGTCGCCCACGGGCCCATGACGTAGAGCACACCGGCCAGGAACGCGAAGATCGCGCCCAAGAGGGCGATCACGTTCGATGAAGGTAGGTGGACCCCGCCGATGCCACGCGCTATCGGCCTCAGACCGGCCGGACCCCCTTCAACGAGGGGAGGAGCTTCCGGGCCATCCACTCCGGCATACGGACGAGCAGGAGCCGCACGGTCGCGTTATTCATCTCTTCCGAGAGCCCCTTCGCCAGGCGCGTCGCTCGGATCATGGTGTCGTGGAAAGCATCCCGAAGCAGCTCGGGGGGAAGGGGCGCCCCGGGGGCCACCGCCCCCATCACGAAGAGCACCAGGTAGGTCAGGGGTCGGTCCTGGTGATCTCGAAGTCCGGTCTGCGTCGGTCCGGCGGTGAAGGGCTGGGCGACGACCGCATACTGACCTGGAAAGGCCTCCTCCTCGGGCCGATGCCAGAAGAGGGCCGGTAGCCACTCGCTGCCGTCCAGCTCGTCGGGGCGGACCTCGGGGATGCGGTGCTCCTCCTGGAGCACTTCCGCGTCCCCTCCCCCCCCGTCCTCGTCCCGTATCTTGGAGACCCGCTCCGTCGCGCCTTGATGCGTCGCCTGCACGACACGGAGAATGCCGGGGAGCAAAGAGGGTGCGCCACCCCTGCCCGGGACCGGAACCGTCGGTCCGTTCATGGACAGGGAAGGTCCTCTCCTGTTAAATCGCCGTGGGGGCCCGTACGCCGCCTACGAGAGCACGGGCACCGTCGAGGACAAAGTTGGAGCAGCGACCTTTTATGCGGCAGAGTATCTGCACTTTCGAATGCAACCTTCGCCGGTCCGCATGCCCCTCTAAAGGGGGGGCGCTCGTCCAAGCTTTGTGCTTGCTATCGCCATGGACGTTCAAGAAGCCATCAAGGCATGGAAGCCCTGCCTGGCCTTCCAGCTCCGTCCGATCCAGGACGAATCGCTCCAGCGGGTGCTGAACGCGGCAAGGTTCGCGTCCTCGGCGGACAATCAGCAGCCCTGGCGGTTCATCGTGGTCCGCGGGGAGGACGCGAAGCGCAAGCTCTCCCAGGCCGTCACGAAAGGGCACTTCCTGACCAAGGCCCCCATCGTCCTGGTCGCTCTCGGCGTCGAGGAGGCTTCGGCCTCGCTCCTCGGGGGCTACATGCTCGCCTACCCCCTCGATGTCGCGGCTTCCATCCAGAACCTCCTCGTCGCCGCGACCGGGGAAGGCCTCGGCAGCTGTTGGTGCACCGAGTTCCGGGAGGACAAGATCCGAGAGCAGCTCGAGCTCCCGGAAGGGGTGAGGGTGCTTGGCGTCCTCCCCCTGGGCTACCCCGAACCGGCCACCCCCGGGAACAACGGGGGCCACGCCGCCCGGAAGACGCTCTCCGAGATCGTCGGCTACGACACCTACTCTTGGTGAGCTCCATGGGGAGCTCCGCTCGGCGGGGCGCAATCACCTTCTACACGAGCAACCCGGGGAAGGTCCGAGAGGTCCGACACCGTCTCGCTCCTTTGGGGGTGGCCGTGCGTTGGGGGCGACGTACCCTGACCGAGCCCCAAGCTGACTCGCTGGAAGAGGTCGCCCGTTTCAAGCTCCAACAGGTTCCCCCCGCTCGGGACGGGGCCCTGGTCGAGGACGCTGGTCTCTTCGTCCGCGGCCTTGCGGGGTTTCCCGGGGTCTACTCGGCGTATGTCTTGCGGACCCTCGGTCCTGCGGGGCTCGCGCGCCTCACCCCTCCAGCTCACCGCTCGGCGGTCTTCCGGGCGGTCTTGGGCTACCGGGGCGGCAACGGCCGTCCGAGGTTCTTCGTGGGGGAAGCGGAGGGCACGATCGCCCAGCATCCACGAGGAACCGGGGGATTCGGGTTTGACCCCGTGTTCATCCCTCGCGGGGAGGAGCGGACCTTTGCCGAGATGACGCTCATGGAGAAGGAGCGCCTCTCGCATCGTGGAAAGGCTCTGACGGCCTTCGAACACTTCCTCCGGCGGGCGTAGAAGGACCCCGGAGGGGGGAAGAAGTTGCTCCCTGGGGGCCCCGCCCCCAGGGAGTCGTTGCGGGATCGCGCGGCTCAGTCCTCGCCGAAGTCGCCGCCGCCCATTCCGCCCATGCCCCCCATGCCGCCGGGGCCGCCTGGGCCGCCGGACGGGGGCGGGGAGCTCTTGGACGCGATGACGTCGTCGATCCTCAGGATCATGACCGCCGCGTCCGTCGCCGACTGGATCGCCTGGCGGCCGACCCGGATCGGCTCGATGACGTTCTGG
>JAGWLG010000042.1 GCA_028864975.1 Thermoplasmata archaeon | reverse complement strand
CTGATGGGGTCCCCGACGCGGTGCTCTCCACGAGCCTCCTCCGGCAGGTCTGGGGGGTGGAGGCCGAGCTTCGGCGGGGAACTCGCGAACGGGTCCCCTACCTCATCCCCCGACTTCCGCCCCTCGAGGGGCCAACACCGGAGAAGGGCGCCCGCGGTCGGCGGGTCCACGTCGTGGCCGGAGGCGGGTCTGGCCAGGAGATCCTCCGGAGGCTGTTCGACGCCGGATACGATCTCACGGTCGGGGCGCTTCCACTCTTCGATTCCGACAGCGAGCTCGCTGAGGAGCTCGGCCTCCCGCGCGTGCTCGAGGTTCCCTTCGCGCCCCTTTCCCCGGAGACCCTGGTGAAGTTGGGGTCGCTTCTCTCAACCGCAGACTTCGTCGTGGTCGCCGCCTTCCCGGTGGGTCCCACCAACCTGGCCAACCTCGAGGAGGTCGAGCGGAAGGGGGATGCCGGTCGGGTACTCCTCCTGGCTCAGCAGGGGGAGCCCCCCTGGGACTACACGGGGGGCCGTGCGTCCGAGGTGCGCGCGCGGCTTCTGCGGGCGGGAGCGCGAGAGGTGAGGGGTGTCCGCGAGCTCGTGGGAGCGCTTTCCGAGGCGAGGGCGCCGGCGCAGGAGGGAGAGGGTCTGACCCACTAAACAGCGCGTCCTAAGTAATTGCGCATAGCCTTCGCAGGGTCTGGTTGCCTCGCCTCCAATCCTCGAAGATCGGCTCGACCGCCTTGGGCACATCTTCGAGCTTGGGGAAGTATCGATTGTGGACGCAGAGTCGCCGGGTGAGCTTCCACACCCTCTCGATGGGGTTGAGTTGGGGACTTGCGGCGGGGAGGAACGAGAGCTCGAACTCGCCCGCCACCTCAGACCTCCAGTCCTTGTGGAGGCGGGAGTGGTGGTACCCCGCGTTGTCGCTGATTACCACGACCTTTCTAGGGCCTCGGGTGCTCTCGCGGTGGAACTGGTGAAGGAACTCCGTGCAGGTCTCCTTGTTGAACATCCCCTCCTCCCGACGGTAGATCATCTTCCCGTCGCGCAATCGTACTGCTCCCCAGTAGCCCACGGACTTGTGGGTCCAGGCATGGTAGAGTACGGGGTCCCGGACTTCGGGCGGGACCCACATGCGGCACCGGGAACCGTGCTGTTGGAAGTGGACCTCGTCCATGGCCCAGAGGTCCACCGCCGGATCCCGGTTCAGCGCTTGGAGTTTTTTTTGTGGGCCGCCTGAACGATGGGGTCAGTGTGGTGAAGCTCGGGACGAGGCTTCCGTAGACGGAACCCGAGCTGACGGAAGAGGCGCTGGCACTGGCGCACCCCGAGATCGACCTCGAACTTCTGTTCGAGGAAGGCGGAGAGGGTCTTCCCGTCCCAGAGATGACCGGTGAGCCCAGCGTCCTCCGGAGTCTTCCGGAGCGCGGACTCCACGGCTTTCATCTGGAGTCCGGTCAGGCGACGTGGGCGACCAGGACGGTCGCCCTCCGCGAGGCCGGAGAGCCCCTCCTCCTCGAAGCGGTGGACCCAGTACTGGACCATCCGCGGGGAGTCGCCGAGCATTCGACTCACCTCGGGGGCGGTCATTCCCTGGGCCACAAGGAGAAGGCCGTGGAGGCGGTGGTCGTAGCGGGACTCGTCGGAGCGGCGGATCTCATCTTGGAGGGCGAGGATCACGTTCTCGGCATCAGGTACGGTGAGCGGTCTCATGGTGGGGCCTCACCCCACCCATGTACTCGCAATTATTTATGACGCTCTGTTTAGACCGAGTCCCGAGGGGGGCGTTCCCCCTCGAAGGCCGGACAGAGGCGGGGACACCCGTAGAAAGAGGGCGGGCCAATTCTTGCCCGAAAAAGTGGGTCAGAGCCTCCGCGAACATACCCCGCCGTGGTGCTCCAAACGCTGATCCGCGCGGGCAATCGTTCAAGAAGCCGGAACGTCGTAGGACATCGAAGCATGGTAGCGAGAGTTCGATGGAGTAGGGGTGTCCAAAGGTTCTGGCTGACGTCCACCCTGATCGTGGTCGCCATTCTCGTTCTCCCCTCGGTACTACGCCCCACTTCCGGGCTCGAAGGGGTCTTGCCCCGTGCGGCTGCCGCATCGGGAAGCCCGGCACTCGGGATTCCCCCCGCCCCCCTCAACATGGTCTCGTACCATGCGGGCACTCCGTTCTCGGGAGGGGGCTACGGAGTCGCCTTCGACCCACTCCACCAGACTTTCGATGTCGCGAGCACCACAAGGGGCCTCCAGGTGGTCCGAGAAGGAACTTGGACCTACGCGGGAAACGTCTCCCTCTCCTTGGGGAACTACTGCAGAGTGGTCGTGGACGGAGGACGCCAGTTGGCGTTCGTCTCGGGCGGTACCGCGACGGGTATCTCGATCGTGAACACCACGACCCTCACCGTAACAGGCTCGATTCCTACCTCGGGAGGGGCCGAGGGGATGGCGCTCGACCCGGGCCGCGCCCTCCTCGTCTACACGGATGGCACGGGGGTCTCCTTCTACAATTACGTCACCTCGACGCACCTCGCTGCGGTCGCAGTAGGGACCCCCACACGCGTGGCGTTGGACCCGGTCCACCAGGTCGTGGCCGCAAGCCAACCCACCACTCCTGGTGTCGTGTGGCTGATCAACGAAACCACGCACCGCTGGTTCGGGAACGTCTCGGTGGTCCCCTCGATCCTCCCACTCACCTTCGTCCCCGCTACGGACCAGTTCGTGGCGGGGAGCAATGGCAACAACCAGTGGAGCACTCTTTCGCCGGCGACCCTGGGACGCTCGACGAACAGCACGATCTCGCTTATGACGAACCTCCAAGACATGGCGCCTGTTGGTGGAGGGACGAGCGAGGTTCTCGTTTGGGGGAACAACCGACTCTCGGTCGTCGCTGCGAATAATATGTCGGTGCTCCAATCGATCGCGATTCCCGGGGGCGGAAGCTTCCCCTACGGAATCGCAGTTGACCCGTCGACCGAGGTGGCCCTAGGGGTTGATCCTGCGGCTTCGCAAGACACGCCATTCCTCACCTCCGTCTCCACGGTCCCCTCCCCTCCCGCGTTCGTGTCCCTGAGGGGAGGGAACAACAGCGCAAGTGTCACTTGGAGTGCATCCGTGGCCTACAGGATCACAAACTATTCCATCGAGTACGGAAGCTCCGCGGCGACCCTCACGCGTACTATCTCGACAGGGAGCTCCTCACCCTCCACCGTGAGCCTCTCCTGGCCCGACGGCTCACCAGTGTACGCCGCCGTGACGGCTTGGAACGGCTCTGTCTCGAGTGGTCCCTCCTCTCCAGCGGTCGAGACCATTCCAGTCGGGATCCCATTCCCACCTCAGAACGTCTCCGCTTCCGCTCAAGGGGCAACTGTCATCGGGCTGCAGTGGAGTCTACCTCGATCGAACGACGGTAGCGTCATCACGGCGTTCCGTGTGGGGTGGCGCGACGAGACCAGCCCGACCTGGACCTACGAAGTCCTGGGTGCGACTGCAGACCATGCCACCCTCGGAAACCTCACGACGGGGGACACCTACAACCTGAATGTCAGCGCGCGGAACAGCGTAGGCTACGGGAACTCCAGCGGGGTCGTTACCGTGGTGCTCTCGGCACCTCCCACGTCCACGTTGGCCGACTGGCTCGTGACTTTCGAAGGACTCACTGTGATGGCCCTGATCCTGCTAGCCGTACTGGCGGTCACCGTCATCCTCCTGGTACGTAGGAGGAAGGGGCGGATGCGAGGTGGCGCGCTCGGCGCTCCGCCGAGTGCCACCGGCTGGGGGCCCTCGAGCCAGTTTCCTTACTCCTCTCAGGGCCCGCAACCCTACCCTGAGCCGCCGCCACCGTACCCAGCTCCACCATCGTACCTCCCCCCTCACCCCCCGTAGGGAATGCCGGCCGTGCGCGGGAGAATGCTTCGCGCGGAGGATCTTCCAGCCGTCAAGGATGTAAGGCGTCCTACTGTGGTCCCTGCCGATTCTCCTTTTCCCGGCTCTTGAGCAGCTCGCGTCGGAAGCTCAGCCCTTTCTCGGTCAAGAAGTAGGTCTTCAGCCGTCGTCGTGCCCCCTTGACGTGGCGAAGGTCGTGTTGGACCAGTCCGCCGTCCTCCAGCCGCTTCAGGGTCACCGCGACCGAGTTGGGAGTCGTCGCAAGTGCTTGAGCGATCCCCGCTTGCGAGACCTCGGACGGGACGACGGCCTCATCTCTGTGCCCGTGGAAGGCCGATAGGTGCAAGACGACGGCGTGGCTGGCGGGGAGTTGCGTCAAGCCGAGGGGCGGGGGGAGACTTCCAGACGGGACATAGGTGGGTGAGGGAGTGCCCGCGTTAGGTGCGGGAGTAGCGGCGCTCGGAGGGGATGGCTGGGAGGGTGAAGGTAGTCCCCGCCGCAGAACGGAGCGACCAGCAGGCGTAAGGGCGAAGGTGCCACCGGGGGCTCCGGAGGTCGTTGCGGCGGACCGGGTGACCAATTTCGCGCGCACGAAAGCACCGAGAAGCAGCAGCAGCCCATCATCCTCGAGCCGGGTCGCTTGCTTGATCCCGTCCAAGCTGCGCGCTTGAGAGGAGAGAGACCCCAGAACCGAATAGGCGTCGGCCCCCGTGAGCTGGGGAACATGAGCCGTCGGTGCAGGGTGCGCGACGGGCGTGACCCCGGTCTCAGCTACCTCCACCTCCCCCTCCTCGTCGTATTCCTCTTCCGAGGCGACAGGGGCCGGCGAAGCTCCGCTGGCTTCCCCGGAGCGAACCGGCGCGAGCTGCCCTCCAGGAAGGATCTGTTCGACGCGGATCCCTTCCGGGCGGACGGTCATGACATACGGGGAGAGAGGAGAGAATGCGCTGGTCGTTGGTCCATGCCCCCGTTCTTCATCGGGAGGGCTCTCTTCGGACCATTCCGGCATCGACGCCAAGGGGTACGTGCCATAAGATGGGGCTACTTCGTCCGAGCTCGAACCACCGGGGGCACCCGCCCAGAGCTTTGGAGGGGTGGGTGCAACGGCATCTGGGCTCGAGGCGCGGCCGGACCCCGTGGGCGGCGAGCGAGAGGAGGAGTCCTTGCGCCGACGACGGTAGAGAATGATCAAAACGATGGCGAGGACGAATGCGCCCACAAGGGCAAGCAGCCATCCCCACGAGGTCCCGAGAAGCTGGATCCCCCCGACCGACGGCTGTGGGGTCTGGATGGTCACCCAGCCCGTCGCATTTCCTGCTCCCACTGCGTTCTCGGCCAAGACCCGCAAAGCAAGGGATGTACCCGAGGGGAGCCCGCTCAGTCGATAGGTGAGGATGGCTGGCCCTAGGCTAACGTTCTGGACCGGACCTTGCCCAACCTGGTACTCCAGCACGTAGCCCGTGAGGGCGTTCCCGTCGATGGAGAAGGGCGCTGACCAAGACGCGACGGCATCGGTAGGTCCGACGAGATCGACAGAGATCGCTTCGGGCGGGTAGGGGACCCCCGCTGGGATGCCCACGCGTGGGGTCGTAGCCGTGCTGTTACCCCTAGGATTGTGCGCGCGGACGCTGACGTAGTAGGCCTGGCCGTCCACCAGACCCTGGAGGGCCATCGAACAAGGGCAGGAGCCGGAAACCTCGGTAGTCGTATTCGGTCCACCAGGTGAGGTCGCGGAGGTGACCCAGAAATGGTCGATCGGAACTCCACCGTCGGAGACCGGGGCGCTCCAGCCGACGGACAAGGTGGTGTTGTATGAGGTGACGGAAAGACCGACCACCGGGAAAGGCGCACCGCCCGGGGTCCCCCCGGTCGGTGTCGACGGTGCGCTTCCCCCTAGGGCGTTCCAGGCGCGAACTGAGACAAAGAGAACAACGCCGTTCGTGAGCCCTCCGATTCGGAAGGAAACGACCGATCCGCTACCCGTCGCATTATTCCAGATCAGGCCGCCCCCCGAAGTCCCCATCCCAATGCTGAAGTTCACCACGGGGGAGCCATCGTCCGAGTAGGGCGCGGTCCAGTTGATCAGGAGAGAGTTGTTGGCGCCCGCGACGTAGACGGAGCGCACCGGGTAGGGCACCCCCGCGGGCGTTCCTGAGACTGGACTGGAGAGTGTGCTGCCGCCCACCGCGTTCCAGGCACGAACCGCCACGTAAACTCGGGCGCCGTCGGGGAGACCTGTGACATTGAACCAGAAGTTCGAGCCAGAGCCGGTCGAGCCGGACCATATGAGGGATTGAGGCGACGAGCCCCACCCTACGCTGTAGTTCACGACCGGTGCTCCCTCGTCGCTCAAGGGTGCTTGCCAATGGACCGTCAGGGTGTGGTTCGACGGGAGCAGCACTAGCGCCCGAACGGGGTACGGAACACCTACCGGGGTTCCGGCGACAGGGAGGGATGCGTTGGAACCGCCGATAGCGTTCCACGCACGGACCGACACGTACTGGATGGCCCCGTCCAGGAGGGGAGCGAAGGTGTAGCTCAGCTGAGAGCCCGTCCCTGTGGAGTAAGACCATAGAAGGGACGTGGGAGACGCGCCCAATCCCAGGCTATAGTTGTCGATCGGCGACCCATCGTCGGATACGGGCGCGTTCCAGCTCGCGGTGAGCGTGCCGTTGCCCGAGGTAACGCCGAGCCCTTGAACCGGGAAGGGAGCACCGGCGGGTGTCGCGGAGGTCACCCCGGAAGGGTTGCTTCCACCGATGACGTTCCAGGCACGCACGGCGACGAACTCTGGGACTCCGTCCGTGAACCCGTAGACCCACAGGGAACTCGCGGGCCCCCCGGCGCTCCAAGACCATCTCAGAGACGTGGGGGTCGCACCGACTCCGACGCTGAAGTTCAGGAGACTCCATCCGCCGTTGGAGGCAGGAGCGCCCCAGGAGACGAGCAACGAGCGGTTCGAGGGCGTGACGCTCACCGCTTCGGGAGGGTACGGGATGCTGCCGGGTGTCGTACTGACCACAGGCGAGGAGGGTGCGCTCGGCTGTGTCCCGACCCAGGCCACCACGTCCGCGTAGACCTTTGCTCCATTCACCCAAGGGAGGGTCGCGGACAATGTGCTTGCACTCCCGACAGAATAGGACGAAGTGAGGGAGGAGGGTGATGCCCCGTAGGAGACGGAGTAGTTCGTCAGTCCCGTCGAGCTGCTGGCGCTCCATCTGACGGTGAACGTCCCATTACCCGGAGACGCTGTGACGCCCGTCGGTGGTGTCGGAGATTGTACGGTTCCGTAGTAGGGGGAATCATACCCGTTCACGGGGTCCACGCCGAGAGCGGTGAAGGTGGCAGGGTCCTCGGCGATACCGTAGGGGAAGTTGCCGGACCCGCTCAGGGTCTGGAGGATGGTATCGTTATTGACCGCATAGACCACCAACGAAGACGTACCCCACAGCAACGCCTCGTCCGAGCCTCCTCCGACCATGCACAGGTCCTGCGTCGTCGTCAACGATCCTATGGTGACGTTCGTGACGGGGTTGCTCCGGACCATCTGGAAGTGACTGAGGGCATTTCCTCCGTTGCTGCCGAGAACGGCCTCCCCCGTCAGGTTGTCATATCCGACGGGCAGGACCTGAGTGATCGTGACGTTGGTGATCCACTTGCGGGTGGTCTCGTTGAGCAGGGCCACCATGCTACCTTCTGACACCGCCACGATCTGATGATCCGGATCGATGGCCACTCGTCCGCCCGCGCTCGCGGGGATGGTGATCGGCGCGGCGAGGGTCGCGTAGTTGAAGAAGGAAATACCTGAGCCGTTCGCGTACACGAGCAGATGCCGGATCGGATCCACGGCAAGTCCCTGCGCTGCGTTGGACCCGGTCTTTAGCGTGAGCACCACCGATAGCGTGGTCGTGTTGAACACCCGGACGTTCCCAGCGGTCCCGCCCGAGAAGAATCCGAGCTGCCGCCCGCTGTCGATCGCGATGCGATCGTAGTTCCCAAGCGAAATAGGGATCGAGCCCGCCCCAGACCAGGTCCCTTCCTGGACGACTTGGACTCCAGCAGAGCCCACCACGTCGAACGTGTCATGGAACGCGTCGAAGGCAACGCCGTACCCTCCACCGGAAAAGGCGGTTCCAGCGGAGAAGAGCACGGTCTTCAAGGGTGTGATCGGGGCGAACGGGAGGTCGATCTGGTTCACGGGATCTATGCCCACGGCCACGTGTGTGACCGGGTCGGTCGCGATCCCGTAGGGAAAACCTGGGGCCGAGGACGGGGTCACTTGCTGGAGGAACGTCTGCGATGGCACGTCGAAGACGTCCATCTGGGAGTTCCCCCAGACCAGGAGCTCGTCGGCCCCGACCCCCACCATCGACTCATCTTGGACGAGGGAGATCCCCGGGACGCTGAGGTTGGTGACGACTCCCGGGTGGGTGGCGAGAAAGATCGAGATCTCGCTCGCCCCGTTGCTCCCCGAAATGAACTCGTGGGACGCTGGATCGTAGACCACAGGGAGCGGAGCGGAGTACACCGTGGCATTGGAGAACCACCGATGCGTGGTCTCGTTGAGGATGGCAACAACGCTGGTTCCCGGCTCGGTACCGGCGACCAGGCGATGATCCGTGTCAATGGCCACCCGCGAACAACCCACCGTGGGGATGTCGACCGGCGGGGCGCCGGTGACATAGTCGTAGAATGAGACGTCGGTGCCGTTGCAATAGACAAGCAACGCCAAGGTGGGGTCGACCGCTAGACCTTCGACGTCGGCCGAGGTCCTCAACGTCGACATGACCGATAGGGTGGAAGTGTTGACCTCGACCACATTCGTGACCGTGCCACCGCTCACGAAGGCGCGCTCGCGTCCTGGGTCCACGGCAACACGGGTGTACGAGCCCAAACTGAGGCTCAATGACCCGACCACCGACCAGGACCCTTCGGCCACTGCCGTAAGCCCCGTGGTCCCCACGACGTCGTAGGTCCGGTGGAGGGCGTCAAAGGCAACTCCATAGCCACCCCCGGAAACCGCCGGCAGCGAGACGTACCGATACTGGACGTAGGCAGGTGCCAGGGCGGGGAGGGCGGGGAGCGAAGGGGCCGCAGGCACCGACGCGTCGGCACGAGGGAGGGGAGCGAAGCCCCCGCTGGCCGAGGGATCCACCAACAGGGACCCCAGAAACAGCAGGCAGAGCGCGCCCGCCACCGCCACTTGGCCCGGCCACGTTGAAAGAAACATCCGGTCTGCCGTAGGCTCGATAGGGGCATCCCCCCGTCATAAACCTCTCGGGCCGTCCCGACCTTGGGGCGTCGGGCGCGCATGCTCGCGCCTGTTGAGTTCAACACCTGGATCTTTGTGGAGGTGTGCGGACCGTCGGATTCACGTCGAATCTCCGGGGGACGTATATGAGGCTGGAGCACACCACCAAAGGGCGATGACGCGCACCGCGCCACACATGCGAGCCCCACCCCGTCTTACCGTGACCTCCCCGAGACCATCCTCGGTGCACTTGTTCCTTCTTGGCCTGGTGGTTGGGTTGCTGGCCCTCGTGGCGGGGCTCTCCTTGGGTGGGCTTCCTAGAGGAGCGGTTGCAGCTGGGGCGGACCTCCCGGTCGGGACGGTGGGTTCCGCGGCCGGGGGGGTGCCCGCTGGCTCGGCGCTGGTATCTGCGGCGGGCAGTGTTCCGACGGGGCCCTACCCGTGGGGGTTGACCATCGATCCGGCCACCCATCGCGCCTTCGTCATTGACGCCTCCAACGCCCCCACCGACCATGTCACCTCTGTGGACCTCCTCTCGAAGAGCGCCCTCCTCACCTGGTCCGTTGGGGGCAACGGCGAGGCTCGTGGCAGCTGGTTCGACAACTCCACCAACGACCTGTGGGTCCCTTACCTCGACTCCAACCTCGGCAAGTTCGATACCTCCAACGGCAACCTCCTCCAGAACGTCCAGGTCGGTCTCTCTGGACGCCAGGCGGCCCCCTACTCTGTCGCGTTCGACCCCCAGACCAACCAGCTCTGGGTCACCGACTTCTTCAACTCGGAGCTGTCCGTTGTCGACCGCCCTACCGGGCATGTCGTCGCCAACGTCTCCACCGGTGCGGGCAGCTGGCCCTACTGGATCACCCTCGACCCCTCCACCCAGCTGGCCTTCGTCACCGACACCGGCTCCAACACCGTGCATGTGGTCAACACCTCCACGGACACCCTTGTCGCCAACCTCGCGGTGAGCGACCTCACCTACTCGACCGAGGCTCTGGATCCGATCCACCACCTGGTCTACGTCTCCGGCTCGCAGGGGTCGGTGATCACCGTGATCGAAGAGAACCCGCTCAAGGTCCTCACGACCCTCCCCACGGTGGGCCAGGTCTTCGGCGTCGCGCTCGACCCTGTCCACGACCTTCTGGCCACCACGGGATTCTCGCAGCAGGGGGAGGTCTACTGCGCTTCGAACCTCACCGCCATGAGCCCCCTGCCCTACCCCGTCGCCTCCCCGATGCAGATCGCCTTCGATCCCGCGCTCGACCTGCTGGGGGTCACGGCATGGAGTTCCACGTCCAACGGGACGGGCTCTCTCGACCTCTTCGATGTCAGCAAGGCAGCCTCAGTGTGCTCCGGCTCGACCCCACCCCCGCCCCCGACTCTCCTGGTGTCCGACACCGCAACCCCTAGCTGGGGAACAGCTCCGCTGGTCGTGAACTTCACGTCGTCTGCCTCTGGGGGCGTGGCTCCGTACACCTACGGTTGGTCCTTCGGGGACGGTACGTCGGGCAGCTCTGCCTCGCCGACGCACACCTATGTCAATCACGGTGCGTACATCGTCTCCCTCACGGTCACCGACTCCGCGGGGACTACCGCCCAAGCGTCGTCATTGACGGTCTACGTTCAGGGCGAGAACCAGTCGTTGCCGCTGACGTTGTCGGTCTCGCTCAGCTCGATCACCGGACCCGCACCTCTCACGGTGTCCATCGGCGCCACACCATCGGGGGGTGTGTCGCCGTATGTGGTCGACTGGAACTTCGGAGATGGGACTCTGGCCACGGGTCTCGTGGTGTCTCACACCTACAGCGAAGCGGGAAACTTCGTGCTCTCGGTGTCGGTCTCTGATGGCTCGGGTGGGAGCTACAACGCCCCATCGATTCAGGTTACGATACTTGGCTCCGATGTGAACGGCGACATGGGCTCCTCAGTGGTCCTGCGCGCCACGGCGAGCGCCCAAACCGGGGTCCCTCCGCTCTCGGTCTCGTTCGCGGCCAGCGCTAGCGGCGGACGGGCGCCCTACCTCTTTGTCTGGGCCTTTGGTGACAGGACCAGTCTCGTTGCCGAGACCGCGAGCCACACCTATTCGAGCCCCGGAACGTACTATGCTCAGGTCACGGTCACCGACACCGCAGGTCACTATGTGGCCTCCCAGCTGCTCGAGATACAGGTGCACTCCGACGCGAGCTCGAGCACCGCAACAGGGTCGCTCGGTGGGTCCGGACCCGTCGTCTCGGTGGGCCTGGGCTCGCTCGCTGGGCTTGGTGCGGGGTTCGGTTATCCGCTCCTATCGAACCGTCGGGCGCACGGGAGCTTCTGGCGCTCCCGCTTCGATCGCTGGTCCAAGCCTTGAGTGGCCAGCACCTCCACCGAATGGGCGGCGGCCCCTGAGCTCGCGACCGGCCATGCTTGGCCGAGGTTCACTAGCCCCGGTCGCGGCCATCGACGTTGGCAGGCTTGTGGCCCTCGAGGTAGAGCGTTTCAGCGGGCCGGTTGTCAAGCTTCCCCACGTCCGGGCATTTTCCGACGCGGAAGGAGCACTTCTCGACGTCCTGGAATCCGGCACGATGCAGCAGGTCGGACATGTCCGCCGTGTCGAAGATGTACATGTGGGGAGCGATCCCCGCAAGTCGGAAGTCCACAGAATCCAACCGGGACCCCTTCTGAACGTGGTCCTTGGTGTAGAAGATCATGTTGACCTCGCGTGCGCTCATCGGTTCCCTTTGCTCGGGAGCCAGCAAGTCCAAGGCTCCACCTTTGCTGATCAAATAGCGACGGGCGATCACCTCTAGGTCCGGTACGGTCACCCGAAGGATCCCTCCCGGACGCAGCACCCGGAATGCTTCGCGGGCCACTTGCTCGGCCTGCCATCTCGGGAAGTGTTCTAGGGTGTGGGAAGTGAACACCGCATCCACGGTTCCGTCCGCGAACGGCAACGGCTTGCGCCCGAAGTTCCAGGCCAGCAAGTTGGGGGGTGCTTGGACGCCCTCGTACATCGCAAGGGTGCCCGCCGACATCACCCCGAGCTTCCTCATCAGACGAAGGAGGGGGAGCGCCCAGCGCATCCGCAGCTTGGGATCTGCATCGACGTTGATCCACCCGTCGATCCCATTGGCGCCGCTCCCAAGGTTGAGACGGATGGGAGAGACCTGAGGGATATGGGTCATGCCGGTTCGAGCACTCCTTGATAATATAGGGTTGGACCCGAGTTGCTCCGACCGGCGCTAGTATCCCATACTCGTGTTCGAGGGTTGCGTGCCAAAGCCGAGGGCACCCGACTACGCCTCCCCCAGGGTCTCCACCTCGACCTCGGCGACGGGGGTCGGGTCGGAGAGCTTCTGGAGGAAGGCCGGGAGGCGTTCCTCGGCCACGACGACGAGCACGGGCACGCCCATCTGAGCGGCCTCGCGGCAGACCGAGGCCACCCCGAAACGGACGACGGGAAGCGCAGTGGCCCTCTGGAGCAGGTGGTAGGCCTCGAGGCCTTCCGCGGCCACTAGACCGTAGCGGCTTCTTCGCAGCTCTTGGGCGACCTCCTGCCCAGCCCGCCTCGTGGGCAGAGGGCGGGTCGGGAGGACGAGGCAGCGGACGGGATGGGGACGCAGCGGAAGGATGCCCTCGAGCTCTTCCACTTCGACCAGGTCCCCCCTCCGCGCCGCCAGCATCGTCCGACCCCGAGAGGGGCCGCGGTCCCCCGGGACCGCGACGAGGAGTCCATCCTCCAGACGGAGCACGACCCGCTGCCCCTTCCGCAGGGGACGGGCGGCCACCGCACGACACCGAGTGACGACCCGCAGCCTGCCGAGACGATCGTCGAGGTCCGTCCGCAGGGAGATCAGCGCCTCGTGCAGGGCGGCGATCCCCCGGACGGTGGGCACGTAGTTCCCTTCGACGAGCTGGGTCCAGCCCCTCTGTTCGAGCGCACGATTAAGCTGGGAGGCGGCCTGGACCGTGATCCCTAGCTCTCGTGCGATCGGCCGCAGCCGAGCATGTCGGTGGAGGGCGACCTCGTACAGGAAGAGTACCTCCGTGACGCGACCCGCGCGACGGAAGGAGGAGAGGCCTTCCGCGGATGGAGGGGAGGATCCGGATGGCGCCAACATCGCCCCGGAGGGCCCCCGTCCATAAGGAGGACGGTCGCTCCGAAGGCCCTCTTGGCGAAGTCTAGTCGGAGCGTTCGTTCGCCCGCCGAACCTCGTTGGAGTGGGCTGCACGCAGGGTCCGAACCACCGGGCCCTCGCTTCCCCAGTGCCAGCGGCCCCAACGGACGATGGGGACGACGCCCAGGAGGGAGGAGGTGAGGAACGCCTCGGAGGCCCGCCGAAGCTCGCCGACGGTCACCGGGCGGTCCTCGACGCGCCAGCCCTTCCGACGCGCCGCGACGAGGACGAGGTTGCGAGTGACCCCCTGCAGCGCCATCGCGCGGGGGCCAGGCGCGACGAGCCGACCTCCCACCACCGCGAAGAGGTTCGAACGGGTCCCTTCCACGAAGGCTCCCCGCGCGTTCGCCAGGATCGCTTCGTCCCAGCCTCGCCTCTGTGCCTCGCGCAGCGCATGGACCAGCGGACCGCGGCCGACCCACTTCGCGGGTCCCTTCGCTCCTGCAGGTAGGAAGAAGGGTCCCGGGTGGGAGTAGGCGGAGGTGCCGACCCGAAGACCGCGAGTTCCCTGGTAGGCCGCCCCGGTCGGGAGCGGGTCGAGCACGACCGTGACATCCGTCCGGGCCCCTCCCTCCGTGAGCAAGATCCGAACGACGTGGTCGATGCGGTCCCGTCGTCGTGAGGCGCCAAGGATGTCGCGGATCCTCGCATCCAGCGAGCGACGGGAAGGGAGTCCGACCAAACGGATCGACCGTGCCCCGGAGAACAACCGCTCAAGGTGGGCATCGAGGAGGAACGGGACCCCCTCGTAGGTTCGCAGCGTCTCAAGGACCCCGTCGCCGAGCCGGGAGCCAGGGGTTGTGGGCAGCTTCTGCTGGGGCATCTCGTGCCCGTTCCACCAGACCCGGGACACGCCTCCCCCTACGCGCGCTTCTCTCGGTACGGCTCGATGGCCAGGAAGCGGGAGAGGATGCTCATCCCGCCGGGGGTCCGGATCGACTCGGGATGGAACTGTACCCCGAAGCTCGGGGCGTCACGGTGCTGGACGGCCATGACCTCCCCTTGGAGCGTCCTCGCGGTCACTTCGAGCTGAGGGGGTACCTTGCAGGCGACGAGCGAGTGGTAGCGGGCGCCCGAGAAGCGGCTCGGAAGGTCGCCAAGGAGGTCGGGTCGGCCCCGGGTCGACCGATGTCGGATCGGAGAGGCCTTCCCGTGGACCGGGCGACGGGCAGGTCCCAAGGTCCCGCCGTACGCTTCCACGATCGATTCGTGCCCTAGGCAGACCCCCAGGAGGGGTGTCCCCTCGAACGCGCGGACCGCTTCCAGGGTCACTCCCGCGTCCCGGGGGCGACCCGGGCCGGGCGCGAGCACCACATGGCTCGGGGCCCAGGCCCGGAGCTCTTCCAGGGGGAGCTCATCGTTCCGTACCACGCGCACGCGCGCTCCGAGCGCCGAGAAGTACTGGGCCAGATTGAAGGTGAACGAGTCGTAGTTGTCGACGAGCAGCACCCTTCGGTCGGGGAAGCGTCGTGCGGGTCGGGGGGCCTTCCACGCCTCCCAGAGGTGTGGGGGGGCCCAGGCGAACCCCGAGCTGGTGGGGGGCCCTCCGTTCCCGAGGGCTCGAAAGAGCGCGGAGAACTTGCGCTCGATCTCGTTCCACTCGCGGTCCGAGCGCGAGTCCTGGACGATCCCGGCCCCCGCGTAGAGGTGGGCCTCTCGCCCTCCGTGAGGGAAGAACGCGCTTCGGATGAGCAGGTTCATGCTCACCTGCCCGTCCAACGAGAGATATCCGAGCGAACCGGTGTACGCCCCGCGGGGGACATCCTCCACCTCGGAGATCACCTCGGTGGCTCGGATCTTCGGCGTCCCGCTGATGGACCCTCCGGGCATCATCGCTCGGAAGAGCTGAGGGGTCCCCACGTCCCGGAGGAGGCGACCCCGCACGTTCGAGACCAAGTGCATGACGTGGGAGTAGCGCTCCACGGTCAACCATTCGTCCACCTCGACGCTCCCCGGCTCGCAGATGCGTCCCAGGTCGTTACGCTCGAGGTCGACGATCATCGTGTGCTCCGCGACCTCCTTGGCCGAACGGCGGAGCGCCCGCTCGTTCCGCAGGTCCTGCGGCCCCCTTCCCCGTGGGCGGGTCCCCGCGATGGGACGCGTCGAGACCCATCGGTCCCCGCGGGGCCCTTGACGCACGCGTACCAGTTCCTCGGGTGACCCGGAGACAATGGTGAACTTCCCGGTGTCCAGCACGCCGACGAACGGGCTCGGGTTCCCCTCCCGGAGCCGCATATAGAGGTCCCACGGATCAACATCCGGAGCCCGGACCCGACGCGCGATGTCGACCTGATAGACCTCCCCTTGTCGGATCCTGCGGCGAACATCACGGACCATGCTCTCAAAGCGGGACCGAGAAAGGTCGGACCGAGGTGAAGGGAGGGGGCTCGGTCGGCCGCGGTGGAAGGTGGAAGATCGTGGGAGGCGGCCCAACTCCCTCAGCAGGGTTCGCACTCGGGTACCACGGAAGGAGGGGACGGCAAGAACGAGGGGCTCTCCGTCGGAAGGGCGGACGGCCGCATGGTCGAAGAGCCCGAACCAAAGATCGGGGACCCCGTCTTCGCCCGCACGGGTCGGGCCTTCCTGCGCGGCCGACCACTCGTAGCCGCAGAATCCCATCCATCCTCCGACGAAAGGGAGTCCCGGTGGGCTCGACCCGTTCTCCTCCGTCCGATAGGGGGCGGAGAGTTGCTGGAGGAGCCGCGGAGCGTCGCGGGGGTGGGACGGCCCGCATGCCCCAAGGAACCCCTTGGGGTCTTCGACCCTGACCCCTCCGTCATGAGCGCTCAAGGTCACGACCGGGTCCCACACCAGGAGCGAGGGCCCGGGCGCCCCCAGGGTCTCCAAGAGACCGACGACGTGCCCCGCGCGAGCGAGCGAACGGCCCAGGTCAAGGAGCGAGGTTCCCGGGGGGAGAGGTTGTGTCTCCACGTCGGCGCGGGCCCGCGCCTGCGGCTCCACGACCCAAGCGTGCCCCGAGGTCAAATAAGGATGGTCAGAAGGTGCCGTGCCTCGTGGGACGCAAGCGTCCTAGCGGCGGGTGCAAGGAAGCTACGAGGGCGCGAAGGAACCCGAGCGACCGAGGAGGCCCGGCGGGGCCGACCGTCGAAGTTCTTCGACGAGGGGTCCCAAGACCTCCTGCCACGTTCCCACGATGCCAACGTCCACCCGCTGGAACAGGGGCTCGGTCGTCTTGGGATTGATCCCGACCGAGACCCTCGCCCGTTTGACCCCGATCAGGTGGTTCACCTGTCCGCTCACTCCCACCCCCAGGTAGAGGTCCGGCGCGAGGGATCTCCCCGTGAGCCCTATCTGGAGCTGGGTTGGCACCCACCCTGCATCCACCACACGTCGAGTGGCCCCGAGGGCCGCACCGAGCGGGAGAACGGTCTCCAGAACCTTCGGCACCTTATCCGCCCCTCCGATACCCATACCGATCGCGACCACGGTGCGGGCGTGGTCCAACTCCCCAAAGCGTTCTTCGCGTTCGATGCGAACGTCCGAGCGGTCGACCCTGGAGAGAGGCAGGTCCCCTTCGACGGGGACCACCTCGAGCTCCGAGGGACTCGCGAGAGCCCCCCGAGCAAGCGCCCCGGGCCGCACCGTCGCAAGCGATGGTTGCCGCCGCGAGACGACGAGCGCGACGAGCCCACCCCCGAACGAGGGCTTGTGAAAGACCAACCCGTGCGCGGCGTCCCATCGCACTCCGACTGCATCTCCTGTCAGTCCGAGCTGAAGCCGACCCGAAAGCCGGCCCGCGATCTCGCGCGACCAAGACGTGGAGAGGAAGAGGGCTGCTGCACATCGCGGGCGGGCTCGAAGAACTTGCGCGCACAAGGCCGTGGCCTGCTCGGCGGAGAGCTCGCAGGGCCCACCAGCCTTCGCGTAGACGCGCAGAGCTCCGACCGACGCGAGCCGCCTGCGGTCGTCCGACGAGAGAGGCCCGGTCACGATCGCCGAAGGCCAAAGGGGCTGAGGGAGACGACGAACCTCGGCGATGAGCGGAAGGGCGTCGGGGTCCACTCCACCCTCTGGACCCGAAGCCAGGACCATGACCTCGCCGTCTTGGTTCTCCGGCCTCACGGCTTCTCTCAGAGGAGGAGCCGCATCGCGAGGGCGACCGAGGAGCTCGACGATCCTGGCGACGGCTCGCTGGACCCGTTCCTCGACGTTCCCATTCGTAACGACGAAGGGCCGGCGGGCAGGCTCCTCGTTCTCCAGGCCGAGGATCTGCGTGGGAGATCCCTGAAGACCGAGGGAGTTCGGTTCCAGCCCGAGGTCCTTCGCCGAGAGGACCTCGAAGGGCTTCTCTTGGGCCTGCGCCAGCGCCTCAGGCGTCGGTTTCCGCGATTTGGTGATCTTCTCCCCGACCGTGACAAGGCAAGGTCGGGCGACGTGGTAGCGCGCGGAACCGGAGGCCGTCTCGCCGAGAACCGAGAGTTGGCCGGGTCCGCCCCGCTCGATCCTGCGGGCCGCGTCGACGAGGGGGAGGCCAAGCTGTTCCGCGACCTGGGCGGGAACTTGCCCCGTTTCGCTATCGGTGGAGTAGTGGCCCGCGAGGACGAGGTCGGGGGAGATGCGGCGGAGGGCTGCTGCGAGGACCTGCGAGGTGACCCAGGTGTCCGACCCAGCGAGGGTGCGGTCGCTGACGAGCAACACCCTGTCGGCGCCGAGGGCCAGGGCTTCCGTAAGCGCGGGTCGGGCGTCCGGAGGGCCCATGCTGACCACGGCGACCCTCTCTTCGGGGGCCCGAAAATCGACGGCGGCGAGGACCGCGCGCTGGTCAAAAGGGTTCATGTACAGCTTGGCGCCCGCGCGACGGACGGTACGGGTCTGCGGGTCGAAGGTCAGTTTGTCGAGGTCAGGGACGACCTTGACCAGGACCGCGATCGTCATCGACCACCTCCAACGTGTCCCGATCCTGGGCATCGAGAGCGGGAGCTAAGGGAGGTCGACCTCGACCTGACCCTCGTGGACCCGGGTCGCGTACACCGCGAGGGGGCCCGCCCCGCCCTGAGGCGGCTCGACCCCGTCAGGGTCGACGAGGACCTTGCCGTCGCGCACATCGAAGGTTGCCCCGTGCTCCGGGCACTGGACCTTCTCCCCGGTGAGCCCTCCGTCGGCCAGAGCGCCGGCCTCGTGAGTGCATCGGGCTTGCGTGGCGTAGACCCCGTCGACGAGTCGAACCAGCAGGACGCTCTCTCCGTCGACCTCCACCTCTCGCATCGTTCCGGACTTCAGGGAGCCCAGAGGGACCCCCGTCGGCTTCCACGTCATGGCAATGCGAGAGTCGGGAGCGAGCTGTCTAGATAATGTCGCACGCGCGCGGGCCTCCGTTGGGCGCCCAAAGGTAAGCGCTTCGCCGGGGCTGCCTATTCACGCAACAAAATAGATAATGTCTATCTACTTCCCTTAGTATCGTACTTTCATGGTAGCGAACCGGGCCCTGGTCTCCCCTGCTGGCGCTCCCCGGGGGGCCACGCTCTCCTCCAGCTCGATCTGTCCCATCTTCGCCAGCGTCGAAATCATCGGCACGAAGTGGCGTCTGATGGTCGTGCGACACCTCTTGCAAGGTCCGAAGCGCTACAACGAACTCCTCCGCGCGAACCCAGGGCTCAATGCAAAGACGTTGAGCTCCGCCCTGAAGTTCCTCGAGAGAGCCAGGGTGCTCGAGCGACACGTGATCACGGAGCGGCCTGTGCAAGTCGTCTACTCCCTGACCGCCGATGGTCGGGCACTTGGACCCGTGATCGAGGAGCTCCGGGCCTGGGGGGAGCGGCGTGTGATGCCCAGATGGGAACGACGCGACGCGCAGCTGCGGGCGATCTTCGAGGGGAAGGCCCTTCAGTGAAGGGCCCTCGTAGGGACTTTCCTCGAGGTAAGCAACTGGCACCAACGTCCTCGTACTAGCCCAGGTGCCCGCTACCACTGATATGCGACCGTGCCGTGGCTCGAGCGCTCACGCACGTCGGGGAGGTGAGGCACGTGTGCGACACCTGCGGGTGCAAGTCGAAGAAGAAGCCCTGATCGGGGGCCGTCGGGCCCTCGCCGGCGAACCCCTTCCCCCACCCCTTCCTCTCAACCTCGGGGTGGTCCCAAGGATTTCGTGAGCGTACCCTTTAAGCTGGAAGCGTGGTCCGCCGCCTCGCGGGCCTGTAGCTCAGTCGGTAGAGCAGGCGGCTCTTAACCGCAAGGTCCAGGGTTCGAATCCCTGCAGGCCCGTACCCAAAAGGGTTTGAACCCATGCGCCATAGGGGTAATGATGACCCTCCGGGGGCCCAGGCCCAATCACGCCCGTCTCCTCGAGAATCCTGACATCCGGCGATGGCATGCCAACGTCGCCCAGGGGTCGAGGATCACCGCTGACGTCTATCTCCGCCGCCTCGGCGCGTTCTGTCTCCGAACGGGCATCGCGCCCGATGCTCTCCCGAAGAAGAAGGAGGCCGACCTCCACGCCTTGCTCCTTGACTTCATCGATGAAGAGACCAAGAGGAGGAAGACGGGATCCTTCATCCACAGCACCGTGAAGGCGGTCCGCTCCTGGCTGGGACACCACGGGGTCCGGATCAACCGCCCCCTCAAGATCGCGGGGTCCAACGCAACCCCCACGCTCGCGGAAGAGCGGGTTCCCACCCAAGAGGAGCTGAGGAAGATCTTCCTCGCGGCCTACCTCAAGGAACGGGTCTGCTGCGTGCTGATGGCGCACTCGGGGCTCCGACCCGAGGTCCTTGGGAACTATGCTGGGAACGATGGGTTGCGGCTTCGCGACTTCCCTGAGCTCGAGATTGACAAGAAGAAGGTCGAGTTCAAGCGAGTCCCGACGACCGTCGCCATCCGTCCCGAGCTCTCGAAGGCGCGCCACAAGTACCTCACGTTCCTCGGCTCGGAGGGCTGCGGCTACGTCAGGGACTATCTCGAAGAGAGACTGCGCGCTGGCGAAGACCTCGGCCCCGGCTCCGACCTTATCTCTCCAACGGGGTGGAAGAAGGACTTCATCACCACGGTCAAGGTGAGCACGGGCCTTCGGAATGCCATCCGCTCGGCAGGGTTCCACTGGCGCCCGTACATCCTTCGGGCCTACTTCGACACTCAGCTCCTGCTGGCCGAGAGCAAGGGGAAGGTCGCGCATGACTACCGCGTCTTCTGGATGGGTCACAAGGGTTCCATGGAGGCGAGGTACACCACGAACAAGGGGCGCCTCCCCCAGCACTTCATCGAGGATATGCGGGAGGCGTACGAGCGCTGCGAACCGTTCCTGTCGACTACCCCCGTGGAGTCAAGCGCCGATGTCCCGAAGGAGGTCGCGCGTGCTATGCTCCAATTGGCGGGATACAAGGAGGCGGAGATCGAGAAGCTGGACCTGACCGACCTCGCCAAGGTCCGGGACATGGTCCGGGACCGCCTCGCGGCGAGCATGGTCCCCCACCAGGAAGTCGTTTCCATAGAGGAGATTCCCGGTCGGCTCGCGCAGGGATGGCAGTTCGTCGCGGCGGTGGGTGGCAACAAGGCCGTCCTCACCGCTCCTGCCACGGCAGGTACTTCGCCCACTCTCGCAGCTTCGGCACAAGTTCCGAACGGGACAGCTGTTGGGGTTCCCCCTCCATCGCCATCTTCAGCGGATGGCCCCGCGGAAGGCGTGCGACAAGCAGCTTCAGATGAGCAAGGTCCGCTACCTCCTCGGGCTCTGGCACGACGGGCGCATGCGCTGTGGGAAGAGAACGCGGCTCGTCGGGCTGCGGCCTCGTCCCCTGAAGCCCCGACAGGTCCCCAACGCTGAGCATCCCCGGCCTCCCTTTCGTTAGGGGAGAGGGAGTCATCTGCTCGAGAGCCGGAGAGGGCGGTGCCGCGCTGACGGGCACAAGGACCAGTGCCATTCCGGGCGGGACGGCGTAGGCGCTTGGCACCCTCGAGATGTCCTCCGTCCCGGACGCCTGTGTGGTTTGTCTCCTCCTCGGCCTCTGCTGTCGGATTCCTCCCTCGTGCAACAGCGGGGTCGCGGGTCCGAGTCGAACGGGGGGGACAAGGTCCTCGTCCCGCCCGTCGTGATCGAAGACCATCTGAACCGTTCGGGAAGGCTCCCGTGGAGCCCTCGGGGACTCGAGCGCCGCAGCCACCAACTTGGTCACGCCCCCTCGCGGGAGGTCTCCTTCTCTGCTGCAACCAGGTTCTCGCAGGGCGCCGTTGGCTGCGGTCGCAGGTCGTAGACCTTGACCGCGTTCCCTGTCTCCTTGTCCCACTGCTTGTCCCACGTGATGCCCAGCCTCTTCAGGACTGAGCCAAGCTTGGTCGTGATACGACCTGTCTTCGGGCTCACGAACCGGCCACGTTCGGTCTCCGCCATCGATTCGACGATCTCCGTGCTCGTGGCGGTGAACTTCCCTTGTGCGCGCAGGGATTCGACCGCGTCCCGGACGACCTCGACATCGGGTTTCCTCTGGCCGCGCTGGCTGAGGCCCGTCACGGTCGACGAAGGGGGAGGAGCGCCCGGCTTCCCCTCCTGACCCGCACCGACCCTCCCCGGATCATCGCGGACGAAGGGGAATCCATCGGAGGAGACCCCGCTCGGTATGACGGAGAACTTCGTCTCACCCCAGGCGAGGACGGCGAACTCCCTCCCGAGCTTCGCTTCGGGTACGAGTTCTCGGGCGACGTCGAGGAGGCGGTCGGCAGCCTCCATCGAACGGACCACTCCGAGGTAGCGGTGGTGATCCTCGAGGGCCTTCCGGATGTTTCTCGCGACCTGCGCCTTCTTAGTGGCCAGGGTCGAGCACTCGACCTCCAGGTTGCACGTGATCCCATCCTTCACAAACGTCCCGTCAGGGACGGGACCCGCGTTGGCTCCCTGAGAATGTATCTCGACCTCAGCTCCCCATGTCGTCTGGACGTGGTCGATGGCCCTGGCCTGGAGGTCCATGTGGAGCTCTCCCTCGGACTCGCTCGCATTTCGGGCACCCCAGGCGTCGACGAACGACTGCCCGAGGGGCGTAATCCGGTTCTCCTTCGTCTTGGAGGCCCACGTGACGTACCCGAGATCCTCGGCCCGTCGGAGGGCCGCGAAGACCTCCCCCTTCGGGAGATCAAGCTCCTCGGCAATCTCCTCCCGGAGGGTGGTCCCCTCAGAAACGGCGAAGCAGACCGGTCCCAACGTCTCCTGGTCCACGAGGAACGGCGACTGCTCCGAGCTCTCGCGCGCTGCGAACTCCTTCTGCAGGGTCTCGCGGATCGCCTTCTCGGAAGCGAGCGCCTCGGAGCTCGCAGGGGGTGGCGGCGCCGTCTGCCAGAACCCCTGGTTCGAGTGCGTGAGGATGTTGCAGACGAACTGGTGGTCGGGGAGCCACGTGAACCGCTCCTCGGCGTACTCCCACTGACGCGCCTGAGTGACCTTGTGGGCCGCCCTCGAGTCCTCGGGCCCTGTCCGGAAGCAGCACCAGACGTTTAGGTTGCCCTCCATGGCCGCGCGGAGGCTCTCGGGAAGCTGGGCGAAGTACTGGTTCGCCAGGACGACCCGCACCCCGTACTTCCTCCCCTCGCTCAGCATCTGGGAGAGCGAGGGAACGGCGAACGTCTGGGCCTCGTCGATGACGAGCGTGAGGGGGGGCGCTCCCTCGCCGCGCGCGAGCCTCTCGGACCAGAGCATCGAGAGGAACGCGGAGCCCAGGATACGGCAGTTCTGGTCCCCGACCAGCCCCCGGGAGACGTTCAGGAGGACCACCCGGTGGTTCAGGAACTCCCGGAAGCTCGCCGGCTTGTCCCGCTGGCAGAGGGCCCCCCGCAGGAGGTGCGAGCCGCTGAACCAGCCGGTCTTGTCGAGGGTGCTTACGAAGTCATCGATCCGGTACTTCGGGAGCTCCTCCTTGGCGAAGGAACCTTCGAAGACCGAGCCCGGGGGCAGCCACCGCGAGTACCGCTCCCGCGCGTCCTTGTTCACGATGATGTCGCGGACGTCGGGGAGCGTGGTCCCCGGGCGCTTCATGAGACCCTTGAGCAGGGCCGTCATGAAGTACCCCGCCCGGGCCCCGACGCTCTCCGTGCCGAAGGCGTCGTGGATCGAACGGATGAGGTCCGAGATGACGACGCTAGTCGCCCGGTCGAAGGCGGCAGGACTGTCCCGGACGTCAGGAGGAAGGTCCAGGAAGTTGAACCCCGGAGCGACCCACTCCTCTCCCTTCTGGCTGAAGAAGAGCTGCGAGGGGTCGAACTCGACAGTCCCTCGGGCGAGGGAGAGCGGGAGACGCGTCTTGATGTCCCTGACGAGGGCCCCCGTGGGATCCAGGACCACGACGATGCCGGCGCCCGGGTCGGCGATCGCCTGGAGCACGAGGTTCAGCAGGAGGGTGGACTTCCCGGTCCCTGTCCCTCCGATGACCCCCATGTGCCGCCAATCTCCCGGGAGGCGCAGCTCGACGTCGGCGAGCGAGCCGAGGACCCATCCCGGGAGGTCGTGCGGGTTCTCGGGTGGCGTGGACCGAACGTTCTGGGGAGCCGGGGCCCTAACCGGGGCCGGTGGCAGGCGTTTGGCGGGCGGCAGCCCCACCCTCCTCCGTACCTCGTCAAGGTAGGCCATGTCCTCCTCGTAGTCGTAGGGCATGGGTTTCCCTCCCGGCCCGATCATGAAGCGGGCCGGAGAGGAGCCACGCCGCGGGGTCGTCTCCACCGGCGAGGGTGACAGGGCGGAGTGGGCCCTCCTCCAGGTGGGCGCGAGCATCGTCGCGAGCTCCTCCCCCGAGACGTCCCTCGCCTCGGCCTTCACCCGGTAGCGACTGAGGTCATCGTTGGCGAATGCCCTCCAGAACCCTTCGACCCGGTGAGGCGCGACGAGAGGCCACGGGTGAACTTCGTCAAGCCATCGCCAGGTGCCCCCGTTGTTCAGCGTCGTCCACTGCGCGAGCCAGGGTCGAAGGGACGCGAGGACGTTCTGGTCGCCCGAGCCCTTCCACGCAGCCCGGACCTCGACGTGGAACGGGACCTTCGCCCGCCGCTGCTCGACCCTCCGGAGCTTCTCCAGGTCGAACGGGGTCGGGGTGGTCTTCCATGAGCCGTTGAAGAGGGTGTTGTGCTGTCCTTGCAGGCCCAGGGTGAGCTTCTCGTAGCGGGAGGAGAAGAGCCCGCACTCCCATGCCCCCACCTTTCGAGCGAGGAGCTGGATGCGGACCTCGGCGTCCCGGAGGGACGGTCCTCCCAGGGTCGAGATGAGCGTCTCCTGGTAGTCGGTCATCCACCGATCGTTCTTCTCGGGGATGTTGAGGGGCCAACAGTGGTGGCCCAGGGAAGGACGGGCGCGGGCGAACCTCCACATCCTGAGCTCGCTCACGGGCGGGGCGGCGCAGGGAGCGTTCCCCAGGACGGAGACGTGGGGGAAGGTGAGCCCCAGGACCCTGGCGACCCGGCCCATCGAGTCGCCGTCCGGCGCCAGCACCCGGAGGTCGACCGAGCCCTTGGCGGACCTGGAGACCTCCATCCCCCACGACGCGATGGGGAGGTTCGCGAGGGGAGAGAGGTCAGGGCCCGGGTCCTTGGGGTCGCGCTCGGGGCGGCCGACCTGGAGCCACCTATGCAGCATGGGCAGCCTCCGCGGGCGCGGTGAGGGTTGGGGCCAGGAGTGTCGGCGCCATCGGCAGGCTCGGAGCGAGGGCCAAGGCACCTACGGGAGGTCTCGGCGCAGCCCTCCCGGTGATCTCCTCGATGGAGCCACGCGGCCCGACGACCCACGTTCGCCCGTCTTGCTCGCACACGAAGGAGCAGAGATGGTCCAGGAGGGTGCCGTCCTCTGGGTAGCCGCTCACGGCCGACGCGTGCGTCAGGCGGGGTACGAGGGGAAGCCGCATGGTGGGCGCGGGGAAGAGGTGGGCGGAGACGGCGAGCGGCTTGCGCGGGGGGGTCCGTCGGAGCCGGTTCGTGATCTCCCATACGTTCCCGCGGGCGTTCACGACCCACGTCCGGTCCGCGTTCTGCCACACGATGGAGCAGATCCGCCGGAGCCACTCGGCCTCCGTCGGAGCCCTGACGCCCACGGAGATCTCCAACTCCTCGACCAGGTCGGCGAGCGTCTCCCGGCCCACGGTCGAGGGGTTCCCCTTGGACGACAGGGCGGAGAGATCCCGCGACATCAGCCACCTCCCTGCGAGGGGGCTTCCCCGGCAGCGGGCGTGGCGGCCCGAGAGGGAAGAGCGGGGATGGCAGCGGCACGGGAATCGACGTCGCGGGGGGACGAGGTGGTGCTCCCTCCTTCGACCCTCGACCGAAGGTCCCGCTCCCGGACGCGTCGGCGGACGAGCCCCCAGACGTAGAGGCTTTCCCGGGGCCCAGGGTGCCAGACCGGTCCTCTCCCGCTGGCGGGTCCGAGGTTGATGATCTTCCCCTTCTTTCCGACCACCAGCTCGGGCCGGCCCCGGTACTCCTTGACCCAGACCTCGGTCAGCACGACCCGGTCCGCGTCTTGGACCTGGCAGATCTGGTCGCCCCAGAGGGTGAGCCGAACCTCGCCCGTGGCGTCTCTGAGGTGAACCGTGCGGACGGGGAGAACCCCTCCTTCTGCGCTCGGTCGCTCGTAGACGCTGCCGTAGTGCACCACGACCCCGTGGACCAGGGCAGGGCGCATCGAGACGAGGTCGGCGATGGGCGTCGGGTGCACCAGGTTCGTTCTTGCGGTCATACCTTCTCCTTCGTATCGAGAACGGAGCGGGAGACGGGCGCGAGCGAAGCCAGCAGACGGACCCGGGCTGAGGCTCGACCCGGTTCGCTCGGCGGAGGCGAAGCGAAGTAGGACGGGTAGCCGTCCGAGGGGCCCTTCCTCGCGGCGACGGCGGGGGGAGGAGGTGCCGAGGTCGGTCGCCCCGCCGGAACGGAGGGCTCTCGCGGAGCGGATGCTGGCTCAGCGGTCGCTGGTCCGCCGGCCGAAACTGCCGATGGCCCCTCCTCGCGCAACCTCGCCTTGACCTCGTCCGGGTCGCTCGTGATGAGCAGGTGCTCGAAGTCGGCGGCCTCGACCCGGATCGGGGTCCGCGTGTTCTGGGTGAGGAAGAGCGCGGTCGAGTACCCGATCTCCTTGCCCGTCCTCGCGAACTTGACCCGGTGGACCTCGTCCCGGGTGAGGCCGAAGCGCTCCTGCATAGCCTGCCCGACGCTCTTGTGCCGGAACAGCGCCGTGATGGCCGAGTTCTGGAGGATCACTTCGCCCCGCCTGTCACCGATGAAGTCCTCGGCGGTCTGCGAGATCAGCGTCAGTCCCGTCTTCGTGTGGCGCGAGTGGCGGGAGAGGTCCGAGAGGGCCTGGGCCGACCCCTC
>JAGWLG010000041.1 GCA_028864975.1 Thermoplasmata archaeon | reverse complement strand
CCGTTCGCCAGGTCGACGGTGTCGATGACGATGTTGTTGGCCTTGGCGTAGGCGCCGATGGAGTTGGAGGGCTCGGCCCAGCCGTAGCAGTTGGGCTGACCAGAGAAGTATGCGGGCTCGCAATTGCTAGAGTTCCCCGAGTTCTGGTTGGAGGCGCCGACAGAGTAATTCACGACATAGTTGGGGTCGCGGGGGACGGAGGAGCCCATCCAGACGATGACGTGGTCGGCGTTGGGGTCCCAGGCAAGACCGCCGCCACGCTCGGCGCCGTAGACCCCGGTGATGGCGGAGGAGGAGAGGGTGTTGTCGGAGAAGTCGGAGTCGCCGTAGACCCAGCCCCCTCCCAGCACGTACTTCTGGAAGGAGTCCTGCACCGCGCTTCCGAACTGGTCCGCGGGAACGAACGTGGCAACGTCGGGGTTGTACTCGCTCCCATCCCCGTCGTCATGGTCCGCGCCCTGGGTGGAGAAGTAGTCGACGAGGGCGAAGCAGACGGAGTTCTGCCCGGCGGGGTTGCAAGATGAGAGGTTCCCCCCGAACTTGTCGGCGATCTTGGTCGCGATCTCTCCGGCGTTGGCCGTGAAGAAGGGGACGCCGTTGGACTCGGCGCAGGGCCCGCCGCAGGAGGAGCGACCGGGTTCGCCGGCGAGGTTGTCATAGACCCCGTCGAAGAGGGTGGTCTCGACGACGAAGACGACCTGGACGTTGGGAGGGCTGGTGAGGGTCGTGCCGGTGGCGTTGACGGTCAGGGTGACCTTGGTGTTGTAGGGCGCGCCGCCGCAGCTGGTCTCCCCAGAACGGCAAATGACCGGCGAGCTCGATGAGATGGCGGGGCTCAGATGGGGACAGCTCCCGTTCAGTCCCGAAGTGCAGCCCAGGGAAAGGCGACCGAAGCTGTCGCTCGGCGCGACACGCGGTCCGACCGCCTCCCCGGGTGAGGCGGGTCCGCCCGGGCCCCTCAAAGTCGGTGCTGCCGGGAGCGAGGACAGGGAGACTGAGGGACCAGAGGGGACGACCTGTCCAGTCGGATGGACCCAACTCCCGCCAGCACTCAGGGCCACCACCAGCGAGGTGAGGAGGACCATCCGGGCGATGGGGTGCGACCCTCGACTTCCCATCGCTCATCTTCTCGACCTCGGCCTTCAAATGCCCTCGCAGAAGATACGACAAGGGAACGACGACTTCGTCGTGTCGGTGTCGTACTTCCGCTAGGGGAAACCTCTCCACGCGGCTTCCGTAGGCTGAGGAGGCCCCATCGGACCTTGGGCCCCGACCTCCTCGGAGGCGAACGACGGACGGCCTTCGAAAGGTCGGGAAGGGCGCCGCAAGAGCAGTACGACCCACACGATGATCGCCGCAATCGCCATCGACACAAGGCCGGCAGGGACCCAGACGACCCCCGGGCTAGTGGTGGGGGTAGGATTCGGTGAGGTCACCACGATCTGGGTGTTCGCGTACACGAGGGACCCAGTTTGGTCGTTCACCCTCAGGGTGATCGGGAACGTCCCCGCGGCCGAGGGAGTGCACGAAAGATAGGCGGCGTAATTGTTCTGACAGCCGGGCGGCAGCTGTGTCCAGTCGAAGTAGTACGGGCCCTGGCCTCCAGAGACCGAAGAATAGATCGTCGTGCCCTGCCCCAGGGGGAGGGTCGCGGGCTGAGCGTGGATGGACAGGGTGAGCGGGCCCGGGTTCGAAACGGAGATCAGGAGGGCCGTCAAGACCGACGAGGACGCCGAGTCGACGACCTCGAGACGCGCGTCGTAGGTCCCCGCGAAGTTGTAGACGTGAACGGGGTCAGGCGCGGAGTTGTTGGTCCCGTCGCCGAAGGACCAGTTGTAGATGTAGGGCGGCACCCCACCGGAGGCGTAGCCCTGGAAGGACACGGTCAGCGGAGCGCTTCCGCTGGTCGGGTTGGCCGAAGCGGTGAGCCTGAGAGGCGTGGAGGTCAGACCGAACCACGCCGAAAGGGTGGCGTTGATCCCCGTCCCCGAGAGCATGGCCGTGGTCGAGGCCAGGAAAGGAGAACCGATCACAAGGCTTCCCACGGTGCTCCAATCGGAGAACGTGTAGCCCGGGCAACTACCCGCCCCGATCGAGTAGTTCCCTCGCCATTCGTTGAACGTGGACCCATTCACCTCAACGAGGGACCCCCAGTCGACAGGACCACAGAAAGAGGGCTCGACGGTCACGAGGACTTGGAAGGCCGCTACGCTGAGCGCGTAGATCGCCGTCAGCGTCCCGTTCGCGAGGACCCGCACCGTCACCACACTCCCAGAGCCGATCACGTTCACACCCCCGCTCGAGCTCCATCCCTGGAAAGCGCGGCTCCCTCCGCAATAGGCTGTCGCGAAGGCCGAGTGGTTGCCGACCGTGAGAGGGACCGTAGAGCCGCTCCAGACGGTCGCCCCATCGATCACGAAGCTGTTGCAGAGCCAGCTTCCGGGGACCACCGAAACGTCCAGCACCGCCGAGGACGGAGGGGTGAGCGTCGTGATCGACCCGGATCCGTAGTTCGCGACTAGGACCGTGCTCCCGTTGTCCGCCACCGCCTCCGGATGCAACCCGACGGGGAACCTGGTCAAGGCGCTGAGGGAGGAGGCCGAGAAGAGCTCGACCTGGTTGTTGGTCATGTCGCCCACGGCGATCTCGTCCCCGGTCGCGAGGTCGTCGAGGGACCCGGGCTCCCCACCGGTGGGGAGGGCGACCGCCCCGAGATACGCCCCGGTGCCCGAGTCGAGAACGCTCACGTTGTCCGAGTAGAGGTTGGCGACGAATAGCCGTCCATCGGAGGCGTCCAAGGCCAGGGCGTCAGGAGAGAGGCCACGCACCGGGATCGATGTCAGGGTTCCATGCCCCGGTCCCCGCAGGAAGACGACCTGGTCGGTGAGGGGGCTCGCGACAACCACGCTCCCGTGGGCGGCGTCGTAGAGGAGCGCCATTGGCTCGACGCCGACAGAGAGCTCGCCCACGACGAGATGCGAGCGGTCCGAGATCGCCCCCACGAGCCCGACCGAGCTCTGGGCGACCCAGACCAAGGAGTCCGTCGCGTCGTACGCGAGGCCCAAGGGCGTCCCGGACAGCGAGATGGTCGCCACGACCGTGTTCGTGGTCGCGGAGATGACGCTGATGTTGTTCGTCTCCGAGTTGGCCACGTAGACCTCGCCCGTCCCCGCGTCGTAGCAGACCGCCCGTGGATACCCACCAACTGGGATCGTGGCGAAGACCTTCCCCGACGCCTGGTTGATCACGGCGACCACGTTCGTGGAAGCTTCGGCGACGAAGACCTCGCTCTTGCCCGCCACGGCGATCGCCGTGGGGTCGATGCCCACTGGAACAGCGGCCAGGATACCATAGGTCGTGGCGTTAAGGAAGGTCACGTCACCCGACCGCTCGTCCGAGACCAGGACGGTCCCTCTGGGATTGTACGCCAGGCCCCACGGGCTGACCCCCACCTGGACGTTCGCGCGGAGGGCATGCGAGAACGGCGCGAACACGCTCACGTTCCCGCGCAGGTTGGGGACGACCCCAGGGCCGTCCACCGTTCCCACGAAGACATCGCCGCTGCTGGGGTCGACCGCCATCCGCCAAGCGAGCTCGGGGATCGAGAAGGACGTCAGCACCTGGAAGGTCGTGTCGGAGAGCGCGGTGAAGTTCTCCCCCCCGCTCGAGCTCCAACCGATCATGTCCAGGGTGCCGTCGACGGGGTCTATGGCCATGTCCACGGGGGAGCCCGGCACGGTGTAGGTGGACGTCACAGCGTAGGTCGTCGAGTTCACCACGGTCAGCACCGTCGAACCCTCGACCACGAGCACCGAGTGGTCCGATGGTCCCATGGTGATCAGCCAGGGACTCCCGGGGAGGGAAACGGTCGCGACGTGCGCCAGGGTCGGCGTCGTGAAGGCCCACACTCCGTAGCTCGACACGTAGGACGTGAGCGCGAAGACGGTGCCGTGGACGGGATCCACGGCCAGGACACCGTAGTTTCCCGGGACCTGGGCGCTTGCGAGGAGCGTACCGGTCGACGCTTGGACAGCAGAGATCGAGTAGTCCGTCGGGCTCGACCCCGAGGCCACGTAGAGATTGCCGTCCGCGCTGTCGTAGACTAGCCCCATGGGATTCAGGAAACCCGGCAGGTATCCCACGACCTGGTAGGTGCTCGTCGACAGTTCGACGATCGAGTTGGACCAGTAGCCCGCCACGAAGACCTTCCCATCCGCGAGGTCCACCGCAGCCGCTACGGGGGTGGCTCCGTTGGTCGACAGGAAGTTCCCTGGCAGCTGGGAGTTGTTCGCGAGGACGAGCGTGCTCTCCCCGAGAGAGGAGGCGAGGGGAACCTGGGGGGTCATGTGAGACGAGATCGGTTCCGTAGCGCCTCCTTCTCTCCCACCGAGGATGGGGACGGGCGGAGCGGACCCGCCTGGTCCCCCTGAGGACATGTCTACGCGCTCTGCTGTCGGCGCGGCGTTTGTCCGGGGGGCTCCTACGGCCCCGGAGGGCCGCGGGGCCGTGGAGGTTGGCCGTCCGAGCTCTGAGAAGAGAACCAGAAGCAGCAAGAGGGCCACGAGAGCGACAGCCCAACGCGACGGCGACCGTGTGGAGCTGGCAAATGGTCGGGCCGTCAAAGAGGGAGACCTCCCCGGAAGGTAGGAGGCTGCCGGTAGTTCTACCTAGGCGGAGGCCCCGAGAGGCGGTCGTACCGATGGAACAGCGGGGAACGGAGCGCTCGAAGGGGGAGCCGCGTCAGCTCGATGCCCTCGAGCTGAGTGGCGAGGACATCGGGAAGGGTGGCCGTGGGCTCGCCTGGCGCTTCCTCGGCCGTGCCTTCGGTCCGAGAGACGGCCACACCCCCCACGAGAACGTGCTCGGTGTCGCTCACGAGGAGGAAGGGGTGGGCCTGCAGCTCTTGGGCGAGGGTCCTGTACAGGTCCAGGAGGCGGACTCCCGGCCGAAGCCTCCCTCTCGCCAGTACCAGGTGAGAGAGTTGCACCCCGTGGAACGGGGGCAACCGGGACAGGCTCGGCATGACCCTCCACTCGACCTTCCCCGAAAGAAGGAGGCGCTTCTGCGACCGGGGGAGGCCCGCGGGTCCGAGAAGATGCTCCGCTCGGCCTTGCGTGCTCGCGAGGAAGGGGCGCGAGAGGAGCGGATCGAGCCCCGTGAGGGGGGCGAAGATCGTCCGGCTCGCCGCGACATGAGGGAGCGGTCGAGGGTACCGGGCGGGACTCGCCGAGCCAGTCCATTGCGCGACGATCCCCTCGAAGTCGAAGTAGACCGGGACGCTGGGCGCGGAAGGGTCGACCGACAGGAGGAACGAGTCGCTCCCCAACGCCCCCTCGGCGACGGCGCGCCCCAAGGCTTTCGCGGAGTTGACCGCGCGATGGAAGACCACCGCGAAGATCGTCTCCTCGGCGACCCAGAGGTGGACGGTCTCTCGGTCCTCCTGGAGGCGTTTCACGGTCTCCTGGACGCGCTCCGCGAACGCGCGCGTGAGAAGGAACGAGACCGTCGGGACCCCCACCAACGAGAGGGCGGGGAGATACCGGTCCCGGAGCCATCCTCGGCTGTACATCCGCCGCTTGGCCTCCTGGAAGGTCGACCTCGCGAGACCCGTGAGACGGATGCGCTCCTCCTCCGGCTCGAGCCCCGCGGCGAGCATCCTCGACATGACGAGAGCCTCGCTTTCGCTCAACGCGAGCGGAGCGGTCGGCGTTCGGGCCTCCATGACTCAGTATGTCACGCCGCCCGCCCCATGGCGGTCGGGGGACGGGCGACGGGGAATGTAGTCTCGGCCCCTTCGCCGAAGTGATGCTGGCGAGGCCGAGCGACCCGACGACCCGTGGACCGAGAATGGACCTCTCAAGGAACGAGAACGCGATCTCCCCATGCTCGCGTTCCCACAAGCGGGTCCGGTATCTCATGATTGCCGGCTTGCTGCTCTTCACCGCGATTTTGGCCATCGGAAGCATGGTGGGACCCGTCGCGCACGTCACGACCGTGGGGGCTCCGAGAGGTCATGCCGCGCTCGTTGCTGTTGTCCCTGCGACCCTCTCGGCCTCGGTCTCGGCTACCCCTACCTCGGGAGCGGCCCCGCTGAACGTGAGCTTCACCGGTTCCGCTTCCGGCGGGGCTCCCCCGTACACCTGGTCCTGGAACTTCGGAGATTCGAACGCTTCGAGCCAGAACCCCACCTACCACGTTTACACCTGGGGTTCCTCCACTTTCATGGTCAGTCTTCTCGTGACGGACTCCGCCGGCTCCATGGTCTCCGCCCACACCAACATCTCCGTGGGGGCCGCGCTCTACGTCAGCGCAGCTGCAAACCCGAGCTCGGGTACGGCTCCGCTCACGGTGAACTTCGCCTCAACGACCTCGGGCGGCCTCTCGCCCTACACCTACAGCTGGTCGTTCGGAGACGGTCTCCCCGGCGCGACCACGCCGAGCGCCCAGCACACCTATCAGAAGAGCGGGACGTATCTGGCGAACGTAACGGTCAGCGACGCCAGCGGACAAACGGTCGCCTCCAACACCCTGTCCATCTTCGTCGGCCAGACCTCGGGAGGCGGCAACGGCACGACGAACCTCACCGCGTACATCAACGCGAAGCCGACGGCAGGTGCGCCGCCGCTCATGGTCGCCTTCCTGGGTTCAGCCTCGGGGGGCACCTCGCCCTACACCTTCTCGTGGAGCTTTGGGGACGGAAGCAACGCGACCGGTTCCAACCTCACGCACATCTATTCGCAGGTGGGGGTCTACGTCGCGACCTTGTATGTCACCGACAGTGCCGGTGGCTCAGTACAGTCGTCTACCGTCATCAACGTCAGTTCGAACTCTTCGGCCCTCGTGGCGTATGCCTCCGCGAGTCCTTCCTCCGGGCCGGCCCCGCTCAATGTCACCTTCTACGGGAGCACGTCCGGCGGGGCGGGGTCCTACCAGTATTCTTGGGACTTCGGCGACGGTTCCAACGCCACCGGCGCTCCCAACTATCACGTGTACACGTCGAACGGAATCTACCACGCTGTTCTGTTCGTACTGGACTCTCTCGGCAACTCCGCGAACGCGTCAGTGCTGGTCGCGGTCGGGACGAACATCACCCCCCTCTCGGTCCAAGCCTCGGCGTCCCCCTCGTCCGGCCAAGCCCCGCTCGTGGTGAGCTTCACGAGCGTGGTGAACGGAGGGGTCGGTCCGTTCAGCTACGGATGGAGCTTCGGGGACGGGGCCACGTCCTCCCTCACGGACCCCTCGCACACCTACTCCTCGAGCGGCGTCTACCAGGCGACGGTCAAGGTCATCGATGCGCAGGGCAACGCCGGGTCGGCCAGCGTCTGGGTGAACGTGAACGGCACCACCTGCCAGGGGAACTGCTCGGGATCCCTACAGGCGTTCGCTTCGGCCTCGGCGACCTCCGGGGCGTCACCGCTGACCACGACCTTCTACGGGGGTGCGAGCGGAGGGAGCCTGCCCTACACCTACCTCTGGCAGTTCGGCGACGGCCAGGGGGCCGCGGTCCAGGACCCGACCCACACCTACCAGGGCGCGGGCACGTTCCTCGCGAGCGTGGACGTGTCGGACGCCGCGGGATCTCTCGCGACCTCGTTCATCACCATCTCGGTGTCCGGAGGAGGATGCAGCAACTGTACCCCAGTGCCTGCCCTGACGGTCCCGGCCACGAGCGTCGTGGGACAGACCGTGTCGCTGAGCGCGTCGGTCTCGGCCGTGGGCACGTTCCACTACGCCTGGAGCTTCGGGGACGGGACCACCCTCGCGATGACGGTCTACAGCTCCCACTTTGGCACGGTGGTGCAGGCGCAGCACACCTACCTACGGGCGGGGACCTACCACGTCGCGGTGGTCGTGAGCGGCGGGACGACCCCGCCCTCCAGCGCGACGAGCACGATCTCCGTCCACGGAACGCCCGTGACCCCCGTCTCTCACGGGCTCTACCTTCCGTGGGTGCTCCCGCTCGTCGGTGTGGTCATCGCGGCGGTGGTGCTTGTGATGCTGGCGATGTACTACCGCGGACGGAGGAAGGTCCAGGCCCTTCCTGCTTCGGGGTCGGCGCTGAGCGGTGGGGTCGCTGCGAACACGGTCCTGGACCCCTACAGCGCCTACCGCGAGGCGTACCTTCCGCCGTCTCAGACCCCGCCGTCCCGTACCGCGCGCGGACCGAGGGACATGCTCTCCTCGAGCTCCCGAGATTTCGCGTAAGCTCCTCATGGGGTCTGGCGTGGCGTACGCGTCCCCCGGCTAGGCCACGTTGACGGAGACGATGTCGGAGTGGCGCAGAAGCACCGCGCGGGCGATCTTGAGGTTCTTCCCCTGCTTTCCGATCGCCCGGGCCTTGAACTTGGGGTCGACCGTCACGGTGGCATGACGCCCCTTTGGCTTCGGTGAAAAGTCGACCTTCTGTGGAGAGAAGGGGAAGAAGAGGTTCTGGACGAACTTCGCGGTGTCCTCGTCCCAAACGACGACCTGGATCTCCCGGTGGAAGAGCTGCTTCAACCGCTCGACGATCTCCCCGTGGGGGCCCACCGCTTTCTTGAGGTCCTCCGGGTGGACCACGTAGACCAGCTTGTCCTCGGCCTCCAGGCAGTCCATCACCTTGGCGTGCGTCAGGTCCTCGAAGGCCCGCATGTAGCCCAACTGGGCCGTATCGAAGGTGATGTCGGGCATGGGTCTCGCGACCCGAGAGAGGCGAGGAGATAGCGTTGCCGAAGCGATGCCCCCTCGGGGCCCCGGGCCCGCGTCGGGTGCCGTTCTCGAAGGGATTCAGAGGGTCCGGGCCAGGCTTGACGGGTGGACCACAGGCACGAGCCGCTTCGCCCGGCCGAAAGCCGTGTCGGCCGTGACGATGCTCGCGCCGACATGGGCGATCCCCGTGGCGGCGACGATCGCATCGGGCAGGAGCAAGCCGGTCTCCGACCGTACAACGGCCGCCGACTTCGCCAGCGGAAGGTCAAGCCCCTGCACGACCCACTGGGGACTGGATTGCATCTCCTCCATCAACTTGTCACCCGCCTCCCGGGTCCCGGTCTGGACGTACCCCACGTAGACCTCGCTCAAGGTCACGGTCGGGACGATGGCCGTCAAGCGGGCCTCCTCCACCGCCTTTAGGATGGTGCGGCAGGCCGCGTGGGCCTTTTCGACTGGCCGTCGGGCGGCGACGAACACATTGGTGTCAAGCACCACGGTGGGTCCACTCACGCCGCAACCTCCTCTGGAAGCTCAAGCTGTCCTCCTTGAGGTCACCCATTCGGTCGATCAGGGTGAGGATGCTCTCTCCACGGACCTTCCGGACCATGATCTGGTCTCCCTTCAGGTCGAAGATGACCTTGTCCCCTGCGTGGATCCCGAGCGCGTCGCGGGCCTCCTTCGGAAGGGTGACCTGCCCCTTCGTCGTGACCGATCCCACGCTGACCGTCGTCATAGTCTTACTTATGGCATTACTTGTATTACCATAAGCCTTACTTCTGGTCGATGACGGCCCAGCTCACTTCGGCGGCCTTCGAGAGCGACTCGAGCGAACGAACAGGGCTGCGCTTTCGCACCTGAGGATCCTCGAAACGGCTCTCGAAGAAGGGCCCCGAATACGCCGGGGCGCCTTCGTCGGGGGTCCCCCCCCCGCCACGCGATCCCGCCAACGCGGGGTCCGACCCTCGGAAGGGGTGCGGCGCCCTATCCCGTCTCGAGCGACAGGATCGCGGAAGAGCCCGCGTCGAGGATGGCCAGCGTGGAGATCGGGAAGGGCTTCCCGCACGCGGCGCCGAGCTCGGCCGCGGTCCCGTCGTAGTGGTAGACCGGGACCCCGTTGAGCTTCTTCTCGGCCAGGAGCTTCTCGTTGGGGCACGTGGAGGAGACCACCAGCAGCTTCGCCTGCTTCTGGTTCACGGTCACCAAGGACTCCTCGAGCCCCATCTTGACCTTCCCGGTGCTCAAGGCGAGCTTCAACGCGTGTGCGATGTCCATCGTTCCTCCTCTCCTCTACCGTGGGTGGACTTGAGCCTTGCCGTGACTACTTCGAGGCGGTCGTGGTGGCCGGCCCGGCGTGGCCGGAGGAGGGGGCCGCGGTCGCTGCGGGCTCGGCCGCCTTGGGCTTGGGCGCCTTGGCATGCTCGCCGCCCGTCGCTCCCGCCGCGGGGCGGTAGATGAGGTCCACGGCCCCCGTGCCTAGGGCGATGGGCTGGCCGACGATGATGTTCTCGGCGACCCCCTTCAGCTCGTCGACCTCTCCGGTGATGGCCGCGCGCAGCAGGTGGTTGGCCGTGATCTCGAAGGCCGCCCTCGCGAGGACGCTCGTCTTCTTGCCGCTGATCCCGTGCCGACCGATGGCGCGGATGTCCCCCTCGTTCGTCATGAGGTCCGAGACCAGCATGATGTGGCGAATGTCCACCGTGAGCCCCTGTTCCGAGAGCGTTCGGGAGGCCTCCTGGATGAGGGCGGTCCTCGCGGCCTCGACTCCCAGGACCCGGTAGATCTCGAAGACGCTGTTCGTCGTCGTCCTCGCCCGGTCGACCCCGGCGATCTGAAGGACACCGTCCAGGTTCGACCCTTCGGTGTAGATCACCCACTCGGCCCCTTCCTTCTTGATCAGCGCTCGCTTGATCGAGGAGAGCCCCTTGATGCGGATGCTCCGGACCTCCTCGGCGGCCGCGAGCAGCCGCTTGAAGGGCATCTCTTCCTCGGGCTCCTTCCCGGCCTTGGTGGGCTCCCGCTCGGCGAGGTGGATCTCGAAGGTGCGCGACTCGCCCCCCCCACTACCGTTGGAGAGGGTCCAGTAGCGCTTGTCGAGCGACTCGGTCAGGACCCTGTCCAGGTCCGCGCGGGAGAGCCCCCTGGCCTCTAGGAGCTGCGTACGGGGCGCCACCACGACCTTGAGCTCCTCGACGACCGTGCCGATGGCGGCGACGTCGGGGACCGTCGTGACCTCGATCTTGAGCGCGATCTCGTGGACCTTCTTCTCGTCGGTCCGGACCCCGCGGTCCAGATAGACGGTCATCATGGGCGTCGAAGGCACGCGGCGGGCGTCCACGAGCTCGATAAGCCGCGGCAGGCCTAGCGTGACGTTCATCTCCGCGACACCCGCGTAGTGGAACGTCCGCAGCGTCATCTGCGTACCGGGCTCTCCGATGCTCTGGGCCGCGACGATCCCCACGGATTCGTGCGCGTCGACCTCGACCTTGCGGTAGCGCCGGACGAGCTCCTTGGCGACCTTGCGGACGTCCTCGGCCTCGATGCCGCGGTGGGCCGCGAGCTTCTCGCACGTCGGGACGAGGATCCCCCGCGGGAGCTCCACGCCCTCGTTCTTGGCGAGCCGCGCGATCTCCTGCTGGAACTTCTCCGCCTTCGTCTCGGTCATGGCTCACTCCCCTCCGCCTTCGCCGCCGCCGCCGCCCTCGCCGCCCTCGAACCCGCCGCCTTCCTCGCCCTCTTCCTCCTCAGATTCCTCTTCGGCCTGGGCTTCGGCGAGCAGGTCCAGCTCCTCTTCGCCCACGACGGTGGTCCCGACCAGGCCCTCGCCCCGGAGCTCGAGCTCCGTGCGGTACTTCTTCCCGAGGGCCTCTCGGAGCACCTCCTCGATGACGAGGGGCTTGCCCTGTACGCTCCGGGAGGGGTCGACGCCGTCCTCCCCGTACTTGTACTGGATGATCGTCCCGGCGGTGTTGCGGACCGTGCCGTCCTCCTCGACGCGCAGGTCCTCGAGCGCGTTGATCAGCCGCCGCTGCATGTACCCCGACCGGCTCGTCCGCACGGCCGTGTCTACCAGCCCTTCCCGCCCACCCATGCTGTGGAAGAAGTACTCGGTGGGGGAGAGCCCGGTCTTGTACGAGGAGGAGACGAACCCCCTCGCCTCGGCGCCCAGGTCCCCTCGAGCGAAGTGCGGCAGGGTGCGGTTGTAGTAGCCGCGGAGCAACCGCTCGCCACGCACGGACTGCTGGCCAACGGCCCCCGTCATCTGCGTCAGGTTGAGCATGGTGCCACGGGCACCGGACTTCGCCAGGATGACGGCGGGGTTGTCGAGCCCGAGGAAGCGACCTGCGATGTCCCCCGCCTGGTCGCGCGCCTTCGAGAGCGTCCCCCGGATCTGCACCTCGAGGGTCTCCTCGAGGGAACGGCCCGGCATCTGGTCAAGCTTGCCGTTTCGGTACTGCTCCACCAGGGTCTCGGTCTGCTCCCGAGCGTCCGACATCACCTTGGCGATGTGCTTGCGCGCGTCCTCGGGGACGTCCTCGTCGTCGATCCCCGTGGAAAGACCGTTCAGAGAGATCGCGGTGATGCAGAGCCGGCTCATCTCGTCCAGGAAGTTGCGGGCCCGGGAGGGGCCGTTGTTCCTCGCGATGGCGTCCAGGATGACCCCCTTGCCGGCCGCGATGGCTTTCGCGTCGATGGTGCCGCTCAAGAGCTGTCCCTTCTCGACCACGACGAGACAGTCGTCCGCCGCGTGCTCCTTGGGGTCGCCCCCGCTCTTGTGGCTGCAGATGGACGAGCGGAACTCCACCGTCAGGTCCTCGGGGAGCGTCAGCGAGAAGAGCTGCTTGCCCGTCCAGTAGGCTTCGCCGTTCTTCTCGTGCCCCTTCGGCGGGGGCATCGCGAGCTTGCTCTTCGAGAGCATGTAGCAGGTCTCGGCCTCGTTGAAGTGCGGGTCGTTGTGGGTGAGCAGGAAGGCCGCGGTGATGTGGTCGTGGATCATCCCGATGATCGGGCCGCCGTAGCGCGGCGAGAGGATGTGCTCCTGGACCTGCATGATGACCTTCGCCTCGGCGCGCGCCTCGTGGCCCTGCAGGACATGCAGGTTCATCTCGTCGCCATCGAAGTCCGCGTTGTACGGGGTGCAGTCGCAGAGGTTGAAGCGGAACGTCTTGTAGGGGAGGATCCGCACGAAGTGGGCCATCATGCTCATCCGGTGGAGCGAGGGCTGCCGGTTGAACAGGACGATGTCGCCGTTGATGAGCTGCCGCTCGACGCGGCACCCCGGCGTGACCATCGCGGCACAGGCCTCGGCGTTCTTGTCCATCACCTTGATGCGCTGGCCGTCGGGACGGACCAGGTAGTTGACGCCGGGCAGGTAGTTCCCCCCGTCCATGGGGGGGGAGGGACCGCGCTTCACCAGCTCCTGCGCGACCTCGAGGTTCTGGGGGGTCACATCGAGCGGGACGGTGAGCGCGCGGGCGACCTCGACCGGGATCCCCACCTCGTTGATCGAGAGAAGCGGGTCGGGGCTGATGACCGTGCGCGCGGAGAAGTTCACGCGCTTCCCTGAGAGGTTCGAGCGGAAGCGCCCGTCCTTCCCCTTCAGGCGCTGGACGAGGGTCTTCAGCGGGCGGCCCGAGCGGTGCCGGGCGGGCGGGATGCCCGAGGTCTGGTTGTCGAAGTAGGTCGTGACGTGGTACTGGAGCAGTTCCCAGAGGTCCTCGACGACGAGCTGGGGCGCGCCCATGTCGCGGTTCTCCCTCAGGCGCTGATTGATGCGCAGCACGTCCACGAGCTTGTGCGTGAGGTCGTCCTCGCTGCGTTCCCCGCTCTCCAGGGTGATCGAGGGGCGGACGGCGACGGGCGGGACGGGAAGGACGGTCAGCACCATCCACTCCGGCCGGCCGAACTTGGGGTTGAGCCCGAGCTCGCGGCAGTCCTCGTCAGTGATGCGCTCCAGGCGGGCGCGAACCTCCTTCGGGGTGATCTTGTGCCCGCTCTCTCGGAACGTGGTGGGCTTGTCGAGCACGATCTTCTGCTGGACCTCGTGGCAGTGCGGGCAGGCCACGTCTTCCCTGACCGGTCGGGAGAACCCTCCCGCCGTGTCCTCGATCCCGCTGAAGGCGACGCCGCGACCCGTGAGGGCCTCCGGCACGATACGGCCGCAGGCACGGCAGGTGCTCTGCAGAAGTCGCTTGATCTCCTTCGCATAGCCGACGTGGATCACCGGCATCGCGAGCTCGATGAGCCCGAAGTGGCCGGGGCACTCGTTGACCCGTCCGCCGCAGGTGCGGCATCGGAGGTTCGGCTCGATGACCCCCAGGTGAAGGTCCATGAGCCCCATCTCGATGGGGTACCCGTCGTCGTCGTAGGTGTCGGCCGTGATGATCTTCACCGCCGCCATCCGGCGGATCTCGTCGGGGGAGAGGAAGGCGAACTGGAGCGAGCGGATGCGCTTGGCAAGTCCTGTGGGTGGCATGTTCCTCCTCCTTCCTCCTACTTCATGTCCTCGAGCTGCAGCCGCATGATCACGCCCAGGCTCACGAGCTCGTCCAGGAGCAGCTTGAACGAGTAGCTCATCTCGACAGGGTAGATCGACGAGGTGTTCCCACACGTGGCGCATCGGAGCGAGCCCGCCTTGTGGTCGGGGATCGCGATGTGTCCGCACGTGGGGTTGCCGCAGACGTACTGGACGGTCCCGTCGGACTCGTCCAGCAGGCGGTCCTTGATCACCATGGCGACGCCGTGTCCGATGAGCGTGTCGCGCTCCATCTCTCCGAAGCGGAGCCCGCCCTGGCGGCTGCGGCCCTCGGTGGGCTGGCGCGTCAGGATCTGGACGGGGCCGCGGGAACGCATGTGCAGCTTCCCGGCGACCATGTGGTGGAGCTTCTGGTAGTAGATGACGCCCATGTAGATCTGGGCCTCCATCCGCCGCCCGGTGAGCCCGTCGTAGAGCACCTCACGGCTCGTCGGGGCGAACCCGAGCTCCGTCAGGGACTCGCGGAGCGCCTCCTCGCGCTCGCCGCTGAAGGGCGTGCCGTCGATGAACCGGCCTTCCAGCGAGCCCACCTTCCCGCCCAGCATCTCCAGGACGTGGGCGACGGTCATCCGCGAAGGGATGGCGTGCGGGTTGATGACCAGGTCCGGGACGATGCCGTCCTTGGTGAACGGCATATCCTCCTGCGGGACGATGAGGCCGACGACCCCCTTCTGTCCGTGGCGGGAGGAGAACTTGTCGCCCAGCTCGGGGACCCGTTCGTTCCGCACCTTCACCTTGACCAGCTTCGAGATGTTCTCGCCCTCGGTCAGGATGACCGAGTCGACCCACCCGGCCTCCCCCGCGCGGACCGTGACCGAGGTCTCACGTCGCTTCTGCGGGGTGAGCAGGTCGGTCTTCTCCTCTAGGAACCGGGGCGGGGAGGTCTTGCCGATGAGGACGTCCCCTTCCGAGACCTGAAGCTCCGGGAAGATGAGCCCATCCTCCCCCAGGCTCCGGTAGGCCGTGTCGACGCGAGCCCCGGCGACGTCCGGTCGCGGGATCTCGAAGCGGTCCTCCTGGCCTCCGGGGTACTTGCGCTCCTCGCTGCGGTAGGTCCGGAAGAAGGAGGAGCGGCCCAACCCTCGGTCCACCGCATTGCGGTTGAGCACGAGCGCGTCCTGCATGTTGTACCCTTCGTACGACAGGATGGCCACGACGAAGTTCTGCCCCGCGGGACGCTCCGTGAAGTGGACGTAGCGCATCGTCTGGGTCCGGAGCAGCGGCGCCTGCGGGTAGTGCAGGATGTGGCCTCGGGTGTCCGGGCGTCGGCGGTAGTTTACCGACTCGACCCCGAGGGACTGCTTCGCCTGCCCGGCGCCCATCGTGTTCCGGGGCGTCGAGTTGTGTTCCGCGTAGGGGATGAGCCCCGTGCACACGCCGAGCATCAAGTTCGCGTCGATCTCGAGGTGGGAGTGGTCCTTGTCGAGCTTGAGGGGGACGGGGAACTCTTTCTGACAGCGGCTGCAGAGCAGCTTCGCCTCGGTCGCCTTCTCGCCGATGTTGAGCCACTTGATGTCCCCACGGGAGAGGGCCCTCTCGCAGTGCGGGCAGCGCTCGGCCAGCTCGTAGGGCTCGACGGCGATGAGGGTGTCCTCCTCCTCCTCTGCGTCCAGCCACTCGACCTTCCCGGCCCGGACCAGGTCGGTGAAGGCGAGCGAGCCGCGTCCGAGATCGTCGAGGTCCTGCCGGGCGAGGCGGGTGACACCGTTCTTGACGACCAAGAGCGGGCGGCGGAGCCGGCCGCTGTCGGAGTTGACGATGACCTCGTTCATCACACTGTCGTAGCGGACGTTGATCTCGTAGGCTTGGTCGCCGAGCGTGGGCGAGAGCGTGCCGCCCCTTCGGCGGTCCCGGATCTCCCGAACGAGCTCCTCGGGGTTCGAGTGGAGGCCCACCAGATTCCCGTTGACGAAGACCCGGGCGGCCCGGCGGCCCCGCGCGGGCGTCCCTTCGGTGAAGACCTCGGGGCCGATCTCGCGGGTGTTGAGGTCGCGCAGGATGAGGGTGACCTCCTCCTCGTCGCACCCTTCTGAGACATCGACGCAGAGCGCGTAGTTCTTGACGAGACCGCAGTTCTGCCCTTCGGGGGTCTCGTTCGGGCAGAGCCGGGAGAACTGCGTCGGGTGCAGGTCGCGCGCCTCGAAGTGCGGTTGGCTGCGGGTGAGCGGGCTCGTGACCCGTCGGAGGTGGGAGATGGTGGACATGTGGCTCGTCCGGTCCAGGAGCTGCGACACCCCCGCGCGACCGCCGACCCAGTTGCCCGTGGCGAGGGCGTGGATCAGGCGCTGGGTGAGCAGGTCCGGGCGGATGGCCGAGGCGATGCGCAGGTCCTTCTTGCGCGCGAAGGAGCGCTCGAGTTGGTACTTGAGGTCCTTCAGGAGCAGGGTGAAGGCCACGCGGAAGAGGTCCTCCATGAGGTCCCCGGCGAGCTTCAGGCGCTTGTTCGCGTAGTGGTCCTTGTCGTCCTCCTTCCGCTGCTTGAGGTAGAGCTCGAGGACGGTACGGGCGATGCGTCCCAGGTAGAGGGCCTTCTTGAGGCGGTCCGTCCGGGTGTCGCCCAGGTGGGGCAGGAGCGCTCGGTCGAGGATCGCATCGACCTTCCGCTGGCGGTACTCCTTGGCCTGGCCCGTCGCGAACTTCTTCTCGAGGAAGAGGAGCGCGTCCTCCACCGTCATGATCCCCTCGGGGGGGTAGGTCTTCTTGCTCGTGCACTCCTCGAGATTGACGTTCAAGAGGTGCTTCATCGTCTGGACGAAGGCCTCGTCCAGAGGGAGGAGCTCGCCCAGGACGGCCTGGTAGATCTCCTCGTCGTTCTTCATTCCGAGCGCCTTCATCAGGACGACCAGCGGGATCTGTCCGCTCGCCGATGGGACGGAGACCTGGAGGATCCCGTCCTTCTTCTTCTCGACGACGGTGAGGGAGCGGTACCCGCCCCGCTGGGAGAACACCTTGGCGCTCTCCACGGGGGTCCCGTAGCGCTCGTTGAACTCGGCGAAGATCCGGTTCGGGGCCAGGTCCTCCAGGGAGATGATGGCGCGCTCGGTCCCGGCGATGATGAAGTACCCGCCCGGGTCGAGGGGGTCCTCCTGGTACTCGACCAGCTTCGCGCGGTATTCCTCGGGGTAGAGCGAGAAGCCCGTGTCCCGTTCGATGTTCGCCCGGTGCAGGTTGCACGGGCGGCTCTTGACCATCACCGGCAGGTCGCCGATGTGGACGTGCTCGGGGGCCCGCTCGACCCCGTTCTCCACGACGGTGACATCGAGGAAGATCGGGGCCATGTAGGTCAGGTTCCGCAGCCGGGCCTCCATCGGGGTGAGCGTGGGCTTCGACCCCACCGGCTCCTTGACGAACGGGCTGCCGACGAAGATCGTCGGTTCCGCGTTCGGGTCGACGTATCCCCGGGCGTCTCGGCGGCGGCCGACACGGACGTAGATGGAGCTCTTGGTCTTCTGGACGTCCAGCCGGATGATGCCCCGGTCCGCGGCCTCCTCGGTGACCCGGGCCTCGTCCACGATCCGTTGCATCCGGGAATCCGGATTGTCCGGGGTCGGGAGGAAGTCGTTGAAGCTCGCCAGGTGGTGGTTGACGATGGAACGCTCGCGGAAGAAGCCGTCGACGATCTCGCGCATGGAACCCTCCTGTTATTCTCCTTCAGTCCTCGCGCAGGGAGGCGCCACCCACCACCACGCGATAGACGGCGGCCTCGCCCGCCGTAGGAGAGGGACGTCGGACCCGGACCAGCCGCCCGACGAGCGACCGGGCGCCGTCGGCCGAGTCGGAGATGGCCCGGTAGCTGGGGTCGGTCCACAGCCCAGGGTCATCGTAGAGGATCTTCGGGAGCCGCTCGGGAGCGGTCTCGAGGGCCGAGAGGACCTTCTGGGACTCCTCGGCCGAGAGGACCTCGTGCGTCGGCACGAGGGCATGCTGGACCGCGGGGAGCTTCGGGGCCTCCTCTGCCGCGGCGGCACCCTTGGTGCCGGACTTCGATCGCTTCGGGCGCGCTGCGGACTTGCTGGGGGTCATGGGGAACCTCGGGGTCGGGGCGGCGGAGCGGGGAGCGTGGGGAAGGGGGGTCGACGGGCCCGCGGGGAGCTTCGGGCCCCGTCCCTCGGTCGGAGGGACTTCGAGACCTTTCGAACCCCGGACCACCCGGTTAAAAGCCGGGTGCTCTCCATCGGGGCGGGAGAGGTGGCTCCCGTCCTACCGACCTGAGCTACGGGCCCACCGTTCGCCCCGAGGGCGGGCATCGGGGCCCGGCCCTTAACGATTCCGAAGAAGGTGCGGCTCACTGGATGCTCTCCAGCTGGCTGATCAAGGACCAGATCGCGGTTCGGCCGTGCACGGGGATGTTCGAGTCGTTGGCGAGGTCGTCCAAGAGCCCAACGGCCCCGGCGACGCGGACGTCGATGGCGGAGCCCCCTTTGGTGAGGGTCTCGCGGGCCCCTTGGGCCCCCCGCCGGATGTTCCGGGGGAGCGAGGGGTCCTCGGCCATCTGGCCCAGCGAGGCGAGAATCTTGTCGAGGGGCGAGTTGGTCGGGGACGAGGCGACCACGACGGGAGAAGGTGGGGTGGTCGGAGAGGTGGGGAGCGCCGTCCGTTGCGCGGGAGCGGCCGGGCTCGCAGCCCGCGGGGCGCCCGGGGTCGGTGTCGCGGTGGCGCTCATGGGCCCCCCTTCCGCTCGCCGGCTTCCTTGTAGGCCGTGACCACGAGGAGCGTCTTCGACTCGCGGATCCCCTTCACATCGGGGAGCCGGTGGATCACGAACTCCTTCAGCTCGTGGTAGTTCACGAAGCGGACCTTGAGCATGATGTCGGTGTCCCCCGTCACGAGGAAGACGTCCTCCACCTCGGGGAACTTCGCCGCCTCGCTGGCAACGTGGTCGGCCTCGCTGGTCTCCACCTTCAGGGCCACGAGGGCGACGACGGAATCCTCGCCCCAGACCTTCGTAAAAGCTCCCTCGACAGCGGCGCTAACGGGCGGGTTCCCCCCGCCGGACTTCGGCATGCCTCCTGTGCCCCTGGCCCGAGACATCCTTCGATCGACTAGCTCGGCGGTGCGGACTCGAACTCTTCACGGAGGTCGTCCACCACCATCTCGATGACCTCGAGCGGAAGAGCGCCCGTGTACTCACGGACCCCTCCAGCTTCGCTGGCCACCCGGGCGACGACCTTCTGCTTGCTGCGCAGAAACTCCACGGAGAGAATGAGTTCCTCCACTGACGAGAACCCTCCCGAAGGCGAGGTGGGGACAAAAAGGTCCAATTAAGCTTTTCGCGCAATTCGGGCCCTCGCGGTTATAATCCTTCCGCGAGTTCGGGCGCGTCCGGGGGGAAAGGAACGGCGGAGAGGAGGTCGGCCCGAACGGCGTCGGATCGCACCCACCGCGTCGAGGTCCGGGTGGAGCTGAAGCCCGGGGTGATGGATGCCGAAGCCGAGGCCGTGAAGAAAGCTCTCGATCTGCTGGGTCTCAAGGGGGTCGTGCGGGTGGGGGTCGCCCGCCTCTATACCCTAGAGTTCTCCCACGCCGATGCCCAGGAGGCGCGGCGACGGGCCGAAATGGCCGTCGAGCGGCTCCTCGCGAACCCTGTCATCCACCGGGTGGACATCCATGGGGTCTCCGAGGGTGGCCGTCGCTAAGGGTGCCCCCCGGAGCCGGGGCAAGCCAAGCGGGGGCCCCACGTTCGGGGGGAAGAGGGGAGGTCTCTCCGGTCCGTTCGTTCGGCTTCGGGGGCTGAGCGCTCGGGAGCTGCAGAAGCAGAGTGCGGCGCTGTCGCTCGGCTTCTCACCGTTCGAGCTATCCCGGTTGCAGGACCATTTCGAGCAGCTCGGTCGCGACCCGACGCAGGTGGAGATCGCGGGGATCGCCCAATCGTGGAGCGAGCATTGCTCGTACAAGTCCTCCCGACCGTTCCTTTCGAAGCACTTCGGCTCGCTCCCTCCCGACCCCCGCGTTCTTGCGAAGGGGGACGCCGGGGTGATGGCGCTCTCTTCCGAGCTGGCCTACGCGATCCGGATCGAGTCGCACAACCATCCGAGCGCCGTCGAGCCCTACGGGGGGGCGGCCACGGGGATCGGAGGGATCCTCCGGGACGTCCTGGCCATGGGGGCGAAACCCGTGGCGCTCGCCGACCCGCTCTTCTTTGGCCCGCTCGACCTCCCGCTCCCCGAGCTCCCGCCGGGGGTCAAGCACCCTCGCTACCTCTACTCTAACGTCGTCGCCGGCATCCGCGACTACGGGAACCGCGTGGGGGTTCCGACCATCGCGGGTTCGATCACGTTCGACCCCGCTTACCGGGTCAATCCGCTCGTGAACGTGGCGTGTGTGGGGATCCTTCCACGACGGCATCTGGTCCCGAACCGCGCGACGGCCCCCGGGCAGGCGCTCGTGCTTGCGGGGGGACTCACCGGGAAGGACGGACTCGGAGGGGTCGCCTTTGCCTCCCGAGAGCTCTCCGAGAATAGCGAACGGGAGGACCGGGGCGCGGTCCAGCTGGGTAACGCGATCATGAAGGAACCGCTCATCCACGCCGTCCTCGAGGGCGTGGAGGCCGGGCTCATCGCAGGGATGAAGGACCTGGGAGGTGGCGGGCTCGCGTCGGCCTCCGGCGAGCTGGTGCATGCGGGCGGCTTCGGCTCCGAGCTTCATCTCGACCGTGTCCCGCTCCGGGAACCCGGGATGTCGCCCTGGGAGATCTGGATCTCCGAGAGCCAGGAGCGGATGCTCATGGCGGTGGAGCCGTCGAAGGTCAGCGCGCTCCTTGCGATCTTCGCGCGCCACGACGTGCCCGCGACGGTCGTGGGCGCCTCCGTGGAGGGAAACCGGGAGCGGCTCTTCTTCCAGGATGCCCAGGTCGCAGAACTGGACCTGGACTTCCGCGTCGACCCGCCTCCCGTCGCCCGCTCGGTCGCCGCACCTCCCCCTCCGGGGCCAGAGCCCACACCTCCCTTCGGCCGAAAGGTCGCCGAGGTCGTCGAGAAGCTCCTGCTCCACCAGGACTCGGTCAGCCGGGAACCGGTGATCCGGGTCTACGACCATGAGGTGCAGGGAAGGACCGTCGGGAAGCCCCTCGTCGGGGACCTCCGTTCGCCCACGCACGCCGACGCGGCCGTGCTCCAGGTCGATCCTCCCGGGTACCTCGGGCTCGCGGTCTCGGTCGGGAGCCAACCGTTCCTGTGCGCGGCGGACCCCCGGCGAGGAGGGCAGGGGGTCGTGGAGGAGGCGGCACGGAACCTCTACGCGGTCGGCGCGCGACCGGACGCGTTCACGAACTGTCTCAACTTCGGGAACCCCGAGGACCCTCGCGTGCTCGGGGAGTTCAACGCCGTGGTCGCGGGGATGGCCGAAGCGGCCCGCGACCTTGGGATGGCGGTCCCCTCCGGCAACGTGAGCTTCTATAACGGAGGCTTGGGGGCGGCGATCCCCCCCACGCCCGTGGTCATGGCCACCGGGATCCTACCGGACGTGCGACGGCGGATCAGTTCCGACCTCAAACAGGCGGGGGACCTTCTCTACTTGGTCGGGCCTACGCACCCTGGCCTTGCCGGCTCGCTCTACCTCCGGGTCTTTGGAGGGCATGCGACGCGGACCGCCCCGTACGATGGGGCGATGACGCGAACGCTGGGGGAGAAGCTGCTCGCCCTCGGGCAAGAGGGAAGGCTTCGAGCCTGCCACGATGTCTCCGAGGGGGGGCTCGCGGTGGCCCTCCCTGAGATGGCCTTCGGGGGAAGGCTCGGGTTCGACGTTCGGTTGCCCTCGGTACCGGGACTTGAGCCCTGGCAGCTGCTCGTCGCGGAGGGAGGGTCCCGGTGGGTCATCGAGGTCTCGAAGGACGACGCTCCATCGGTGGAGCACGCCCTCTCGGGGCTCCCGTGCCTGCGGCTCGGGCAAACGGCGCAGGGGCGCGGGACGCTCCGGACGGGAGACCGGGTCCTCGCTTCGCTTCCGCTGTCGGAGCTCTACCCCCGGTGGCGGGAGGGGCTCGAGCCGCGGGACATGGACGGCTCTCGCACCTCTCGCTCGAAGAGGCGGAAGTGAAGTTCGCAGCCCTGGTCTCCGGGGGCAAGGATTCCCTGCATGCGGCATCCCTCCTCGAGAACTGGGGCTGGACGGCGGAGGAGCTGATCACCCTCGAGCCCTCGGAACCGGACGCCTGGATGTTCCACACCCCGAACCTCCGGTGGGTCCCCCTCCTCGCGCAGGCCTGGAAGAAGAAGCATCACCGCGTTCCGGTCGAAGGGAAGGGAGAGGAGGCCGAGCTCGAGGCGTTGGAGACCGCGCTCGAGGGGGTCAAGCACCGGGGGCTGAAGGGGGTGAGCGTGGGAGCGGTGGCGTCCTCGTACCAGTGGTCGCGGATCCACCGCGTCGCCTACGACGTGGGGGTGGAGGTCTTCTCCCCCCTATGGCGGGTGGACCCTCGAAGGGTGGTCCAGGAAGAGATCGGGAGCGGACTCGATATCCGCATCTCCCACGTCGCCACGGAGGCCTTGAGCGCTGAGCTGCTGGGGCAGAGATTGGACGAGAAGGTGCTGGAGACCCTCGAGGAGCGCTCGAAGAAGGTCCGGGAGTTCAACGTCGCCGGGGAGGGGGGCGAGTTCGAGACCTTCGTCGTCGGAGCTCCCTTCTTCCGCGGGCGGGTCTCGATCCTCTCGAGCCACGTGGAGGCCCATGGGAGCTCGTCGACGTGGGTGATCGACGGGGCACGCTGGACGCGATGAGGGGCCCCCCGATGGGCCGGCGCTGCGCCCGAGCTTCGAGGATCACGACCGTTGGGGCGTGAGCCGCCCCACCCAGTCATCCACGCGGAGCACTTCCGCTTGCCGGGGGAAGACCTTCTCCACCAGCACGCGATGGACCTCGGCGTCCTGGTCGAGGCAGGCGTCAGAGAGGACGACGAGATGGTAGTCCTTGTCGGCCGCCTCCCGGAGCGTCGAAAGGACCACACCACTTGTCGCGATCCCAGTGAGGACCAGGGTCTCAATCCCCGCCGACCGTAGGAGCACCTCGAGGTCGCTTCCGGAGAAGGCGCTCACGCGACGCTTCGTGACGATGCTCTCCCCCGGGTGTGGCGTCACGGAGGGGTGGACCTGGGTCCGGGGGTCCGTTTCCTCGAATCCCTGGGAGGCTCGAAGGGCGGAGAACGCCCTGTTCGACGAGCTTACTTCAGGGTGACCGGGTCGAAACGCCACCCGGACGAACACGACCAGGATTCCCGCTCCCCGGGCGGCCTCGAGCGCCCGCGCGAGCGGGGTGAGCCGGCCCTCCTCCCCGAAGCGGTCGACGATCCCGACCTGCACGTCCATCACGAGGAGGGCCGTGCTCCTTTTCGATCCGATCACCGAAGCACCCCCCCGGCTCCCGGCGCTGACCTCAGGCAGCCCTGGGCGCTGGAAACCTCTGGCGCGCATGAGGTACGCGTTGACGTCTCGCCACGGGGCGACAGCATCTTTTTGGCTGGGCCGCCGCTCTCCTCTTCGATGGCGGGCACCAAGGCCTCGGCCCCTCCGATGCCCCCGACCGAGCGCGGGGGGTCCGTCCCACCAGAGCTGGAGGGGGTCGCCCAAGCCCAGAGGGCGTGGGAAGAGGAGACGCTGCGACCGGCCCTCCAGAAGGGGCCCGAACGCAAGGACCGCTTCGAGAACCTCTCGTGGGTCCCGATCGACCGCCTCTACACCCCCCTCAACTCGCGTCGGGACTTCGGCCGTGTGGGCTTCCCCGGACAGTACCCGTACACCCGTGGGGTGCACGCCACGATGTACAAGGGACGGGTCTGGTCGATGCGGATGTTCTCGGGGTTCGGCACCCCGGAGGACACGAACCGGCGGTTCCACTACCTCCTGAAGCACGGCGAGAGCGGGCTCTCCATCGCGTTCGACGACCCCACCCTCTACGGGATCGACGCGGACCATCGGGAGGCCCGGGGCGAGGTGGGCAAGTGCGGGGTGAACGTCTCCTCTCTCGAGGACATGGTCCGTCTGCTCAAGGGGATCCCGCTCGCCGACGTCACGACCTCGATGACCATCAACGCCCCCGCCTCGATCATCTGGGCGATGTACATCGCCACCGCCGAGGCGCACGGGACCTCGATGGCCGCGTTGGGCGGCACGACGCAGAACGACATCCTGAAGGAGTACATCGCGCAGAAGGAGTTCCTCTTCCCGCCGCGTCCCGCATTGCGGCTCGTCACCGACACCGTCGAGTTCGCGACGGAGCATCTCCCTCGATGGAACCCCATCTCGGTGTCGGGCTACCACATCCGAGAAGCCGGTTCGACGGCCGTCCAGGAGCTCGCGTTCACGCTCGCCGACGGGTTCGCCTACGTCGAGGAGGCGATCGCGCGGGGCATCGCCATCGACGACTTCGCCCCCCGGGTCTCTTTCTTCTTCAACAGCCACAACGACTTTTTCGAGGAGATCGCGAAGTTCCGCGCGGCTCGAAGGATCTGGGCGACCCGGATGCGCGAGCGGTACGGCGCGAAGAAGGAGCGTTCCTGGTGGATGCGTTTCCACACCCAGACGGCGGGGTGCTCCTGCACCGCCCAGCAACCCGAGCTGAACATCGTCCGGACCACGGTCCAGGCCCTCGCCGGGGTCCTCGGTGGGACCCAGTCCCTCCATACGAACAGCTACGACGAGGCGATCCAGCTGCCGACGGAGGACGCGGTGCGCATCGCCCTGCGCACCCAGCAGATCATCGCGGAGGAGAGCGGGGTCACCGACTGGATCGACCCGTTCGGCGGCTCGTACTACGTCGAGTGGTTGACCGACCGGATGGAGGAGGAAGCGAACCGGTACTTCGACCAGATCGACTCCATGGGCGGAGTCGTTGCGGGGATCGAACGCGGGTTCTTCCAGCGGGAGATCCAGGAGGCCTCGTTCAAGTTCCAGCGGCAGGTGGAGAGCGGCGAGCGCAAGGTCGTGGGGGTCAACGCCTACACGGTCGAAGGATCGCTCTCCGTCCCCCCGCTGCGGATCACCGAAGAGGCCCGCGAGGCCCAGTCGAGGAGGCTCAAGCGGCTTCGCTCGAGCCGAGACGCGAAGAAGTTCGCGACGGCGCTGGAACGCCTCAAGAGGGTGGCCGCGACGGAACGGGAGAACACGATGCCGCCCATCCTAGAAGCCGTGAAGGCCAAGGCCACGCTCGGAGAGATCGTCGTCGCGCTCCAGGAGGTCTACGGACCCTACCGCGAGCGTGCGATGTACTGAGACCGACGGGAAGCTGGGCTCCATCGCGGGGAGCGTGCGGGACGCCTTGACGGACCCGTGGGGCTCGCGAAGTGCGGCACGTCAAGACCGCGAGCTCGCTGGCGGTTCCCCCCCAGCCCCCGCACTGGGCGCCGAACGACCCCCCCGCACGGCAACAGCGAGCCGTCCGACCGTGCGCTCATATAGCACGGAAAAATTCGTTGGCCCGTGAAGCGTCTCTTCCGCCAGCTCTTCGCCGCTTCCGCGACGACCGCCCTGATCCTGTCCGTGCTGCCCCTGGTCGTCCCCGGGCTTCCCTGGGCGCCCATCACGGCCCTTCCGGGAGAGTTCCAAGAGATCCTTCCCGACTTCCTTCAGACCTTCCAAGCCGCCGCCGACCTCGGGCCCATGGCTCCACACACGATGACCGTGGGCGTGGCGCTCGCGCCTCCGAACTCTGCGGGCGCAGATCAGTTGATCCGCTCGATGTACACCCCCGGTTCCCCCGAGTTCGGCCACCGTGTAACCCCCTCCGAATACCGATCGATGTTCTCCCCCTCTGCGTCGCGCTACGGGGCATTGGAACACTTCTACGCTGCCCAGGGGCTCACCCTGGAACCCACCCCCGACCGACTGATGCTCGGGCTCGAGGGCCCTTCCACCGCGGTCGCGTCGGCCTTTCACACGGACTTCCACCGCTACGCGCTCTCCGATGGGCGCACGGTGTTCGGGCCTTCGGCGGGTGTCCATGTTCCCTCCTCCTTTGGCATCTCCGGGGTCACCGGTTTCACGGATGCTGTAGGCCCGTATCCGTTGACGACGGGGCCGGTGCTTCCGCCGTCCCTGACCGCGAGCTCGAGTTCGTCCTCGTCCTCCCCTGCCCACTCCTCGGTCCCCGGGGTCACCTGCACTAGCGGACAGTACGTCTGCAACCACTGGGGACAGTACGGCATGACCTCGCTCGAGAACGCGGGCGACGACGGGGCGGGCACCACCGTGGCGATCGTGGATGCCTACGACTCCTCCACGACCCCGAGCACGCTCACCTCCTACGTCAATAGCTTCGCGTCCACGAACGGGCTCGCGAACCCGACGGTCCACTACTTGTACCCCTACGCGAACGGCTCGAACCTCAACGGGAGTTCGACCGGGTGGGGGGGAGAGACCGAGCTCGACCTCACCATGGTCGATGCGATGGCCCCAGGGGCCACCATCGCCATGACCTTCGGACACGACGTGGAGTTCGGCGTGTACCAGGCGGTGGACTTCCTCGCGGCTTACAACCTGACGGACACGATCTCGATGTCGTGGGGCGAGGCCGACGTCGGCTGGATGTATCAGGCCGGGCCCCCTGGGTCGCCCTGTCAACCGTACTACAGCTGCAATGCCACGTGGGACGGTTCCTATGCATTCCTCCACCCGGTCTTCCAGGAGGCCGTGGCCGAGGGGATCACTCCCTTCGCCGCCGCCGGGGATTGCGGAGCCGCCGACTCCACGGCGACGGTGTCGACCGACTACCCCTCGAGCGACCCCTACGTAGTGGGGGTCGGTGGGACGGTGCTGAACGGGAGCGGGGCGGCCTGGACCGGGGGCACCGCGTGGGATGGGAACGGGTCCATGTGCTCCTCCAACACCGGCGGCGGTGGTGGAGGATGGGCCCCCTTCCCGCAGCCCTGGTGGCAGCACGGCTGGAACATCCCCGACAAGACCCTGCGGGGGGACCCGGACGTGGCGGCGGACTCGTGGGACGGGACCAGCGCTTCCACGCCCCAGTGGGCCGGCATCATCGCCGTCGCCGACCAGATCCACGGGAGCGGGCTCGGACTCATCGGACCCTCCCTCTACTCCATCTACCGCTCCTCCTCCTACAACTCGAGCTTCCACGACATCGTCGTCGGGAACAACGGCTATCCGGCGACGCGGGGATGGGACGCGTGCACCGGGCTGGGAGACCCGATCGGAAGCGTTCTACTGCCCAAGCTGGCGGTCTATCACATGCCCACCTCGACCATCACGGTCACCCTGAGCGCGTCGGTCACGAGCGGCGCGGCTCCGCTCACTACGAAGCTCACCGCGAGCGTCACCTCCGGAGGGAAGGCCCCGTTCCAGTACGACTTCTCCCCGGGGCTCTACCTTGGGCAATGGACGGGGACGTCCTCCTCGCTCACCTACACCTACACGAGCGCGGGGGCCTACGCGGCCACCGTGGAGGTCTTCGACGCGAACGGGAACTGGAGCCAGGCCATCCCGGTGATGATCA
>JAGWLG010000080.1 GCA_028864975.1 Thermoplasmata archaeon | reverse complement strand
GAACCGGCCACCCCCGGGAACAACGGGGGCCACGCCGCCCGGAAGACGCTCTCCGAGATCGTCGGCTACGACACCTACACCTGGTGAGCTCCATGGGGAGCTCCGCTCGGCGGGGCGCGATCACCTTCTACACGAGCAACCCGGGGAAGGTCCAAGAGGTCCGGCACCGGCTCGCTCCTTTGGGGGTGGCCGTGCGTTGGGGGCGACGTACCCTGACCGAGCCCCAGTCCGACTCGCTGGAAGAGGTCGCCCGCTTCAAGCTCCAACAGGTTCCCCCCGCTCGGGACGGGGCACTGGTCGAGGACGCCGGCCTCTTCGTCCGCGGCCTTGCCGGGTTTCCCGGGGTATACTCGGCGTATGTCTTGCGGACCCTGGGTCCTGCGGGGCTCGCGCGCCTCACCCCTTCAGCTGACCGCTCTGCGGTCTTCCGAGCGGTCTTGGGCTTCCGGCGCGGCCACGGCCGTCCGAGGTTCTTCGTCGGCGAAGCGGTAGGCACGATCGCCCAGCATCCACGAGGAACGGGCGGATTCGGGTTTGACCCCGTGTTCATCCCTCGCGGGGAGCAGCGGACCTTTGCCGAGATGACGCTCATGGAGAAGGAGCGCCTCTCGCATCGTGGAAAGGCCCTGACGGCCTTCGAACAGTTCCTCAAGGGCGCGTAGAAGGACCTCGGAGGGGGGAAGAAGTTGCTCCCTGGGGGCCCTCGCCCCCAGGGAGTCGTTGCGCGATCGGGCGCCTCAGTCCTCGCCGAAGTCGCCGCCGCCCATTCCGCCCATGCCCCCCATGCCGCCGGGGCCGCCCGGGCCACCGGACGGAGCCGGTGAGCTCTTGGACGCGATGACGTCGTCGATCCTCAGGATCATGACCGCCGCGTCCGTCGCCGACTGGATCGCCTGGCGGCCGACCCGGATCGGCTCGATGACGTTCTGGCTGGTCATGTCGTCGACCTTGCCGCTCAGGACGTTGACGCCCGAGGTGCGCTTGCCCGCCTTGTGGCTCTTGCGGAGCTCGATCAGGATGTCGATGGGGTCGAGCCCTGCGTTCTCGGCGAGGGTGCGGGGCACGGTCTCGAGGGCCTCGGCGAAGGTCTCGAACGCGATCTGCTCGCGTCCGCCGATCTTCGCGGCCTCGTCGCGCAGCCGCATCGCGAGCTCTTCCGCGCTCGACCCGCCGCCGGTGACGATCTTCCCGTCCTCGATGGCGACGGCGACCACGTTGAGGGCGTCCTCGAGCGAGCGCTCGATCTCGTCCACCACGTGCTCCGTCCCGCCGCGGATGAGGATCGAGACCGCCTTCGCCTTGGTCGCGCCGGTCACGAAGGTCATCTGGTCGTCCCCGATCTTCCGCTCCTCGGCCTTCCCGGCGGTCCCGAGGTCGTCCTTGGTGAGCTCGCTCACCTTCGAGACGATGTTCCCGCCGGTGGCCTTCGCGAGCTTCTCCATGTCGGACTTCTTGACGCGCCGGACGGCGTAGACGCCCTCCTTCGCGAGGAAGTGCTGCGCGAGGTCATCGATCCCCTTCTGGCAGAAGACCACCGTGGCGCCGGAGCGCTTGACGGTGTCCACCATCTTCCGCAGCATGCTCTCCTCCTCCTGGAGGAAGGCGTTCAACTGCGTGGGGTCGTTGATCTCGATCTTCGCATCGATCTCGGTCTTCTTGATCTCGAGCGCGGCGTCCAGAAGGGCGATCTTCGGGTTCGCGACGCTCGTGGGCATGGCGCTGTGGACCTTCTCCTTGTCCACGATGACGCCCTCGATGAGCTGGGTGTCCGAGATGGACCCGCCCTGCTTCTTGATGATCTGGATGTTGTCCAGGTCGACGTAGTAGCCCCGGTCGGTCTTCTCGGCGACGAGGCTGACCGCCTTCACCGACAGGTCCGAGAGCAGGTCGCGGTTGAACGAGACGGTCTTGGACGCCATCGCGGTCTTCGCGATCTTCCCGAGGGTCGCCGTGTCCTTGATGTCGACCTTCTCGCTGATCGACTCCAGGACCTCGAGCGCCTTCTGACTGGCCATGCGGTAGCCCTGAGAGATCACGGTGGGGTGGATGTTCTGCTCGATGAGGGACTCGGCGCGCTTCAACAGCTCCCCCGCGAGGATGACGGCCGTCGTGGTCCCGTCACCGCACTCCTGGTCCTGGGTCTTGGCGACCTCGACCAGCATCTTCGCCGCGGGGTGCTCGACGTCCATCTCCTTCAGGATGGTGACGCCGTCGTTCGTCACGACGACATCGCCCATGGAGTCGACCAGCATCTTGTCGAGTCCGCGGGGTCCGAGGGTCGAGCGGACCGAGTCCGCGATCGCCTTCGCTGCCGCGATGTTGTTCGAGAGCGCTCCGCGCCCCTTCTCTCGCTTGGTCCCTTCCTTCAGCACGAGGATCGGCGTCTGTCCTGTCAACATGTTCGTCTCCGATACGGCACCGTGGGATGCCGTCCCGGGTGAGGGAGCACTTCTATATAAAGGGGGAGTTGACTTTTTCTCGTTGTTGAGTACCGTTATTCTTTCCCCTATGGCGCGGGGATGTGGGGAGGGGCATCACCAGCGCAGCAGCACCTGCGGGTCGCGGAGAACGCCCCCACGCACCTCCACGCCATGACCGGGGGCGACGGAGAACGAGGTCCCTGCGTGGAGTCGGGGGACTGCGCGCTCCAGCGGGTCCAGAGGAGCGAAGCCTGGCTCGAGACCGGACCGAGCGCCCGTTTCGGTCGCGGTCCCAGCTCCCACGGGGTGGGACGCCGCAGAAATTGGAGCGTTCGTGAGGAGGAGCAGTACCGCTTCGGGCGGGAGCGTCCAGTTCTCCGGACCGCTCCTCGTCCAACTGTACCCCACCGGCTCCGCTGACGAGCTGTTCCAGGCCCATGCAGCCCCCGACGCCCCGAAGGGGAACCCCGATCCCGAGAACGAAAGGTCGACCGTTCGGTTCTGGTCGCAGTTCGCGACCAACAGAGCGTTGCCCGTCGGGGCGGTGGTGGCCATCGCGTAGAGGTTGACGACCGCGGGGGAGCTCCCGACCGGGGCCCAGCCCCCTCGAAGCATCCCGAGGAGGTCCTGGTAGAGGCCGTAGACCGGTTTGGGGGTCTCGCCGCTCCCTCCCGTCCACGCGCCCGAGTAGCCTCCTTCGAGGACGAAGTCGTCGAGCGAGGAAGCGTTGGCCTCGATACCCTGGATGACCGCGGCCGCGGTGAAGCTCACGAGGGGGAACCCGGCCATGAACGAAGCGAGCGTGCTCCCGCTGGCGGCGCCAAGCTCGTCCACGTAGAGGACACACGCCGCGCACCGGTTCTGGACATCGGCAAGTCCGGTCTGGACGCGCGACGCGAGGGATGGCGGGCCATCCAGCGCGGCGTAGACCTGCTCGTCGGTCTCCCCCGGGTACCCGCTCCCAGCCGGATAGACATGGATGGCCACCCCCGCGAACTGCTGGACCCCGTTCTGGACCCCCGCCGAGAGGGTCGCGTTGATCCAGGCCGCTTCGGTGCCGCCTCCCTTCCCGACCCCACCCAACCCAAGGACCTTGGCCGAAGGGTCGACCTGATGGATCGCGAGGGCGTAGCTCGCCGCGACGCTGGCGTAGCCCGCGGGGGAGGGGGCCAGGTCCTGCGACGGGCTCCACTGCGACCAGGGAATCTGGAAATGGGTCCAGAGCGCGGGCTCGTTCCCGATCTCCCAGTAGAGAGGATGCAGGCCCAGGTTCGCTTCGATCCAACCGACCTGGTAGGCCGCCGCCGCCGGGTTCCCGATCTCCGCGGGAAGCGTGTAGATGACCGTGCACTGCGTGGAGAGGCACCAGCTCGCGAACGTCGCAAGAGAGGCGGTCGCGCTTTGACTGGTGCCGTCGTCGTTGTAGATAAGCCCCTGCCCGCCATTCACCGTACCGTTGTAGCGGTCCGCGAGGGCCCCGCCCGGCCATCGGATCACGTTCGCCGGGGTGGCGGCGAGCAGCGACTCCTCGTAGGCCCCGAAAGTGCCATCGGCCCGCACATTGACCCCGAGCCGGTAGGGGCCGAGGCTTCCACCTCCGCTCCCCGCGATGAGCAGGTGGGTGCTCACGGTGGAGTGCGGGCCAGGGACTGGAGGAGCGTGCGGCCAGACCCAAAGCGCGAGCAGGACCGCCGAGGCCACGACCAGCGCCCCGACGAGGGCCGCGACCCCCTTCCCCCTGCGACGGGCCGTGGGTCGGTGCCCTGGCTCCTCGGGGGGGTCTCCCCCAGCCCCGACGGAGCGCTCCTCCCGCTTGGCGTGCGGACCGGGGGACGAGGCGGGCTCCATCCCTCAACCCCCGGGGGGCGGCCAAACGGCGGGCCCTTCAGGCTCGGGCCGACTCCGGGGAGCGGAACTGTCCTGCGTTCGTTTTGGTCGGGGGGTCGCGGAAACCGGGGTGGAGCCGCGTCCTCCTGGCGGGCTCCGGGGAGGCGGCGAGCCCCTCGCGATCCCTCGGGGGACCCCAAAGCCCCGTCGACGATTCCGCTGGTAACGGGAACGGGCGATCAGCAGGAGGAAGACCCCGACGGTCACGGTGATCAGCTCGGCGAGGACGAAGAGGGGAGCGGTCGAGGGACTCGTGGAGGAGGCCGAGGGGACGGTCAGGTTCATGGCGGAGAAATGCGAGCTCCCCGCCCGGTTGGCCGCCTGGACGTAGAAGTCGTACGTGAGACCGGCGACGGCCCCGTCCAGCGTCCAGTTCGAGTCCTGAGGACCGGCATGGCCCACGGAGTTCTCCCCGTCCGAGGCGTACCAATGGATGGTGTAGTTGTCGACGGCGGCCCCTCCGTCCCACGAGGGGGGGGCCCAGAAGATCGTGATGGAACGATGGTTCGCGTCATAGTTCGCGCCCCCCGCGATGGGCGGTGAGGGCACTCCGAGGGGCTCGAAGGTGGTCCCGTTCGACGCCGGGCTGTTCCCCAAGGCATCGAACGCACGGACCGTCGCACGGTAGGTCACCCCGTCGGTGAGGGAGTTGACCAAGAACGGCGACGTAGCGTTCAGGTACTCCCAGGAGGAGCCGCCCCCGGTGAGGTTGAGGTCGTACCCCAGTACGGGATAGCCCGCGGGGCTGGGCGAGGGGGTCCAGGCCAGGGAGGCCGTGCCGTTCCCGACGCTCGCGGTGAGGTTGGTGGGAGCGGCAGGAACGACCCCCGGTACGGCGCTGAGAGGGGAGGAGTACGGGGAGAACCCCGCGGAATTCTCGGCCGCGACCTGGAAGGTGTAGGGATCCCCGTTCTGAAGTCCCTTGATCCAGGTGTGCGTCGCAGAGCCTACGGTGGCCGCGGTCATCCCGGTGAAGTTGGCGGGGCTCCAGATGACCTGGTAGCCGGTGATGCTCGCCCCACCGTC
>JAGWLG010000079.1 GCA_028864975.1 Thermoplasmata archaeon | reverse complement strand
CGAGGGTCTTCTTGAAGGCCCGAACGTAGCTCATCTGTAGTGAACAATATTCTCACTACATATTTGGACCTTTCCCCGATAGTGGAGCGATCCTGTCGTTACTCACTACGACGGCCGCTCAAGGCTTGCGGTCAACAATGAGTTTGGGACAGTACCCCTTGTCGAGGCACCTTGAGCCTCAGTCCTCGACAGGTGGTGCGAAAGCTGTGAACTTGGGGTCCTGCTCCAGCCAGCGCAGGTAGCAAAGGCGACGAAGGTTCCTGACCACCCCTCTCAGCATCGCCTCCGTCTCACGACGGCTCGACAGTCTCTTGCGGATCCTCCCGCTGTTGCGGGACGCCACGGACCACCACGTCGTCTCGATGCGCACACGCTGGAAGTGGATGGACAGCCATTCCTGGGGGTCCCGGGCCAGCCCTTGGAGGGACCGGGGCCATGCCGGCTCTCCGAGCGAGGTCAGCCGCACATTCCTTCGGGGGAGGATCCACGCCTGCACCCCCATCCGGTCCAACATTCCCACCACCCACCGGGCCGAGAAGCCCCCGTCCCCCAGGAACCGGTTCCACTCGTCATGGAGCGCCTTGGTCTGTCGGGCGACCCCCTCGAACTTCCCGAGCTCCCCTACACTGTGGTCGGTCCAAGAGACCCACCCTGCGAACAGCCCATACCGGAGACCCACCGTGGCCTCGTTGTAGACCCAGTCGTGATCGTCCCGGCCTCCCCCCGGCAGGAGCCCCTGCTCCCGTTCCTGCTCGCGCTGCCGACCACGTACGCCACGGTAGTGCTGGCCGATGGCGGTGGGGAACCCGGTGCCGTCCGCGGCGAAGGTCGTCTCCAACCCCTTCACGGGTCGGTTGGTCAGCTCGAAGAGCGCGTACAGGGCGGCGACGATGCGCGGGTCCCCGTAGCTCCGCTCGACGGTCTTGTAGCCGAAGTATCGGGAGAGGCCCAAGGACCCCCGCAGGACGGTCACCTCCCCTTCGGTGGGTCGGTTGGGGAGGCCGAGGTAGCTCTGGGCGAGGAGGACCTTCAGGCGGTCGGGCAACGACACCGGCGGTTGCCCTCCGCGGGAGGGTCGGGGCAGGGGTGCTTCCGGGTGTTCCCAGGCATAGCGGTCCACGAGGATGCGGATGAGCTCCAGCATGTCGGGGACCTCCCGGGTCTGGGCGCGATCGTAGAGGGGCCAGGGGACCCGGGTCCTGGGCTGTCGGACGTAGGGGAAGGCCCGCTCTCGGACCTGGTCGACGACCTCACGGACGCGCTTCGTGGCGCCCCCGCCGAACTCCGCCATGAGCTGGGCAGGGAAGGCCGACGATATAAAGATGGCGTCTCTACAGACGCCTCCCTCCCCCTCGTCGTTATTAGCTCTGGCATGCGTGAGGTGGGGTTGCCCATGCGGGAGACGAGAGAGCGAACGCCCGGGGCGATCATCGCCTACCAGCTGGGAGAGATCTCCCCGAACCGAAAAGCGCGTTTCACCGAGCGCGTGCTAGGGGCGGACCGTAAGGTGGAGGGGAGGACCTACCGCCGTCGAGGTTTCCTGGACGAGGTTCCCCACTGGAAGGTGAACCGAGGCGTCCTGCTGGTGCGGGCCGAGGACCGTACTCGGGTGGTCCGTGCGCTCCGAGAGTGGACTCGGGACGTGGAGTGGTGGGAGGTAGCACTGACCCATCAGCAGGTCCGACGCCTTCAGCGGACACCCTCAGGGTAGGTACTGTCCCAAACTCGGTCAACAATAGGCCTCTGGACCCTACGGGTGGGGTTCCACCGCGGCATCTTCCGATGGGACGGCCACGAGGTCAGGTTCGTACGTTTCGGGCACCGTCGATCGGTTCACGAAAGGCTCCCGAAGTAGCACCTTCGCCGTCCCCACCACAATGTACGTCCGAATCCGCCCCGGCCCATGCGCAGGGGGTTCGAGCGGTCAGAACGATCCGCTTTCCGTTCCCCCCATCCGTGCCGTAGCTGGTGTGATCCTCCCGAAGTGACCATCTTGGTCCGCCCACGGAGTGGTCGCAGAGACCAGGCAACCCCCCGGGGGTCCCCCGGTGGGTCGATCGACGTGCGGTCGTGCGATAGCAACTTCCGAGAGGATCTCGACCGGCCGAGGTCGGCGGTGCCCCCCATATCCACCGGAGAGCGGCGCTCTGGAGGGCTCATCGAAGACCCTTAGTCGCAGCAGCCCAGCGAGCTGGCTCAACCGTTGACGTCCCGGTCCTCATCAACTCCCGGAACAAGACCGGAGGGAACGAAGCATGCGCCCCTTCGACAAATTCCACAAGCTCCGTCGGGTTTAGAGAGGGAAGCATCCATCGCGCATACGCCAGCATCTCGGCAGGAGGAGTTCTCTCCTCGATGGCGCTCCCCATCCTCATGATGTCGTCGTCCGAAAGATGCGCCTTCATGGCGGGGATAAGCTTCTCCTCCTCGCGGTTCATGTGGGCGAGGTACCGAGCAAAGAACTCGTTGACTTCCCGGTTCAACCGGAGTCCCAGGTCCACCCTGAGGTCCCGCTCGTCGGAGGCCAAGATCTGGGTGGAGATCGTCGCCATCGACCGCATTCGGGTCGTGAAGTCATGATGGTCAGCCATGAGGGTCCTTGTCAACTCGGGCTCGAACCGCATGGTCTCCGGCAGGACGAAGGCGTCCTCATTCCCTGCGTGCGAGTGCAGCAAACAAAGTATGCAGTTCGATCCGATGGCGGTCCCGAAGTCCCGCTTCATCTCGACCAAGAGCTCTCGTGTTGCTTCGCGGTCTCTGAAATCCAGGGCCTGCAGGCGGGGCCCCAGGGAGTAAATCATCGACCGGAGGGCCTTGTGAAGGGTCGTAAGGAGGTCAATCTCGGTAGGCATGTCCCCTCCGTGGAATCGCCCCGCTATCCCTCTTTCGATGGGTGGCGATTGAAGACCCTAGGAGCCCACACTCGCTCTGGGATGGGTCCGCCCCGGCCCCTATAGGATTCGAACGGCGGTGGCGGCTCGAGTCCGTTCGTACTCTGCCGACCTCCTTGAACGCACGGGGCAGGTGCGCTGAGGGTGCAGACAGCGGGGGTGAACGCTCTTCTCCTCGGGCCCGTCGAGGGCTGGGATGAGGACCGAGCTGGACACGATTCGCGACCTCTACCGACACAAAGCGGAGGCTCGCCGCTTGTACCTCCGGAAGATCTGGGCTCTCCCGGTGAAGGAGCGTTACACGGACCGCGGGGCGACCTTCCCCACCCTGGTGGACATCTACCTCCACATTCTCGACGACCACAGATTCTGGTTCATCCAAGGGTACCGGCGGCAACGGTTCGACGACTACCCTCTTGGAGTTCGGATGAGCAGGTCAGAGGCCGAGCGCGCCACGCGCGACGTCGAGCGACTGACGCAGGAGGTCTTGGAGGAGTTGCGGCCTTTGGACCTAAGCCGCAAGATCCTTCCCCTCGGGGACAAGAACCCGATCTCCATTCGGGGGATGCTCTTCCAGCTCAATATGGGGGAGCTCCAACACCAAGGGGAGCTCAATGCGCTCTTCTGGCAGATGGACCAGGCAGCTCCTTTCCTAGGTTATCGGCTGTGGCGCTTCCCCCGCCCTCGATTGCGATAGGTGCGTCCTGGACTCGGGCCATGCACCGCGCGGCCGGTAACGTCTGAGTGTGTTGAGAGAGGTTCGAATCTGTCGTCCCCACCCGCATATGTGCTCGGATCCGCCCCGGCCCATCGAGGATTCGAATCGCCAACGAGGCATTGACCCAGGTGAGCCGCGGGCCAGCGGTCCCCCGTCGTTGGCATTCTTATCCGCCTAAGGAGTCGGTGTGCCGATGACCGAGGCGCAAGCGAAGCGTCCCGATGGGCCAACACGAGAGGTGCTTGATTGGCTCCTCGAAGAGGACCAGCCGTCGGTCCGCTATCTGACCCTCACCCAGCTGCGGGGGAAGTCTGAGAAGGACTCCGAGGTGAAGCGGGCCAAGGCCAGGATCCCTTCCGTTGGCTGGGTGGCTCAAGCGCTCTCGCGTCGGGAGCCCGGAGGCTGGTGGGTCCGTGACGGCGGCCGGATGGAGCCGCGGTTCCTCGGTACCCATTGGACCCTGCTTGCCCTCGCGGACCTCGGTGCAACGAGGGAGATCCCCGAAGTCCGTGAGTCATGCGAGTACTGGATGAAGAAATCCCCCCTCGTCGGGGGTGGGGTAGGGGGGCTCGGGCGGGGGAAGGGCTCCAACGGTTACTGGGGATTCCTGATCATTCCTGCTAATCTCTACCCCCTAAGCTGACCACGGACTCCCGGGCGACCTCCGATCCCCCCGGATGACCAGTTTCCTCTCCCCCCACCATCGACGTTCGTTCCATCCGCCTCACGCCACCGCCCCCCCGCTGCCCTCCCGAGGGCGTAGGTGCAATGAGAACGTGATGCCCCCGGGTTTCAGGGGATCCTCGAGGGAGACCGAACGCGGCGTGCTCCGTCTCCGCGACCGGTCCCAGGTCTTCTTCGAGGAGGACCGGCGGCGAGCATAGGTGCAATTCGGACGTGAGCGATCACACCTCACGGTTTCACCCTCTCCCCTCGGAGTTCAAATCCTCACCCTGACAAGAGGGGTCGCCGTGCGGACCATCGCCGTGCCCACGCCTCTTCCCCCCGAGGTCGTGGCCATGCTCGCAGACTTCCGGGCCATGACCAACCACTTGATCGCCTACGCGCTCCACCACCGCCTCTCCAGCCCCTTCGACCTCCGCGAGCAGAGCTACCGGTGGTTCCACGAGAACTACGGGGGACGTTACGCGGTCCATTACCTGCATTCGGCGTGCTCCTTCGCCGCCCAGCACGTCAAGTCCTGGAGGAAGCTTGGCGGGGACACGACCCACCTTCCCCACATCGAGAGGCCGGTGGCCCGCCTCGACCAGGAGCTGGTCAAGGTGAAGGCCAAGGAGGGGAACCACCTGGTCCTCCAGATCACGCTCGCCCCTCACCAGTGGGTCCTCCTCGACCTCACGGTCCACCACAAACAGTACGCCGACTGGTCGCGGTCGAAGATGGGCGAGCTCGTCTTCCTCCCCGACGGGGTTCGCCTCACCTTCCAGCACGACGAGGTCCACACCGTGGGTAAGGGGTTCGCGGCGATCGACCTGAACTTCGACCGCGCGGTGATGGCCACCTCGGACGGGGAGGTGAAGGAGGTGTCGCTCAAGGACGCCATGGAGGTCCAGAAGCACCACCGACGCAAGCGCCACTCGGTCCAGCGGCACACCTCCCACAACGCGGGCAAGCAGCAGAAGCTCCTCCACCGCGACCGCGGGAGGGAGCACGACCGGGTGGACAAGCTCGTCCACGACCACGCGAAGGAGATCGGGGGCGCGGCCGGGGGGAAGCGCCTCGTCATGGAGGACCTGTCCTCGACGACCCGGGAGTGCCTCAAGGACT
>JAGWLG010000040.1 GCA_028864975.1 Thermoplasmata archaeon | reverse complement strand
GGCCGCCCAGAGCCTCCGAGACCGTTCTGTGAGTTCAGGACCGAGGGCTTGGTACTTGGCACGAAGTCCCTCGACGTCCACGCCAGAGGGGAGAGGGGCCCGCGGTTATATAACTCACTTATTCAGTTGCGACCCCTTAGTCTGAACGCAACGCAGGGGACCTCTTCGTGGAGGGGGCCCCCGCTTCCCAACGCGGTCGCCTCCATCGTCGAACTCTCCGTGACCACCACCGACGGGATGACCGCCACCAGCTCCCCCGAGGACTTCATGCCAGAATGGCAGGTGAGCGCGCCCACCGTTACCGCAGAGGGTCTCACAGCGACCGTCGCTTGGGGTCCCCCCCTCTGGCCGGGGGCGACCACGCTGCTGCTGTGCTATGCGGAGGTGGGCTCGGGGGGCTCGAACTGCCCGCTCCGCTCGACCTCGACGCTTGGCGGAAATGCGACGGTAAGCGTGCCTTCCTCCGGGTCGTACCGCTTCTGGATCGAGGAGATCGACTCTGACGGGTTCAACGCGACCGGGGCCTCGGTCGTGGTCGCCTTCTCAGCAGCACCCGAAGCGCTGGGGACCCTGGCCGTGCTGGCGGGAGCGACGTTGGGGCTGCTCCTCGGGCTCGTTGTGAGCTGGACCGTCCCGCTGCGGTGGCGGAAGCGGCCCTCGCGTCGCGACCGGAAGGCCCTACCATCTTCCCCCGAACACCCCCCAGGCAGGGGGGCGGCGCAGCAGGGGGACAATCGACCTACGTAGGCGGCGGAGGCGGTGGCTGGTAGCTGGGGTACCCCGGCGGCGGCGCCGCACCTGCGTAGGACCCACCGGAGGTCGGGTACTGATAGTACTCCGCCTCCGTGGGCAACTTGCCCTTCTTGCGGCGGGAGAGCGCGACGGCCGCCACGATCGCCGCGACCACCACGACCAGCAGCAGCAGGACCAGGGGGTTCTCCAGCATCGCGAGGAGTCCTCCCGACGTGCTGGAGGAGGAGACCGTGATGTTCGTCTCGGCCGAGGCCGATTGACCTTGCGAGTCGGTCACCGTCAGTCGGACCGCGAACGTCCCCGCCCCGCTGTACGTGTGGTTCATCGTTCCCGAGGCGGCGCCCAGCGGGACCGTCGAGGAGAGCGAGGCGGAGCCGTCGCCCATCGTCCACGTGAGCGAGTAGGGCGAGAGCCCTCCCGTCATCGATGCGGTGAACTCGACGGAGCTCCCGACCGTCGTGGTCGTGGGACCGCTCAGCGAGGCCCGAAGCAGCCCCAGGTAGGTCACCGTGAGCGTGCCCCCGCCGCCCGACACGGTCAGGCTGCCCGCACTGATCGAGAGGTGGGTCCCTCCTCCCACTTGGAAGGTGGGCGTCGGAGCCTCTCCCGCACAGGTGCCCGCGACCACCGTGTAGCTCCCGGAGGCCAGGTAGGCGGTCTGCCCGTTCGTGTACGTCCCGGTCCCGATCTTCACCTGGACCCCCGTGCACGACGTGGGGTAGACCTGGAGTCGTACCGGGAAGGCGACCTGCGTGAAGGACCCCGTGAGCGTGCCGTTGCCGCTCACCGTCACGGTCGTCGAGCCGCTCGTGGGGGAGGCGATGGTGATCGTGCTGGTGCCCGACCAGCTGGAGAACGCGTAGTAGGTGCACGACGCCGCCTGGACGGGGTAGGTCCCCGCGTAGACCGTGGCTTGCGCTCCCGAGATCTCGCTCGTGCCGTTGAAGAGCATCGTGCAGGTCGCCGTGAGCGAGAACGTGACGGTGTAGAGCGGCACGGCCGCATAGTTCGCGGTGAGCGTCGCGTTGTCGTTCAAGGTCCCCGTCGTCGAGGCGAGGGTCGAGCTGGCGAGCGTGAGCCCCGAGGTCGCGGTCCAGTCCGTGAACCCGTACCCTGGACAGGTGCCCGCGACGAGGGGGTAGGTGGTTCCTGCCGAGGCGAACGTCCCCTGCTGCCCGCTGACGTACGAGGTGGCGTTGAACGAGATCGAGGCGGCGCACGTCGTCGACGGGATCACCACGAAACGCACGGTCCCCAGCGCGGTGTAGGTCGCGGTGATCGAACCCGCCCCGGTGACGGTGGCGGTGCCCCCGACCACGGGACCGACGCCTCCGGAGGAGGTCCATCCTGCGAACTTCCATCCGGCGACCGGTGCCGCCGCGACCGCGTAGGGCCCCGCGAGGAAGCTCCCGGACTGGCCGTTGTACCATTTGGTGCCGTTGAAGAGGATGCCGTCGCCGCGTCCCGCGGGGGAGACGGAGAACGACACGGTGAACTTGGGGTTGACCGCGGTGAAGTTCGCCCAGACGCTACCCTGACCCGCCACCGTCGTGGCCGTGCCGCCGGTGATGGAGACGGACCCTGTTCCTGTCAGCGTCCCGGAGGTGTAACCTGCGCACGGCGTGGCGCTCACGGGGTACGTCCCCGGGGAGAAGACCCCGGTCTGTCCGTTCGTGTAGGTCGCGCTGTTGAAACTGATGCTCCCGCAGCTTGAAGGGCTCGTGAAGAAGTCGACGTTGGTGACCGGCCCGCCGCAGAGCAGGTTGATGTTCACCGTGTAGGCTACGCCGGCTTTGAAGTACCAGCTCTGGGAATAGCCGACGCATCCCGCGGCGGTCGCCCCGATCTGGTAGGTCCCCGTCGCGAACTCGCTCGAGAGGTTCCCCGCGGTGTACGCCCCTCCGGTCTGATTGATCCTTCCCGGGTTCGCCGTGATCACGGCCGTGCCCTTGTTGATCACGAAGGTGACGTTGGCGTACGGCGGGGTCCAGTCCTTGTGGATGTTCGAGGTCGTCGAGTACTGGTTCGCGTTCCCGTAGTCGTACGTGTTGTTCGAGGAGGCGCTGGCCTGGTAGGTGAACGAGTAGTCCTGGGACTGGTAGATGTACCACGGATAGACACAGTTGACGCCACCGGGGCAACCGGCGCTTCCGTTGACTTCGGTCAGGCCCCCCTGGGACGAGGAGAATCCGAAGCGCAGCGGGTACTCGCGCGCGCTTGGGACGCCCAGGACGGGGAGGGAGATCTCGTTCTGCCCCACGGAGGTCCATGCGGTCGGGTTGTAGCTGTCGCACGTACCATCGCCGGGGTTGCAGCTCGCCCCTGCCGCCGGGTTCAGGGAGTGGCCTATCTCGTAGGCCCACGCGACCTGGCCGGGGCAGCTCGCCCCCCAGGAGAGCTGGCACCACGTTGCCACTCCCGTGTCGGGGTTGAGAGGACATCCCGTCGAGACGCAGAGGGAACCTGAAAGGGAGGTCTGGCCGAACTGGCCGGTGTTGAGATCGTGGAGCGTCATCGTCCAGCCCGTCCCCGTTGGCGAACCCGTGTAGTTCGCGTAGATCTGGTCGCCCGAGTGCATCTCGAGGATGGCGGTGGAGTCCGCGCCTCCCGTCCAGTAGTCGACCGGCCCCGCGTAGGCCGCCTGCTCGTTCGACCCGACGACCTCCCAGACGATGACACAGCTGAACCAGAGGTCGGTCGACGGATAGTTGCCGTTGAAGTTCCCGCCCGCACCGCAGTCGGTCGTCCCCGATCCCGCACCCGTCGCCGCGGGGGCGAGCGGGTAGAACTGCCACTCGAGGAAGGCCACGCCGTTCAGACTAGCCGAGTCCTTGACCGTCCCGCCGTACCAGAAGGTGGCGTAGAGGTCGCCTTGTTCCAACGTGGCTCCGTTCTTGGGCAGGACCTCCCACCAGCTGGCGTCGGCCCCGCTGCTCGCCGCACTGGACATGTAGGAGATGGTCGGCTCGTCGTGGCCGTAGCAACCGGGCGTGTAGGAGATGTTCGGCGTCGGGTAGAGCCCCAGGCACCAGGTCGAGGTGGCCCCCTGCTTCGCGAGCGCGGAGCCGGCGATCGTGGGCATCATGTGCCCGTGAACGTGGACCACCGAGGGGGTGATGACGTGCGGGGCGGAAGGGGCGGACGACGCCGTCGAAAGCAGGACCGCGGGGGCGAAACCCGCCAGGACGATGGCGAGGCCGATCCATCCCAGGGTCAGGTTACGTTTGGTCGTGGCTCGTCCGCACGGATGAGGGTCGGAGCGCGTCATGCCGTGGCATGTGCTGAAGTTCCCCCCTACTTAACCACTCTAGGGCGCGGGACGACGGCACCTTACCGGTAAGGGACTTCCGCGCTCGCGGCCTCGAGGTCACCCTGGTGTTTGCGGCGGAGCGTGGATGATGACCGAGGCACCGGGGCGCACGCCTCTGGGTCCGACGGCAGAAGACCCCCACGCCAACCCTTCGGCAACAGATCGGTCGTCTCCTGACCTGCGCTCCACCGTCCGCACCGGCCTGATCCTCTTAGGCTCTGGGGCGGGATACCTTGCGGCCGCCAAGCTCGGCCTCCTCCTCGCCGTGAGCAACGCGAGCGTCTCGGTCTTCTGGCCGGCCTCCGGGGTCGCGATCGCCCTCTTCCTTGTCTTGGGCTACGATGTTTGGCCGGCGATCGCGGTCGCCTCCTTCCTCGCCAACGTTTGGACCACGGGGGACCCCTGGAGCTCGATCGTCATTGCCGGAGGCGACACGCTGGAAGGGCTCGTGGCGGCCTACCTCACGATCCGGTTCGCGCGGGGGACCCGCTTCACCGAGCAGCCTCGGGACATCCTGATCTTCCTCGGGCTTGGGGCCCTTGTCGCGACCAGTATCGCGGCGACCATTGGGGCCGCGGCTCTGGTGGCCGCTCATCTCGCTTCGATCGCGAACTACTCTTCCCTCTGGTCGACGTGGTGGCTGGGAGATGCGGTGGGCGCGCTCGAGTTCACACCGCTCCTGATCCTCTTGGCCCAAGGCCGGAACGGGCTGCGAAGGGCCATCGCGGGGCGCACGGCGGGGGAGACCTTCGTGGTGGCCCTGGTGGTCTCGCTGCTCAGCGGGGTGGTCTTCTTGACATCGGCGTTCCCCTATCGAGGCGTCTCCGGAACCGCTCTGCTCCTGCTCCCGCCGGTCCTTTGGGCAGCTCTACGGTACCGGTCGCTGGGAGCCGCCGTTTCGGCCACGGCCGTTTCCCTGGTAGCGATCACCGGGACCGTACTGGGTCGCGGACCGTTCGCCGCGATGGCCCCCCTCTCCGACCTGTTCTCCCTTCGCCTCTACATCGGGTCGATCATTGCCGCCGCGTTGCTCGCTGCGGCGGAGGTGCTCCAGCACGAGAAGGCCGAGGAGGCGGCCGAGAGCGCGAGGCAGAACCTCGAGGAGAAGGTCCGGGAGCGGACCAAGCTCCTTTCCGACGCCGAGGCCATCGCACGGCTAGGGAGCTGGGACTATGACCTCTCCACCGGCAAGATCACCTGGTCCGACGAGATGTTCGAGATCTACGGGTTCGGGAAGGAGCGGTTCGAGGTGACCCTCGAGAAAGCCTACGAGCGTACGGTCTCCGAGGACCGCGAAATGAGCCAGGCCGGGCTGCGTCAGATCGCGAGCGACCCGAAGGCCCTCTCGGCCCCCGAGTCCGCGAGCCACTTCCGGATCCGACTTCCGACCGGAGAAGTGCGCTGGGTCATCGGGCGGGGGAAGGTGGTGGAGGTGCGCGACGGCAAGCCGGTGCGCATGGTGGGCACGGCCCAGGACGACACCGAGCGCATGGCCCTGATCTCGGCGCTGAAGCAGAGGGAGGCCGAACTGGTCCGGTCGAACCGGGAGCTCCAGCAGTTCGCCTACGTGGCCTCGCACGACCTGCAGGAACCGCTCCGGATGGTCGCGAGCTTCACCCAGCTCCTCCAGACGAGATACCAGGACCGTCTGGACGCCGAAGCGAACGAGTTCATCAATTACGCCACGGAGGGCGCGAAGCGCATGAGCCAGCTCATCGACGACCTCCTCGCGTACTCTCGCCTGAACCGCTCGGCCGCGCCGTGGGGCGATGTGAACCTGAACGAGGTCTTCGACCTGGCGCTGACGAATCTGCTCCCCGCGATCCAAGAATCCCATGCGGAGGTGGCCCGGGGGGAGCTCCCCACGGTCCAGGGGGACCGCACCCAGCTCCTCCAGCTCTTCCAGAACCTCGCGGGCAACGCGATCAAGTTCCATGGTGAGCTGCGCCCCTGGGTTCGCTGTTCGGCCGTGCAGGAAGAGGGCTCCTGGCACTTCGTCCTCGAGGACCACGGGATCGGCATCGCTCCCGAGTACCACGAACGGATCTTCGCGATCTTCCAGAGATTGCATACTCGTCAGGAGTACCCCGGGACCGGGATCGGGCTGGCCATCTGCAAGAAGGTCGTCGAGCGCCACGGAGGGCGCATCTGGGTCGAAAGCTCGGGAGAGGCGGGGAAGGGGTCCCGATTCCATTTCACGCTTCCGCTCCACGCCGCCACCGGCGCCTCCTCCACTCCGCCGCCAGGAGTCCCGAGGGGCCTTGCGACGACGGCGGACCCCTTGGTCGAGCGATCGCTCACGGGACCCTGGCGCGCGGAGCGACCTCCCGAGGCCGCTCAGAGGGCACTGTCGCAGGGCGACGGCGGAACCTCGTCCCTTCTCCCCTCGGATCGTCGAGCCCTCCCTAGCTCCAACCCACCAGAGAAGCCCCCTCCCCCACCTGGCTCGTGAAGGTGTGGCAAGGGACCCCGGCGCGTCCAAACCCTTCTCGAAGGGCTGCCCCCACGGCCTCCGTCCGGTCCGGGGGACCGAGGGCGAAGACAGCGGGCCCGCTCCCCGCCAGGGCGACGCCCCAGGCACCCGCCTCGAGGGCGGCCTGCTTCGCGGAGGCGAGCCCCGGGACCAGGGGCTCCCGGTAGGGCTCCGCCAGCCGGTCAGAAAGATTGCGTCCCACCTGCTCCAGGTCGCCGGTGAGCAATCCATGGACGAGCGCGCTCGCCCTCGCCACGTTCGCGACCGCGTCCTGGTGCGGGACGGTCGCGGGCAAGAGGGCCCGGGCCTTGGATGTGGAGACCCGTAGGGTGGGTAGCGCCACGATGATCCGGGCTCCGTCGGGGGTCGGCAGCCGATGGACGATGGGAGGGTCCAACCCCTCCACGAGGACGAAACCTCCGAAGAGGCTCGCCGCCACGTTGTCGAGGTGGGCACTGCCCGAGGCCACCCGCTCGCCGCACAACGCCGCGTGAACGACCAGGTCCAGGGTCGGTCCCTCCCGAGGGTCCAGTCCGAGCAGCGCGGCGGCCGCGAGGGCGCCGGCGACCGCCGAAGCCCCGCTGGAGCCGATACCGCTTCCGCCATGGTAGCCCTTGAAGAGCCGCGCCTCCACCCGGAACCTGAGCCCGCTCTGACGGTAGACCTCCTGGGCCGCGACGGTCGCTACGTTGCGACGCAGGTCCCGCGGGACGACAGCGTCGCCGTAGACCTCGAGCCCGGAGGCACGGGAGGTCCGAAGCTCGAGCACGTCCGCAGGGCCCTCGAGGCAGAGGCCGAAATGGTCGAAGCCAGGTCCGACGTTCGCGATGCTGAGAGGGGCCCGCACGCGCACCGAGGTGGGGTGCTCGCCGGGAGGGACGAGGTCGGGAAGCGGCGGGGCCTTGGCCTTCCTCGAGCATGCGCGGATCGCGGGGTTGGGGGCTGCGGGCTCCTCGAACCTCGGGCCGAGCGGGGCCGTCCCTGCCAGCGCCGGGGTCACCACGGCCGCACCTCCTCGAACGCTTCTGCCGCGGCAGCCGAAGGCAGCGTCGGAGGGGGGCGGGGCACACTCCAACTCGCCCGCACGGCAGGATGGACGAAGTCGTGGGTCACCGGGGTGGTGTCGCGCTCCACCGGGGGGCGTGGAGGCCACTGGGAGCGCTCGATCCAAGCCGACCCGCGCAACCTAGGTCCGTCGTGCCCGGAGAGGGCTTCGAGGGAGGTCAGGTCCGCGAGAACCCCCGTCGCCGTGGCTTGCGGCCCCGCTCCACGGCCTTGCAGGAGTAGGGTCCCGACCCTCCGCGTGGAGATCTCGAACACGTTAGCCGGTCCTCCTTCGGACCACGGGCTCCCCGCACGGACCTCTTCGCATCGGACCTCGGCCGACCCCGCCCTCACCGTCGTCACGAAGGCCACCCCCTTCCCTTCGGAGCGAAGCTTCTGGAGCCGGGGGATCAGGTCCGGGCCGAGCGGGTCCCGAGGAACCTCGGCGGCGGTGATCGGGGGGGTGAAAAGCGCGTTGTGGAGGATCGCGGCCTTGAGCGCCGCATCGTGGCCGTCCAGGTCCCAGGAGGGGTCCGGCTCGGCGAGCCCCGTTCGACGGGCCTCGCCTACCGCGTCATCGAAGGAGGCCCCCTGGGCGATGCGGTCGAGCACGAACTGCGTCGTGCCGTTGAGCACCGCCCGCACCTGGGTCACCTCGGCGGTCGGCAGACGCTCCACGAGGGTCTCGAGGATCGGTACGATCCCCCCGACCGTGGTGCCGTAGCGGACCCGACGGCCCGTCCGGGCGACCGCCGCCAAGACCTCTCGGTGACGGAGGGCGAACGGGCCCTTGTTGGACGCGACGACGTCGGCACCGGCGTCGAGGGCGGCGAGGACGTGGGTGGTCCCGGGCTCTCCCCTCACGGGGTCGGCGACGGAGACCTCGACCACGACCTCGGGGCGAAGTTCGTCCAGCGCCTGGAGCGCGTCCCAATCCCGCCAGGTGGGACCCTCCAAGCGACCGGCGGTGGTCTTCGAGGAGAGGGCGGCACGGAGGTCGACGCCCGCCTCATCGATCAGCGCACCCCGGGAATCTACGATGCCGACCACCCTCCAGGGGAAGTCGGGGTCTCCGTGCCCCTCCTCAAGGAGCCGCTCGGCGACCGCGCGACCGACGTGCCCGAAACCGAGGAGCAGGACCCTGCGCGGCGAGGGCCCCCGAGGTCCAGGGCGAGGCCCCCCCGGGGAGGTCGGTGTCCCCTCCTGCCCCATCTCACCCTCCCGCGACGGCCGGGATGAAGTCCACGGTCGCCCCCTTCGGGACAGGCGTCTCGAGGCCGCCGCTGAACCTCACGTCCAGGCCGTCGACGTACACGTTGACGAAGCGGCGGATGCGACCTTGCTCGAGGAGCCTCTCCCCCAGCGCAGGACCCACCTGATGGGAGAGCGCCTGCAGAAGCCCACGGAGGTCTCCCTCGAAGCCGGGGAGATCGACCTCCGCCTGCCCCCGGGCGACGCTCCGCAGAGCGGAGGCGAAGCAGACGCTCACCATGCGCGCACCTCCGTCGGGGTTGCCGTGCGAGCCGCGGGCGGACGGGGCGAGGGACGGGGCGCCTCGGTGTTCCTGGCGTCGGCCGGGAGGTGCTGCACCGGTCGCGCCCAGCTGCTGGGTGCCCCCAGGGCTTGAGGCGTCTTCCATCCCGCGCCGGTCAGGAACGCGACCACACGGTCGGTGCGGTGGATGACCCCCTGCTCGAGCTTCCGCTTGATCGAGGCGAGGACCGTCCCTCCCGCCGGCTCGACCCAGAGGCCCTCGCGGCGGGCGGTCTCCAGGATCGCCGAGCGGACCTCTTCTGAGGTCGGGGCGTCCGCGAACCCCCCCGAACGACGGATCGCGCTCAGCGCTTCGTACCCCGAGGCCGGGTCCCCGATCGCGAGGCTCTCCGCGATCGTGTCGGGGCGACGAACGGGGACGATCTGGTCGTCCCCTCGGGCGAAGGCGTCCGCGATGGGAGCGCATCCGACCGGCTGGGAACCGAACAAGGCGGGAGCGTCCCCCCCCGACCCGTCGAGCCATCCCAGGTCTCGGACCTGGTCGACCCCACGCTCCGTCGCGGCGAGGAGGGCTCCCGACCCCAGCGGGACCCCGACCCAGTCGGGACTCTCCCACCCCAGGGCTTCGAGCGTCTCGAGGACGAGGGTCTTCGACCCCTCCGTGTAGTACGGACGCAGCCCGATGTTGACGAGCCCCACCTCTCCCCGCTCTCCCAGGAGGTTCGCGACCCGGTTCGCGTCGTCGTAGGTCCCGTCGACCTCCACGATCTGGCCGTCGAAGGCGAGGACCGGGAGGAGCTTGGAGGCGGGGAGGTCCTTCGGGACGAACACCTGGCAGGGGAGTCCCAGCCGGGCGGCGGCCCGGGCGGTCGCGGCCGCGAGGTTCCCCGTGGAGGCGCAGCCGACGCGAGAGAACCCGAGGTCCGCGGCCCGGGCGACCGCGACCGAAGCGGGACGGTCCTTGAAGGAACCCGAAGGAAGCACCGTGTCATCCTTCAGCCAGAGGTCCTCGAGTCCCCAGAGCGCGCCCAGTTCCTTGGCGTGCCGCAGCGGGGTGTTCCCGACGGAGAGGCGAGCGGCGCAGGAGGGCGATACGGGAGGGAGGAGCTCTCGGAAGCGCCAGAGGCCGACCTCACGCCCGCGCAGGACTGGACCTGGGCGCGACCCCCGGAGCTGGGCCAGGTCGTAGACGACCTGCAGGGGACCGAAGCAGCGCTCGCAGGCGGTCCGCCCGTCGAGCGGGAAGGCGGCGCCGCACGCTCCACAGGCCAGCCCCTGCGCGAGGCTCGACCGCCGCGCGGGCCGGTCCGAAGAGGGGATCGCAGGGGTTCGTTCGTCCGGGGGGCTCGTCTGGGGCGTGGTTCCGCTCGTCATCGTCCTTCGCGCCTCGCGCGTTGGGACGACCTACCTGGGGGTGGATTATCAACCGCGTTGCGCGAAATATTCCTATAGGAATGTGACCTCCCACCCTGGCCGCTGCCGAGGTCCGCATGGTCTTTCCCGAGCTCAAAGAGATCCGACGAAGAAGGGTGCGGCTCGGTCTCACGCAGGGCGAGCTCGCCCGGGAGGCCCACGTCAGCCAGTCGCTCGTGGCGAAGATCGAGCGAGGCCTGGTCGAGCCCTCGTACCGCAACGTGGTCGCCCTGCTGGAGGCCCTGGAAGCGTCCGAAGAGCGCGACTCCCCCGACGCGAGCGCCGGGGCGCTCGCGACCCGCACGCTCGTGGCGACACGTCCCCGCGACCTGCTCACCGACGCGGCCCATCTGATGCGCCACCACGGCGTCAGCCAGCTCCCGGTCATGGAGGGGGACCTGGTCGTCGGGGGGCTAACCGACCGCACGGTCGTAGAGTGCCTGGCGGACCCCCAGCGCTCGGCGACCCTGCCGCGCCTCAGGGTCCGCGACGTGATGCGCGAACCCTTCCCCCAGGTCGACGCCACGACCCCCGCGCGCGTGGCGGCCCTCCTGCTTCGGCACGCCCCGGCCGTCATGGTGACCGAGCGTGGGCGCTACCTGGGAATCCTGACCCAGTCCGACCTCTTCCGCTCCATGTAGACCGGGAGGGCGGCGCACGCCGAACCCGGGTGGCGGCAGGGCGGCCCGGCCCACGGCGACCGGGTGCCGTCGCGGGGCGGAAAGTGACTCATTCACAGGGGGCCAGATTCCCGCGGAGATCCGGTCCGCACCGTCGGTCGATGGTCGTCCCTTGCCGGATACCAGGAGCTCTCCTCCGGCCCACGACCGGTCCGACGGCGTGGGTAACGGGCTCCTTTGGGCCCCTCGGATACGGAGGCCTCATTACGGTCGGGCCGGTCCCGAGCCCGTTCTGATGCTCGAGGTCCGTCTCGACGCCTGGATGCGGGAACTGGGCGTGCGCGACGTTGAGCGACTGGACGCGAGCAATGTGAAGGAGCTCCTGGACGAGCTCGAGCGGCGCTACCCTCGGCTGCGCCTCAAACTGCGGGATGAGACCGGTGGCCTTCGGCGATATGTTCGGGTCTTCGTCGACGGGGAGGACGCGGGCCGTGGCGACGGGACGGCCGTTCCGCTTTCCGGCGTCCACACAGTAGATATCCTCCATTCGATAGCCGGAGGATAACCTCACGGGTTCGGTCCGAAGGAACGTGGACAAGATGGCGGAGAAGAAGGTCCGTGTGCTCTTGGGCACACGAAAGGGCGCCTATGTCGTCGAGAGCGACTCGAAGCGAAAGTCCTGGAGGGTGGGCCAGGTCGAGAGCCCCGGTCGTGAGGTCTTCCATGTGACCTCCGACCCGCGGCATCCCGGCCATCTCTACGCGGCCATCAACGACTGGATGTTCGGACCCATCGTCAAGCGTTCCACCAATTGGGGGAAGACCTGGGAGGAGATCACCACGCCGCTCATGCCGGCGACCCAGGAGCGCAAGCCCGAGTTCGACACGTCCGGGGGAGAGGTCCAACGCCCGAAGCACGCCATCACGAACCTGTGGCACTTCGAGCCGGGGCACGCCGACGAGCCGGAGACCCTCTTCCTCGGGGTCGACCCGCACATGCTCTTCCGCAGCGATGATCTTGGAAAGAGCTGGGTCGCTGTCGACTCCATCAACAACCACTCGACCAAGACGGACTGGGGGCCGGGCGCGGGGGGACCTTGCATGCACACGATCCTCATCGACCCCAAGGACCGCCGCCGGATGTACGTCGGGATGTCGGCGGCCGGGACCTTCCGCAGCGAGAATGGGGGCAAGAGCTGGACGGCCGCGAACAAGGGCGTCGAGACCCCCTTCCTGCCCCACAAGTACCCCGAGGTCGGGCAGTGCGTCCACCACGTGGTCCTCGACCCCGCGAACCCGGACACCGCCTACCGACAGGACCATGGAGGGATGTACGTCAGCCATGACCGGATGGCCAACTGGGAGCGGATCGGGAAGTCCATCCCGACGTTCAAGCAGTTCGAGGACGATTTCGGGTTCGCGGTGGCCTCGGCCCCCGCGCTCCCCGGCAGGGCCTTCTTCGTCCCTCTCGAGGGGCGCTCCCGCGTCACGGTCCAGGGTGGGCTCCAGGTCTTCGAGTGGAACGACACCAAGCGGAGCTGGCGCGCGCTCATGACCGCCACGAAGATCCCCGGGAACTACGGGGTTCACCGCGAGGGGATGAACACCGACGCGCTGGACCCGGCGGGTATCTATGTCGGGACCACCACGGGACAGCTCGTGCTCAGCCCCGACGCGGGCAAGAGCTGGAGCCAGGTCCCCTTCCAGTTCCCGGGGATCCACTCGGTCCACGTCGTGAGCCCCTCCTAGGCGGGACGTCGGCCTGTCGCGCCCCGGAGCTCGAGCCGTGGCGCAGGCACGCGGCGGACTGCGGCCCGCAGGTTTCGACCATGTGGACGTGAAGGTCCGGAACCTCGCGGCCGCCCGGAGGTTCTTCGAGGACGGCCTCGGGATGGAAGTGATCGGAGAGGGCGAGGACCACGTCTTCCTCATCATGGGAGACCAGGTCCTGGGCCTCCGCCGCTCGTCGCGGGGACGGGCCAACGATGGGGTCGATCACCTCGCCCTCCGGGTGCCAAGGGCTCAGGGGGTCCTTCCCTTGCTGAGGCGAAAGGGCCTCCCGCTCATCGGTACGAAGAGGAGGGAGGGCTCCTACTCTTGGTTCGTGCGAGGACCTGAGGGGCTCAAGGTGGAGCTCATCCACCGCCCACGTCCACATCGACACTAGATCCATCGGCGGAACTCGGACCGACGAAGTACCCTGTACTCGACCCCGCTGAACGTTCCCATCCCTGTCGCCAGCGGCGCTGGGGGGACACCGACCGAGGTTACCTTCACGACGGTCTTCGACCACGCGGAGACGCTCACATGGACCTGCATGGCTCCCTGTGGCAGCGGCCCGATGTCCACCCCAGGGTTCATGACCGGGACCATCACCGTCAGCTGACGTTGGGTCGCTTGACCTGGCAACGGGCCCCTCACGGGGGCTCGCAGCGGAGCGCGCTCGAAACCTCTAGGCTCGGAGACTAACGGTCCCCAGAGCCATGCCCTCTCAGGAGGCCCGAAGCAGGGGACATCACGACCATGACGAACACCGAGCTCACCGACCCGCTGGAAGAACTGCAACACGAGAACGAGGTCACCCAAGGACTGCTGGAACGGATCCTGGAAGAGGCCCAGATCCTGAAGGGCGGGAAGGACCTTCCCCCCGGGGAGATCGCGGAAGGACTGCGGCTACTCGAGCAGTACCGCCACATCCATGTTCAACGCATGGACGGGACCCTCGGACCCGAGGCTCGGGCGGTGGCCATGTCGACCTGCACCGTGCACTTGGACCAACTGCCGAAGGACCACGGAGAGGTCTCCGAGGTTCTCGAGAACGCGAAGAAGGCGCTGGCCCGTTACGAGAGGGGTGTCGCAAGTTCGCGCGATGCCCTCGCGCACAGCCTCGAGTCCCTTGGGAACCGTACCTTCGAGGTCCGGACCCACGAGGGGGACTACCCCCTCTCTTGCCTCGTGTCCGCACTCCCTGAGGGGGCTTCGAAGCGGCTGGCGGAGAAGTTCACCACCGACCGGGCGAACGTCGAGGACCTCGAGAGCCATATCCAGCGGCTCCTAGCTTCCCCTGCGGGTTCCCTCGGGGCTCCGCTGAGCGTCCACTGCGCGAGGGACGGATGCGTGGCCACCGCGGAGGGGCGCGTGGTGCCGCTCCACGAGGGACGGATAGGCCTCATGGCTCCCGAAGGGGGTTGGGGCGTATCCCCCCAAACCACCCGGTTGGGGTCGGACGGGGTCGTGCGTGTCCGGGTCGACTTCCTATGTCCCGAGCACGCTAGAGGGTCGGGGAGCGAGGACCCAGCCCCCCTCGCCCTCGCCGCCTGGGCCGACGAGGGGGGACACCTCCCCCACTCCCCCCGCGACCCCGCCTTCCCGGCCTCGATGTTGGCCGCACCCTCGCAAGAGGGACGGGGGCGCGCGTGAGCGGAGGGCTCCTCTCCCCCCCGGCCCCATCCATCCTTCCTATGGTCTCCGCAGCGGGGGCTCCGCGCGTGCGCCGACCTCCCATCCCGGAAGCTCTCGCCATGATCCTGTGCGCGGCGGGGTACCTCCTCCTGCTCACCGGGTTGATGCTCGTGGTCGGCGCGGTCCAGCTCCTCGATAGGACCGCCATCGTTCCTGACCGGCTCATGGAGGTCCGCGACCTGGTGGCCCTCTTCGGGTGGGTCGGACTCACCATCAGCGGGGTGAGCACGATCGTGGTCCCGAACCACGTCGGGGTCCCCCTGGCTCCCCGTCTCCTGCCTCGTCTTCACCTCCTGATGAGCAACGTGGGCATCCTCGGGTTCTTCGCGCTCGCTCTCATCGCGCCCGCTTCACCCCTCGGCACAGTATTCCTTCTGGTGGCGGTGGCCTCCTTCTTCATCTTCGGCGCGAACCTGGTGCGCGTGCTGCTCCCTTTTCTCCTGCCAGGGGGGATGTCCGCGCGCCCAAGTCAACGGAAGAGGCCCGCGACACCGACGTAAGGACCAAGGGGGTTGCTCCGGGGCGTCGTGCGCGCGCGTGGATGCGACAGAACGGATCGATGGAAGCGACTGACAGTGCCCCTGTGGAGTCCTATCGGGTCGTCCTGAGTGACCGGGCTCTCACCCGTCGAAGCCTTTCGACGCAGGCTTCAGGGGCTCGGCAGGCCTCGTCCGGCGGACCATGATGAACGACCGCAGCCCGTTCCGCATCACGGTGACCCCGCGTGCCAAGGACGCGCTGCTCGGGGTGCTGCGGGCCCACGAGCGGGGGTTCGCCGTCCGGCTGTTCGTCCTGCCAGGGGCGCAACCCCGTCCCAACATGGCCGTGGAGCGGCCGAGGTCCCACGAGAAGGTCCTCGAGGTCGAGGGCGTCCCGCTCGTGGTTGACGACACCAGTCGGAAGTACCTCGCGGAGTCCACTATCGACTACGTGGTGGAAGAGGGCTACGCGGGCTTCCACCTCGAGGGCCCGAACCTTCCTTCGACGCCCCCGGGGGCGTTGGCGGCCCCGACAGGGGATCTCAAGGAGGCCCGGACCGAGGCCGCATCGGGGCTCGAGAAGCGCGAGACCCCTACCGCGGAGGCTGATGGTCTTCTGAAGAGGTCTCTCCAGCAGATCTTCGACCCCGAGATCCCCATGAACATCTGGGACCTCGGGCTCATCTACGGGATCGATTGGCCCGCCGCCGGAAAAGTTCACGTGAAGATGACCATGACGAGCCCGGGGTGCCCCGTGGGGGAGATGCTCCGCGACCAGGTGCTCGCCGCAGCCCGCGCCGTTCCTGGTGTTCGGGAAGCCGACGTCGAGATCGTCTGGGAACCCCCTTGGGGCCCGCAGAAGATGAGCGACTTCGCCAAGCGCCAGTTCGGATATGCGTGAGAACGCCCTGGGTGTCTCAGGGGTAGAAGACCGACGAGTCCACGGAAAGGGCCCTCCTCATGGGCGCGAACGAGTCGAGGGCCACCGTCGCGAGGAGCGTGAGCCCGAACAGCACGATGGCGAGGACATTGAACAGCCCTGCCCACTCCCGCACGAGGTAGGAGCCGGCGAGGTCGGCCCCTACCCGCAGCGCAAGAGAGGCATGGAGGACCGCGAGAGGGACGTAGAGGGCCAGTCGGAAAGTGAGCGGTTTCCCAAGGACCGCCGGGAGGATGATCGGCGCGTGGGCGAAGACCATTGAGAGCACGAAGCCGAGGAAGACCGCGTGCAGCTGCGCATCGTAAAGGAGGTCCTGAGACGCGACCCCCCCGTAGAGGAGGAGCAACGCGCCCCCGAGCCCCAGCCAAACGTAGCCCGTAAGGAGGCCGACGGCCGTGAAGCGGGGCAATCCCCGGCGTCCGAGGTTCCTCCAGGCGACGTCGTGGACGACCAGCCAAGCCGCCAAGAGGACCCAGGCGACGCCGAGGAGCATCCCTCCCAGCACGAACCATCGAAGGGCGACCCCACAGGCCAGCAGGTCGAGCGCGAGAAAGGCCGCGAACAGGGCCCGCCGGGAGGCTGAGACCCGGAAGACGCGGGTCAGCTCGAGCCGCTCGGCGGCGATGAGGAGGACCAGGAAGGAGCCCCACCAGGGGAGGAGATAGGGGATATCGAACCCTGCAAGTCCCAGGGCGTTGCCGACGAGCAGGCAGACCGCTCCCACGGACTGGGTGAGCGTGTGGAGGGCCCGCTGACGCGAGAGGATAATGAGGAACATTACGAGCAGGAGGGTGCTCCCGGCGACCAGAAGACCTGAGGCGAACACCGCGGGGAACCCCAGCGCCCACGCGAGCGCCCCTGCCCCCGTCAGGAGCGGAGCGCCGAAGAGGGATCTCCGCTCCAGCGCCACAGCTCGTTCAAGCCCGATCAGCGTGGCTAGGACCCCGTTCACCATCAGCGCGCCGTGGGCCTCGAGGAAGCTTCCCGTGGGGACGTAGACCCCCCACCCCAGGCGGGCGAGGCCCGCCCATAGCCCGAGCGCGAGGGAGAGCATCCCCAGCAGCATCGCTGGGAAGCGCAGTCGCGAACGCTCGCCCATGACGAGGCCGGTCCTACGGGGCGCCCTGGCCATCGGTCGAAGGGCTCAGGGTGCGGATCGGTCTCCGCTCGCTCGCGACCCGTTGCTTCCCGATACGGACGCGCCAGACGCGCGGGCCCCGCTCGAGGTAGTCCCAGGAGAAGGTGCCCGTGTGCTCGGCCTGGAACTGGTAGTACAACGGCTTGGGGTCGTGGTCGTTCACGAGGATGAACGATCTCCCGGGCTCGAGGTTCTGGAAGGTCCCGAAGATCCTCGGGTGCCGCTCCGAGGGCGGGGTCTCTCGAACGTCGACGACGTGCTCAGCGCTCAGAGCTCCAAGGGACGGCGGTGGGTTCTGCGACATCGGTTTCTCCGCGGACGCCGGAGGGCGTCTGGAGGAGTTGAGGGACGATCCGAGGATAGTCCCCGCGTCGAAACGCTTCGGGTCGCAAAGGGCGAGAGCACCCCGAGCGGGGTCCGCCCCAACACGGGGCTCGAGGGACCTCACCGCGGTGGGGTCGCGCCGGCCGGGCTCACGAAAAGGCGGGCTCTCACGTCGGCGCCAAGTCGAAGCAGGTCCGGATCGTCCGTAGGATCGAACCAGGGATAGAGCAGCCCCTCCTCACGAGCGTTGTGGGCCCAAAGTACGTTCCGCAGAACGGTCTCCGCCTCCTCGAGGTCCTGAGGGCCGCCGTTCACCACGGCCATCAGTCGGGCCAGAGCGGCCATGATCTCCCGATGCTCCGCATGGAGCAGGTCCGTCAGGTGACGGGAGGAAGGGGAGCTTCGGGCGTTGTAGAACGGGAAGAGGACCTCCTCCTCGACGCGGATGTGCCGTAGGAGGCCGATCCGGAACTCCTCGAAGAGCTGCCGTGCCTCGACCTGGTCCCTGGGCCACGCCAGCGTGGCGCGGACCCAAAGAGCGTCGAGCCGGTCGTGGTCCTCCTCTAGGAAGGACCCGAGCTGCCCGGCGGGGGAAGGGCTGGGCAGTGGGGGATCGGCCGGGGTCTCGGACCTCACGCTCATCCGCCCAGGTTCTCCTCGAGGAGCTCTTTCAGCACGGTCGCGTTGCAGTGTTCAGGGTCCCGTGCAGCATAGAGCAGGGTCACGGGGCGCTGCTCGGCTTCGATGATGAGCATGGCCAGAGCTTCCTGATGACGAAGCAGTTCCATCCGATATCGCGCTCGGAACCGGGGGAACTTCCTCGGGTCGTGGGCGAACCACTTCCGGAGCTCGTCGCTCGGGGCCAGGTCTCGCCTCCACTCATCCACCCGTGCCCGCTCTCTGGTCAGGCCCCGCGGCCATAGGCGGTCGATCAGGACGCGCTTACCGTCCCCCGGCGAGGGGGTTTCGTAGACCCGCTTGGCCCGGACCGATGGTTGGTAGGGATGGGTCGCCAACTCGCTGCCCCCGGGAACATGACGGCGCGGGTGTCTAAGGAGGGAGCCGCTAGATGTTTCGCTCCGGGAACCTCATGCGCCCCAAAGCGATGGCGGGCCAGGGCCGAGACGTGAGCACACCCCCCACCGTCGCCCCCCGTCGGATTGATACGGGGACCTCTCTCCTGTGAGACTGAGGGAAGGGGACGTGGACCGAAGGAACCCCAGACGTCCGTCGGCGTCAGGGCGAGGTCGCGCCCCACAGGCTCCCCTCTCGCCCTCCGCAGTGCTCTCCTGCCGGCTGCACGTCAAGTTGCCGGAGAACTTCTGGGTCCATCGCGTCACGACCGCGCACCCTGACGTTCGGATGAACGTCCTGAACCGGATGGAGGTGGGGAACGGCCTGACCATGCTGGAGGTCCATTTCACGGCCCCGGTAGGGGGTGGCTGGGGAGAGGAGATCCGGAGCCTCCCCGGAGTCCACGACGTGGAGCTTCTCGAGGCTACCGCAGGCTCCGAGACGTGCCGGGTCTACTTCCGAGGCAAGACCTTCCTTCCGCTTCTCAAACGTCTGAGGCTCGTCCGCCACTTCCCCTTCCCGGTCCAGAACGGGGTCGCGACGTGGACGGTGGTGGGCCCCGAGAAGAAGGTCCACGCCCTCCTGAAGGCGCTCGAGGCCGACGAAGGGAGGGCCCAGGTGGAAGCCGTCCATCACGGGCCGTTGAGCGAGGGACCGGGGTTGCTCACACCACGTCAGCAGGAGGTGCTCCGCAGAGCTATGGCGGAGGGGTACTTCGACGTGCCTCGCAGGATCTCGTTGACGGAGCTCGCCGCCAAGATGGGGATCGCGATCTCGACGTTGTCGGTGACCCTGGCCGTGATCGAGAAGAAGATCTTGGAGCCCCACGCTTGATCTCCACCTCGGTCCCCTCCGAGGGACTCAGGTCTTCCGCGGTCCGAGATTGCGTGCGAAAGGTGAGATTGCCAGAGGTTGAGATTGTAAGCGGCCAAGCCGCGGTTGGGGACTCGTCCACCCGCTGTGGCAAGCGACCTGAGGAGGATCAACCGGGTCGCGGTCCGCCCGTCAGTCCCGAGTGAGGCGTGAGGTCCAGAACCCAATAGGTCTCGAACCACCGCGGATTGGGGGGTGGGGGACGGCGGACCCGCGATCGGAACACCCGGGGACGACCCTCGTGGGGGAACGAGGACCGGATGCTCACGCCGTCTCCGGGCAGGTTCGACGGTCCGTCGTCCCCTTCCTCCCAGCGCTCATTCCGTTGGTGCGTATGTCTGTCACCCGTGGAGCAGAGTCCACCAAGCCACTGGGACCGGACATCTGGTCGGACCCGGCCCCAATCTTTGGCCCGAGAGCCCTCGTGTAGACGAGGCGCCCACGGCGGGCTACCGTCAGTGAGCAAGGGACTCTGCGTCCATCAGCGCCTCGACGAGGTAGCTCCTGAGGTCCTCGTCCAGGTCGAGGTCTCCCTCATCCCCCTTCGCGATGGAGGCGATGGCCTTTCGTTCGCTCTCCTCGAGCTGGACCGGGGAATGCTCCTCGGGGGACCACAACCGCCCGAAGAGCTCTTCGAGGTAGTCGAAGGCGTTGACCCCAGGAGGCACCGGGACCGACGCGCCATCGTCCTGGGGCGCGGCGCCGGTTCGACCTCTCGGATAGATGCGGAGCGGGGCGGCTCCTCCCCGGGCCAACCGAAGGAACTCCTGTTCCAACTCGACCCAGCCGCCGACCTTTCGAGAGGCGGCTACCGTGCCCTCGGGGCCTCTATGAGAGCGTTGGTCGCGAGAGGACAAGAAGCTCCGCTCGGGCAACAGATCCGTCAGTTCCGATCCCGAGGACTCCGAGAGCATCATCGCCCGTCCTTCCAAACGTTGGACCCTGACGCACCATAATTGGCGGCGGTGAATCTTGTTCGACGCGACCGAGGGACGGAGGGGGGGACTGGACGAGGCGTCCGAGCCTCGCTCCGGAACGGCTCACCCGATGGAGACGACCGCGTCCCGAAGCTCCTCGAGCCGACGGCGCAGGTCGTTCAGAGCGAAGCGCAAGGCTTCCCGGGCGGTCATCGAGCTGTCGGTCTCGAAATCGAAGTGGATGTCCGTCGGGTCCCCCTCGACCTTGATGCTCCCGTGCGAGCACGACTTCTCGCAGGCCTCGCAGAAGACGCAGCCGTTCTCGTTGACGACCTTGAGCTTCCCATCCGTCCAGGAGAAGACCTTCCCCGGACAGAGCGTGGGGATCTTCTTCAGGCACCCGTCCGAGCATTCCTTCGCGCGGGCGACGGACACGTGGGGCTGGTAGCCCAGGCCGGCCGACTGCGCGACCTGCCACTTGGCGTGCGTCCTCGCCGTGCCCATCACGGCCGTCGCGTAGACCAGGAGCGCCTGGTCGGAGCCGAGACGGACGATCGGGATGTTCGGCTCGCTGATCGTGAGCTTGGTGTCGCCCATGGGGACGACGTCGGAGGAGTAGACGGTGCAGGGGCCCTTCTTGTCGATGGAGTAGACGATCTGGCAGTTCGCGCAGCCCTCGCCCTTGCAGACGCACTTGTCCTTGAAACGGAACTGCTTGAGGTCGGTCGGGATCGGCAGGAGGCCCATCCGCAGGGCGACGTTCTCGTCGAACAGGCTGGTGGAGGAGTCGTAGTCCTTCCCCGTCGCCTCGTCGCGAATGGGGCCCAGGTGGAACTCGACATCGTCGATGGCCATCTTGGGCACGTCCGAGAGGAGCGCGCGGCGGATCGCGTTGATCTGGCTCGCGGACGTCTTGGTGAAATGGATGCGGCTGGCGTGGGGCCTCAGCTCGTCGATGTTCATCTCCATGATCGCACCTCCTTCCTCGATCCCTCGAGGCTACACCCGCCGACCGCGTCGGCCGCCCTTGGGCTTCGTGCCGTCGTGCGGGATCGGCGTCACGTCCTCGATGCGCCCGATCTTGAGCCCGGCTCGGGCGAGGGCGCGGATCGCGGCCTGGGCCCCGGGACCTGGGGAACGGGGCTTGTTCCCTCCCGGTGCGCGAACCCGTACGTGGATCGTATCGTAACCCTTCTCGCGGATCTCCCCCGCCACCTGGTCGGCGGCCTTCATCGCCGCGTAGGGCGAGGACTCGTCGCGGGCGGCCTTCACGACCATGCCGCCGGTGGCCTTCGAGAGCGTCTCGGCCCCGGTGATGTCGGTGACCACGATGTGGATGTTGTTGTACGAGGCGAAGATGTGGGCGATGCCGACCTTGCCCATCAAGCACCTCCCGCGGGGGCGGGGCCGGGGGCCGAGGGAGCGCCCGGCGGAGCGCCGGGACCTTCACCCATGGGAGAGACGGGGTTCGCCGCGGACTCGGCCTTGGCGCGGATCGCGCTGCGGATCTGGTGCCCCTCGTCGCTGAGAGGGCTCGACCCATCGTAGGCGATGCGGGGCTCCTCCTCGCTGCGGACGAAGTAGCCCGGTCGCGTGACCCGGTGGTCCCCGACGGAGATATGGCCGTGGACGATGAGCTGCCGGGCCTGGTGGGTCGTCGCGGCGAGGCCCTTCACGTAGACGATCCACTGGAGGCGGCGCTGGACGAGGTCGGAGGTCTCGAGGGCGAGCACGTCGTCGAGCGAGGGCGTTCCGGTCGGGAGCATCCCGAGGCGGGCCAGGCTGTCGAGGAGCCACTTGGTCTCCTTCTCGGCCTGGGGTTCCTTCGCGCGAAGTCGCGCCTGGAGCTGGCGAGCTTGTCGGCGGTAGTTCCGCAGGAGGGATTCGGCCTTCCAGAGCTCCCGCTTGTTCTTGAGACCGTACTTGGCGAGCAGCTTGCGCTCCTCGTCCATCCGGGCCTGCTCCCACGGGTGCTTCGGCGTGTCGTAGGTCCTCCGCAGGAACTTCGGGTCGCCCATAGATGAACTGAACTCCTAGCCGCTCCGACAGAGACCACCGAGGGTGGATCGAGGGGACTTCACTTCTTCTCCTCCTTTCCACCCGCACCTTTGGCCCCGGCGGCCGCGTCCTTCGCGGCCTTCTTGAGCACGCCCGCCGCCATCCCGGTCCGTCCGTTGGAACGGGTCCTCTGGCCACGGACCTTCTGTCCGCGCTCGTGCCGGATGCCCTTGTAGCACCGGATCATTTTCATCAGGTTGATGTCGTCGCGGATCGCCGTCTCGAGGTCCGCGGAGACCAGGTGATGGGTCTCGGCGGTCGTGCGGTCCATGGGACGGTTCAACATCCAGGGGGGAAGGCGCTCCGAGATCGACAGCAGCGTGGTCTCGATGGCGTCCGTCTGCTCCTCGGTGAGATCGCCGATGTAGGCGGCGGCGTTGAGCCCCATGACCCGCGCGGTGGCCTCCGCGATACGGACGCCCACCCCGGGGATCTTGGTCAGCGCCATGACGGTGGGTCGGGTCCCGTCCAGGTCGGTGTTCGCCACACGGACGATGTAACGGAAGTTGGGATTGTCGGAGACCTTCTTGGTCTTCTTCTCCGGGGGACCCGCCTTGGCCGCCTTCTTGTCGCCGCCCTTCTCGGACTTGCCCCCTTCCTTCCCCTCCTTGGGCTTCTTGCCCCCCTCCTTGGGCGCTCCTGCCGCAGGCCCGGCCACCGGGGCGGTCTTGGTCCCGGGTTCGGGGGCATCCTCCCCCTTCTCGTTCTTGGGCGACGTGCGTCCTCCTAGAGGCTCCCCACCGCCGAGCGGTGGGAGGCCTCCCGAGAAATCCTCCCATTTAAGGTTGCCGTTCTCGGCGTGTCGAGGGACCGGAGCGCGAAGTCGCGAAGGAGAGGCTCCCTGCCCCTGCGAGGTTCCTCCTCCATCAGGACCGCGTCCTGTCCCTCTCGACGAAGGAGGGCGACCAAGATGGCCCGGATGTCGATGGGCCAGAGGAGGTCGAGACTGCGACGGACCCACGAGCGCGGGAGCAGATCCCCCAGGTCTGGGGGGAGGGAGGGTTTGTGGCCTCGGACCCAGTTGCTCGGGCCCAGGACGAGGACCCAGGTCATACCTCCAGCCACCGGTGGAGCGTGGCGGGAGGCAGAAGGTCCTGGTCCCGCTTGACGAGGGCACGGTAGTGGTCGACGTGGTCGAGGACATCCTGTCCCTTCTTCGTGATGCGGAGGACCACCGGTAGGGCCACGCCGTGTGGATTCGGGACGGGCTTGGACCCCGGCAGAACCATCCAGCTCGCGAGACCCAGGGTATCGAGGTGGCCCATGGCCTCTTTCAGGATCTGGGGGTGCATGCCCCCGGCCGCCTTCCGCACCTCGGAGGGTTTGTGGGGACGGCCGTCGCGCAGGAGCGCGAGGACGGTACGGGCGGCATCGCTACGGATGAGGTAGGCCGCAGGGTCCCTCTCGAGCTTCACGTTCGCACCACCATCAGGATTCCTGATGGAGTCGGGAGTATATGAAGCGGAGAGCTCCGACGGAGCGAGCACTGGCCGGGTGACCGCCACGTTGTCCCTCGCCTACGAGGGAAGAACGTGTCGAGGATCGGGTGGACCCGCGCCGCGCGGTCAGACGGTGACCATCAACCATCTCGCTTCAAGGAGGCGGGAAGCCGCTCGCCTGGAGCACGCGGTACCCCCCACCGCGTCCAAGGACCTCGACCTTGGTCCAGCGTTCTTCGAGCCAGCGTTGGTAGTAGAGGACCCCCTGGCTCCCCTTCCCGACGAGGAGCAATCGCCCCCCGGGTCGAAGATGTCGAGGGGCCTCGCTCATCAACCGGAGCACGAGGTCCCGGCCGGCCTTGAACGGGGGGTTGGAGACGATCAGGTCGAAGCGTTCCTCGCCGACAGGGTGGTAGAGGTCCCCCTGGCGCACTTCGGCGTTCTCGAGGTGGTTCGCCCGCAGGTTCTCGCGGGCGAGAAGGACCGCTCGGTGGTTGACATCGACCATGACCACGTGGCCTCGCGGGATCCCTACCGCGGCCGCGACACCGACCGCTCCCCAGCCACACCCCAGGTCGAGCATTCGCTCGACGCCCTCCAGGTCCATGTTCTCGATGAGGAGGGAAGTGCCGGGGTCGACCTGCTCGTAGGAGAAGAGCCCGCGGTCGGTCGTGAAGGTCAGCACACGCCCCTTGTAGAGGAAGCGCAGCGACCTCGTCGCGTGAGGGGCTCGGGGTCTCGCCGTGAAGTAGTGCTGGAAACGCGGCGGGGGCGCTCCCGACATCTCAGGATCGGAAGGCCCCTCGCCCTCCTTGGAGACGCGCGCCAAGGTCAGCCTCGGCGCCGGCCGAAGAATCCCCCGGAGGAGCCGCTACCGGACCGCCCCGGCTCCTCCGCAACCGCCCCCGGCGGGGGCCCGAACTGCTGACGCACGAGCTCCCGCTGTTCGGAAGAGAGCCGGTCGGGAAGGCGCACGTGGACCGTGACGAACAGGTCGCCGCGAGAGCCACCGCCCGGGTGAGGGAGCCCTTCCCCCTTCAGGCGCAGCGTCGATTCGGGCTGGGTTCCCGGAGGGATGGCAAGGTCCGCGTGGGCCGTCAGGGTGGAGATCCGGACCGTGTCCCCGAGCAGGGCCTGCGAGAGGTTCACGGTGAGCTCCGTGTGGACATCGCGCCCGTCCCGGAGGAACCTCGAGGGCTCGACGAGCACCTGGACGTAGAGGTCGCCGGCGCGTCCCGTGTGACCCCGCTCGCCCTCCCCTGAGAGCCGGAGGATCGTGCCCTCCTGCAACCCGGGGGGGACCTTGATGCGCAGACGTCTTGGGACCCTTCGCCGCCCGGCCCCCCCGCACTCGGGGCAGGACTTGACGACCCTCTGGCCGCTCCCGCGGCACGTGGGACAGTCGCTGATCGTCACGAGCTGCGTGTAGCCCGAGCGGCGGACCTGGCGCACCTGGCCGGTCCCGTTGCAGGTCCGGCAGGTCTCGATGGCCGTCCCCTTCTCCGCTCCCGTGCCCTTGCACGCCAAGCAGGCCTCGGCGCGGTTGAGCTCGACCTCGCGCTCGACCCCTTGGACCAGGTCGCCGATCGGGACCGAGAGGGTCACTTCGAGGTCGCGACCGCGCCCCCGGGTCGAGGGCTGGAAACCGGGCCCGAAGATCCCTCCGAAGAGGTCGCCCCGCACCCCCGCCTGCCGGAAGAAGTCGCGGAGCGGATCCGCGCCTCCGAAGAGGTCCTCGAGGTCCCCCGCGTGCGAGAAGTTCTGCCAGTTGAATCCCTGAGGTCCGAAGTCCTGGGAGACCGCGTCGAACCCCCCCATGTCGTAGTGCCGACGCTTCTGCTCGTCGGCCAGCACCTCGTAGGCCTCGGAGAGCTCCTTGAACTTCTCCTCCGCGACCTTGGGATTCTCCTTGTTCATGTCCGGGTGGTATTGGCGAGCGAGCTTTCGGTACGCACTTCGGATGTCGTCAGGGCTCGCGGTCTTCGGGAGCCCGAGGACATCGTAGTAGTCGCGCTTCGGCATGGGATGAGGAGCGTTCCGGGGCCTAGGAGCGGGGAGGGACCCTGCGCCTGGACTAAAAGGGCTGCGGGCCCAAGGGGGAGACGTCGGGTGCCCTTCGTCTCAGGGGACCGGGATCTTGAGCTTCCCGAGGCGGCGCTTGATCTCCTCTTCGGAATGCTCGTGGAACTCCTTCTCGCTGATGGTCGCCAGCAGGTAGCCGTTCCCGCTGTTGGCGTCCCGCTTCATGGCCGCGGTGAGCGCTCGGAGCGCGACGTCGGCTCCCTCGCTCAGGGTGAGGGAGTCCTCGTACGCCTCCTCCAGGAGCCCGTAGGCGATCGTCGACCCCGAGCCCATCGACCCGAACTTGTCCGAGATGGCCCCTCCGTCGGCGTCCAAGGAATAGAGGTGGTGGCCGTTCCCGTCGACCCCTCCCACCAGCATGCCCACGTAGTAGGGGAAGTAGCGGTTACCGTTCAGGATGTTGGAGAGGAGGGTCGTCGCGCCCTCCACCGTCATAGGCGCGGTCCTGCGCAGGCGGTAGAGCGCCGCCTCGGCACGGAGGGTCCGGATGAGGCTCTGGGCGTCGCCCACGCCCCCCGCGATGGTCGCGCCGATGCGGTCGTCGATGCGGAAGAGCTTCTGGGCGGTCTTGCTGGCGATGAACCCCCCGTAGTAGGTGGCGCGGCGCTCGGTCCCCAGGACCACGCCGTCCTTGCAGACGAGGCCCACCGTCGTGGTGCCCTTCATGACCCCCTCCGGGAGGGTGTACGCGGTGCGGAGCGTCATGGGGGCAACGGAGGACGGCACGGCACTTCCGAACATGGCGGGAAGCCCCACGTGGGAGGGGTATTTGAGGAGTGGCGAGGCCCCGGAGGTGTGACCTTCACGCCTCGGGAGCTCACTTCCACTTCACGAGGATGTTCTCGCGCTGGAAGAGCTCGGCCGCGAGCAGGAAGAGCACCGCGTCGATCGCCAGGAGACCGACCGCCAGCACGGAGAGGACCTCGATGTTGTTGATTACCGACGTGAGGATCTCCGCGACGAAGAGGAAGACGATCGGGAGGACCAGCAGGCTCGACACCTCCTGGGCCGACCGCACGTCGGTGAGACGGGAGGAGATGACCACCGAGAGCGTGATCGCCATGAAGGCCAGAAGGGGGGCGAGCGCGAAGAGCGCGATCGCCCAGGTGACGTTCGGGAAGAGCAGGATCCCCAGGGGCTTGTAGACGAGGAGGTCCGACACCACCGCGAGCAGGACGAATCCCAACGTAGAGACCCCCATCGTCGGGAGCAGGACGCCGAGGATCTTGCCCCAGAGGATCTCCCGGTCCCGGATCGGGGCCGCGAGGAGAGGCTCCAAGCTGCGGTTGTTCTTCTCCCCGACGAGCGCGTAGGAGGCGATCCCCGCCGGGAGGGCGGTAGGGATCACCGCCATCAGCAGCGGGTAGGCCTCCATCAGGCCGACGGCGATCTGCGCGGTCGAAAGCCCATCGGTCGCGAGGACCTGGACGTTCGGGGAACCGGAGACGGAGGTCTCGTAGACCCTGAGGTCGAGGCCGGTGTCGTTGAGGAGCGACGACGAGTAGATGTCGTCCCAGAACAGCAGGCTGCTCGCTACGACGCCCGCGGTGAGCTTGTTGTGCGTGGCGATGCTGTGGTTCATCGAGAAGTGCAGGACGCTCGAGTTCTCGATGGTCGAGTTCTCGATGTCGACCCACGTGAGATTGACCCAGCTGGCGTGCACATGGTCGAGGCGTGCGACGCCGTTCACCGTGTGGTTCGCCAGATAGGAGCTGTAGTTGTTCGGTCCGAGGGTCGTGAGGATCGAGGGGTGCTGGAAAGCGGAGATCGCCTGGTAGTCGACCGCGTTGTTCTCCAGATAGAGAGGAAGTGAGGCACCGATGGGCCCGATGATCGCGAGCACGATCGGAGGGATCAGGAGGGTCGTCAAGATGAACCGCTGGCGGCGGTACTCCCGGAGCTCCTTGCGGACGAGCGCCCAGGCGAGGCCGAGCTTCACGAGGCGCCTCCGATAATCTGGAGGTAGGCCTCCTCCAGCGTGGGGAGCTCCTCGGCGGCATAGCTGAGCTCGGCTCCCTGGCGTACGAGCTCCTGCACGACACGGGGGATGCCCTCGTCCGGCATCGCCAGGGCAACGTGCGCACCCCCTTCCTCGAGACGTACGCCCCCTATCCCGGGTAGCGCGAGGAGGCGCCCTTCATCGAGACGGAAGCCCGGTCGCCAGCGGAAGTTCGCGCCCCGACGAGGGAGTCGCCGCGGCAGCTCCCGCGGTGGGCCCACCACTAGAAGCCGTTTCCGCAGGACGCCCACGCGGTCGCAGAGCTCCTCCGCCTCGGGGAGGTTGTGCGTCGAGAGGAAGATGGTCGTCCCTTCCCGCTTGAGCCCCAAGAGAACGTCCTTGACCACGCGTCCCGAGAAGGGGTCGAGCCCGGAGGTGGGCTCGTCGAGGAAGAGGACCTTGGGGTGGTGCAGGAGCGCGCGCGC
>JAGWLG010000078.1 GCA_028864975.1 Thermoplasmata archaeon | reverse complement strand
TCCTACCACCGCAAGGAGGACCGCGTCCGAAACATACTCCCCTGTGGTCGGGGCTACCTGTAGGAGACCGAGCGTCCCTTTCGCGAGCTGGGCGGCATAGGTCCCCGGGAGGAACATGGCGGCGTCCTGCCAGAGGGGCGGGAGGATGCCGAGGGGAAAATAGAGGGGGGAGATCATCCCCACCGTGGTGAAGGCCAGGTTCCCCACGGGCCAGACTTCGCGTCGAGTGCGGATCCGGCTCGAGATGGTGATCCCGATCGCCGAGAAGACGATCCAGAGGAGGAGGAGGTCCCCTGCAAGGATGGCCCACGCCCACCAGACCATCGCAACCCCGGGTTGGAGGGCTAGGAGCACCCCGAGGACGACGAGGGCGGGGATCGCGGCGATGAGGTTCGAGAACGCGATCCCGAAGAGGTAGCGGAACTTCCCCAAGGGGGACGCGACGAACAGGTCCTGGAGCGCGTTCTCGATGCGATACCAGGCGGAATCGCCCAACACCCAGTTGCCGATGTTCTGGGTCGTGAAGAGCATCGCGCCGACGATCTCCGCCGGGAAGTAGCTGCGGGGCGAGATGAGGTAGAGAAAGTAGAGGAAGATGAACGGGATGAGGACGGGGGCGATGGCCACCGCCGGGTTCCGGGAGATCCATCGCCATCCGATGATCGCGAAGGCCGGAAGGGCCCTTCCCTCGGTGGGCATCCCCAGCGTCGGGTCCGCGGCTCCAGACGCCAGAGCGGTCGTCGTCATTCTCCTCACCTCTCCCGGGAGGCCCGACGTGCCCAGTAGACCGCAAAGAGGAACAGGCCCAAGGACTCGACCACGATGGCCACCGAGGCCATGGCCACCTCCCCTCCCGAGAGGTTGGCAAGGGGGAGCCCCTCTGCCCAGGTGACCAGGGCCGCCGAGGCGCTGGGCGGAAGCAACAGCGCAAGGGGTTCAAGGGAATGGGGGATGATCGCCTTCCAGTACGCGTAGGGGTAGAACACCGGAGGCAGCACTCCGAACGCGTTGTAGAATAGGCTCGAGTACGGCCAGATGGCCCGGGAATCGAGGAAGAGCGTCGAGAAGATGTACCCCATGGCCGAGGCGAAGAGCCAGAGGGCCACCAGCACAGCGGCGAACACGAGGGCCGCGAACCAGGTGAGCGGGTGCAGGACCTCGATCAAGGCCACCAGGACGAACACCGGGGGGAGGAACGCGGTCATCACCCCGGTGGCCATCCCAAGGAAGTAGGCTTCGGGCGTGAGCGGGGAAGCAAGGTAGAGGTCGGTCAGGCGGTGGTCGATCCGGATGTAGGCCGACTCGTTCGTGACGCGCTCCCCTATCTGGAAAACGGAGAAGACCACCGCGCCTAGGAGCGCGTAGGGGAGCAGGCCCCGGTTCAGGACCCAGACGAAGACGATGAAGACCGTCTGGACGATCATGGAGGTCGCGAGAGCGAGGGTCTCGTGTCCCTGGACCCTCAACTCGGTGAGCATGAACCCCAGGGCTCCCTGCCACCGGGAGAACCGGGGGGCTCCCATCTCAGCGGCCACCGCTGTCCTCCTCGTCGATCGAGCGTCCCACCAGGCGCAGGAAGGCTTCCTCCAGCGTCACAGGCCCCACGGTCGCTGGGACCTTCCGGGCCATCGCGATCGCCATGAGCTCCTGGATGCGTTCGGGCCCTGTGAAGAGGGTCAACGACCCGCCCGCATCTTCCTTCAGCACGGGCCCGAACGTCGACAAGGTCCCTTCGAGACCGCTGCCATCGGAGAAGGGCGCCTGGAAGGTCACCCGGAGGGTCCCTCCGCTCGTCCGCTTGAGTTCCTCCGAGCTCCCCTCGCCCACCACCCGCCCGCGGTCGACGATGTAGAGACGGTCCGAGAGCACATCGGCCTCATCGAGGTAGTGCGTCGTGAGCAGGATCGTGGACCCCCGCCGCGTCAGAAGCCGCAGAGTCTCCCACACCCCCCGTCGTGCGAAGGGGTCCAAGCCGATCGTCGGTTCGTCCAGGAACAGGAGAGGGGCCTGCGTCGAGATGACCGTGGCGACCATCGCCCGCTGCCGCTGCCCTCCGGAGAGGGTCACGTTGAGTCGGTCCGCGACCTCCCCGAGCGACATGAGCGACAGGGCCTCCTCCGTGCGGCTCTTCGCGGTCTCGCGGACGAACCCTCGGGAGCGCAGGTAGGTGTAGACCTGCTCGCGGGGCGTGAGATGGAAGAACGGCTTCCCTTCCTGGGGCACGACGGCGATGAGCGGGCGCACCCCTTCGGGGTCCTCCACGACGTCCCGTCCGAAGACCCGGACCTCTCCCGAGGTCGGCAGGAGCAGTGTCGAGGCAATGCGGAGGAAGGTGGTCTTTCCCGCCCCGTTCCTACCGAGCAGGGAGATGCGGCTCCCCTTCGGGACCCTGATCGAGACGCCCGAGAGGGCCTCCACCGGGGGTTGCCCGCGCGTCCGGTAGACCTTTCGGACGTCGCGGGCCGAGATGGCGTCCTCTACCATACCGCAAGTATCGACCCTCCGAAGATATTTGGCATTTCGGGAACCGAAGCAATTCTGACCGCTCAGGCCTGTCGAAACCGGTCGGAGGGCCTCTGAAGCACCCGTGCGTCCCGGGGCGAGAGAGCGCCGTCGAGCGCGGGGCGCTTCCCCGACCAAAGTTTATGACCACAGTCCACCGCTCTCGTGGTGTAGACGGATGCAGATGACCTATGCGCAGCCACCGTACGCCATGGCTCCTCCGCCCGCGCCCGCCTATACCGGGTCGGACGGCAGTGTTCTCGTGCTCGTCGCGTTCGTCTTCCAGGTGCTGATCACCCTCCTCTGGATCTGGTTGTTCTCTCTGGCCGGACCGATCGGGCTGATCCTTATCGGGGGCTTCGGAGGGGGGATGATCCTCCTGGCCATCTTCGGCGCGATCGTCCCGCTCCATAGGAAGCAGTACGCGACGGCGGCCCCTGTCGCCTTGATCCTGGGGATCATCGGATTCATCCCGGGCCTCTTCATCGTCGGGATCCTCTACATCATCGCCTACACGCAGATCGCTCGGGCACGCGACTGGGCGAACCGTCCTCAGATGACCGCCCCGGTCGAAGTGGTCTACGTGCCGGCGGTCGCGCCCCCTCCGCCCCCCGTCCTGCGAAAGTGCGCCTACTGTGGGACGGACTACAGTGTCGCGCTCGCCGCGTGCCCAGCGTGCGGGGCCCCTCCCTGATTGGACTCCCGCAATCTCGCGACCGAAGAGGCAGAGGGCGAGTCGAGCCTCGGCGCGAGCTCAGTCGAGCTCCCTAGCGAGCTGTTCCGCCATCTCAATCGCGGCATCCAAGTTGTGCTGGGAGACCTGCTCCACGTTGAGCCCGAGGGGAACACGGATCCCTCGCTTCCTCGCGAACTGAGCCGTGTCCTTCCAGACCTTCACCGCGATCTCGATGGAATGCTCCTTCGCCGCTTCGGGGTCCTTCGAGAAGAGGCTCTCCTCGACCACATCGGGGACCTCGGCCCCTAGCCAGCGGACGAACTCCAGGTCATGGATGTCCGAGACCGGAGCAAGGCTGATGACCACGGTCAACGGGTCGACCTCGAACTCGCGGCAGAGCCGGTCATACTCCGTCAAGAGCCCCTTCAGGCTGTCCGTGTCGAAGAGGATCTGGGTCGTTGCGAAACGAACCCCTGAGAGGGTTTTGGTGAACAACCGTTCCGCCTCGTGCGGTCGCGAGGGGATCGCGATCGAACCGACCAGCCCCTCATGGACCGCCATCGAACGGTAGATGTGCGAGATCATCCCGGCGGCCTCGACGACGCCAGGACCGGGGTACTTTCGGAGCGAGCTCGCCCCCCCGACTAGGACCACGTTGTGGAAGTGTTGGCGGATGATCGTGTCCCTCGCCCATCGCACGAAGGCCCCGCGCGAGGAGGCGTGGACCACGACCTTGTTCACGACCACGTCCCGAGCGACCTGCTCCCGGAGCAGATGGCCAAAGTGCCGCGGGTCCAAGTTCCGGTAGAACGGTTGGCCCATGTGGTTCTCGTCCAGCACTTCGGGGACGTTGATGGCGGAGAGACGGTGGAGCCTTCGCAGGGAGGGGACGATCTTGGAGAGGAGCCCCTCGACCGTCCGTGGGGTCGCTCGTCGTACCGGTGGGACCGCCTCGAAGAGTAGCGGGCGCTTCTGAAGGAACTGCGAGAGTGGCCGGACGTCGCTCAGGGGTTCCGCCTTCTTACGGGGGGAAGTAGGGCCTCCTCTTGGTCCCTCGGACGCTGGGGTTGCATAGGACGCAACCTCGAGAGGAGGGGGCGCGGTCATGCCGGGAAGGCGGGGGAGGCCCAGAGATTTCAAGGCTTGGAACGTCGGGGGGACATGGTGCGCGCTCGTCGAAGCAGCTCCTCGATAGATGCCCTTCTATCGGAGCCTCTCTCTCCCCCGCCCACGCCTGCGGCCCTGCTCTCCCAGCTGCCGGCGTGGCCGCGGGAATGGGCGCAGAGGCTGGGGAGGACCATGAGCGAGCTCGGTGCCCACGCCGAGGTCCATCCCCGACGGACGGAGGTCGGATGGGAGCTGCGATGGTTGATCGGACGAAGGACCGTCCTCTCGCTCGTCTCGACCGCGCAGGGCGTCTCCGTGCGGTTCTCGGTCCCGGACCGAGCGGCGGGACGGCTGCTCGAGGACGAGGAGTCGGACGAGGAGTTCCGGGCGCAGCTACGCCGCGCCCCCGTTGTTCAGGGGCGCAGGCGCTTGGAGGTCCCGCTGGGGAGCGCGAGGCGTCTCCACTCCTTGGTCCGCGCCGTGCTCCTCCTGTCGCGTTCCAGCCCGCAGGCCTGGGCCATCGAAGCGCCCTCGGCGCGCTCACGAGAAGTGCCGGCGCACCAGCACGAGGTAGATGAGGAGGATCAGGAAGATGATGAACAGGAAGAGCGAGACGAAGTAGGAGCCGATGAGGAGTAGGCTCACCACGAGGATGGTCGCGACGAGGGCCCAGACCTCTAGGTCCCAGAGCCCTCGGGCCGTGGCGAGCATCACAATCCCGAGGATGAAGTAGAACCCCCCGGCGAGGACATCGCTCCCGAAGGCCCCCTGGCCGAAGAACCGGTAGCCGAGCGCGAGTCCCAGGCCGGCGAGGAGGAGGAGCAGCCCTCCGAGCAGCACGAAGAATCCGATGATCCCGATGAGGATGGCCAAGATGCCCACCAGAATGGGAAGTTGCCGGGTCGGGGGCCTGGGAGAGAGCCCTCCCGAGGAAGGGCCGTAAGCCCCGCCAAGGATGATCGGGGCGAGGAGCGGCCGCCCGGGACACGGCCGGGCCGCGGCCCGCCGCCGACCCTGCTTCTCGGTCAACGTCTCCGAAGAGTTCGCACGGCGCATAGCGCTTCGCTATCGACGGGGTGGTGGAGCCCTCCAGAGCGTTATGTACATCCATCGCGCTCCGCGCGCTCGCCCATGAAGCTCCTCTT
>JAGWLG010000077.1 GCA_028864975.1 Thermoplasmata archaeon | reverse complement strand
GGTGACCGCGACGCCGTTCTGCACGGTGCTTCCGACAACGTTCGCCCCCCAGACCGGGACATGCCCCACGTAGGAGAGGACGAGCCCTTCGACCGTCACCCGGGGATACTCGAGGCGGATGATCAGGTTCCCCAGGTTGCCAGAGACCGAGATCTGGATCGAGGAGGAGTTGAGGTAGGGGGCCGAGCCTGTGAGCGTGTAGGCCCCTACCGGGAGCCATAACCCGAACTGCCCCAGGCCGTTGGTGCCGCTCGACCCCACGAACGTCGTTCCCTGGTCCGCGACGACGAGCCCGTTGGACACCAGCGCCCCGACCTCGGTGATGACCGTCCCGGTGACATAGTAGGATGGCCCTGGGTAGAGGGTGATGTTGACGTCGGAGAGGTCGGTCGTGTTGACGATGACACCGCGCGTGGCAGTGGCGAAACCGGTCGCAGAGGCCTTGAGCGTGAGGCTTCCGGGAGGAGCGTAGAGCAGGTAGTACCCGGTCGTGTCGGTGGTCGCCTGAGCGAACCCGTTCGAGACCAGCGCCCCCGAGACCACCCCACCCGTTGACGCCAGCACGTACCCCGAGACCTGGCGCCAGGCCGGGAACGTGTTGTTCCAGTCCATCGTCAGGTTCTGGACGTCGGGGGAGCCCCAGCCCGTGGCCGGGTCCCAGAGCGACGTCGCGGAATACGTGGTGCATCCCGTCGCGACGTTGCAGTTGTCGCCCAGCGTGATGTCGTGGAAGTCCCGACCGTACGTCACGTTGGTCGTCCCGATAGCGTAGACATGGGTGTTCAGGATCCCCGCGGGACGTTGCCCGTAACCGATCGCGTCCAGGATCGTGTCCGCCATCGCCATCCACATCGGCGACGCGAGGGAGGTCCCTCCGGTCGGCACCCACTCCTTGTTGAAGTAGACGTCCGACCACGTGGCGGCGTCGGCGGAGACATCCGGCAGCCCTCGCGGGTTCGCGATCGGCCAGGCGGGAGGCGCAGGAGGGGCCCAGCCTTTGTCGCTGCCCGCCATGGAGGATTGGTAGGCCGGGACCTTGAACACCTTGCTCCAGCCTCCACCGGTACCCTCGTTGTTCTGACACGCAGAGGTGGAGACCGTCCCGTTCCAGACGTACTCGTTGACGAACCTACCCTCCGTGGTCATCTGCAGGATGGTGCCTCCCACGGCGACCCCGTCCGGGTCGCTCGCGGGCCAGCCCACGGACACGGCGGTCGAGCCGTCCGACGACCCACAGTCGCCGGACGAGGCGAAGAGCGAAAGACCTTCGGCCGCGGCCTGGGCCCAGATGTTGTGCCAGAGCGAGTAGTAGGTCTCGTTGACGCCCCAGCTGTTGGAGCCGAGGAAGACATTGTCCCCCAGGTTGTTCGCCCAGACCTGGTCCCCACCGGCGATGTCCATGTAGTTCTCCCAGGGCAGGTTGGCGCCGTCGACCCCGAAGTAGACCTCGAGCGTGGCGTTGGGCGCCATCGCGTGCGCCCACTCCATGTCCAGGAGGGTCTCCCCCGCCCAACCGGCGATCCCCCACTGCGGGTAGCAGTAGGTCGGCGAGCCCGCGACGGTCGGGTCGCCGATGTAGTTCACGAGGAGCGACGGGAGGCCCATGATCGCGGAGAAGTGGTCCGTCTCGGAGGTGTAGAGCGAGGTCCCGTTGTCGTAGCTCGGGTCGCACATCTCGTCGAGCCCGATCGTGGTCCCGGCGCCCGAGCTGCCCCGAGCGATCATGTGGATCTCGTCGTAGAACTTCTGCATCCATTGGGTCGACATCGAAGGGACGACCGTTGCGTTGTACGTCCCGCTGTTCCCGGCGGAATCCGCGAAGTTCACGACGATCGCGGTCGGAGAGGTCGGCCAGAACTGGTTGTACGGCTTGACGTACTCGTGGGTGACGGTGTTCGAAGCGCAGTTCGGGTCGTTCATGGACGAGTTCGAGCCCCCGTCACCGAAGGTCCATGACCATGTGCAAGGCGCCTTCGGAGGCCCCCCGCCCGTCACCGTGGCGGTGATCGAGACGTTCATCCCCACAGGAGGTGCGAAGAGCGGAGTGGCCCCGCCATAGAGCGAGAAGAACTCGCTCGTGAAGCTGAGGGTGATCGTGGCGGAAGGCGTGGGGGCGATGGCGGTCGGAGATGCAGGGGGCGGGAGCACGGGAAGGTCGAAGGTGGGTCGGGGGTGGTCGAGGGTGTTGAGACCCGCAACGGAAGCGACGATCGGGGCGAGAGGGGCCGGCAGCGTCGGAGGAACGCTGGGGGCCCAGGCGTGTCCCCCCGAGGGACCGTAGTGCTCCAGGGTGGTGCGGAAGGCCTGGTCGGCCATCCCCACGGTGCCCGAAAGCAGGTAGGTCTCGGGGCCGTTCGCACTCCAGGTGAACCCATAGCCCGCGAAGTACCTCTGAAGGGCCGAGACCGCCGCGGGGGAAGGGTCGAAGCTGCTCTGGAACTGGGTCGGGGTAAGGAACTGGTGGTACTCAGGAGAGGTGGGGGTTTGCTGCTCCTGGATCAGCTGTTCGACCTGCGAGGACGAGGGGGACTGGAGCACGACGTCGAGACCGATCCTCTGCGAGAGGTCGACCGAACCCCGGGCCGGGCCCGCGGAAAGGGAGGGCGAGGGTACCGCGACCAAAGAGCGTGCCGCGACCGCATTGGGCAGGGCGGCCGAGGAGGAGGCAGTGTGCGTTCCCAGAGCTCCACTGGGCAAGGCGAGGGTCAGAACCACCAGACCTAGGGCGAGCCACCCCACGGACGTCGCCCGTGGACCACGCATTGGCATGGCAACCTAGCGCGTGTATTTGAACGCTCTGCCCTCGTAACGATAGAAAAGCGTGGAGACGCTGAGCCCACCGACCAAGTTCTCCCGCTCGCCGGGAGCTCGCCCCCAGTAAGCCCTGGAGCCTTCTTCGACACGGATCACGCCTACGGTCGCGCACGTTCACGAAGGAGGTGGAGCGCTTGGACCTCTCCGCGGAGGAGTCAGCCGACGCATGGTCCCGAGGCGAAGCCGCGGGTTCCTCCGTCTGCGCTCAGAGTTCTGAGAAGCCGCCGAAGGGCGACGTCGTCGGGGAGCATTGCGAAAGGTTCCCCCACGGTCCCTCGCTGCACCGCTCACCATGGGCGCGCCAACTCGCCCGAGCGAACGAGGACCGCTTCTCCCTGCTCCCACGGCATGCCCCTTCCTAGCTCCATTCCCTTGAACCTCTCACAATCCCGGTTCGTCGGTGGGCTTCCTGTCGACCCTCCTTGTGGGTAACGCTCTGCTTTCACCGAGCCGCACCGGTTCGGAAGCTAGATGTCCCCCCCGTTGGTCACAGCGGCGTGCGCCCGCGCATCCTACCTCGCCCCACGCTCCGAAGGACAGCCTCGGTCTCGCTAGGCTTCTCGGCCGTCCTGTGGACGATGGCTGCCCTGGTGGGCACTCCCGTCGGGAACCCCACGCTCGTCTCTCAGCCGTCCGGGGCCTCGGTCGCCGCCCACTCCGCGAACGCGCCTTCCCTCCAGATCCTCTCGCCAACCAACGGCGCCAACATCTCCGGGGGACGTCCGGTCGTCGTGAGCTTCTACGTCCTTGATTTCAACCTCACTTCGGCCGTGGGGGACCCCGACCAGCCTGGTCAGGGCCACGTCAACGTCTCCGCGGATGGGACCTTCCTCGAGTTCGTCACGAACGAGGCGCCCCTCTCGCTCTGGCTCGCCGATGGGCCTCACGACATCCAGCTCGAGCTCGTCTCGAACATGGGCCGACCGCTCTCCCCCCCCGTGACCGCCATGGTCGCGGTCGCCGTGACCCATGCGTGGGACACTGGCGACAGCCCGTTCGTGAACATCTGGTCCCCGTCCACGGGCTCTACGGTCAACGGCCCCGTCGTCACGATCTCATTCCTGGTCTGGGATTTCACGATCGTACCTCCCACGGGGCAGCCCAACGCACCCAACGAGGGACACCTCCACCTTTGGGTGGACGGCGCTTTCTACGCCATGATCACGGCACCCCAGGCCATCCAGGTGACGGGTCTTGCCACCGGGACCCACACGGTCAAGCTCCTTTTGGTGAACAACGATCACAGTCCCTACCTTGTGAACGGAACTGCGAAGGCGTGGGCGACGTCCACCTTCACCGTGACCGGGGCAACGGGGCTGGACCCCGCCCTGCTCTCGACCCTGGAGCTCGTGGCCCTCGCCACGCTCGGGACCTCCAGCGCAGCCCTCGTCGTCGCCATCTTCTCGGCACGCAGGTCCAGGGCCTCCCCCGCCCGCTCCCCACCGTCCGCCTCGACTCCACGAACCTCCGGCCCAGAGGAAGCGGACGAGGAAGAGACCCCGGAGTGAGGCCGAGCCGGTCGGCGACCCCTGGTCTCAAAGCTTGCGGGCCGATCGCTCGAGGAGCGCCACGTCCGCAGGATCGAGAGCCGCCGGGTCCAGCGTGAAGAGCACCGAACCGTGGTGCTGCAGGGCGTCGTCCCTCGCGACCTCGATGAGCCGGTTCACGTTCTTGATCCCCGAGGCCGCGACCAGCCCTTCGACGCCAGGAAGGACCACCCCTCGACCATCCCCGAGCAGAAGGTGCTTCTCGATGTGGTCCGCCAGTCGGTCCAGGTCGCTCGGTCGGACCCGGTCATCGGATCCGTCCGCGGAGTCGCTACGGGAAAGCCGGACAACCTTCGCCCCTCCGAGGCCGTACTTCGTGGCGAGGCGGTCCGCCCGGCCCCACGTGAAACAGAGGAGCGAGGCGGCTGGGATCGGGCCGGACCGCACCGCGGTCCAAAGCTCCTCCTCACGTATCCGCTCCCAGACGGAAAGGGAGCTCTTGGCCCATCGGTCGAGGGATGGACCGGAGGAAGTGCTGCCGCCAGACCGGGGTTGGACGGGTGAGGAGGCTCGGGAGGTCGAACGTGACCTCATCCGTCGCCAAATCAGGATGGCGACCACGGCGGCCACCAGGATGGCTCCGACGCCGACCCAGATCCAGATGGAAAGAGATCCGTTCGACCCCGGCGCGAGGACGAACTGCACTTGGAGGCTACCGCCCCCCGAGGTGACCGTCAGCGTGGAGGAGGAGGCGTTCGGAGCGGAAACCGAGATCTCTCCGTTCGTCACCCATAGACTGAAGACGAACCCTTTCGCGGCTAGCGCCGAGATGGGATAGCTGCCGACGGCCAGGTGAAGCGTGGTGTTCGCGGTCTCCGTCAGGACCGTGGACCCGTTCGAGACAAAGACCTCCCCGTCCGCTGGCGAGGGATCGAAGTTCAGCTGAACGGGAACGTAGGTGGTGCCGGGCGAGGTGAGGTCGGGGCGGAAGTTCGCGGCTCCCGTTGTCACCGCTGGGCCAGGGGAGGGACCCGCAACGGCGGTCGCGAAGAGCGAGAGCACGAGGACGATGAGGAATGCCGAGGGGAGAATCGGTCTCCTCCAGGTCCGGCGCATCTCAACGCTATCGCCCCCGGGGCTTGATATCGCCGTCGGTGCGCTCCACAGGACCGCAAGGGCACGGTCAGGTAGGTCCCGGGAGGTCACCCGATCGCTTCGAACCTCGGTGGTCGCTTCTCGAGGAAGGCCGCGATCCCCTCTGGCAGTTCCTTCCCACGGGCCGCCTCGACCATACCGCGACGCTCCAGCGCGAGCTGCGTCTCGAGCGT
>JAGWLG010000001.1 GCA_028864975.1 Thermoplasmata archaeon | reverse complement strand
GGGAGCGGAACGTACTCCTCATGGTTCTGGAACTTCGGGGACGGGACGCCCCACGGGACGACGCAGAGCCCCTCGCACACGTACGCCTCCGCGGGGTCTTACACGGCGACGCTCACGGTCAATGATTCCGCAGGCCATACGGCGTCGGCGAACGCGCCTCCGGTCACGGTCTCGGGCGGCGGAGGCACGCCGCTCAGCGTCGTCGCTTCAGGCACTCCGCTCAGCGGGGATGTCCCGCTCAGCGTCGGGTTCACGGCCGTTCCGAGCGGGGGATCAGGCAGCTATTCGAGCTACGCGTGGACCTTCGGCGACGGGGGGACGTCAGCCCTCCAGAACCCCACGCACATCTACACCGCTGCGGGCCCCTTTTCGGCATCGGTAACGGTCGTGGACAGTTCGGGGACGTCCGCGGTCTCCAACTCGGTCAGCGTCACGGCGAATCCCGACCCCTCGGTGGCGGCCTCTGACAATGTCTCGAGCGGAAAAGCGCCCCTCATGGTGTCCTTCACTGCGACCCCCTCGGGGGGCACAGGAACCTATTCGGCCTTTGCTTGGACCTTCGGCGACGGTGCCACGAGCACGTCGCAGAATCCAGCCCACACCTATGCTGCACCGGGTCACTACAACGCCTCGGTCACGGTGACCGACTCGTCCGGGGTCTCGGGAACCAGTTCGAGGGTGCCCATCGCGGTCTGGAACTCGAGCTCGGGCGGTACACCACTCACGGTCGTCCTCTCAGCATCTCTCGCGTCGACCACCGTAGGGACGCAGGTCGACTTCACCGCGGTTCCGTCCGGCGGCTCGGGGACCTACACTTCCTACGCTTGGGCGTTCGGAGATGGGACCACCACGACCACGACGACCGGGTCGGCAGCACATTCCTACGGCTCGGTGGGCTCCTTCTCCGCCACGGTCGCTGTGACGGACTCCGCATCCCACACTTCCCCTTCCAACGCCGTCGCGATCACGGTGACGGCGGTCACGCCGGTGGACGGCGTCATGATCGGATCGGTACGCAACGGGAGCTCGGCCTTCCTGCTCAGCGGGGCGACCATCTCCATCGAGGTCGCCTCGAACGGCCACATCGTGGAAACGACGACCACCCCCGTCAATGGTAGCTTCCGGGTCGCAGAGACAGCCGGGACCTACCTCGTCAACGTGACCGCCAGCGGGTACCATGACGCGCAGCAGACGGTCTCCTTGCTCGCGGGAGGCTCGGTGAGGCTCTACTTCAACCTCTCATGGGTGTCGACCGGCCCGACTTCCCAATCACCACCGACCGGCGGGAACACCCAAACCGGCCCCCTGAGCTTCCTCACGAACAACTTGGTGACCTTCCTTCTCCTCGTGGGGGTGCTTGTGGCCGCAGGCGTGGCCATAGCTCTGGCCATCCACTACCGTCGGAGACGACTCCCTCCGGAGCTTCAGCCCCAGGAACCGCCCTCCGAAGTGGCCCTCGCGCAGGAGAGCTACGAGCCAAGGCCTTTCTGACGGTCGGCGCGAAGCTTAAGCGGGAGCAGCGTTCGGACCCCCGATGCGGCCGGGGGTCGGTGGCAATCGGCGCGCGGGCCTCATCGCCGGAGGGTCCTTCTTGGTCCTCCTGGGGATGGGCGGGGGGATCCTCGCGAACATCTACCTTCACATCGCGGCACCCTCACCGGGGTGCATGGAGGTCCTGGGTCTCGTGCACGTCTGCTCGACCTGGGGGTGGTACGCCACGATCGTGCTGGTGATGGGCGCCTTCGCGATGCTTGTAGGGATCGGGATGGTCTGGCTGGGGCTCCAGCTACCTGCGGCCGCGCTGCGGCTCTTCGACACCGAGGGGCGCTACCCTCCGGACCCGGCCGAGCCGTAGGCGAGAACGCCGCAACCCCTGGGGGCCTACCGCACTACCGGTCGCGCCTTGCGCGACGGCGGGTGACCTGTCAGACCGTGTCCGTCCTTCTTCGGCTGTGCGGCACAGTCCCGGCAGACCCGCTCCTCCTCGTCAAGACAGCTACGGCAAGCGGTCCGGCCACAGACGGTGCACCGCAGGTGCGCGGGACGACCGCAGCGGGCGCACGGGTTAACGATCAGGGCCTTCAGTGACCCTCGCGACGCCATCCTGAGGGGAGGAGCGAGAACTCGATTAAAGCCTCTAGGAAGCCCGCGCCATGGCGCGCGCGGGTGACGTAGTCTGCACGGGTGCGCGCTCGTGCGGAGCCGTCGGGGAAGCTCACCCCCACACCGGCGGCCTCGAGCAGTTCGACGTCATTGTCACCATCTCCAGCGACGAGGCATTCCTCCAGCGGGACCCCGAGCTCCTGGAGGACCATCCGCGCGGCGGGGAGCTTCCCCGCCGTCGGCTCGAAGAGGTGGATCGCGAACCCGGTCGATTCCACTCTGACGCCGCATCCCCGGACCGCACGCTCGACCTCTTCCGCGGGAAGCGTCGGCTCCAGGGCGACTTCGGTCTCCCGCCATCGGTCGGTGAAAAGACGTTCCACGAGAAGCGACCTCCGCGCTCGTTCGTACGCTTTGAGCGCGACCTCCCGGGAGGAGAGGTGCACGACCCGGTCCTCGGAGAAGTAGACCAGTCCACCGTTCTCCGCGATGATCGGGCCTTCTAGTCCGAGGAAGCGTTGCAAGCCCAGGACCACCGGTAGCACGTTCCCCGTCGCGAAGACGACGGGGATCCCCTTGCGACGGAGGAAGGAAAGGGCCGCGACCGCGTCGAGGTCCATCCTTCGGTCCTTGTCGGTGAGCGTTCCATCGATATCCGTGATCACCGCGCGCAGAGCGGGCGAGGCTCTTCCTCGCGGGACGCGCGCTCTCGGGGTCACGGTGCTGGGGTCTCCGAAGCCAGGGTCTTGAGCCGCTCCTCGACCGCTCGGTGAAGCACCTCGGCCACCTGCTTGCCGTCCCGCTGGCCGCGCACCGAGGCCATCAGGTCCCCCATGAGCGGTTGGAAGGCCATCCTGCCCTTCTCGCGCAGGAGGGTCAAGTTCGACTCCACGACCTTTCGGGCCATGACCTCGAGGTCGATGGCCCCCGCGCCGGAGAGACCGGCCCTTACGACCGCGGTCTCGAGATCCTCGTGCTCCTGGAAGACCCTTCGGAGCACCGGACCGATCCCTTCCTTGGCAAACTTCCCGGCGGCGACGGCCGCGAGGATGGGGACGAGGAGGGCTGCGCGATCATGGTCCGCCTCGGCGATCGGTGTCCCACGGGCCTCTTCGACCGGGGGAAGCTCCTGGGTGAGCGTCCGGGCCGCAAGGCTCGGGGAGATCCCTCGCTTGACCACGAGGTCGAAGACCTCGACCTCGCCGTCGTCAAGGAGCTTCTTGGCGACCTCGGCGCCCAAGCCCTCCTTGGCGCTCAAGCGCTCGAAGGTCGCCTCGGGTCGCTCGGGAAGATGGCGTCGGATGTGGGTCATCTGCGTCGGCGAGATCGGGAGCGGCGGAATATCGGTCTCAGGGTACATCCGGTGTCGACCGGGCAGGGGCCGACTGTACCGGGTCCTGCCCTCCAGGACCGGGTCTCGGGTCTCTTCGGGGACCCCCCGGAGGGCCTCCCCGGCCCGTCCGCGGACCGCCTCGATGGCCCTGGACCCCGCCCCGGACGGAGCGACGACCAACACGAACGCGTCGCGGTCCGCGGAAGCGAGTCCGAGGGCGGCCCGTACGGCGTCGACCTCCGTTTGAGTGATCCCGTAGGCGGGAAGCTCGTCCGAGTGCAGGATGCCTCCGGCACCCGCAGCCCGCGCGTGGTCCGCGAACTCCCGACCCAAGCGCTCCGGTCCGGTCTTGGCGTTTCCTAGGAGGCCGCCGAACCCGGGCAGCGGGAGCGCCAGGACCTGGCCCCCTTTCGCGAGGGTCTCCTTGACCACCTTCGATGTAGAGGCCCGGAACACGTCGGTGAGGTCCCGAGGTGCGTCCTCGGGTACCCGGGCCCCGCGCCCCACGAGCTCGTCCCGGACCCGGAGAAGGAGCTTCTGTCTCTCCACTTCGTTCTCGACGAACTGCGGGACGTAGCGAAGCTCCTGGACCCCCTTGATCTCGACCCGGGCCCCCCCGTCCGTGCTGACGTTGAGGTCCTCCCGGATCGTTCCGATGCCCCGTTTGACCCGTCGAGTCGCACGCAAGAGCCTGCCCAGCGCTTCCGCCACCTCCCGGGCCTCGGTCCCAGAGGTGATCTCGGGCCCAGTGGCGATCTCGAGGAGAGGGATGCCCAGCCGGTCGAGGCGGTAACGGACCTCGCCCTGGGACTCTCCGACCTTGCGGGCCGCATCCTCCTCGAGGCATATCGAAAGGATGGGGTAGGACCGCTCTCCCACCTTGATGGCCCCTCCGGTGGCGACCAGGGCCGTCCGTTGGAACCCGCTCGTGTTGGACCCGTCCACGACGGTCTTCCTCATCACCTGGACCTCGTCGACCACCTGGGCCCCGAGGAGCTCGGTCATCGTCAGCGCCACCTCCAGCGCTCGGACGTTGAGCGCGTGGGGAGGCTCCTCGTCCGCCTCGACAAGGCAGGAGTGGGGGGAGACTTCGTAACGGTAAAGAAGGGCCCTCCCGCTCTGGGCCTGGGCCGCCCGGTCCGCCGCTCCCGTCTCTCCCGCGACCGCATGCAGCCGGCGGAGGAACTGCCCGCGGGTCTCCTCCGAGAGCTCGCTCGCGCACGCGCAGAAGAGCTTCCCCGTGGCGAGCTGCTGATGGATCTCGAGCCCCGCCTTCATGGTGACCCCTTGGGCGCAGCGTCGCCCTCGAGGAGGAGCCCCCGGGTCGCGGCGTACTCCCCGGCAACCTCGCGGAGCAAGAGCTCCCGTACCGCCGCAGGGTCCCTGGATCGACCTAGGGCCCAAAGCAGCTTGACGTAGGCCGTCTCGGGAGAGATGTCGCCGAGGTAGGCCACTCCTGCCCTGAGCAGTTCGCGTCCACGTGAGTAGACGAACGGGTCCACTTCACCCTCCTGGCACTGGGTCGTCATGCCGACGACCACCCCCCGCTCCGTTGCGCGCTGGATCCAGGGAAGGTGTATCGTGGCGACATGGCCCATCCCAGTCCCCGCAACGATGACCCCCCGGGAGCGGGCCACCTGAGCCTCAGCATCTTCGGGGCTGAGACCGGGGTGGAACCAGAGAAGGGTTCCTTCCTTCCCGAACTCCGGCTCGGCGCGGGCCGGACCCGCGTGCCGGTGGTGATGAGAGGGGTGGAGATGGATGCCCTTCGCGTCGACCCGGCCCAGGGGGGGCCCGTTGAGCGTGTGGAAAGCGTCGCGCCGCGTCGAGTGCATCTTTCGAACGCGGGTCCCGCGGTGGATCGCGAGCACATCGTCCGAAGGGCCGGCGTGCATCACCACGACCACCTCCCCCAGGTCCGCCTCCCGAGCGACCCGGACCGCGCCGATGATGTTCGCGACCCCGTCGGAGGAGGGGCGGTCGATCGAGCGTTGGGCACCGACGAGGACGACCGGACCCGGGAGGTCGCGGAGGGCGAACGCCAGGGCCGCGGAGGTGTACGCGAGCGTGTCGGTCCCCTGGGCGACCACCACCCCACGGACGCCGTGTTGGAACTCTTGGACGACCTCCTTCGCGAGAAGGGACCAGACCTCGGGGGACATGTCCTCGCTCAGGATCTCCGCCACGGCGCGCACCTCGAGCGCGCCACCCTGACCGATCCCAGGATAGAGCGACTCGAGATTCTGCGGGTCCTTGACCGGGTGGACCCCTCCGGTCACGTAGTCGATCTTGGACGCGATGGTCCCGCCCGTGGTGAGAAGGGCGACGGTGCCGGGGGAAGGCGATCCTCTTGCCGTCCCGGGAGAGGAAGGAGGCGCTGGAGAGGGGCCGGTCCGTTCTTCCCCCCAAGGGGGACCGGGGAGGAGCTCGAAGGTGGAGCGGGGGTCGATCCTGATCCCAAGGTTGTAGCCTGAAGCGACCTTGAGCTTCACCACTCGAGGAGAGGAGAGGGAGTCGGGGGGGAGCAGCCACCCTTCGACCCGGTGTCCGTCGGGCGCGAGAAGAGCAACGTGCGTCCCGAGGGGCAGGGCTCGAAGCGCCTCGAACGGGTCCGTCGCAGGGCGGTCCCCTTCGGGGCTCATGCTTCAGCCTCCGCTCCCGCACACCACTCGCGGAGCCCAGATCTCCAGAGGAGGCACGCCGCGGCGACGAACAGGTCGTCCGGTGGCCTCACCCGTGTCAGGCAGTCCAGGATGTGGGGCAGCCCCGAGGACGGCGCCTGGAAATCGTCAGGATGAGCTCGGACCTCGCGGCAGATCATGGGCCGGACCGGTGCCATCATGGCCGTCATGACCTTCCGACCGTGGGCGGCGAGCTCGGCGGGAGTCTCTCCCTGTCCGGGCACGGGGCGCTGTCCGCTAGCGCCTTGGATGTGGATGCCTGGACCGGTCGGCCGCAAGGTCGAGCCCGGATGCATCCGCTCTTGGAGCTCGAGGAGGCCCCCCTCGTAGAGCAGCGCGACCTGTCGCTCAAGCTCGTCCTCGGGCATCTCCAGGTAGAGACGGTACGGGTCCTTTCGGGCCACGCGCCCGGGGAGGTTCGCCCGCTATAAAGCGCAGGGACGGCATTCAGCATCCGCCACCACGCTTATCTCGGACCTCCTCGGTCAGGCACGACGGTGGGCATGCACATGACCGAGATCCTCCCCGTGCGAAGGGTTGTCCTCTACAAGCATGGCGTCGGCTACGTGGAACGTTCCGGACCGGCTCAGGGCTCGAAGGTGGAGCTCGAGTTCCGTCGGGAGGACATGGACGACGTCCTGAAGTCGCTCCTCGTGGTGGACCGCGCCGGCGGGGCCGTCACCGGGGTCTCCTACGACGGGGCGGAGGACGTCCAGCAGAAGCTCGAGAAGAAGGCCCTGGTGCCACCGGAGAAGGAGGCCCTGGTCGGCCTCCTGCGCAAGCTGCCCGGATATCGCGTTCGCCTGAAGACCACGGCGAACGAAGTCGAGGGGGAGGTCGTTGGCACCGACGAGACGGAAGTGATGGGAGCGGGCGAGGTCACGGTCCCCAATCCCAAGGTCTTGGTGCGGAGCGAGGGCGGCCCGCTCCTCCCAGTCCCGCTGCGAGAGCTCGTCCATGTCGAAATCCTCGACCCCCCTGCTTCCGAGGACCTCCAGTACTTCCTTCGTTTGATCTCGGGCGAGCGCAAGAGCGACCGCCGGCACCTCACGGTCTACCTCGAGGGCGAGCGGCACGACCTGAGCGTGGCGTACTTGACCTCGGCCCCCAGTTGGCGCGTTACCTACCGCGTCGACCACGGGCCGACGACCTCATGGATCCAGGCTTGGGGGGTCGTCGACAACTGGCTCGAGGAGGACCTCAAGGACGTCTCGGTGAGCCTCGTGGCGGGCAAGCCGATCTCCTTCGTCTACGACGTGTACGTGCCTAGAACGGTCTCGCGCCCGGTCGTGAGGGAGGAGGTGCGTGCTCTTGACACGCCCGTGGAGCTCGAACCGGCCCCCGAAACGGAGGTGGACACGCTGATCGAAGAAACGACCACTCCCACCGGAGATGTGGCCGGCGGAGGAAGGGCGTTCGCGGTGCATGCGGCCCCCGCCGCGGCCATGGCGCCTAGATCGCGAGCCATGGCGACCAAGATGGAGGCCGAGGGTTGGGGTGCCGCTCCTCCTCCTCCCCCACCACCGGTCTCCGGCGCCAGGGTCGAGACCCGCCAGGTCGAAGGTGGGGAGTTCTTCCGTTACGACGTCGCGCGCCCCATCACGGTCCTTCGCGGTCAATCTGCGATGGTACCGATCGTTCAGACCGAGATCCAGGTGAAGCGAGAACTCGTCTACAACGGAGAGAAGGTCCCGGGAAACCCCATCGCGGTGCTCCGGTGGAAGAACGCCCAGGGGGTCCTGGAGCGGGGACCCGTCGTGGTGCTGGAGGAGGGCACGTACTCCGGGGAGGGCATCCTCCCTTACACCCCGCGGGAGGGGGAGACCAAGGTCGCCTTCGCGGTCGACCTGGGGGTCCAAGTGGCCGAAGAAAAGGAGACCAGCGAGAAGACCGTGGGTCTCGTGATCGACCGCGTCTACGCGCGACGGGAAACGAAGCGGCGTACGCGGACCACGTACACGATCGACAACCGGAAGACCGAGGAGGTCGCGTTGGTGATCGAGCATCCGCGAGCGACGGGATGGGAGCTCCTAGAAACTCCCCGCCCCGAGGAGGAGACCTCCGACCTCCGGCGTTTCCGGCTGGACATGAAGGCCAAGAGCAAATCGAAGCTCATCGTCATCGAGGAGCGCTTGGACTCGGCCATCCAAGCCACCGCTTCGATGACGGTCCCGCTCATGGAGGCGACGGTGGCGGAGGGGACGCTCCAGGGTCCGACCTTGGAGCACCTGAAACAGCTCATCGAGGTGCACAAGGAGAAGGCACGGCTCGAGCGCTCGGTCCAGAAGCTTCAGCAGACCCGCAACACGCTCAACACGGAGCAGAACCGGGTGCGCGTCAACCTCTCGACCGTGATGGCCACCCAGAACAAGGCGCTCCAGACCAAGTATACCGAGCAGCTGCAAGCGCTCGAGCAACGGTTGGTCGAGCTCCTCGCGGAGGAGGACCGGTTGCAGTCGGGAATCGCAGAGCTGGAGAAGAGGAGCGACCATCTGCTCGATACGTGGCCGTCTCCGCGAGCGCGCGATGGCGAGCTGCGGCCCTCCCCGGGGGCTTAATATCCCGAGAAGGTCCCCCGCCCCCATCTCGGAGGAGAAGAGCGAGGACACGCCCGTGTGGGGTAGCTACGGGGAGGGGCCGTTCCCTTTCCTGCTACACTGGATATCCTAGAGGCCTGCGGAGTCTCAGACCTGGGTTCAAATCCCAGCACGGGCGCTTCGACTCCCGATGGCTCGCGTTGGGCCGCGAGCAGCGCCCGATGGGCTCATGGCCCCTTGGGCCTCGAGGCCAAAGATGGGAGAGCCCAAGCCGGAGGGGGACTCGCTGTCGATGGGACGGGGCTGGGCCTTCTTCGTCGCAGGCGCCGCAGGTCTTGTGCCTCTGCTAGCCTACCCCGGCAACTGGGCGAACGCGCTTCCTTCGACAGCGGCTAGTGTCGCGGACTGGAGGATGGCCGCCGTTCTGGACTACCTCGGAGTCCTGGGGAGCGTCACCCTCTTCACCGCAGGCCTCGTATTGCTCGTCCGAGCCTGGTCGGTCCAACCCCCCAGTGCGGGACGCATCGAGTGGGTCAAGGCCTTGGCACAAGCTCTCGTGGCCAAGCGGAATCGGAAGGTCCTCCTGGTCTCCTCGGTGGCCTATGCGGCCCTTTTCGTCACCCTGACAGGGCTCGTTGGGGTGGCCCTGCACGGAGACGTACGAGCCACCGGGTTCCCGTCAGTGACGGAGTTCCTCTGCTGTGGTCCTGTGGGAATCACGCCGGGTCTCGTGGTCGCGGTCGACCCGTACCTCCAGATTAGCCTAAATCCACTAACGCTACTGCTGGCGTACGCCGGCGTCCTCCTCTTCTCCTTGAACGTCACCCTGGCCATTGAATCGATCCGCGCGCGCCTTGGAGGGTGGAGACAGCGCCCGGTTGCGCTCGCGGGCGCTTTCAGTGCCTTTCTGGTGGGGTGTCCGTCCTGCGGTACGATTCTCTTGGTGAATGCACTCGAGGGCACCGCGGTCTCCGGGCTCCTATTGGGGTGGTCTGCGTACCAGACCCCCCTGCTGTTGGTGGCCTTTCCCTTGGGCGTGGCGTCCCTCGTGTTGACCGCTCGGGGCCTGTCCAAGATGCGAGGTTGCCTGACCTATCGTCGAAGCCTGCGGCGGTGACCTCAGGCTGACGCGTTGGGCTTCGCCACCGAAAGCGATGGGGAGGCGAGGCGTGCTGCCTGCGAGTCTCCCACGTGCACCCACCGAAGCGAGAAGGAATTGAGAAGCACGCTCGTGGAGGAGAGTCCCATCGCGGCCGCGCCCACCAACGGGAGATAGTCGTACGCGGTGAAGGTCAGGAAAGGGACGAGCAGCCCCGCAGCCACGGGAAGGAGCACAGAATTGTATCCCAGGGCCCAGAACAGGTTCAACCGCACCTTTCGGACCGTACGTCGCGCGATACGAAGCGAAAGGGCCACGCTGCTGAAGTCCGAGCGCATCAGGATGACCCCCCCTGCCTCACGGGCCACGTCGGCCCCTGCTCCGATGGCGATCCCGACGTCCGCCGCCATGAGCGAGGGCGCGTCGTTGATCCCGTCCCCCACGTAGGCCACATGCTTCCCGACGGCCTGCTGAGCCTTGAGGATCTCCATTTTCTGGGCGGGCTTGAGCGAGGCTCGGACCTCCCGGATCCCCACGCGGGAGGCGACCTGCCGAGCGGCCCGTTCGTTGTCGCCGGTGAGCATGATCACCTCGACGCCGTCCTGCTTCAGGGAGGCAACGGCCTCTCGCACACCGGAGGCAGGAGCGTCGAAGAATCCCAAGAGACCGGCCGGCTGCCCATCCACGAGGAGTACCGAGCACGCCTTTCCCTCTTGGGTCATCCCCTCGATCTTGGTAGCGAGGTCGGGGAGCCCGAGTGTCGGGGGCGACAGTGACTGACCCGTGACGATCGAGACCTTCCGACCATCTATGGTCCCCTGCAGCCCCACACCTGGCTGCGAAAGGAAGTCCATGACCTTCGGTGGCGAGACCCCTTCTTCCTTGGCCCGTCTCACGACCGCACGTGCGAGCGGATGCTCGCTCGCCGACTCGAGGGCGACGGCCAGGGAGAGGAGCTCCCGCTCTGTGGTCCTCCCGAGGGGGACAAGGTCGGTGAGCTTGGGCTTGCCCTCTGTAAGCGTGCCGGTCTTGTCCGTCATCACGATGTCGACCACCGCGGCCTTCTCGATGGAGTCGCGTCCCTTGAACAGGACTCCGTCCTTCGCGGCCCGACCCGTCCCTGAGATGATGGCCGCCGGGGTCGCGAGACCGAAGGCACAAGGACAGGCCGTGATCGCCACGGTCACAAAGATCAGGAGCGAAATGTTGAATGGCGCTCCGCCGAAGAGGAACCATCCCGCGCCGGCGGCCAAGGCGATGCCCAAGACGACGGGAGTGAAGATCGAGGCGATCCGGTCCGCCAGTTGCTGCATGGGAACCTTGCTGGTCTCAGCTTCGGCCAGCAGGGTCCCGATCTGGGAGAGCACGGTGTCCTCCCCCACCTTCGTAGCCTCCGCGATGAGACGGCCCTCGCCATTGATCGTCCCTGCGATGATGGTCGACCCGGGCTGTTTGTCCACCGGCAGGCTCTCCCCGGTCACAAGGGCTTCGTCGGTGGAGGACCTCCCCTCACGGACGGTCCCGTCCGCAGGAATCCTGCCCCCGGGCTTGACTACGAACCGGTCACCCACTTGAATCTCGGCCACAGGGACCTCGGTCTCCCTCCCTGCGCGGATGACCAGGGCGGTCGAGGGGAGCAGCGCCTGGAGCTCACGGAGGGCCCCCCGGGCCTTCTCCCGGGTGAGGTGCTCTAGGTAGCTGCCGGTGAGGATAGCCGTGACGATGACAGCGGATGCGTCGAAATAGAAGACCTGCGGGAGGCGTGAGGGGAGGAAGAGAGCGGCCACGCTATAGAGATACGCGACCGTCGTGCCCACGGCGATCAGGACGTCCATGTTCGCGATGTGGCTCTTGATCGCGTCCCACGTGCCGCGGTAGAAGGACTGGGCGACGTAGACCTGGACGACCGACGCCAGGAGGAACGCAGCGAAAGGCCACTTCGGGATGTTCCAGAAGTAGGTCAGGATCAAGGTGGCAGCCGCTAAAGGCCAGCCGACGCTAAGCTTCCGTCGAAGGTCGTGGAGCACTTTCTCGGGCGCCGAGAAGGTCTGGAGACAGGAGGTGTTGCAGAAGTAATAGGTGCGATTCTCCCTGACCAGCTTGAGCTCGGCGGACCTCTCGTCGACGAACATCCCACAGACAGGGTCGGTCGCCATGAAGCTCGCGCCTCGGCCGGGTCAGAAGGAGTGATGGCCCTGGGCCAACAGGTCAAGGTAGGTGCGACGGGCCTCCTCGGTCCCGTCCCTCTCCCAGGTAAGGCGGGCCTCGTAGGTCCTCTGACAGAGGTCGCTGCAAAAGTACTGCACTTCCAGATCGTAGGAGCCTTTGGAGAACGCCCTTTCCGGCTCCAGCTTCATGTTGCACACCGGATCTGTAACGTGCTTGTTCATGGATTCCCTCTCGTCGTCGACTCTGTGGCCCAAGGGTCGCTCGGCAGCCAGACGTCCCCTGGAACGTACTTCCCGGGTCTCGCCCCTGTCCCGGAATGAAGCGTCGGCAGGGGCCTACTTCGGCTTCCGCTTCGTCTCGTAGCTCTTTTGGCAGTTGGGATTGCAGAAGTAGACCATCTGCCCGTCGTACATCCCCTTTGCAGGGGCCTTCTCTGTGTCGACCGTCATTCCACATACCGGGTCTTTCGCCTTCGCCATACTAACGACCTCAACTTCGTCAGAGCATTAGGCTATATAGCCACTTCGTCTAGGACCGATGACATCAGGAGCTCGATGAAGGACCGTCGGTCGAGCACACGGACGTTCCCCAAAGGAAGGCTAGCTTTGGACTTCGCGAACACCGCGGCGTGCCCGGGATGCCGCGTGGGGGACGGGCTTGCCTCTTCGGCCACCTTCCGGAGGTGGACACGCGATCACCAAGAGTTGGCGGCCCCTCCAAACCTCGACCGCGAGCTTCCCCACCTTCGAGAGCTGAGAGCGGCACTCGTCAGCCTCTTTCGTTCTCAGGCTCACGGAGGCCGGCCGTCAGCAACCGCGCTCAGAACGGTCAACGCCACGGCCATCCGTTCTGAGCAACGCAGGGTGCTCGGATGGCAGCGAGGTGGGTGGGCCCTAGTGGACGTGGACCGCCCGACCCCTCCTGCTGCACGGGTCGCCGGTTCCCTCGCCCGCGACGCAATCGCGCTCTTGGCGAGCCCAGCTCGCTCGAAGCTACAAGCATGCCGGGGAACGGACTGCGTCCACTTTCTGCTGGCTAGGACCCAAACTCAGATGTGGTGCTCGGCCAGCGGATGCGGGAATCGTGCCCGGGTGGCCCGACACTACAGGCGAACTCGCCGCGCTGGCTCATCGTTGGTGAGAAGCAACCGAGTCTAGGCCCATCGCATCCCCGAAGGAGTTCTGTTCTCGACAATTCGCACGCGTGCGTCCATGGTCCGCGGTCCGCCCTGGATCGGGCGGGACCTCTTCCGACGAGGCACGGATCTTCTCCGCGAGCCTCCTCATCTGGCCTCCACGCTCCTCCACGAGTCTCGCGATGATCAGGGCCTCTCCGACGACGGTGCCGAATCCGCTCCCCAGGGGGGGGAGCCGTCGGGCAGCCTCCGCGTAGTTGACCGCGGCGGTCGTCATGGCGTCGCCACACTTGCGCAGAGCTTCCTGCACGAACCTCTGTCCTCCGTTCGTTCTCGCTGACGGCGGAGGAGAGGACGCCAATCGGACGGCGTCGGTCAGCACGCCCGCCTTCAGGCGAAGTAGCGTATCGGCGTGGCGGAGCAGGCCGTCGCTGAAAGCCCTGGCCTCACCGCTCTCGGCACGGGAGAGGCGCTGTCCGAGGGTCCGAAGCAGACCGGCGGTCCAACCGAGCTCCTCGACCTGTTCAGCCACTTGAGCGGACCAGTCCACCTCTGCGGCAGGGATGGAAAGTGACGGGCGGCTTATGTCGGGAGGTAGGGCCACACCGTCGGCTTCGAGACGGAATACAGAATGCGTCACTTGCCTTATTATTTGACCTGAGAAGGGGTGAAGAAATCGCCTTACCGGTGCGCCCAACGCGGGAATCCCCTCGCCCGGCCAGACGGTCGGCACCTCGGGACCTGGAGCCACTTTAGAGGATCATGTTCGGGGTTCTCCCGTGGCCCATGCCCTCCCCACGGCACCGAGCACGAGCGCCACTCCAGGCGACTCGCGGCGAGCCTTCGACGGTAAGAACGGCGAGAGGGTGCGGATCCCCCCAGTCGGCGATGCAAGTGCGGTGCCGAATAGCGCCATCGGCGCCGAATGGCCGCCGCGACAAGGAAAACCAGCGAAGTCCCGTCTCGAGGAACAACGGGGTCGAGCAAGTGGGCTCGACGTGAACGGGACCCCGAAGAATGAGGGGCGAGGTGCACGCCAAGGGGGCTCATCGAAGGTGACTGGGAGAGTGAACCCCTCGGCCGGACAGCGTCCCGCCCGCCGGCGGGGTCGATCGCTAACCCGGGGGTCTGGGAACCGTACGATGATGAGGAAACCGTCGCGGTTCCCCTGCAGGAGATGGGACGCGAGCTCGCAGAGGGCACCTCGCAGAGCGCTAGCTCTTCGGCCCGGACCTCTCCTTGGAAGAGGGGTCAGGTCCCCAGGCCCGCTTTCCAAGCGCGCGGAACCTTGGAGGTGTACACGACCCTCTCAGCTCCTGAGAACTTCGCAAGACGGGAGACCGACTCCGCGATCTCCTCCCCCACCCCCCGCCCGTTCGGCGCGGACGGCTCCGCGTGCACGGAGTTGATGGTAAGCGTCCGAGTCGTTCGGTCCAATCGGGGGTCCAGTCGCCCGATGATCCGGTCTCCCCGGAGGATGGGCAATACGTACAGTCCGTACTTTCGTTTGGCCGCAGGAAGATAGTTCCCGTGAACGTAGTCGAAGCCGAACAGCCGGTTGGTCCGCTGCCGGCCTTGGATCAGGTTGTCGAAGGGACCAAGGAGCGAGAGCCGGGGCACCCACCAATCGCGCTCCAGAGAATCCAGTAGGGGGAGGTCGGCGCTGTGGACATATCCCATCTCCTTCGGCGCTTGGTCCCCGATCTGGACGCGCTGGATGGCGCCTTCCTTCTCGAGAGCCGCCAGGGTGTTGCGAAGATCGACGTAGCGGCCCCGAGGGAAGTAATAGTAGATGTCCGAGCGAGTCGCGGTCCCCATGGCGCGAAGGGCCCTTTGCGCGCACGCTCGCTCGAACTCGCTCTCGGGAACCAGCTTGCGCTCGAACCACCCAGGAAGGAAGTCCTCGGGACGACCCCAGCGCTTCTCACTTCCTTCCCTGCCCACGACCATGACGTCGCCGAAGAGGTGGAGGTACTGCAGTGTCACCGCCACATCGCTTCCCGAGGTCCATCCATCCTCCCGTCGACCCGTCTTGACGTGCCCTTCGAACTGGTTCAGGGTGAGCTCCGCCCCCTCGAGCTGCTGCAGAATGGACCCGCGGAGCTCCTCATGGGTCTCCAGCCACAGCAGGGCTCGAGAGCGCCGTCCTCCCCACCAACCGGAAGGATCCACGGGGGTCCGCTTCATCAACGTGTAGTAGAGCGGGTAGTCTTCAGCGAGCGCGATCGAGACCGGCTCCGGTGGGGTCTCGAAGACCCTCTTCTCTCGCCATAGCAATCGGTCGAGGTCCACCGCATGAAACCCCTCCACCCTGTTCCACAGGGCAAGAATGTGCGTGGGTACGACCGTCGAGAAGGGGTCGACCTGGACGTAGACGATCTCGCGGAGCACGGAGTGAAGGTCGTTCTTGGCGGAGCCCTTCCGCAGGCCACCCGCAAGGTGCTGCTTCGTTACCGCAAGGCGGCGAGCGGTCTGGAGAGAGATACGTCGCGGATCGTTGGTCATCCAGTCAGCCCATGCCCACATCGAGCCGGTCCATAAGCCCCCGTGGAGCCCTGCACCTTCCCTGGGCATGGCACACTGAGCCGGGGCCGTACTCTGGCCCGTCACACCCGGAACCCTAGCCTGCCTTCCGCTCCCTGCGGTTCGGGCCCACGCTCTCCTCGGGGGGTACTTCCCGTTGGACTGAGACTCCTCCAGCGCAGGGAGCCATTTCAGGCGTCGAAGATCGCGAGCAGGGATCGAGTCCTTTTTCGGTGGGCACGCGGAGATCCCCCGTCGGGTCGATCACGAGGGAGGGCTCGCAATGACGACTGTTCGCGTGGACCCGGCCGGGATCTCACATCTTCCAGCGTTCCTCGTAGATCTCCTGGTCGTTAGGGCTTTGGGGGAAGTTCCAACGGGTACGGAACTTGAAGGTCCCTGCGGGGTCGATAGACCGCAGTTCGTCACGGATCTCCCGATGTAGGAGCTCGGTGGCCCCGGAGGCCGCGGGAGGGATCGTCGCGTGCCAACGAGCCGGATGGTCCCGGCTGGTGCTAGAAGGGACCTTCGCATCCCACGTCACGGGCCATCGCCTGGAGAGCATCCCGGAGATCTGCTCCACGGTGGTCCGCGTGAGCGGACCGTTCGTGAAGAGCTCCAGGCGAATCTCCACAGGCGCCTCTGCGATGACCTCTGCGTACTGCGCTTTCGCCATGTTCCCATTCCTGGCTCGGGCCGGCGGGTCCGCCCACCTCTGTACCCACGCCAACCAACCTTCTCGATGGAGGTCAAGATTCTGTCAACTTGGGAAGACCTCGACGACAAGCGAATAGGAGGGACGCTCGCGAGATTGCGCACCGCGACAGTCGCTTGCAGCGGCGACCGGAACGCCCAGACCTCTGGACCTCAGGGGACGACGATGGTCCGGAGACCTTCGCCTCGTCGGAGTCGACCGAGACCCTCCTCGATCCTTTCGAGAGGTATTTCCGAAGAGATGACGGGGTCCAACTGGACCTTGCCGCGTCGTACAAGGTCGATCACCTTAGGATAGTCGACCGGTCGACACCCCAACGACCCCATGATGGTGTACTCGAGGAACATGATCTTATTGAGGGGCATGGGGGCGTTCTCGGCGCTGTACCCGATGAGGCACAGTCGACCGCCTCGGCGCAGGGTACTGATTGCGCTCCCCACCGTCCTAGGAGTCCCGACCGCCTCGAACGCGACATCGGCCCCCTCCCCCGTGATGGCCCGGACGGCCTTTCCCAGGTCAGGCACTCGGGAGGCATCGAGGGTCTCGGCCGCGCCCACCTTGGAGGCGATGTCGAGCTTCTGACGAGCGAGGTCGACCGCGATGACCTGGGCTCCGGTCGCCGAGGCGATCTGGACGGCGTTGATCCCGACACCACCGCATCCGACCACGACCACCCACTCCCCCGCCCTCACCGCGGCACGGTTGACCACCGCGTGGTACGGGGTGGAAATCGCGTCTGCGATGATGGAGCCGCGAACGAGGGGAACGTCGCCCGGGAGGGGGATGACCTCGTGGGCGGGCGCAACGACCAACTCCGCGAACCCGCCGTCGATGTGGTTCCCGAACATCCGCATCTTGGGGCAGATGTTTCCACGACCGGTCCGGCAGAGCGAACAGGCGCCACAAGGCAGGACGGCGGGAAGAAGCACGCGACTTCCGGCCTTCGGGCCCTCCACCCCCGCTCCGTGCCCGACCACCGTCCCCGAGATCTCATGTCCCAGGATGAGCGGTGGGGGATGGGCCGTCGCGACCCCATGGTCGAGGTAATGGAGGTCGGTATGACAGAGGCCACAGCCCGCGACCTTGACCAAGACTTCGCCGGGACCGGGCGAAGGGTCGGGGACGTTCGTAAGGGCGAGGGGCTCGCCGCTTCCGGAGAACACCGCGGCACGCATCGCTGGCCGTCTCCTAGCTTCTCGCAGCGGCCGGTCGCTTCTCGAGAAAGGCCTTGAGCGAGTCTTCGGCCCCTGGTTCGGTCATTAGCTCGTTCAGGTAGGCGCTCTCGACCTTGAGCAAGGGGGAGGTCTGGTCCTCCCGCATCAGCCGCTTGAGGAGACGGAGGGTCCCCGAACGGTAGCCCGCGAGCGTCCGGGCGCTGCGCCCGACCTCAGAGGATAGCTCGGAGTCCGGGACGACCCGATTGAGGATGCCCATCCTCTGAGCTTCCTCCGCGGAGACCGTTCCTCCAAGAAAGAGCAGCTCTCGCGCCCTTCGAGGTCCCAGCATGCGTTCGTACGCTACCACTCCGAACGGAGGGAAGACGCCAAGCTTCACTTCCGGTTGACCGTACGTGGAGGAGACCGTCCCCACGGCGAGATCGCAAGCCATGAGGAGCTCGAGCCCTCCGCCCAGGCAGTGGCTGTGCACCTGACCGATGGTGGGGGCGCCGACCCCGCGTATCGCGGTGACCGCGTCGCGGAAGGCGGTCATCATCTCGCGGACCCTGGGCCGAAGATGGTCTTCGATCGAGAACCCGGCGCTCCAGCACTTCCCCTCCCCCTTGAGCACCACCACGCGGGCCTCGCGGACCTGGGCGGACCGCAGGCCCTCGGTAAGGTCCCGGAGGAGCCGGGTATCGAAGATGTTGAGCGGCCCGCGCTCCCAGCTGACATGAACTGCGTCGCCACCGGGCTCGACGTGTACGCGTCCCGAGGGCTCCGAGCTAACCAAGAACCGTTCCCTCCGCCTTCAATCGAACAGCACGGACTCCACGAAGGTCTCCACCTGGAGCCTCGACTGCTCGTACGAGGTCGACTTCTCTTCGAACTCCAGGTGGAGGTAGGGTACCTTCTTCTCTTCGAGGCCACGACGGTAGAGCACGACGTCCTCGAGCGCAGGTTCGCAGAACTTCGCGGTCAGGAAGAGGACACCCTGGGCCTCCGACTCCCCCACGCGGGCGACGATCGACTCGCCCTTCGGCATCGGAGTTGCTCTCACGCCGATGTCGACCTTGCTCTCGATGTAGGCCCGGGCCAGGTTCTCGAGAGGGTCCCCCGAGAGCTCCACCTTCGGGGTCCACCGGCGAAGCATGTTGAACTCGTCGCCCACCACGTAGCAGCCCGCTTCCTCGATAAGGGCCAGCAGGTCGGGCGTGGGCTGCTCACAGAAGGGACCCACCACGAGGACGCGGACCGCGTCGCGCTTGGGACGGGACCGCTCTCGGGCTTCGTCAAGCGCATGGCGAAGCAGCGGGGTCTGGACCTCGGCAGGGACCAAGTCGCCCAAACGCTCGAGGAAGTAGAGCTCGGTCGACGGGAGCTTCCAAGGTTCCTTGCGACGCAGCTCCGTCAACTGCCGAAGCAGGTCTCGGTTCTGCTGGTAGACCTGGAGGCTGTCCGTCAGCGCGGACGGATCGTATTTCTCCTTCGCGACCCGTTCGAGCTTTTCGAGGAGCCGCCGGTACTCGGCGACCAGGAAGGGGACGGCGGCGGACGAAGTGAAGTTCTGGGGGAGGTGGAGCATGTGGGTCACGGCGTTCGGCCGTAGTCTTGAGAAGATGCCCTCGAGATTCCGGCTCACGTCGCAGATGTAGGGGAAGACGAAGGCGCCGAAGGGGTCAAGTCGGCCCGTGATCGCCAGTTCCAGCGTCGACTTGCTGATGGAACAGAGGAACGATCCGAGCGCGGCATCGGCGTGCGTGATCTCGAGCTCTTCGCCGCCTCCGTGAAGGGTCACCGGAAGCAGACCGAGAGCATGGGCAAGCTCCTGCGGGGTGTAGACCGGGAAGAAGGCCGCGGCGTGGCCTCCGCCTTTCACCCAGGCCCGGGCCGTCGGGAACGTGTTGTCCTGGATGAGCTCGCGTGCCATCCGGACCGTTTCGTCGAGGCCACGCAGGGCCCGGATCTCCCGCAGGTCCGGGCTGAACGCAAGTCCAGAGGGAGCCGCAAGGGCGTCCTCGTTCCCGGGAGACCGTATCTGAACGAGCGCCATCTAGGCTGCCACCCCCCCGCCCCGTGCGAGCTTGAGCGCGCGTTGATGTCCCAGGAGGCCGGCCCCGATGGCGGCCGCGAAGTGCGCCTCGGGGACCGCGTTGACCTTGAGCTTGGTCGTTTGCTCCACCGCCTTGACCATGGCCGCACTGTGGACCAGTCCCCCCACCAGCGTGATCTCGGGCTGGATCGAGACGTACCGCATGAGCGCGTACGCCCTCTGGGCGAGGGAGAGATAGACCCCCATCAGGATGTCCGCGAGAGGGACCTCCTCCGCCACGTTGTTGATGATCTCCGTCTCTGCGAGCACCGCGCAGACCGAAGAGATGAGCTTGGGCTTCTCCGCGGTCAAGGCCTTCGAGGACATCTCCTCCAGGGGCACTTGCAGATACTTCGAGCAACGCTCGACGAATCGCCCCGCACCGGCGGCGCACTTCTCGTTCATCTTGAACTTGAGGACCTTGCCCTTCTCGGAGACGGAGATCGCGCGGGACGACTGAGCGCCCACGTCGAGAACGTGCCGCGTCCCCGGGCGCAAGAAGACGGCGCCCCGAGCAGAGGAGGTGATGTCGCTCACTTGGAGCTGGCGCGTCGGGAACATGTAGCGCCCGAACCCTGTGGTGCAGAGGTAGGCGATGTCGCCGGTCATGAGATTCTGTTCCTCCGCCAGAGCATCGATGACGAGCTGGCCGGACTGGGTGGCGTTCCCCTTCGTCGGTCGGGAAGCGGTGGCCAAGAGCTTCCTACCATCCTCCAGGAGCGCACCCTTGATCAGTCCCGAGCCGAGGTCCAGCCCGCAGGTGATCATGATGCCACACCTCCGTCCAATCGTTCCTGCCCGGCGAGGGCCGCACCGATCGCCCCCATGTATTGGGAGAGCGGACTGACGTTCACCGGCAGGCCAAGGCGGGCCGAGAGCGCTCGGACCATACCTTCGTTCCGTGAGACCCCGCCGGTGAAGGTGACCTCAGGTTCGATGCCCACGCGCTGGAGCAGGGAAAGCGTGCGGTTCGCGATGCTCGCGTGGAGCCCCGCAAGAATGTCCTTGGGGTCCTTCCCGCGAGATACGTGCGAAGTGACCTCGCTCTCGGCAAAGACGGTACAGGTGCTCGTGACCTTGACCGGATGTCGTGCCTCCATCGATATCGGCCCGATCTCCGCGACATCGTAGCCGAGGGCCCCCGCACAGACATCCAGGAATCGCCCCGTTCCTGCCGCGCACTTGTCGTTCATCGCGAAGTCTGCGACCTCGCCCCTCTCGTTGACGCGGATAGCCTTGGTGTCCTGCCCACCGATGTCGATGACCAGACGGGTCCCTGGGAAGAGGAAGTGCGCGCCCTTCGCGTGGCAAGAGATCTCTGTCACCGTGAGCTGACCGAAGGAGATCTTGAACCGACCGTACCCGGTCCCGGTGACGAACCCCACCTCCGAGCGGTCGAGACGGGCATCCTGCAGGGCGAGGCGGAGCGCCTCCTCGGCATCTCGGACGATGTTGACGCCGACCGGGTTGAGCGAGCGGCCAATGATGTCCTTCCCCCGGAGGAGGACGCACTTCGCGGTGGTGGATCCGATGTCGATCCCCGCGGCAGCCTTCATGGGGTAGACCTCCCGGGGGTCGCGGCCGCGGAACTTCTGCGCTGGTCCAAGGACTCGAAGAAGGCGTCCATCCGGTTCTTGATCTGTGCAGGGGCGAAGTAGCGCGGGTCCTCGTGGTCGGACTCGAGGTAGAGCGTGGGGGTCCCTGTCTCGTGGATCAGCCAGTCCCGTAGGTCCCCCTGGCCCGCCGTGAAGGACCGGCACGACTTGATCCCGTGGATCACGACGGCGTCCGCTTGGTAGTCCTTGATGTACTGCCGGATGAGCTGACGACGGAGCGGCCAGTTCTGATTGACATAGGCGCCAAGACTGTACTCCGCGATGCTCTCGAGCGGGCGCGACGGGTCGTGGTAGAACCCCATGTCAAAGAGCCCCCCCACCTTCGGATAGGTCGCGGCCACGCTGACGGCGCCCCACTTACGGAAGAAGTCCCAGAAAGTCCGGTAGTTCGTGTAGGGAGGGACGCCCTCGACCACGAGACGGACCTTCTCCTCCGGAACGGGATAGGTCCCTTCCTTGACCCGGGTCTCGACCTCGGCGTTGACCGTCTCGTAGAAGCGGACCGCCTGGTCGGTCCCCCGAAGGACGTTGATCGGGAACATGTAGAAGACCGCCTCGAAGTACGCCTCGATGGGGGAGGGGCGGTGCTTGCCGGCCTCGAGGTACTTCACCCAGAGCTCCTCGGCCCGACGGCTGCGCTCCAGGACCCGCTTGAGCTCCGCCATGTCAAAGGAGCGACCGGTACGCTTCTCGAGGAGGTGGATGAAGTCCCAGAGCTGCGCCACCATGTACTCGATGTCCTCCTTGAGCGGCTTCTCGGTCCGCTGGTACGGGACATCGAAGTTGAACAGCGGGGCGTTGAGGGTCTCGGCGAGCGCTTCCCACCACTTGATGTAGACGTAGCAACCGGAGAAACTGCAGACGAGGAGGTCGGGTTTCGGGATGTGCCCGAAAGGCGTGTTCCCTCCTAGGGCCTGCAGGCCAAGGTCGTTCTTCACGTAGCCACAGACGTCCAGCCCGTACCCTTGCGCCTCCGCCTGGAGGATGTAGTCGAGCGACTTGTGCTTGATCGCGCAGTTGAGGGCGACGATCTCGGGGAAGACCACCTCGTACCCGAACGAGCGAACGATCTCGGTCAGGTTCCCCCCGACCAGCATGTAGGCGACCGGCCGCTTCTCCTTCTCTGCCTGGTCCAGCTCCGCGTAGTAGCGGTCGACCATCTGGCGCTGCTGTTCGCGCGCGTCGTGAAGGAATCCCGGCGAACTCGCCGCACCGGTCAACGACGGAACCGCGGGACCGGGTGCTGGGGTGGAGCTGGATCCGGCCACGACCCCTCCTATCGGGACCCCCCGGCCGAGGGGGACGAAGAGGCCGCAGGTGGGAGCGGAGCTCCGCAGAACCCACAGAAGGTCATCGCTTCGGGCAGATGGCCCGCTCCACACTTCGGGCACTTCGAAGTGAGCGGCCCGTGGAAATAGTCTGCGCCGTCACCGGTGGCGCGTCGCTCGCGAAGGGCTGGGACTTGGGTCCGACGCTTCTCGACGAAGGCTCCCATGCCCTCGTGCACTTCGGGCGAAGCGAAATGCAGGCTGAGCCACTCTTGCGCGTGCGGCACGGTCTGGTGCCAAGCGAGCTCCTTCCAAAAGTTCGTCTGGGCTTTGGTGTATCTCAAGCACTCGGGGAACTTCTCGAGCAGCTGGCGGGAGAGCTCCTCCACGGCACGGTCGAGCGGGCCGAGGTCGATCGAATAACCGTTCTTCCTCTGAAGGGCAAACTCCCTCTCTTCCGCGCTGGGATCCTCGAGGAGCTTATCCCCCGCCCGCACCGAGGGGACGACCTGGGAGACGAGCCCCCACTCCTCGGCCCGTCGGGCCGGAACGCGCTCGTTGAGCAGGAGCATCCTGCGCGCACGTCGGTCTCCGACCGCGAGGGGGAGCCACTGGGTCGCGCCGCCACACGCGACCGAGCCCACGCCGACGCCGACCTGGCCGAGATAGATGTGCGAGGCTGCGACGGAGAGGTCGCAGGCGAGGTGGAGCTCGTTGCCGCCCCCCACCGTGATGCCATTCAACCTTGCGATCGTGGGCTTCCCGCACGAGAGAAGGGACTCGACGGCGCGGGCAAAGTGGGCCATGTACTTCCAGTAGTCATGAGGACGGCGTGTGTAGTGCTCGGCGTACTCCTTGACATCACCCCCAGTGCAGAAGGCGCGCTCGCCCGCGCCGGTGAGAACGACCACTCCGACCTTGTCATCGAAAGCGGCCTCCTGGACAGCCCACGCGAGCTCCTCCAGGGTCCCGGTGGTGTAGGCATTGTAAGACGAGGGACGGTCGAGCGTCACTCGAGCTACTCCCCCGCTGACGGCGTAGCGTACATCCTTGAGCTCCCGCGCGCCAGAGAACCGAGGCGCGGGGCGGTGGTCCGAGGACGAGGGTGCCGAGGGGGCGCGGGACGTTCGTTCGGGTGCCAAGACCGACAAGATGTTACGCTCCGCTCCGGGGAGGTGGGGGTCAAGAATGGCGATTCAGCCGCACCGGTACGGTTCGACGGGCCACGATAGAGTTGCGCTCTTCTCGCTCGGAACCGGGCGGGCCCCTGGCCGATATCGGAGGTCCGGCCTAGGACCTGGCGAGGCCCCGGGAGCCCTCGGAGGGGAGGCCTACCCCCGCACTCAGCAGCAACGGGCTCTGGCCGTAGCGCTCCTCGTAGGCGGCCTCGATCTCCAGGCAGACCCGGGACACTTCGGCGAGCTCGTTCTTCGACAGGATCTCCTGGGCCGTCGGGAAGAGGACGAAGTCCTCCTTGACGAAGTGCTGGGAGAGGAGCGACTCGATCTCAGAGAGGACCCGGGTGGTCGTAGCCACCGCCCGCTCGTCGGAGGGATCGGAGGTCAGGGTGTCACCACTCTTCGCCAGGGTGGCTTGGAAACCGCGCAGCAGCTCATGCTCTCCGAGCATGACCCCGACGGGGCCACCCTCGGAGGGTAGATGGCGAGCGATCACGGGGAAGAGCGCGCGCTCTTCCTTGGCCGCATGAAGCTCGTCAAGGTCTCGCGCAAGGAACCGAGCGAACGCCGCCACTTGACCAGGAAGCGTGCTGACGCGGTTGCGCCCTTTCAGCGCCGAGCGCCAGGTGTGCCGCATGGCCTCTACGCGTGCTAGGAAGCCTTCATGCTCGTCCATCAGGGTGCGTATCGGGTCGTATCCGGAGGTCATGTGCCGCGTCTCGGGTGACGTGAGCTCACGGCTTACATCGTTCGCCCGACCGGTATGGCTCGCGCCGGGACCTCCTCCCGGAGCCGCGGCGCCCGTCCGACCCGAGATCGTCGACATCCTCACCTCGCCCTCATCTCCAGCCTGTCCTTCGCCGGGGCCGGGGCTCCGCCGAAGCTCGGAAGCACACGGAACGAGGGCGGGACCGCTGCCGGGGGATGGTAGCGAGAGGGTGGGGCGCCGCCGATCCGGACGACCTTCTCTGCCACGGAGGCGCAGTATCGGCAGCTCTCGCACGAGAGGTGCTCACAATCGGTCTCGGCGATGCGGCGCATGAAGCCAGGAGGGAATGCTTGGTTGTCGATCCGAACGTCCTGGAGAGGTCGGAACGCCTTCTGGAGAGCTTCGACATCCTTGGGGGTTGGGGAGGGGCCCCGGGCTGCGACCTCGAGCGCCTGGCTCGGGGCCTTCACCTGCACGAAGCTCAGGATGTCGAGCAAATTGCCTTCGTACTTCCTTGAGGTATAGGCCTGGGCGACCTTGACGAGCCAGTCGGTCGAACGGTTGCGCCCCGAGATCTTGAAACGGTGGACCCCCGCCTCCTCGTAGACCGCGAGGTCCTCTGGACGGACCCAGATCGACGAGACCAGCTTCGTGGGGTCGCGTATCACCTCAAGCCCGCACTGGAGGATCGGGTGCTCGAACCAGATCGGGGACGATCCCTCTTGAGAGCAGAGCGAGCTAGTGTTGAGATGGTGCGCGCGGTACGGACAGTCGCGGATGCAGGTCTGGTTGACAAGGACCTCGACCGGGACTTTGGCCTTGGTAAGGCCGCGAATGAGCTGGAAGTCCCGGTTCCCTTCTTCCAGGATGACGTGCTCGGCCCCCATCCGGCGGAAGTACATCGCCTGATTGACAGTGCGAAGTCGAGCGAACGTCGATGCCGATACCGGCACGTGGGGGTGGTCCGAACGGAGGATCTCGAGCAGGAGAGGGATCGCCACTACGAACCCATCGACCCCGAGGTCGAGCAGGTAGTTCGCCTCCGCTCGGAACCGATCCAGGAAATCCGGTTCGTATTCCTTGAGCCCCAGGTCGTTGGTGTTCAAGGTCGCGAAGAACCTTCGGTCGCGTCGATGAATGACCTCGAGGTGCTCCGCGAAGCGGTCCTCGGTGACGGACGGGAGGATGTAGGGAGGGCGCCCCCCTCCAGTGAGCGACGTCGGGAATCCGCCGAAGAAGGTGGTAACGGGCAGCTCCCGCACCCGCTCGACAAGCCGGTCATCGAAGTTGGTCGCGAGGACGAGCTCCATGACCGAGCGACCATTCGCTCCCACCTAACAGAGCGGCCGAACCGGTGCGGCGAACGGGCCTTTCCTCCCTGCGGTTCGCACCATCGTGCTCGACCGGCCCTCGGAACGATCGACGGTATCCGACCTGGCGGCGTTCCGCGACCGAATCGCTCGAGCGGACCGCCTCTTGGTTGCGGCCATCGCCTTGCGGCTCCACGAGGTTGCCGAGCTCCAAGCCTGGAAGCGAGAGCACCTAGTTCCGGCTGAGGACCGTGCCCAGGAACGTCAGGTGTTCCGGCGCGCGAGAGCGTGGGCTCTGGTCAACGACGTTGACCCCGAGCTTGTGGAGCAGGTCTTGAGGCTCGTTATGCGGGAGGGCAAGGCCTCGATCCAGACCTGGTCCCCTCAGGTCCCGACGTCCCGTCCTGGTTCAGACCCGCCACGGTAGGGAAGCGACGGGAGGAACGGACAGAACCCCCGTTTCGAGGAAGAGACTTCGACAGGGCCGGGATGTGCCGCACCGGTCAGGTGAATCCGATTTCACTTCCGACTCATATTCTCCCTCACCGGTCAGGAGGCTGAGAGGACCCATGCCTGAACGAGCCGTTTCCGTGAGACCCCGCAGTCCGAACCGTGGCCCCCAGGGCCGGAACGTCGCCTCGGACACCTCGGGAGGTTCCTTCGTCGAGGTGCGACTGAAATCTCCTCACTCGACCCACTGGATGCGGCAGATGGTCGAGCGCTTCGATGCCCGCGCTCGAGTCCTCCTGTGCCGCCCCACCGGGCCGGGGGACGGGAAGATGCTCAGGGTCGTCGAAGTGGCGGGCGAACCCTCCCAGATGGATGCGATCCTTCGCCTTGCACGCCGCTCCTCCTCAAGGGGCTCGATCGCCATCGACCAACGGGCCCCGCACCGGGCCTTGATCTGGTCCATCGAGCCGACCCCTGCAGCCTGCGCAGCCGTGTTCCATGTCGGGGCGGTCTGCACCACCTGCCCCCTGTTCCCTCGCTCGAACGGGGGGAAGGACGAAGAGGAAGAGGAATGGAGCCTCCTTCTGCCTCGGATGTCACCTCGGGCCAAGGCCCTCTTGAAGGTCTTCGGACCTCACGACGGGTCCTCCGCGCTCCTCCGAGTCGGCGGTATCGCACCCGAGGCCGAGATGACCTCTCGTCAGGAACGGGCCGTGGAGACCGCTTTCCGGATGGGGTACTTCGATCATCCCCGACGCTCGGGGCTCCGAGAGGTCGCGGCCGAACTGGGCGTCAGCCGCTCGACCACTCTTGAGCTGCTCCGACGGGGCCTGACCAAGGTGCTGAGCCGGCGCGAAACCACCGGCGTGCCCGGGTTCGTGGGCCAGTAGGCCCCATCCGAGGGCAGAGGTCCGAAGGGCCCTCTACGGCGGAGGTCGAGGGATCGGGGCCGCGAGCAGCTCCTGGTTGAGGGCGAGAAGGACCACCTTCCCCGTGTCGGACCCCCTGCCTGTTTCCAGATAGATATCGTCGAGCGTCAGAACGCCGACCGGAACGCCACGTTCGGTCACCACGAGGCGTCGAATGTCGTGCTCGCGCATGAGGCGAATCGCGTCGTCCACCCCGGTCTCGGGCTCGACCGAAACGACCTTCGGGGTCATCCAGCGCTCCACGGGCGCGGCCCTGGGGTCCTCCGATGACGTGAGCCCCCGCACCGCGAGGTCCCGGTCCGTGACGATGCCGACCACCTCGCCCCCTTGGAGGACGGGAAGCATACCGATGCCTCCTTCGAGCATTCTGCGGGCCACCTCGGCGCACGAGTCGGACGTTTGACAGACCTGGACATCCCGGCTCATCAGGTCGTCCACCTTGGGGCGGAGCCCGGTGCTGCTGCCCGGCTTCTCGGAGCTCCTCTTGGGGGAATGAAGGACATTGGCACTTGCCCGCGTACGAAGGTTCGACATGGGACCTCTCGTTCGCAGGAGGCCCCCCTTTCGGATAGGTCTCGCCTCAACTTCGGTTCACCCGACTCCTCGGGGCATCTCCACGGGACCCTGCCCCTGGGTGGCGGGCATCCCCACGTAGGGAGGCAACGGTGTCGTCGGTAGTGGACTCATATCCACGGGCCACTTGAATGCCCGGCGGCGCCTGCTTGGAACTGCGATGTTCGCGGAGCCAGAACCGCTCTTCCAGGACCGTGCCGAGGTAGGACGTCGGCTCGCCGCGCGCCTCCACCCCTACCGCAGGTCCGGAGCCAGGGTCATCGCCCTCCCAAGAGGGGGAGTTGTCGTAGGGTTCGAGGTCGCCACGGCCTTGGAGCTCCCTCTCGACGTCCTGATCGTTCGCAAGCTCGGCCACCCTCAGAACCCCGAGTTCGGGATCGGTGCCCTGGTCGAGGGCGCGCCGCCCCAATGGGATGAGGAAATGATCTCGAACCTCGGGATCGTGAGGAAGGACCTGTACGGGGTGCTCGAAGCGGAGGAGCTCGAAGTCTCCCGAAGGGTCCAGGTGTACCGCAGCGGTGCACGTTTCCCCGACGTCGCCCGGCAGACGGTCCTCATCGTGGATGACGGGGTCGCCACGGGCAATACGGTCCGCGCGGCGGTGACCGCGCTCCGTTCACGCGGAGCTCGGAAGCTCGTGGTCGCCATCGGGGTTGCGCCAGCAGAGACCCTTCGCGCGCTCCGGCGGTGGTCCGACGAGGTCGTGTGCCTTTCGACCCCACCGGACTTCGCGGCGGTCGGTCAGTTCTTCCGGAACTTCGACCCCGTGTCAGATGAGGAGGTGGTCGCGCTCTTGCGACGATCCGAAGCGCGGTCCTCGACGGATGGTGAGAGCGATGGCTGATGCCGCTCGTCCAAACCTGGGAGCCTTGCTCGTTCCCCCTCCGATGGCGGATCCTGAGCCCGTGCGGATCACCGTCCTTCCGGGGCGCAACATTCTCGCGGACCTGGCCGTGCCGCGAAGTTCCAGGGGACTCGTGATCTTCGCTCATGGGAGCGGGAGCGGGCGGAAGAGCCCTCGGAACCGGAGGGTCGCGCTCGCGCTCAACCGGGTGCGCATCGCAACTCTCCTCCTCGACCTGCTAACCCCGGAAGAGGCCAAGGAAGATGAGAGATTGGCGAACTTCCGGTTCGACCTTCGGCTTCTCACCGAGCGGCTGGTCCGGGCGATAACTTGGTCCTCCGAACAGCCCCGACTCTCCCGGCTTCCCTTGGGGTTGTACGGTGCAAGCACAGGAGCTGCGGCCGCTCTTCGCGGGGCGGCCGCCTTTCCGCTCGAGGTCTCGGCCATGGTCCTGCGCGGTGGACGGACCGATCTTGCCCCCGAGGAGCTTGTTCAGCGTGTCCGGGCTCCCACCCTCCTCATCGTCGGAGAGCGTGACGAGAGCATTGTCGAAGTGAACCGCGCAACGCTCCGGACCCTACCGTCCTCGAGCGAGCTCGTGATCGTCCCACGCGCGACCCACCTCTTCGAGGAACCGGGGGCCATGGAAGAGGTCGAACGACGCACACGAGGCTGGTTCGACATTCACCTCCGGGGGTCGCGCGTGACCCCGCAGAGCGTCTGACCGCTAGTGTGGAGCGCGCGTCCGGGCGCACAAGGAACAGGGAGCGGCCAAGGGGGGAGCATTCGGCCACGGGGTCTAACCGAACGCCGTAGAGGCGTCCTTGGCCTCTAGCGTCCCCGTCCTGACCTCCACCGACACAGGCTCGTGGTGCTTCACCTGAACCCGCCGACCACGTGCGTCTCGGTGGCCGAACTCAGGATGGACCTCCACCAGCTCGGCCCACACTTCGTATCGGTCGAGCCACGCCTTCCAGCGCTCCTGCGGGACCTGGGGGGCCAGCAGGGTGTGGACAGCGTACTTCGGACGCTCCTTGCAGATGAAAAGAACCTTGCGGCCGAGCGGATCCTCAGGTTCGTCGGACGGTCGAAGGGCCTTTCTCTTCTCGAAGTGCTCGATGACCCCGTCCGCCTCCAGTCTTATGGTCGCCCGTGGGCGCGAAAGGTCCTCGAACTCTCCCATTGGGAGCTCATGTTGGGCGTAGCCTAGCTCTGTGTGGACCGCCGATAGACGGCTCCGGGCTTGCATGGGATCTCGCTGGGTGTACGCCGGGGCTCGATTAGTTGGCTCGGTCGATTTGATTCCACCATGTCATCGGCTGACCCATGGGATCACCGTGACGACAGTGCGATCTCCACGCCCCGGAGCGAGAAGGCTCAGACCGAGGAGGCAAGGATGTCATGCCGGGTGAGGATCCCCACGAGGTGGCCGCCCTTCACCACCGGAAGCCGATTGATATGCCGTTCCAACAGGATCTTCGCCGCGGTGTCGAGCGGGGTCGAAGGAGAGGTCACGACCGGGTCGTGATTCATCACTTCTGACACCTTGGTGTTCTGGAGGAGCTCGGATGCGAGGTCGCCGAGGTTCCCCCCGGTACCCCTCCCCGAGACGAGGAGGTCGAGCAACCGGCTCACATTCCTCTGACCGGCGACCTCGCCCACCGCGCGCGCGATGTCCTTCTCGCTGAGGATCCCAACGAGCCGACCGGACCGGTCCACCACCGGGAGCCCGGAGATATCGGCCTCCCGCAGCAGACGCGTGGCGTCCCAGAGCGTGGCGTCCGGCCGCACGGTCACGACCTGTTCGGTCATGGCGTGCGAGACCAGGACCCCCGGAGGGGGGGCGAGCTGCTGCATACGACCGCGGCAGCCGCCCGCAGGGGAGTAACCTCTCCGTGGACCGCGTTTCACCCCGCACCCTCCGGAGGAAGCCCGCGAACAGCAACGCTCCTATCGCGCGGGGCGGAGCGCTAGACCTTAGCGGGCGGGGAGAGGGATGGCCGAGGGAACCTCTCGGCTGAGAAGACCGCTTCTCCGCAGGAACCCTTGCACCGTTTCTGCGAGCTGTCCTCCCATATCCTCGTACTCATACTTCACGGGGACGATCGGCTGCGGAACTCGAAGAATTCGGCCCAGATCAACCGGGCTTCCGTCCACCACGGCCTCGGCGTTCGAGCGGCGTATGGTCTCCTCGAGGTCGTGCACTTGCTCCAGAGAGTATCCCATGGCCGGGAGCACGCGTCGGAGGCGGGGATGCGCACGGAGAACCGGGATGAGACTCCCTGCCGCAGAGCGACGCGGGTCGACGGGACGCGCTCCGACCGACCTTGCCAAGAGCCACCCCGCGCCGTAATCCATCCCTCCGTGGGTCACGGTCGGGCCGTCCTCCACGACCATGACCCTCTTTCCGCGAAGCCGCTCTGCTCCTCGAGCCCGGATCTTGAGGTCCCCGCGGATCAACCTCGCCCGGGGATTGAGCGCCGCGGCGTGACGCTCGACCAGGGCGATCGCGCGAGGTTCAGCGGATCCGACCTTGTTCACGATAAGAACGTCGGCCATCCGGAAGTTCGCTTCTCCGGGATGGTAGGCAACCTCGTGCCCTGCCCGCAGCGGGTCCGCCAGGACGATGTTGAGGTCGGGGGCGAAGAAGGGGAGGTCGTTGTTCCCTCCATCCCAAAGGATGACGTCGGACTCCCGCTCGGCGCGGCGCAGGATCTCCTCGTAATCCACTCCGGCCCAGACCACCGAGCCCTCTCGGATGTGGGGCTCGTACTCTTCTCGCTCTTCGATCGTGCAGTGCGCGCGAGCAAGGTCACCGATCTTCGAGAATCGTTGGACGGCCTGTTTCTCCAAGTCGCCATAGGGCATGGGGTGGCGGACGACGGCCACCCGGAGCCCGTGCCAGGCGAGCAACCGCGAGATGAACCGGCTCACGGGACTCTTCCCACAACCCGTCCGCACCGCCCCGACACTGATCACTGGAAGTCTCGACCGGAGCATGGTCTGGCGAGGACCAGGCAGGAGGAAACTCCCCCCGGCGGCGAGTGCGATGGAGGCTTGGTGCATGACCGACTCATGCCGCAGGTCCGAGTAAGAGAGGACGACGAGGTCCACACCTTCTCGATGCACCAAACCGGGAAGCTCCTCCTCCGGGACGATGGGGATGCCTTCCGGATACCCCGGTCCTGCCAAGCTGGCCGGGTAGCACCGTCCCGTGATGTTCGGGATCTGAGCGGCGGTGAAGGCGACAACCTCGTACTGGCGGCGACCCCGGAAGAGCGTGTTGAAATTGTGGAAGTCCCGGCCCGCCGCGCCCATGATCACCACTCGCTCGGCGCACATGGAAGTCCCTCTGCGCCTAGGAAAGATGAGCCGATGGTGTGGGGTGCTTGACCGCGAGTTTAAGGGGCGGGGGTCCCAGGTGCCAACTGTGGTCGCGATCCATCCTCTCAAGAAGATCTGGCTGGACGGCAGGCTCGTGGAGTGGCCTGCCGCCAAGGTGCACGTGCTCACCCACGGTCTGCACTACGGCTACGCCATTTTCGAGGGGATCCGAAGCCACCGTGCCCTGAACGGTCCTGCCATCTTCCGACTGCGGGAGCATGTCGAACGCTTCCTCAACAGCGCCAAGATCTATCGTATGAAGCTCCCCTTCTCGTCAGAAGAGCTGCACGTTGCCTGCAAGGACTTGGTTCGCGCAAACGGCGTCCCTGAGGCGTACCTCCGACCCATCGCATTCTCAGGCTACGGCGAGATGGGGCTCGACCCCACGAACTGTCCGATCCAAGTGGCGGTAGCGATGTGGGAGTGGGGTGCCTACCTGGGGAAGGAGGGGCAGGAGAAGGGAGTCCGGGCCACCGTGTCGAGCTGGGTGCGTAACGATGCGCGGTCGCTCCCTCCCCAGGCCAAGTGCGCGGCCAACTACGCGAACGGCGCTCTCGCCAAGATGGAGGCGAGCGCCTCAGGCTATGACGAGGCGATCCTGCTCAATTCCTCAGGCATGGTCGCGGAGGGGCCAGGGGAGAACGTCTTCCGGGTCCGGGACAAGGTGCTTAGCACACCCCCCGCCAGCTCAGGGATACTTCGTGGGGTTACGCGCGACACCGTCATTCAGCTCGCTCAGGAGGAAGGGATCGAGTTCCGCCGCGTAGATTTCACCCGCGAGGAGCTCTTCACGGCCGACGAGCTCTTCTTCAGCGGCACCGCTGCCGGGATCACTCCTATCCGCGAGGTGGATGGGCGACCGATCGGCGAGGGGTCCTACCCCGTCACCCGGAGACTGCAGGGCGCCTACGACGACTGCCTTCGAGGCCGCTCCCCTCGCCATGAGGACTGGCTCACCTACGTCGCGTAGGGACCTCGGGTCCGCCCCATCGGCTTCGTGAACCGGGTTCGACGGGCTCCTTATCCGGGACGCGAGGCCATCCCGCCATGAGGCGCGAAGATGCTCGCCGGAACCCCTGTGATCCTACTACGAGAAGGGACGACCCGAGAGACCGGAAAGGACGCCCAGCACGCGAACATCGAGGCCGCCCGCTCTGTCGCAGAGACCTTGAGAACGACACTCGGTCCAAGAGGGATGGACAAGATGCTCGTCCAACCTTCCGGTGACATCGTCATCACGAACGATGGGGCGACCATCCTGAAGTTCATGGAGGTCGAACACCCCGCAGCGAAGATGTTGGTCGAGGTGGCGAAGACCCAGGACGAGGAGTGCGGCGACGGCACGAAGACCTCGGTCATCCTTGCGGGAGAGCTCCTGCGGGCAGCGGAAGAGCTCCTGGACCAGGGGATCCACCCAACGATCATCACCCAAGGATACCGACTGGCCGCGGACCGTGCCACCCGCGTCCTCTCCCAAGGCCAGAGGACCCTCGAGGCGGCCGACACCGAGGCCCTGCGCAAGGTGGCCATGACCTCGATGATGTCCAAGGGGGTCTCCGCGGACCGTTCCTTCCTTTCCGTGCTCACCGTTCGCGCGGTCCGCGCTGTGGTCGAAAAGGAGGGCGGAAGGCTTCGGTGCGACCGCAAGAACATCCAGCTCGTGAAGAAGCAGGGGGGCGATCTTGCGGACACCGAGCTTGTCGAGGGGCTCATCCTGGACAAGGACGTAGCTCATCCTGGGATGCCACGTAGGATCCAAGATGCGCGCATCGCGCTCATGGAGTCCGCGCTCGAGGTGCGTAAGGCGGAAACGACGACCGAGGTCCGCATCACCGCCCCGAACGAGATCGAGGCCTATCTCTCAGAGGAGGACCGTATGGTCCGGGAGATGGTCGATCAGGTCCTTCGATCTGGCGCGAATGTCGTGCTTTGCGAGAAGGGCATCGACGACGCGGCCCAGCTCTATCTCGCGCGTAACAAGGTGCTCGCGGTGAGCAGGATCAAGCGGTCGGACCTGGAGCTGCTCTCGAAGGCCACGGGGGGAGACCTTGTGAGCCGATGGGCGGAACTCGAGCCCGGGGCCCTGGGGCACGCGGCCCTCGTGGAAGAGCGCAAGGTGGGCGAGGACCGCATGACCTTCGTTCTGGGATGCCGGAACGCCAGGGCCGTGAGCCTGCTGGTCCGCGGGGGGACCGAGCACGTGGTGGACGAAGCCGAGCGCTCGCTCGTTGACGCCATTTCCACGGTGGGACTCGCGCTCGAAGACGGCGCGGTGGTGACTGGGGCTGGCGCTTCCGCGGTGGAGATCTCCTCCGACCTTCGGGACTACGCGAACACCCTCGGAGGCCGTGAACAAATGGCCGTCCATGCCTTCGCGGGCGCTCTCGAGGTGCTCCCGATGACCCTCGCAGAGAACGCTGGGATGGACAAGGTCGGCGCGCTGATCGAACTGAAGCGTCGGCACCGAGCCGGGGAGCACGATGCCGGCGTGGACGTTCTCGCCGCTCGCATCGCGGACATGTCCGGCGTGGCGGTCGAGCCCGTGAGGGTCGGACGCCAAGCGATCCTGAGCGCGACCGAGGCGGCCGTCATGGTGCTGCGTGTCAACGACACCATTGCGTCGAAGTCGACGGGGAAGGGCGGCTCGGGGGGCGGCGCCCCGGCGCGTGGTGGCCCCTCCATCTGAAGCCCGCGGGCGATCCTTCTAGCCTTGAGGCCCTTCCCGGGGCGGCAGGATGTCTCCCACGTGGATTCGATTCCACGGACCTTTGACATCCACTTCCGGCCCCTCGACACCCATGACCCCCGAGCGTCCACCCTCCGGCGCCCTCCTTGCGCAGCCATCCAGCGTCGCGTCCCTGCCTCCGCCCTACCGACGTGCCGTGCGTCCACCCCTGCTCTCCTCCTCGAGCGACCTGGCGTTCGAGCTCTACCGACAGAACACCCTCATGGTCCTGCTCGCCAGTTGCATCCGGCGAACGGCGGACCGTATCCCCGCGGAGCTGGGATTGAGCCGTCAAGCCATCCGGCGCGCTGTGGAGATCCACGGGGATTACGTGCTCGGTTTCCACTACGCGCAGGAGGAGCTCGTGAACGCGGTGCTCCAGCCGAAGACCGACCCCCGCATCTTCGATGGCCTCTTGGAGTGCCAGGCGGAACATCCGAGGGCCCGCCTGTTCCAGAAGCGGGTCTCTGAGCTCTCCATCCCCGACGACGAGCCGGACCGGCTGGTCTCCCCGGCTCGTGCTTCCGAGCTCGCCCACCTTTTCCGGGCCGAGGCGGATCGGATCGAGCGACATCTAGGACGCGAGGAAGAACTGCTCCATGTCCACCTCAGCGAGTGGCTTTCGAAGGACGAACAACTGCGACTGCTCCGGAAGATGCGTTCTCAAGCTGTTCCTTCCATCCCCGCCGAGATCCTGGTCCTCGAGTGGGCGTCGGAGATCGGACCCTCCGCGGACTAGTTTCTGGCCTAAGGGAGCGGCCCCCATGAACGACGATGTGCTCCCGACCGGGGACGTCCAGTCAGGAAAGAAACCGCATCCCTCCGAGTTGGTGGACAACGCAACAGCGCTCCGGTCCCCTGAACACCGCTTCCGTCCTTTCCCCAGGCTCGAACAACGTATCTTACGGACACGACGAAGGAGCCGTCGGAGCCTTCCGACGGCGAAGCGCGCGGGCGAGACGAAGTTGCCGGTCGGGAACCTCCTCGGAGTGCTTCAGCAAGAACTGCGCGAGGAGCGCTCGCGGATCCTTGAGCCCCTGCTACACCGGTTCGCAGAGATCGGACAACGCATGCTCTCCGGTTCGGACGTCCCCGTCGCCATCCTTAGGGAAGGTCTAGGCCTTCTGCAGGAATACGTCTTGAAGCTCCATGACGTGCACATCCGGCAGTTCGCGGTGGCGGGCATGTCCGAGGAGCATGCCCAAGCCTGCTTCCTTCCGATGGCCCTTATCGAGGGTGAGCCGGAGCGGGCAGAGCGACGACTGGCATCCGTGCGCGTCCTCCTCTCCGGGTACGAGGAGCGCCCTGCCATGTACCGGAACCTTCTCGGCGTTGACCTCAGGAACGAAGCGGTCGCCGAGCTTTCGTGGGAAGGTTATGAGGAGGATTACGCGCGCACGTGTCTTCCCCTCCATGTCACGGAAGATTCGCTGAAGGCCTGGCGTGAAACGATGGATTCGGCGCTGGAGGAGTTTCAGCAGCTCCGGGGCAAGGTGACCGGATTCCTGGAGAGGACCCAGCCACTGGTCGCGCCCCCCGCGGCTCGGATGCTGGTCGGAGCCATCGACGCCAAGGACGGACGGCGCGCGAGCGGAGATCATTGATGACCACCTCCGAGCGCCTCCGAGGCACGCCGCCGCGAGAGGGCGGAGCACGGCCAGGGCTGCGCCCGATGGCCCAGGTCGCCCTCGATCTCGGCCTGGATCCGCAGAGGATCGTCCCGTACGGCCGAGGCTGCGCGAAGGTCCCCGCTACACTGCTTCCCGAGCTCGAACGCTCCTCCACATCCCGCGGGAAGCTCATCCTGGTCACCTCGATGACGCCCACGAGCCACGGCGAAGGAAAGACCGTCACCTCCATCGGCCTGGCCATGGCCTTCCACACCTTGGGCTACCGTTCCACCGTTTGTCTCCGGCAGCCTTCCCTGGGCCCCACCCTCGGCCTCAAGGGGGGTGGCGCAGGCGGCGGGCGAGCGACCGTTGAGCCCTCCGCGGAAATCAACCTCGGATTCCCGGGGGATGCCTCTGCTGTCGCCTCGGCCCACAACCTTCTCTCGGCCCTCCTCGACAATCATCTCCACCACCAGCTCGACCCTCCCCTGGATCCCAAGCGCATCGATTGGCCGCGGACCATGGACCTCGACGACCGTGCGTTACGCCACCTTCGGATCGGGATGGGCGCCGGCCCGGGGAGCGGTCCCGAGAGAGAAGAGAACTTCGTGATCACGGCGGCTTCGGAGGTGATGGCGGTCCTGGGGCTTGCTGGGGACCACCAGGACCTTCGCGAGCGACTCGGGAGGATCCTCGTAGGACGCCTCAAGGGACGAGGCCCCTTCTTTGCGAGGGACCTACGTGCGCAGGGGGCGATGCTGGCCCTGCTTCGGGACGCCTTCCAACCGAACCTGGTCCAGACATCGGAAGGGTCTCCCGCGTTCGTTCACACCGGTCCCTTTGCGAACATCGCCCACGGCACGGCGAGCCTCCTTTCGATCAGGATGGCCCGCGCGCTCTCGGACGTATGTCTTGTCGAGACCGGCTTCGGATCCGACCTGGGGGCGGAGAAGTTCATGGACCTGGTGAGCCCGCTGGGCCACCTCCCGGTCGAGGCTGCCGTCATCGTGGTCACCCTTCCCGCGCTTCGTTCGCACGGGGGAGGTGATCCCGATCGACCCCTCGAGCCGAACCTCACAGCCGTGCGCGCGGGATTGCCCAACCTCGAGAAGCATCTCGAGAACGTGGAGAAGCTGGGGCTCTCTGCGGTGGTCGCCCTGAACCGTTTCCCGGGAGACCGTCCCGAAGAGGTGCGAGAGGTCGCCAGGTTCTGCGATGATCGCGGGGCGAGCTTCGCCGAGTCCGTGGCTTACGAGAAGGGGGGCTCAGGGGCGCTCGAATTGGCCGAGCGGGTCTTGGAGGCGACCCGGAAGGGCCGGACCGGCCGTCCGCTCCTTCCCCCCTCGCTCGACGCCGAGGAGAAACTCACGGTCCTCGCGCGTGAGATCTACGGGGCCGACGGGGTGGACCTCTCTCCGGAGGCCAAGAGCGACCTCGACGAGGTGCGCGCGATGGGTCTCGGAGGGCTGCCGGTCTGCGTCGCCAAGACCCAGCTCTCGCTTTCTGACGACCCTCATGTCCGCGGACGTCCTCGCGGCTATCGAATCGCGGTCCGGCGCGTGCTCCCTCGTACGGGTGCGGGCTATCTCGTCGCAACGACAGGGCAGATATCGCTCATGCCGGGACTGCCACGGCTCCCCGCGGCCCTGGACGTTGATCTTTCGGACCTCGGAGATATCACGGGGGTTCGCTGAGGACCGCCGTCGGAGGCCCGGGGAGGTCGGCCGGCTACGCGACCCGGGCCCGCTGGGGGACGGGGAGGGCATCCGCGTCGTGCAAGTGATGGATCTCCTGCAGGAGCCTCTCGATCTCAAGTTCCCCTATCGGTTCGAACTCGCGATACCACTCACCGATGGAGTGGAAGAGCCCGGGGACAAGAGGGCTGTAGACCCCATCCGTGATCCGGAGGAGGCCGGGGTAGGCCTCGGGGGCGACGACGCCCACACCGAGGACGACCTTCTTGGGAGAATCCCGTCGCAGCCCCTCGATCGCGAAGGTCGCTGTCCGCCCCGTGCCGACCCCATCATCAACGAGCACCACGACCCGGTCCTTGACGCCGATGCGAGGGCGGCCCCGATAGTACTTCCACGCTTGACGCTCGATCTCCTCCTGCTCGTGAAGGATCACCTCGTCGAGGTCACCCCATCGGATGTGGTGTTCTCGCACCACGGCCTCGTCGATGCGCACCGCCCCACCCTCTCCTACGACCCCAACGGTCAGCTCAGGACGGCCCGGAGCGGGGATCTTTCGGACGAGGAGAAGGTCGAGCGGTGCGGTGAGGCCGCGTGCCACCTCGTACCCCAACGGAACCCCGCCTCGGGGGAGGGCAAGCACGATCGGGGCCTCGTCGGAGAGGTGTCGCATCTGGTACGCGAGGAGCCGACCGGCCTCGTAGCGGTCCGCGAACGCGGGAGTGTGGGCGAGGGAGCGGGTCGACATCACATAGCCCCGCCTAGGACATCGCCGGGAGCACGATTTGAGCCGTGAGTGGACCCGGCGCCACGCCCGAGGGAGGGCCGGGCGAGCTCGGAGGATCAGAGACGTGCGGGAACGACCGCGTTGCCGTCGGTGAAGGCGGTCGATAGCTCGTCGATCTCTGCCAGGAGCTTCGCGGTCTCCGAGCCCTTAGGGGTGATCCGATATTCCTCATCCTGGTGGGTCAGCAATCCCTCCTCGACGAGCCGACGGAGATGGAAGGAGAGCTTGGGTGAATCGTCGAGACCCACGGCTTGCATGGCCTGGGTGAAGGAGCAAGGACCCTGAGCCACCCTCCGCAGCACGGAGCGTCGTAGGGGGTTCGCCAACGCCTCGAGCGTCGCATGCGTGTTGGGTGCGACGACCGCGGCTCGGACCTCCTTGAGGTCCCCGACCGTGATCTGCTTGGGGTCGAAGGTCACGACGAAGGGTCCCTTCTTCTCGAGCTTGCCTCGAAGGTCGCTCAGGAAGTCGACGATGTCCTGGCGGCGGTGGCCTTGGATCAGTTGGTCCGCTCTCTCGAGGATGACCGCCGCCTTCTCCCGAGGCAGAACGAAGGAGTCCACGACCTCCCGGATCCTCGAGGGATTCGCGAGGTCCGCGGCGAAGACCGTGATCCCCGGGTGTGGATGGGGGGTTCGCTGGGTGACCATGAGGACGTCGAGCCCCTTCTTCCTCACCCAGGTCCGGGCGAGGGAATCGATGTCGGGCGCATCCTGTCCACCCGCCTGGAACTGGAGCTCCTGACCGGCAAGTTCCAGGACCTTCCGAACCTGCTCGATCTGGAACGGTTTGCGGACGTAGTCGAACGCCCCGGCCTTCATGGCTGCCACCGCCGTCTCGACCGTGGCGAACCCTGTGATCATGACGACAAGGGTGCGTGGCCAGCGTTGCCGGACCTGGGTGAGGAGCTCGAGGCCGCTGTGGCGGGGCATCTTCAGGTCGGTCAGGACCACATCAAAGTCCTGCTGCTCCAGCTCCTCGACGGCCTTCTGAACGGAGGGAGCGGTGTGGACGCGGTGGCCCTCCCCCTTCAGGAGCTCGGCGAGCTCCTCGCGGAACATGGCATCATCGTCGACGACGAGGACCTGCACAGGGGCCGCACCCGGGGAAGGGGTCTTAAGGGTTGGTGCGACCGCGGGCGCGAACCTGGGAGCGGAGCGCTGCTCGTCCGGAGAGGCGGGTCGTTCAAGGAGTTGACCCTCCAACGGGACGGAACCTGGCCGGGTCATCAAGAGAAGGATAGTTCACGCGTATTTCCTCGCGGGGTCAATCCGAATTGACGAGCGGAGGTCCCCGCTCGTCTCTCCCTACCGATGGATCGCCGGGGGTTCGTCCAACGTCGAGCCCGGAGGGGGAGGCGTTCTCAACGGGATCCGTATGGTGAACGCCGCCCCTCCTTGGGGGATGTTCTCCGCGAGAATGGTCCCCTGGTGCGACTGAACGATCCCGTGACAGATCGCCAGCCCAAGCCCTGTGCCTTTTCCCTCCTCCTTGGTCGTGAAGAACGGCTCGAAGATGTGCGGGAGCGCCTCCGGGGCGATGCCCTTCCCGGAGTCGGAAATGATCACGACCGCGGAGCCATGGTCCTCGCGGACCTCGAGCGTGATCCGTCCTGCGCCCTCGATCGCTTCGTACGCGTTATTGAGGATGTTCGTCAGAACCTGAATGAGCTGGCCACGGTCACCGTGGATGGCGACAGGTCCGGAGGGATAGCGCTCCGACACCTCGACGTCGGCGGACTGCTTCCCCTGCAGGAACTCTACCGCGTCCTTGGCGACCCTGACGAGATCGAGCTCCTGGAAGTGTGGCTCGCTCCTTCGTGAGAACTCCAATAGGCTCCGGACGATCTTGGCCGCGACCTCGACCTGGGAGGACATCGCAGCGACCCGGGAGATCATCCAGGGGTCTTGGGTCCTCCGACGGATGCTCTCCGCCACGAGAAGAATGTTCGCGAGGGGAGTGTTGATCTCATGGGCAACGCCCGCGGCGACCCTTCCCAGGGATGCGAGACGCTCGGCGTGCGCTGCGCCTTGCTCCCACGCCTTTTGCTGCGTGAGGTCCACGGCTACGCCGAGATAGTGGGTGATCTCCCCCAACTCATCGCGGATGGCGGTGATGGTTAGGAAGACCTGGCGGTCATGCCCCCGCCGGTCGCGGTTGGCGATCTCTCCGGACCAGTGGCCGATCGTCGGGTCTGTCAGGTCTTTCCACATCTTCTCGTAGAGCTCGGGAGGGGTCTTCCTGCTCCGAACGAGGCTGGGCTTCTTCCCGATGCATTCCGCCCGAGTGTACCCATACACGCGTTCGAACGCAGGGTTCACGTCGACGAGGACCCCGGAGCGATCCGTGACCTCGATCGCGTTCGACGAAGTGAGGAACGACTCGTAGAAGAGGCGCGCTCGGGCCCGGTCCGCGACGCGCTCGGTCTGGTCGTAGAGCGTCGCCACGACCATCCGAGGTTCGTTGGTCGGTCCTGGAAGGGGCCAGATGTGGATGTCCGCGTACCTCACCGACGGGCGGGACACGAGAAGAACGTCGGGAATGGTCACGGACCGCCCCTCCTTGAGCGCCTGCTCAAGGGCTCTCACGACAGGGCCTCCCTGAAGACGCTCGACTTGCCGAAGGTCGGCGGGCATGTGGGTCCGAGGTCGGCCGGTGACCGAGATGAACCTCTCGTTGGCCCAGACGAGCTCGCAGGGTTCTTGGACGACCGCCACGCCGCATGGAGCCTCAGCTAGCAGGCGCTCCACCAGTTGGAGACGCTCCGACCCCGTCACGGCTGTGGAGGTAACCATGGTTCCCCCATAGAGCCTCCCGACAGGGTAGCAGGGGGGGCGGGGAGGGTGGGCAGCCCCCGCTGAGGTGGATTCGGATTGACGAGGTGTTCTTCTCACCCTCCGGGGTGGTGGTTTGGATGCCGAGAGCCACGCTGGTGATCATCAACGAGAGCCCCTCGCTAGGGGCAGGGCTGACCGACCTCTTCGAAGCGGAGGGATATCGGGTCTGCTGCGCCCGGGACCTGAGCGAAGCACGGCCGCTCGTTTCGAGATCTCGCGGCCAAGAGACCATGTTGCTCGTGGTCGCTTCGAACGGTCACTATAGCCCTGCGGTCCAGGGGTGGATCAACGGGAGCTTGTCGGACCTTCCCCTGGTGGTGGTCGGCTCGCGCGATGCCCACCTTCGCTCTCACGGGATGCTCCGGGTGATCCATCTCCCCTTGAACGTGCCGAGGTTCCTGGAGGAGATCTTCGACCTGACCAACGTAGTCGTCAATCAGCCCATAGGAGCGTAAGGAATCGGTGGGCACGGGGTCTCGGTCTCCAGGTACGTGGGAGGAAGGTGAGGAGCAACATGCAGAGCGAATCGGGCTCGAGCGTCCTCGTCGAACGGGTAGATCGGTACATGAGCGGGAACGTGACGACGGTCCTAGTTTCCGACACTCTCGACCTCGTCGTCGCTCGGATGAAGGCGCTTCGGATCGCGGGGTTTCCCGTCCTGGATCCCGACGGGAAGCTGGTGGCGGTCGTGAGCGAGATCGACGTGGCTCGTAGCCTGTCTCCAGTGAAAGGCGTTGACTCCCTACCAGGGTTCTTGGAGATGTTCCTGCGCGCTCCCCGTGACGACAGCCGAGACCCCTTCCAGCTCGTGATCAATCGGTTGCGGCATCTTCGGGTCGGGTCCTGCATGACCTCACCGGCGGTAACCATCAACGCGGGCGGTTCGATCCGGGAAGCCGCTGAGCTGATGGTGGGACGGCGGATCAATCGTCTGCCCGTGGTCGACTCGAACGGAAGGCTCGTCGGGATCATCACCAGGACCGACCTGATTCGGGCGCTCTCGGGGGCGAGGGAGACGGAGGCTGCGCGCGCGGCACCCCGGGGGAGGGTGCAGGCGGTGATACCCGCATGAGGACGGCCTCGCACCTACGGAGCTCCTCTCGTGGAGCCGCGGGGACTCGCACCGCCACGACCTTGATCGGTGCTTCTCCTCTCCTTCCGTACGTCACGGTGCGGGAGGCCATGAACGTCCCGGTCGTGCAGATCGCACCCCAGGACAATCTGGCGGTGGCCCTTGCGCGTCTCCGCAACGGAGGGGTCTCCGGAGCACCTGTCGTGGCTCTGGATGGGCAGGTGCTCGGCGTGCTCAGCGAGAGGGATATCGCTCACTCGGTGGGGTCTCGCTGGCTGACCTCTCGTCCCCTGGAGGTTCTCGATCTGCTACTCCCGACCTCGCCATGGAGCCGCCCGGATGCGATGCGCGACCTCCGAGAGGGGTTGCGCTCGCTCAAGGCCGAGGATGCGATGACCTCCCCAGCTGAGACCATCGATGCATCGGCACCCCTGGGAGAGGCCGTCCGGCGCATGAAGGCACGAAGGGTGAACCGCCTCCCGGTGGTTGAGGGCGGACGCCTGGTGGGAATCGTCACACGGCGGGACCTACTGGGCCACTGGCCCATCGCGGAGCCGTAGGCCACCCAGAACGTTGGATCTTCAGCGGCCCAGATGCCTCAGCTCACGCGAAGGGAGCCGCTTCGACCCGCCTCGTCTTCTGGGGAGACCGGTCGAGGTCCGTCGCGGCCGAGACCCCTCGCACCTTGACCTTCGCGACCAGGATGGAGCACTTCGCCTGCTGGACGAGCGCGGAGGAGACGCTGCCCAGGAGCAGCCTCTGGGTCCTCGAGAGTCCCCGAGCGCCCACGACCAAGAGCTCGATAGGCTCCCGCTCCAGGTGGTCCAGGATGGCGTCCACGGGGTTCCCATCCAGGACGACGAATCCCGCCTCTTTCACACCCCGCGCCTTTGCGCGTTCGACGTACCGAGCTGCGAGCTCCCAGTGGTAGCGGACCTGTTCTTCGTCCGGGACGGCGGGAGGAGGCCCCGTGAGGTAGTAGATGTTCGCGGAAGGCACGACGGTCACCACCTGCATCGGGCGCCCGAGCTTCAAACATAGGTCGAGTGCCTGTTCGAACGCTTCTTCCGCCGGTGCCGACCCGTCCACGCAGACGACTATGGAACTGGGGGAGTTCTTGGCCATGCTTTCACCTCCGTGTTCTACGAGAAGCGCTTCAACCTCGGGAAGAGGGAGTGACCAACCTGGGCCGCCCTGGGTGTGCCTGAGGAATCAAGCGTGTGGGAAGGTTCGCGCTTCGGCGCACTTCACCGGCGAGCGCGATGATGGCGTCCTGTCGCGTGAGGATACCCACCATCCTCTCCTTGTCCATGACCGGCAGGCGGTTCACACTGTACTGCCGGAAGATCCGGATCGCCTCCTCCAAGGTATCGTCGGCGTCGACCGTCACTGGCCGCCCCGACATCGCCTCCTCCACCCGGGCATGCTGCAGCCTCCGACGAGTCGCCTCGAGGGAGGAAACCCCTCCGACGCTCGGAGCCTCCAGAATGATGTCGAGGAGACCTCGCGGAGACCCCACTCCCGTTGCCTTGTGCAGCTCCTTGACAATGTCGCGTTCGCTGATAATGCCACAGAGCTTGCCATCGGGGTCCAGGACGGGAAGCCCCGAGATATGGTGCTCCCGCATGATTCCGGCGGCCGTCGCCAGGGTATCTTCGGGCCGGACGAATCGGACCGGGCGGGTCATGGCATCGGAGACGAGCTTCTCATGCATGGCCCCACCAGCCGGCCGAGGCTATTTCGGAGAATGGTGGAATGGGCTTGACCTCTCGGAACTTCAACGGACCCCGCGCGGACCCCCTGGCAACCTCGGTGAACGAGCCTCCACTGTGGGTCGAAATAGCCGGCAGGGCGGTCACCGATCGTGGAGAGCATGGAGCGAACACGGCCCCGCGGGCACTCCCCCGTGAGGTCGGTGATGCATGACAAGGTCATCTGCCTCCGGCCGACGGCCACGCTCCGCGCCGCCGCGGGAACCCTCCGTCGGCACCACATCTCTGGAGCACCCGTGGTCGACGCGGAAGGGAACGTGGTGGGTGTCCTGAGCGAACGCGACATCGTGGAGAGCGCCGTCGCCGGCCTCGTCCTGCAGAGCCCCCGCAAGTGGCTCGACATGCTCCTCGGGAGGACTGCCGTCAGCGCCATGGGGCCCCTCCAGGTGCTTCGCGATAGGATCGGACGTCTCAGGGTCGAGGAGGTCATGACCTCGGAAGTGGTCAGCATTGATCCCGACGAGGAGGTGACCGAAGCCGCGCTCAGGATGGACGCTCGCGGATTCCATCGCCTCCCTGTGGTCAAGGACGGGCGCCTTGTCGGGATCGTAGCTCGGTCCGACGTGCCAAGGAGCAGCGCCGCGACCAGCGAGTGAGTCCTGTCCTTCCGAGGGTGGTCGTGCCCCTAGGCCGGGAGGGATCTCCCCGCTCTGCGCTATCAGAGGTCAGCGCGGCCTCAGGTCACCGTGATCGTGAGCGCGACGGTGTAGGTCCCCGGTGCATCGGGAGCGCGCAAGTCGATGTTGAACATCCACATGTAACCCACCGGAAGGGTCCGCGGGCAACCGGTGGGGGCCGCGAGGGAGAAGGGGGCCCCCACGACGATCGCACTGACGGTCGTGGGTGAGCCACTATGGTTGTTGGTGACCATGAACAGCTCCGTGACCGAGGAACCTGGAGCGATCGCGATGGCGCAGTCGAAACATCCGTCCTGGTGCGCGGGGCCGAGACCCCCCTGGGAGGCGTTCCCCGGGTAGAGGAGCGTGTACTGGACGTCCTGGATGGAGACCTGCGTGGCGGGGGGGGGAGTCGCGCTCCCCCCGGGGTGGAGCGACACGACCGCGGCGGCCAACAAGAGGACGGCGATGAGGAAGACCCCCAACGCGGCCCAACCTCGGCCCGAGACCTTGGGAGGGGTGGATGGACTGGAGTTCGCGCCGTCCAAGGGCGGAAGCTCCCCCGAGATCAGGCTCGCCCCAGATGGTCGTGGTCCTGCATGGGGACATGTCGCATTGCAAGGGAGGTCCCGTGGCGAAGCGATCCAGCGGGAGAGGCGAGGGAAGCGTGCCTTCCCGCTCGCCCAAACCCAGTGGTCGATGGCGAAGTACTGCCCCGCCCCTCCAGTGAACAAGATGAGGTAGATCAGGACGTAGAGCGGGTGCGGGCCGACGTCCGTGCCCATGCCGCTCAGGGTGAAGGTCGCGTAGAACTGCGTCAACAGGAAGGCCACGGAGGCGAGCGCCCCGATCACGCAGGCCAGGCGGGTAGTGAATCCCGCCAGGAAGGCCACCGCTAGGTAGGCCGTCAGCAGGGCGATCACCCACGCGAAGAAGACGGGGTAGTTCGCCACGAAGTCTGCGAAACCAGACCCACCCACCGAGGTCGGGCCGAAGCCCGCCGCCGTCATCTGGAACATCGCGAAGTACTGGTTGCTCGGGTCGAGGATGAAAATCAAGTTCAGCGACCAGACGATGCCTATCCCCACGCGCAGGAGGTCGATGGACATCCCTTTGGGGTCTCGAACCCACAGGGTCCTCGTCCGGGCGACAAGGCGCCTCAGATCGAGCATGGCTCGAGCCCGCCACGCGGTCGCCCGGACGCCGTGGTCCTCGGGTCGCTAAGGCGCTCGGACCCTACCCGACGGTGATCGTCCCGCTCATGAACCCGGGGGCTTGCATCGAGTTGGGGTCGCAAGGAGCGAGGCAGACCCAAGTGTAGGTCCCCGCGCTCGTGAAGGTCACACTGAACGTGACCACGGTCGGCTGGTTGGGTCCCATGGCTGGGGGCATGACCACGTTGAGGTGCTGGGGTCCGCCCAAGATGCTGAAGGTGTGCGACGTGTCACCCACGGGCAGGGAGCTCACGACCCCCGTAGGGGCGCCGAGAGCTCCACCCGAGACGTGCTCCGTGCCGTCGGAGGTTCCCGAGACCGTGGAGATCGACGCGCTCAGGTTGTTGATGCCGTTGTCGTAGTTCTGGATCGTGAAGTCAATCTCCGTGTTCACGGGGAGCGAGAAGTTGGCCGGGAGGTACTGGTCCATCCCGCCAGGCGTCGTCACGACCGCGAGGTACATGTGCACCGGTCCACTCGGAGCGTTCCCACCGGAAGGCACACCCTGGGAGGCGGGATTCCCAACGCCCACACCGTAGAACGCGGCAAAGGCGAACCAGCCCACCGACAGGGTCACCCCCACCAGCGCGATAGCACCGAGCGCGCTCCAACCGACGTTCCCAGACGTAGCCTTACGGGGTAGGGTCCCGCTCTCGTTCGTCCTCATTGTCCCTCTCGGACCACCGACTCTGGGAACAGGATATAGGGCGAGAGTGAAACCGAGTTCACCTGACCGGTAGGGGTTTTTCGGAAGGTTGATTACTGCCCCAGCCTGGGCACCGACATGCCGGTAACGCGGAAAGCTCGGGCGACATGGCGAGGCGACTTGGTCGGTGGGAAGGGGACCGTGCGGACGGAGTCCTCCGCTCTGGCCGAATCCCCGATCACCTGGAAGGCCCGGTCCGAGGAACCCGGCGGGATGACGAGCCCCGAGGAGCTGCTCGCGGCCGCCCATGCCGCCTGTTTCGCGATGGCGCTCTCCCACGGGCTCGCTAAGGGCGGCACTCCCGCGAAGGAGGTCCGCACCTCGGCCTCGGCGACCTTCGAGAAGGTCGGTGATGGGTTCAAGGTGACGCGGATCGAGCTCGACGTGGTCGCAAGAGTGCCCGGGGCGGACCCGAAGAAGTTCGAGGAGCTCGCCCGCACCACCGGAGAGTCCGGCTGCCCCATCTCGAAGGCCCTCGCCGGGAATGTCGCGATCTCGGTGATGGCTCGGCTCGAGTAGCGACCCGCAAACCGGGAGCAGGCGAAGGGGGGAAGACCCCCCGTCCCAAACTCTGGGGGAGGGGCCCCGGGGTTCATTCCACCTTGAGGTAGCGCGAGGCCACCGCCGTCCCCACGACGAGCATCACCACGGCGAAGAGGGCGAGGTAGCCCAGGTAGATCCAGTCAAAGGAGCCGTAGACCACGACCTCACGGCCGAGTAGGGCTGCGTAGCCCACGGGGTTGTAATTGGCGATGGTCTGCATCCAACTGGGATAGTTCTGGGCCGGAAAGAGGGCGCCGCTCGCGAACATAAGGGGCATCGTGATGAAGTTCGAGATGACCCCTGGGGTCTGCCAGTCGGTGCTGGAGGCCGTCACGGCGAGGAAGAAGGCGGAAAAGCCCACTCCAAGGAAGACGAGACCCAGGACCCAGCCGGCCCATGCGAGCGGGGTGCCGACGAAGGGGATCCCGAAGGCCCATGCAGCGACGATCATCACGGGGATCTGCACCATCCCCCGTGTCGCCGAGCCGAGCGCCTTCGTCAGGTAGACCGTGGCTTTGCTGGTCGGTGTGATCAGGACCCGCTTCATGAAACCAAAGCGCTTGTCCTGGATGGTGCTCATCGACCCGAACATCCCGATCGAGAGCATCGAGGTCGCGAGGACCCCCGGGAGGAGGAACTGGAGGTAGCCGGTCCCCGGGGGCGCATGGAGGAGCTTGTCGAGGGTCGCGGCCCCCCCGGGAACGTTCGCGAAGCTGCTCCCGAAGAAGGCCAGCCACATGAACGGCTGGGCGAAGGTGATGATGATCACGAAGGGGTTGCGGAAGGTCTTGATGAGCTCTCGCGCGTAGAGCCCCCAGAACTGGGAGAGCTGCCCCACGTACCCATCGCGGTGCGCCTCCTGCCGCGCGGGGAGGGTCAGGACCTTCTCGACCGTGCTCATTGGCGTGCCCTCCGCACCTGCATGTAGAACTTGCGGAAGTCCTGGACGTCGCCCCCCGTCTGGTCCATCCTCTTTCCCGTGATGTCGATGAAGACGCTCTCCAGGCTGGGCTTCTCCACATTGATCCGGGAGATCCCGTCGTCCTTCAGAGCCGCGAACAGGTGGGGGAGCACCTCCTCCGCGGAGGGGACCTTCAGGATCCAGGTCTTTCCCTGGGTGCGGACCTCCAGGACCCCCGGGAGCGCCCGGAGCTTGGGCTCATCGATAGGCCCGCGGGTCTCGAGCTCGATGAAGTCCGCCTTGACCCGGGCCTTGAGCTCGGAGGGGGTCCCCGTCGCGACGAACTTGCCGCGGTCGATGATCGCGACCCGGTCGCAGAGGCTGTCCGCCTCCTCGATGTAGTGGGTGGTCAGGAGGACCGTGACGCCGAACTCCCGGTTGACCCCCGTGATGAGCTTCCAGAGCATCAAACGGACGTTCGGGTCGAGCCCGATAGTGGGCTCGTCCATGAAGATGACCGAAGGCTGGTGGAGCAGCGCGAGGGCGATCTCCATCTTCTTGCGCATGCCGGTGGAGTAGGTGCTGACTCGGTCCTTGCGCCGGTCGGCGAGGTCGAAGTAGGCGAGGAGCTCCTCCGCGCGCGTCTGCCAGTCGGAGAGCGCCTGGAGCTTCGCCTGGAGCCAGAGGTTCTCCCAGGCGGAGAGGTCGTCGTCCAGGATCACCTCGGCGGCGACCCATCCCACGCGCTGCTTGACCTGCATGGGGTTCCGCTCCACGTCGAACCCGTCGACCCAGGCGCGGCCCTCGGTGATGTCGGAGAGCCCCGTCAGGAGCTTGATCATCGTCGTCTTCCCGGCGCCGTTCGGGCCCATGAGCCCGAAGACGCTTCCTTTGGGCACGCAGAGGTCCACGTGATCCACAGCGGCCATCCCTGGTCGTCGCTCGCGGGAGAATAGGCCGTGTCGGATCGGGCCGGGGCTCCCGCCCCTCTTTCCAACCGCGGGTGGGGCATGGCCGCCGTAGACCTTCGTCAGGCCCTCGGTCACGATGGCGGAGCCATCGGGGTCAACGGTCAAGCCGCCCCTCCCGCGTAAGCGAACCGCGCCTTGGACCGTGACCGCGGGGAGGAGGAGGTACGTTCTCCCGTGTGGCGCATCCTCCGCAGGTACCCCCCGAGCTCCCGCTCGACCTCCGAGATGAGCTCCGCCCGGGCGGCCGTCCGGTCCGGCGACCGCGCGAGGAAGGTGTCGATCCCGTCCAGCGCTCGGCGCAGGCGGAGCAGGAGGAAGTCCTCGGTACGGTGGATGCCCGACACCTCGGCCCAAAGTGGGACCAGGTCCCAGCCCTTGCGCTGGACCCAGGGGGACTGGGCACGGAGTCGTTCGAGCATCGCTCGTCCCTGCGGGGTGATCTCGAACTCCCTCCGGCGTCCGAGGGAGCGCGCGGCGGGACGCGCGAACCCGCGCTCGGCGAGCTTCCGCAGCGCGGGGTACACCGCGCCGGGGCCCGGTCGCCAAGACCCGTCGGTCCTCTCTGCGACGCGCTCCGAGATGAGGTAGCCGTGGACAGGTCCCTCACGGTCCATCACCGCGAGGGCGTACATCCCGAGGAGGCCGCGTCGCATCCGCTCAGGGAGACGACTAGGGCTCTCGAGGGGGCGCATGGGCACCTGCATCGATGGATATGTCGATATCGATATAGCGCTTCCGTCGACCTACCCGGCCGCCGCACCGCAAAGACCCAAAGCCCCTGACCCTACCCCCGGTAGGGGCCATGCCGAAGCGACGGGCGGTCCGCACCGAGGGCGATGTCGGTCTCGCGGTCCAGCACCTCGATGGTACGCCGCTCTCACCCGGCGAGGAACGCTCGCTGCTTCGACTTCTGAAGGGGCCCGGGTCCGGATCCTGGGCGTCCGGCGCTGCGCTCGCGGGGGTCTCCCTGCCCGCCCCCATCCCCGCTTCGGCCGTCGCGTTCACCTGTCGTGGCCTTGCGCTCTGGGCCCTGCTCTCGGCGGGGCGGAAGGGGATGGGCTCGCGGTGCGCACCCCTCGCAGCAGGGCTGGTCGCCGAGGTCTGGGGGGAGAGGGGGGCGGAAAAGGAGAAACCAGGCGGGGGCGCAGGGAGGGGAACCGGTGGGGGGGTCGGGGAGGTCGAGCGGCTCTTCTCGGTGCCGATCGTGCTCCTCGTCGCCCCGGACCGGCAGGAGGAGAAGGTCCCGGGGACCGGAGGTCTCGCCTGGAAGGACGTCTACGCGCGTTGCACCTCCTGGTTCCAGGGTCACCTTCAGCGGGCGGAAGGGCGCGACCCGCTGGCCAACTGGGTCCTGACCCGGCTCCCCCCGGTCTGGCTCTTCCCGGACCGAACGGGGGCGAGGGGAGAGGAGGGGCGGACGCCTGGGCTCAGTCTGGCCGAGCAGGTGGAGCGATGGCTCCCCGCCTCGGACGAGGAGCTCGACCACCGGTCGCCGCGAAGGACCCCACCTCCGCGCTCCAAGGGAGGGCGATGAGGATCTACTTCCAGGACCCGAGGACCGGGCTCATCAAGCTCCGCCTGGAGACGCCGAGCGACCTCTGGCGAATCTCGCGCCTCATCCTACCCGGGGACCAGGTGGGGTCGGTCACCTCCCGACGCGACCCTGAGGCGCCCTCCGACACGCCCGCAGGGCAGCGAGACCGACGGACGGTCTTCCTTACGGTTCGGGCGGAGAGCGTCGAGTTCCACGAGTTCACCGGGCACGTGCGCGTGACGGGGCCCATTGTGGAGGGGCCCTTCGACCAGGGCCGTTACCACACCCTGGACCTCGAGGAGGGGGGCGAGGTCGCGCTCACGAAGTCGGAGCTCACCTCCTCGGACCGGGCGCTCCTCGACGAGGGCAAACGGGCCGTCGACGAGCCGCAGGTCCTGCTGGTCTGCGCCGATTGGGGGGAGAGCGCTGTGGTCCGACTTCGTGGCCGGTCCTTCGGAGTGGTGGACGAGAGGACCCGCTCGGGATCGGGCAAGTACGACCGCGTTCGCTCCTCCTCGCGCGAGAAGGACCGGGAAGCCTTCGTGGAGGAGATCCTCCACGTGGTCCAACCCGAGCTGGAGCGTTCCCAAGCCGTCGTCGTCGCGGGGCCCGGGTTCCTCAAGGAAGAGCTCTCTCGCCGCATCGCCTCCCTGCCGGTGTCCAAACATCCGAAGGTGTCCGTCGTCCCGACCGCGGAATCCGGGCTCGCCGGCGTCAACGAGCTACTGCGCTCCGGCAAGGCGGAGGAGGCGCTCTCCACCAGCATGGCCGCGAAGGAGGCGGCCGAAGTGGAACGACTCGTCCGGGCACTCGGGAAGGATGGCGGTGCGGCCTTGGGTCCGCAAGAGCTTCGGGGCGCGGTCGAAGCGGCTGCTGTGGAGACGTTGCTCGTTCTGGACTCGAAGCTCCGGGACCCCGCGACGACGGGGCTCTTGAGCGCTGCCCGAGAGGCCAAGACGGCACTGCTCCTAGTCCGGGCCGATGGCGAAGCCGGCCGGCGGCTTGCAGGTCTTGGCGGCATGGGGGCGGTGCTCAGGTTCCCTTGGAAGGCCCCGGTTCAATAGACCCCGGGGATCAAGCGGCGAGTGTGCCGTCGGTACTCCTCGTACTCCTTCCCGAACCCCTCGGCCAGAGCCTTCTCCTCGACATGAATGCGGTAGCCGAAGCAGGTGGCCCCTACCGTGAGCGCGAGGAGGGTGCCCAGGAGACTGCCGTATGCCAGAGAGAGCCCGATCAGGGTGGTCAAGGCCCCCGTATAGGAAGGGTGGCGAACCCAGCGGTAGGGACCCTTCGTGATGAGCTGATGCCCCTTCTGGATCATGACGCGGGTCGTGAAGAACCGGCCGAGCACCGTGATGGCCCAGACACGGACCGCGATGCCCAGACCCATGAGCGCGTCTCCGAGGTAGAGCACCCCCAACGGCGGGAGGCCGAGCAGGGGGTTCGCCCGGTCGACCGTGCTGAGGACGATGATCCCTGCGATCCCGATCACGAGGACGACCCAAGACCCACGGTCGGGGCCGCGAGGGACGCGCGCGGGAGCCCCCCGTGCGACCGCGTAGACCCGGATCGCGACCTCGGAAAGGACCCAGACCAGGACGAGGGACCCGGTCAGTAGCGAGACGGGAGAGCCCGTCCCGCCGAGGGGCGGGGCGATCGGTACCACAACGGTCCGAGCCCCTTCGGCATATTCCCCTTCGCCTTCGGAGCGTTCCGCCGAGACCACGTTCAACCGCGCTAGGGCCGCTGCGAACGTGGCGTTTTGTACTACCGTCCTCCCTCACCCCCGCGTGAAGGTCCTGCTCGTCAACCACCGCTTCTGGCCGGCGGATGGTGGGACCGAGCGTTGGACCTTGGCCCTGGCCCGGGCGCTCCAGGGACGCGGTCACCGCGTCTCCGTGCTCACGCAGAACGAGCCCCAGGCCCCGGCGGAAGAGGAGGTCGACGGAATCGCGGTGCGCCGACTTCCGATGCGACAGTGGGGCCAGTTCCGGGTCCCCCGAGCGTACTGGCGCACCCTGCGTGCGATGGACTTTGACCTCTTGCACATGAGCGGCAATCGGATCTGGTGCGCGGACTTCTACTTCCCCGTCGCCCAGGTTTTTGACGGCCCTCAGGTGATCACGCCCCACGGTTTCTACCAATGGGAGATGGATCCGTCGCCTCGGAACCGGTGGTACTTCGGCCGATACCTTCCTCAAGCGCTGCGGGCCTTCGACCTTTATCTTGCGCTGACCGAGCACGAACGGGAGCAGGTCATCGGCTTCGGCTATCCCGGGTCTCGGGTCCGTCTGGTGGGAGAGGGCATCGACCTCAAGGACCTGACCGCCCCCGTCCCTCCGCTCGGACTTCGGGAGAAGTTCGGCTTCACGCGCCCCCGGATCGCCCTCTACGTTGGTGGCCTCTGGGAGAACAAGCGCGTCGACCGGCTCGTGGAGGCGCTCGCTCCGCTGCGGGACCACGTTGCGCTGGGCGTCGTGGGCAAGGACCTCCCCGGGACTCGGTACGACCGTACCCACGTCGAGGCGCTCGCCAAGCAGCGCGGCCTTGAGGTCCGATTCCTGGGGTACTTGGAGCACAACGAGGTGCGGGCAGCCCTTCGGGAGGTGGACCTTTACGTGCAAGGTTCGCAGTACGAAGGGTTCGGGATCTCCCTTCTGGAGGCGACCGCGTCGGGATTGCCCTTCGTCGCCTTCGAGGCAGGTGCCGCGAGGTACCTCGCCGAGGACGGAGGGGGCCGCGTCGCGCGTTCGGTCGAGGAGTTCACCTCTTCGGTCCGGGAGATCCTGGACCGCCCGGGACTTCGGGGACAGATGAGCGATTCCGCCCGCCGTACCGCCAAGCGCTGGGACTGGGAGGTCGTGGTGGACCGCTACCTGGACGCGTACAAGGAAGCGATGGGTCGCGCGTAGCGCCGGGTCGGTCTGCTGGACTTGGGCCACTCGGTGCGAACACTCATCAACTCCCACCGTACCCGTTGGGCCGTGCCAACCCCTGCTCGTGGGCGCGGGATCCAGCCCCGAAAGGAGCTCGGCACTCCGCTCTTCCCGGGGGCCACCCGGCTCCTGCTCCTTGGGAGTGGCGAGATCGGACGCGAGGTCGCCCTGGAGGCGATGCGGATGGGCGCCGAAGTGGTCGCGGTGGACCGTTACGCCAACGCGCCCGCCATGCAGGTCGCGCACCGCCACCATGTCGTCTCGATGACCGATGGGAAGGCTCTGAGAGCGCTCATCGAGCGTGAAGCCCCCGATGTCATCGTTCCCGAGATCGAGCAGATCAACACCTCCGAGCTCCTCGAGCTCGAGCGGGAGGGATGGACGGTCGTTCCACGGGCGGAAGCGACGTTCGCGACGATGGACCGAGAGAGGATCCGACGACTGGCGGCGGAGAAGGCGAGCGTGCCGACGAGCCGTTACGCGTTCGTGGACTCCGCGGAGGAGGCGCATCGCGCAGTGAAAGAGCTGGGCCTGCCCGCCGTGTTCAAGGCGATGATGTCGAGCTCGGGGCTGGGCAGTACCGTCGTCCATAGGTCCGAGGAGGTCGGCGAGGCCTATCGTCGAGGGCGGGAGGAGGGACGGGTCGTGAACCCCCGCGTCATGGTCGAGGAGTTCCTGAAGTTCGATCTCGAGATCACCCTGCTCACCCTACGACATTACGGCAACGATGGCCGGGTCACCACGAGCTTCTGCCCTCCGATCGCCCATGTGCGCCCCGGCACCCACTACCACGAAAGCTGGCAACCGGCCGAGCTCGCTCCCAGGGTGATCTCCAGGGCGCAGGACATCGCCAAAGCGGTGACGGACCAGCTTGGAGGGATCGGGATCTTCGGCTGCGAGCAGTTCATCCGGGGGAACGACGTCTTCTTCTCCGAGATCTCCCCGCGTCCGCACGACACCGGCCTGGTCACACTCGCGACACAATGGCAGAGCGAGTTCGCGCTCCATGCGCGGGCCATCCTGGGGTTCCCCATCCCCTCCATCGAGCTCGTGAGCCCCGGCGCTGCCCATGTCATTCTGGCCCCTGAGGAGGGATGGGGTCCGCGGTTCGGAGGACTGTGGGAGGCCAACCGGGTCCCCGGGGTCCGGGTCCACCTGTTCGGTAAACCTTCCGCTTACCCTGAGCGGAGGATGGGGATCGCGCTCGCCCAGGCACCCACCGTCGCCGAGGCGAGGCGGAAAGCGGAGGAAGCGGCCCACACGGTCGAGGGCGGTCTCTACTTTCCGTCGCGCTCCCCTCCTCCCGCGTGACCCCCGCCGGGGAGTTCGGAGCCTTCGGTATATACCCACGGTCCGCTATCGGGCACCGTGACCTCCAGCGTCGAGGGGATGAGGAGCCAGGGGGCGTCCCGCCCTCCGGCCGAGGAGGCCCGTCGCCTCTCGACCGAGCTCGAAGGTAAGCCCTTGCCCGAGATCCTGGAGTGGGCGGTGGGACGCTTCGGCGACCGCCTGGCGATCGGGAGCAGCTTCGGGAAAGAAGGGCTCGTGGTGCTCGACCATCTGCGACGCATACGCCGCGATGTGCCGGTCCTGTTCCTGGAGACCGGCTACCACTTCCCCGAGACGCTGGCGTTCCGAGACCGTCTCATCAAGGAGTGGGGACTGAACGTCGCCGACCTGCGGGCCGCACAGTCGGTCGAGGAGCAGGACGCGGAGTACGGCAAGGACCTCTTCGCCCGCGACCCCGACACCTGCTGCCTGAACCGGAAGGTCGCGCCGCTACGCAGGGCCCTGCTGGGTTACGAGGCCTGGCTCACCGGGATCCGCCGGGACCAGCACGATGGAAGGAAAGGCACCCCCGTCGTCGAGTGGCAGGAGCTCGACCCGTCCGGGCGCGGAGTGTTCAAGATCAATCCGCTCGTAGGTTGGACGAAGGCGAGCGTGGAGGGCTACATCGAGGACCACCATCTCCCTCACCATCCCCTCTGGGACCAGGGCTACGGCAGCATCGGCTGCGCTCCGTGCACGCGAAAGCTGCAGCCGGGAGAGCAGGAACGCGCGGGGCGGTGGTCCGGGTTCCAGAAGCGCGAATGCGGCATCCATCTGATGGGGAAGCCCCCGCCCCCGGACCCGGCGACCGCGGACCCGAAGTAGGTCCACGAAGCCTCCTGCCCCGCTCGGCAGCTCTCGGGGAGGGCCGGCACTTTGGTTCTGGGGGCTTCAAGTACCTCGAGGAAGAGAATCGAGGGTCGGAGGCCTTGGATGGCAACCATCTCCTCGACCGTGCCGGCCGCTCCGACCACGACAGCTCCCTCCGGCTCGGTGTCGAGCCTCGCTCGGCTCCGGCGTTACCTCCAGCGCCGTCCGATCCTCTGCCTGCTCCTTCTGACTCCGGGCATCGTGGAGTATCTTTCGGGATCAAGCCAGCTCAGCCTGCTCATGCTCTCTCCCGTCGTCTTCCTCATCTTCCTGGCCGCGAACCTGGGGCTCTACGGACCGGGTGTCCTCCTCATCCGCGAAGCCAAGGTCCGGTGGAAGAAGGGATGGGGCTCGGTCCTCCTGCTGGGGGCCGCGTACGGGATCCTCGAGGAGGGGATCGCGCTGTCCACGCTCTTTTACTCCTATGCTCAACCGGTCGGAAGTCTGGGAATCTACGGGCACTGGTTGGGGGTCAACTGGGTCTGGACCGCGGGCCTCCTCATCGTGCATGCCCTATGGAGCATCTCGCTCCCGATCATGCTGTTGGAACTCGCCCTCCCGGAGACCCAGGGGAAGAGTCTGCTCTCGGCGAAGGGGGTCCGCACGGTTTTGGGAATCCTGGTCGTCGACGTCCTGGTCCTCCTGGCCTTCTCGAGCACGCTCTATCACTTCTGGGCGGGACCGGTGCTCTGGGTCGGGAGCCTGACCGCTATCTTGGGCCTCGCCTGGGCCGCTTACCGCGCCCCGAAGGACCTTCTGCAGGCGTCCAGCCTCCTGCCCCGTGCGGCTCCCTGGAAGTTCGCCGGAGTGGGCCTTTCGCTGCTGCCGGGGATCTACCTCATCGAGGGGGTGTCCGAGTCCTGGAGGCTCGCGCCGCTGTTCCCGATCCTCGCGGTCGTGGCCTTCGCGGGAGTGCTGCTCTGCTGGGTGCTGAAGAACGTGGGGCGGACCTGCAACCAGCGGCAACTCGTGGCCCTCGGGGCGGGACTGGTGGCCGTCCTCATGCCGATGGGTCTCATTTCCCAGCTTCACTCGGGGGTCGGGATCCTGGCCGTCCTCGCCGGAGACGCGGCAGCGGTCCTCTTCTTCCTCCACCTCTGGCGGAAGTACAGCCCGACGCTCTCCCCAGCCCCCGCAACCGCCCCCGCACCGCTGAAGGTCACGGCCTCCGGATGAGGAAGGTTGCGGTCTCGTTCTCCTCGTCCGCCTTCATCGAGAGGAGGACCGCCCCGGCCTTGTGGACCACCGCTGGGATGTCCACCGTGGCCATGGGATCCTTGGTCAGGACCTCCAGGGTCGCTCCTGGTGTGAGCTTGGCGATCGCTTCCTTGGTGCGGAGGACCGGAACGGGACAGACGTCCTCTCGGCAGTCCAAACGGACCGTCGGGGTCTCGTTCATCGCGTCGGGCTCCCGGGTTCGACCTTCCACCCGTGGAAGTAGCTGCAGGGGAAAGGAGCGGTCATGCAGAGGTTGCATCCCGACCCCTTGAGCTCCGGGTCGACCTGGGCGTGGAGGTCGCAGGCGTAGCCCTTGCGGAGGACGTACGTCGCGGCCGAGTCCAGCTTGGTCATGAGGCCTCGCACGTCGATCTCGCCGCTCGCGAGGCCATCCGCCATGTCGCGGACCATGATCAGGACGTCCGGCCTCCGCCGCAGCTCGATGGCGCGCCCGCGAAGCCCCCGGGCGTAGAGCGTGACCGCGGGCCGGCTCAGCCCCAGCAGGTCGGCCGCCTTCTGGTGAGTGAACTTGTGCTCGCGCACGAGCTCTCGTGCGACGAGCCCTCGGAGGGCGGGAAGGATCGCGCGCGCGGCGAGCTCCTGGGGGGTCTCCTGCATGACAGGTAACCTATGTACCCAATGCCTCCGGCCATAAAAGCACGGTGAGCGCGGCGGGGGAACGTCGGCGAATGGTGCCCCTTCGAGAGACCGAACGGCCCTCAAATACCCGCAAGGGGTGTGTCGACACGAGCCCCTTTCGGGCGTCGCGGCCATGGTCGAGGTCACTCGGGTCACGGACCAGGAGTTCGAGGGACCCCGGCTCCGCCTTCCTGGTCGTTGGGTCGTGCTCTTCCAAGGTCCCTGGTGCCCCTTCTGCGCGAGCTTCCGCCAAGCGTACACCCGGGTCGCACCACCGAACGGGGTCCGGTTGGCCGAGTACGTCATGGACGACTTCTACGAACCGGTCCCGCTCACCTTCGACATCGAGGTGATCCCCACGGTGATCGCTTTCCAGGATGGGGCGATCTCGTGGCGGCACAGCGGCATCCCGAACCGGGGACTTGGCGAAGCCACCGTGCACAAGATCGAGAAGTGGAGCTGAGTAGCTCCCGACACGGACTGTCGTCCTCTAGCCACGGGGTGGAGGAACGACGTACTCGATGGCGGGTGGGCCCTTCCCCAGTCGGAGGAGCACGAACTTGGCCACCCCTTTCCCCAGGGCCGTTTCTCGATGAAGCGCCCCCGGTGCGATGCGGACGAAGTCCCCAGGCCTCCCTTGGAGGGTCCCATGACCCAGGGGGCCGAATTCCAGCCGCAAGGTGCCCTCCACGATGTAGAGAAGCATCTCCTGTCCCGGGTGGCGGTGCCACCGTCGTGGGGCCCCCGGTTCGACGGTGCCTAGTCCGACCCACGCGCCTGGCCGCTCGAGCGCGACCCACCGCCCCGCTCCGGCCGCCCGGGAGGCCTCGACGAGCTCCGCCTTGCCGATCCGTTCGACCTCGGGCAGTGATCTGCGGGAGCTCATCGTTCTCTGCGCTCACTCGCTGCGGCGAGAGACGGCCTCGGCCGACGACGTGGGATGCCGGTGGAGGAGGTGAGCGCGGATGGCCCAGACCCCCAGGAAGATGAGACCGTCCGTCAGAAAGGTGGCAAGGTAGAACGCGTAGTGGGGCTGGCTCACGAAGAGGACGATCCCCGTAAAGCTCGACGTCCCCTTGAGAACGAGCAGGACGTTGAGGTAGGCCGTGCGCGACTCGGTCGAGCTCCTGGCGGCAAAGAAGGAGCTCGTCGCGGCCGCCATCATGTAGGCGAAGGTGAACCCGATCCATCCGTAGAAGTAGCCGCTCGGCTCGGAAGGCGGAGCGGGGAGCTTGAGCCCGATTCCCGTGGCGACCCCCTGGATGGAGGCGACCGACGCCGAGGGGTCGAGCACGTAGAAGACCCCGAAGACGTAGAGAACGACCGCGAGGAGCAGCAGCGCTAAGGAGGCCTGGGGACAGCGAGGCCCGGTGGCATGGGAGGAGGAGCGCGCTGCGGCTACGGCTTTCGGCTCGCCCTGGGGCTGCTCGGTCTCCTCTTCCTTCGCGCTCATGCTCCCACACCTTGCTTGATCCAGGACTCCGCGTTCCGCTCGGCCAGCGTCATGATCGAGATCTGAGGGTTCACGCTGGGCGATCCCGGTAGGATGCTCGCATCCGAGATGTGCAGCCCGGGGGCTCCCCAGACCGTCCCCGTGGGATCGACGGCTCCCAGCTCGGGCGCTCCTCCCATGCGGGCGGTGCCGAGCGGATGGAAGGCAAGAAGGTGGAGCGCCTCGGGCCCTGGCGGGGAGGTCTCGAACCGGTCGAGGTCCTCGGGCCGGCGTACCTCCTGTCCCCCATGCACCGGCACGAAGACGCGTTCGGCGCCTGCTGCAAAGAGGAGGCGCCCGGAAAGGGCGATCGCCCTTCCTACCTTGGCGAGGTCCGCCGGGACCATGTCGTAGCGGATCCAGGGACGGCCTGCGAGGAAGGGACCGAGGTGACCCTCGCTCTCGTCCATGATCAGCGCCCCGATCAAGGCGAGATGGGGAAGACGCTCCAGGAACTCCTTGTACCGCGCACCGGTGAAGGGGGTCAGTCCGGAGGTGGAGAGGAGCCCGCGAGGATGGAAGGTGGCCTCGAGAAGCACCCCGTGCTCGTAGTCGTCGACGTAATAGGACTGCAGTACCCCGCGCCATCCCTCGACCCGCCCAGGGAAGTCCCCGCCGATGTCGAGCGAGGGGTGGACGCGGAGGTGGCGGCCGCGGTGCGACCTCGCGGGTCGTGGGCCCACTTCGGGGAGGAGGTACGGACTGCTCAGGGCCCCGCCCGCCAGCACGGCGTGCCGACAGCGGACCGCGACCCGGCCGACCGGTCGCTGCGTCGCGGGGTCCAGCACGTGCCCCTCGACCCTCCAGCGATGTGGACCTCCCGGTCCGGGGCGCACCCGCTCCACGCGCACCCGAGAGTAGACCTTCGCTCCCGCGGCGACGGCCCGAGGAAGGTAGGAAAGGGCCATCGATCGCTTCGCATCGGTCGGGCACCCGATGACGCACTCGTCGCTTCCTCGGCACCCGGGGGCGGGTCGGGGAATGATCCCGTGCTTGAGCCCACCCATCGCCTGGGCTCCCTTCTGCAGCATCTCGCCATTGTGGCCGAGGATGTCGGCCCTCGAGGGCCCGACCTGGAGGAACTTCTTCACCCGGGCGAAGTAGGGCGCGAGCTCACCGGGAGTGAGGCCCGGGATCGCGGAGTCCTTCGCCCAACGGTCCAGCGTGGAGTCGGGGGGCTGGAAGCAGGTCCCCGAGTTGAACACGGTCGTGCCACCGACCGAGCTCGCGTAGGAGATCTGGACGAGCGGTTTGCCGAGCGTGAAGAAGATCCCGTTGCTCCGGTAGTATCGTCCTATCCTCCCGATGGCGGAGCCCTGGAAGTCGGCGCGGGAGACCGCGGGCCCCTCTTCCAGGACCGCGACCTTCCAACCGGCCTCGGCGAGCAAGGCCGCCGCGGGAGCTCCCCCGGCACCGCTCCCTACGACGCAGACGTCGGAGTCGAGCTCGCTCCCGATGGCGAGCTGGGGGAAGGTGGTCGTCGGCAACGGCGGGCGCGGGGGAGGAACCGGAGGGACGGAGTACATGGGCTCCTCTCGGACCCCGAGATGCTCTCGGACCTGGGGGGTGGAGACGTAGTTGGCCTCGACGAGCAAGCGGAGCAGCCAGGTGGCCATCGGGCGGTTGGTCCCCTGCGAGTTCGCCACCCTCAGGAACTCCTCCGCCTCCTCCTGTCGCAGTCGGGATAGTGGACGGCCGGGTCCTCGGAAGACGGGGGCGATCTCGAGCAAGTTCAGGAGCGAGCGGACGACGAGCCGGCTCACGCGGTCCATCTCGGAATCCATGTCGACGATGAGGTCCGGCACTCCGAGCTCGAGCGCGCCCGGTCGGAAGCTCCCGCCGGACGGCACCAGGCCCCGTGCCACGGCCTCGAGCGTCGCGCGCACCCGGGGGGAGACAGGAGAAGTCGAGGAGGATCGTGGGGGCGGGACGGCGGCTGGGGTCACTTCCGTGCCTCCCCCTCCAGGGTCGACCTCGCCTTTTCCATCGAGCGGCCGTGGTCCCTACGGACCCGGGGGGCGATGACGAGGCGGTCGACCAGCCATCCCAGGGGACCGTAGGGCAGGGCATAGTCCGTCCCGAAGGTGAACCGTACCCCCTCCGGGACCTGCTCGAAGCGACCCCAATCCTCGAACCGGCGAAAGGGTCCGGTGCCGGGGACCATGCGGTCCGCGAAGGAGTGCGGCGGCTCCCATCCGGTCACTTCCTGGGTCCAAGCGTACTCCCGGCGGCCCGCGTGGGCCTTCACGACGAGCCGGCTCCCGACCCGGATCGGCGGGGCGGTCTCGTGGTGCGCTTCCCGTACCGAGAGGTGCCAGGCGGGCGCGTGGTCCCCGTCCGCGAGGAACCAGAAGACCTTGTCGAGAGGGGCGCGGATGACCACCTGGCTCTCGATCCTCGCCATCGCGGTCTAGGCCGCGGGGGGTTGCTCGTTCCCGCCCTTCGCCGCAGGAGGCACGACCAGGGCGCGGGCGATGGGGATGAGCGGCGACTCGCGGCCGTAGAAGAAGTGCTTGGTCTCGAGGTAGTCCTCGAGGGCGTTCTCACCGAGTTCGCGACCGATCCCCGACTGCTTGTACCCCCCACGGGGGGCGTGGCAAGAGAGCATGTGGTAGTCGTTGATCCACACCGTTCCGGCCCGCAACCGCTCGGCGACCCTCGTCGCCTTCGCCTCCTTCTCGCTCCAGACCGCAGCCGCGAGCCCGAAGATGGTGGAGTTCGCGATCTCCACGGCCTGGTCAACATTCTCGTAGGGGACGACCGAAAGGACCGGTCCAAAGATCTCGTCCTGGGCGATCCTCATGTCCGGGGTCACGCCCGAGAAGATCGTCGGCCGCAGGTAGAACCCCTTGCGGAGCTCCGGTCGGTCCGGGCGGTTCCCCCCGAAGGAGAGCTTCGCGCCTTGGTCCAGTCCGTACTGGATGTAGCCCTCGACCCGGGTCCGCTGCCCATCGCTCACGAGCGGTCCCAGGTCCGTCTCGTAGTCCTGCGTGAGGCCGATCCGGATCCGGCGGGCCTTTTCGACCAGCCGGGCCACGATCTTCTCCTGCTCTTTCGCGGGGACGAGGAGACGGCTCCCCGACTCGCAGAGCTGCCCGCAGTGAAGGAAGATCCCGAAAAGCGCCCCGTCGGTGGCCTTCTCGAGGTCGGCGTCCGGCAGGATGATGTTGGCGCTCTTTCCTCCGAGCTCCATCGTCGTCCGCTTCACCGTCAGCGAGCTCTTGGCCAGCACGGTCCGACCCACCTCGGTGGAGCCGGTGAAGCTCACCTTGTCGACGCCGGGATGGGTGAGGAGGGTGTCGCCCACTTCCTCCCCCGAGCCCGTGACGACGGAGAGGGCGCCCTTCGGGAGGCCTGCCTGTTCGAAGAGCTTTGCAAGCTCCAGGGTGGTGAGCGGCGTTAGCGAGGCCGGCTTGAGCACGCAGGTGTTACCCGCGGCGAGCGCGGGACCGGCCTTCCAGACCGCCATCAGGATCGGCAGGTTCCAGGGGGTGATCCCCGCGCAGACCCCCATCGGCTCCTTGACGACCGTACCGATGGTCCCCTCGTAGTCGGGTTGGGAGATCTTCTGGTGCCACCGCACGGAGGTCGCGAGCTCGGCGAAGTAGCCCATGTGCTCGGCCGCGAGCCCCATGTCGAAGAGGGAGGACTGCCGGATCGGCTTCCCGGCGTTCCGGGTCTCGAGCAGCGAGAGGGCCTCCTGGTTCGCGACCAGGAGCTCGGCCACCTTCTGCAGGACCGCGGCTCGCTCCTTCGGCTTCATCCGCGGCCAGGGGCCCTTATCGAACGCCTCGCGCGCGGCGTCGACCGCCGCTTTGGCATCCGCCCTCGTGCACTTGGGGACGGTTCCGATGACCTCCCCCGTCGAGGGGTCGATGAGCGTGGCCGTCGCTCCGTTCGAGGAGTCTCGCCACTCTCCGCCGAGGAACGCCTTCCACACCGTCGGTCCGCTCGCGCTGCCTTGCTCGGGTTTGGCCATCATCGGGGTCGCCATGTTCGCCTCGCGTTCTCCTTTCCTGGTTCGAGTGGTGGAGCTCTAGAAGTCGACCGGCGCGCCCGACCACGCCGCGCGGAGGATGCGCTCGAGCTCCTGGGAGGTGGGCACGCGCGCGTTCGCGACGAGACCGGTCGAAGAATCGGCGCGCTCGACGAGCTCGGGGAGCTTCTCCTCGAACTCCTTCTCCGTCACCTTGGTGGCCTCCGGGATCGTCTTCGACATCCCGATCTGGTCCCAGAGCGAACGAACCTTCGCCGAAAGGTCCCGGGCGTTCCTCACGGTCGAGTCGCCGAGGACCGGCGATAGGCGCGCGAACTTGTCTCGGGCGGCCGCGAAGTTGAACTCGATGTGGTAGGGGAGGAAGAGCCCGACGGTCCGACCGTGCGGGACCTTGAAGACCGATCCGAAGGCGTGGCCAAGCGCGTGGCCGATGCCGATCTGGGCGTTCCCGAAGGAGAGCCCGGCCATCGCCGCCGCGAGGTGGAGCTCCTCGCGCACCTCCGATGGGACCGGCTGGCCCTTCACCGCCTTCGGAAGGTAGCGGAAGATCGTGTCCACGGCCTTCATCCCCATGGCGTCCGAGAACGGGTTCGACCACTGGGAGGAGATCGATTCGATGGAGTGGGCGAGGGCGTCCGCCCCGGTGTCCGCCGTCAGCTTCGGGGGCATCGAGGAGGGGAACATCGGGTCCAGGACGGCCCACTGGGCGATGAGGTCGCGGTGCGCGAGCTCCAGCTTCCGTCCCCCCTCTCCCTCCGTGATGATGGTCGCCCAGGTCGTCTCGGCCCCCGTCCCGCTCGTGGTCGGGACCTGGATGAGACGGGCCTTCTTCCCGAGGTTGAGGTCAACGATCGGGGTCAGATCGTAGATGGTGAGGTCGGGTCGCTCGTAGAGCGCGTAAATGGCCTTGGCCATGTCCATGGCGCTCCCACCGCCCAGCCCGACGATCGTATCGGGCTCGAACGCCCTGGCGATCTTGAGCCCGGAGGACACCGTGGTGATGTGGGGCTCCGGCTCGACCTCCCCGAAGACCTTCACGCTCGCTCCGGCCTTCTCCAGCTGCTCTTGCACCGGCTTGTAGGTCCCCTGCTCGGCGAGGAAACGGTCGCACACGATCATCGCCTTCTTGGTCGGGAGCGAGGCCAAGAACTCGATGGCTCCCGCACCAAAGACGATCTTCGGCGCCGTGAAGAACCACATGGAACGGAACGACCTCCTCTCCCGTAGGTGCCCTCGATGGTGCGAGATCGACCCCCGGGAGCGGTTCGGTCGAGGGACGTTAACCGGGGAACTCCGTCGGGATCGCCGAAGCGGTGTTGATGAGCTCCTTCGCGGCCCGGGTGTATCGCATGATCTTCATCATGTTGCCCTTGAGCTTGAACTTCCCCGTCATCATCCCCTGGATCGGGTCGATCTCCTTGTTGATCAGCTTCCGCCAGTTGCCGTAGGGCCCCTGGTAGGTGTACGCCGCGGTCTTCTCCGAGGGGCTGGAGAGCATCTTGGCGTCGCGGCACTTGCCGTGGAAGAGGTCCATGTAGAGCGCGACCGGGGAGGTGAGCGGTCCGTCCGCCTCGACCAGGAAGATGAAGTCCCCCTCCCAGGTCTTCGCTGCGTCCTCGTACGCGGCGTTCGTGTTGATCTTCTCCTTGAACTGGTCGATCCACTCCTGGCTCGGGAACTTCACCATGGGCATCCTCGCGGGGCTTCCCCAGGGGAACCTGCCTTTATATGTTAGCTCGGGCGACAGAGTGTCGGGAACGGCCTCCTCACCACCACTCGACACGACGAACCTCCGGATGGAACCTTCATTCGCTCCCGTCGACATCCGAGACCGTTCGACCATGCCGGACCCTGCCGCACCCCTCCGATGTCCGGTCTGCTTTATCGAGCTCAAGCCCGAGGAGCTTCACGCGCTCCACCAAGGCAGCGCCGAGGCCCTCGAGCGGCTGCGGCTCCAGCATCAACGCGAGCTCGAGACCCGTAGCCGTGAGGCGGAGGCACGGCTCGAGGAGGCCGAAGCCCGACGCAAGAGAGAGATGGAGCGGCTGGAGCGGGAGCAACACGAAGCAATGAAGCAGCTCCGAACGCAGAACCAGGAAGGGCTCGAGCAGCTCAAGGCGCAGATGGGAGAGTTCCAAAAGGCCCAGGTCGCGGCTATCGAGGACCGGCACCGACGGGATGTGGAGATCCTGCAGAAGGAGGTCGCCGAGGCCGCCCAACGGCAGAAGTCGTGGGAAGAGGAGCGACAGAAGCTCCGGGAGGAGTTCTCTCAGAAGGAGAGGGCGATCGCGGAGCGCGCGCGCTCGGACGCCTCCACCGAGATCTCCCGATGGCAGCAGCAGGTGCAGGAGCTCAAGACCCACGAGACCCGGCTCGAGAAGCAGCTGGAGGAGATGCGGGAATCGATGCGCCGTTCCCCGTCGGACGTGACGGGGGACGCGGGGGAGTTCCTGCTCAAGGAGACCCTCAAGGCCGCCTTCCCGGACGACGACGTCCAGAAGGTCTCCCGCCCCGGCCAGAGGTCCGCGGACATCGTCCAGCGGATCTCACGGGCCCCCGGGGTCTACACCCCCACGGCCATCGTCTACGACAACAAGGTGGGGAAGAAGGTCAACGCGAAGGACCTCTCCAGCGCCCGGACGTACCGGGAGATCCACAGCACCGACTACGTCCTCGTGGTCACGGACGAGATGCCCACCGATGCGGCCGACCGCCTCGTGGCGGAGGAGGACGGAATCCTGATCGTGAAGCGTAGCGCGCTCACGGCCTTGGTCGAGGTGCTCCGGCGCCAGATCGTGAAGATCGACCTCGCCCGGGCGAGCGGCGCCCATCGCGACCGCAAGGAGTCCCAGCTCTTCGACTACATCCGGGGGGACGAGTTCGACCGGAACCTGAAGCGATTGCTCCAGCTGGACCTCAAGGAGCACGAGCTTCTCGAGAGCGAACGGCGGAGCCACCTCAAGATGTGGAAACAGCGCGAGGACATCCACCGGGAGCGGGAAGAGGCGGTGAGCCAGGTCGAGTCCTCGACGAGCGCCATCCTCGAGCGGGAGAGCCTCACCAGCAATCCCGAGCTGGAGCCCCCGACGGCCGTCCTCGTCGACCCTCCCGCGGAGGGGGGACGCTCCTCCGAGGACGGGCCGACGACCGACCCCAACGCGGAAGAAGCGCAGAAGCGGCGCCGGCAGCTGCAGGCAACGCTTCAGACCCACGACGGTCGGTAGTCGGCGCTCCGACACTCCCGAACCGTTCGGATCATACCGCGCTCTCGCCCCCACACACCATGCAGACGAGCTGGCCTTTGCCGCTGCAACGGTAGCAGTCCGGTGAGCCCCCGCTGCAGCTGGGACAGGAGACCTGTCCGTGCACACACCAACGGCAGCGGCGTTGCCCGAGAGGGCCCGCCGAGGTGGGCCAGAGCCAGAGGGTGGACCACCAGGTGCCGGGAAGGGTGCTCATCGAAGGCATTGACAGCTCCGCATCGGCGGCGCCCTCCCTCGCGGGCTCGACCGCAACCTTGGAACACGGCACCGGCGACGGGCAGCCACGCCCGGCGCTGGCTCCGCCCGCTGCCGACAACGGAACCGAGGCTCCCCGGGCCCCAGGGTCCCGAACGACGGGCAGCGGAGAGGCCCGAAGGCCCCGCCGAGGAGGCGGGAGCGTGCGAGGGAAGGCACCGCTCACTCCTCGGGCTCGCTGGAGGGGAAGATCACGACCGAGAGCCCGGCCAGTCCGAAGAGGGTGCGCCCTGCTTCGGCGTAGGCACGGTCTGCGGGTCGGTACTGTCGGCGTACGGTGGGCTCATGGGACAACGGTGCCAGCTCGATCTTGACGGGCGTCATCCGTGCTGACACTTGTCAGACAAACAGTATATATCTGTCGGTCGAACGGCAGCCACTTACGAATTTCGCCACCCTGTCGCCCCTCCCCTCGAGGAGGCCCCGTGGTCCCAACGGAGCCAACGCTCATTACGCGGGGGAAGTCTGGCTGCGCCCGTCCCGCGTCCGGTGGAGCCTTGGAAGCGTACTGCTCTCTCCCCATCGCCCTGATCGTAGGGCTCCTCGTCCTGAGCTCGGTCTCGCTCCTCACCGCCCCCGGGACGTTCGGGAAGGTCGGCGGACCCGTCCCACGCTCTCTCGGGAGTGGCCCCGAATCGTCGGGACCTTCGCCGGTGCTACCGGAGCCACGAGGGCCCACAACAGTCCCGGCTTCGCCCCCGGGTACGTCCGACCCGCTCTCGGGCCCATCCGCGGCGCCTGTTCCCACGCTTCCCAGGAGCTCCCCTCCCTCCACGGCGATCAATGGGAGCGTGCACGTGAACGGCAGCTTCGCAGCCTCATCGACCTACCTCGCGGGAGATGTGCACATCGTCGGGAGCGCGGTTACCTCGGGACTCACGGAGACCCAGGGCTGGGCCGAGTACGGTCCGACGACCGTGACCGGCTCGATGCAGATCGCGGCACTGCCGGGAACCCCCGCACCGGTCTTCTCCTCCAACGGCGGGGGCAGCTTCTGGGTGGACGCTTCGCCCCAGAACCAGACCGCCTTCAACGTCATGGAGGGGAACCTGGCCTTCGGCGACGCCACAAATGGCGACACCTACCTCATGACGGCGATCGGGGTCAACCTCACGATCGACGCGAACCAGGCCGGAGGCTTCTACAGCTTCGGCGGGGGGACGAACATCCAGGTCCTCAACGCGTCGCAAGTGATCAACTACGCGAACTCCTCGGGGCCGGTCAACATTGTCGCCCAGATCCCGGGGTTGCCCGCGGTCACGGTGCCGGTGGCGGTGGGGCAGCACTACGTCGCATCGCTCTGCGTGCTCCTCCTTGGATGCGTGGTCAAGATCCCGGTCGTCTCGATCACCTGGGGGGCCGGGACGCATTTCTCGATCCTGGGGCAGACGCTCTCTGGGGGATCGGGAATGACCGCGTCGATGCCGGACTCCCGGCTCTCCATCTCCGTCCCGCCGGGGGTGGGCCCGAACATCTCGATGGTCGCCGACCAGGGAAGCCCGCGTCTCACCGTGAACGCGGGGGCGACCTATCCCGCGCTCCTTTCGACGTACGGTCGGGTCACCGTCTCTCGCGGCGAGAGCCTGAACGCGTCGGTCGTGGTCAACGGCACCTTCTCGGCCCAGGCCACGGCGGACAACGGAGGCACCTTCTACAATGCGGGGGGCCTGGTCGTCCAGGGGCACCTCGACAGCGCCGGGGAGCAGCTCTTCAAGCACCACCTCGAGCTGGGTCCCCAGATCGAGATCCAGACCGCCCCGGGCGGCGCCGTCGAGACGCTGGGGCCGACCACCATCGACTCCGATGTGACGATCCTCGGGTCCACGAACGCCTCCGGGAACCTCACCATCGCAGGAGAGTTCGTGCAGAACTCGACCCTGATCCACATCGGGGGGAACCTGTCGCTGAACGGAACGATGGTGGCCTCGGGCTCGGTCGGGACCTCCGGCACCACCGCCTTTGCCGGCCTCATCTCGAGCTCGGGGGCGATATCGCTCCCTCATTCGTTCATGGACGGAACCTTCCTCCTGACCGACGGGAGCTTCGTCGGCGTGGGGAGCACGCTGCTTCAAGGAACGAGCGTGGGCCGTGGATGGACCTGGGTCAACTCCACGACCTACTCCGTGGTCGGTTCGGCGTGGCTCAACGGGACGGTCGACGTGAACCGCTCGATCGTGGTCCGCGGGAACGCGGAACTTCAGACCGCGCCCGGCGGCGCGCTCCACCTGAACGCGACGGTCCTCATGGGCTCGGGAGGAGGGGCCGGGTCCCCATGGACCTCGAGGGTCCTGGGCAGCGTCATGGTACGGGGAACCTCCTTCGCCAACGGGACCTCCTCGTTCAACGGGACGACGGTCTCCTTCCCCTCCGGGCTCGTGGTCTTGGGCTCGGTCCAGGCCCAAGGGAACGTCTCCGTCGACGGGGTGACGGCGTTCTCCGGAGCGGTCTCCTCGAGCGGCACGGCCCACTTTCCCGGCATGAGCCTCACCGGGACCTTCTCCCTCTCCTCGGCCGGGGGCGTCGTGAACGGCACCGGCACCTCGAGCGTCGCGGGGAACGTCTCGCTTTCGGGAAGGCTCACGGTGGACCACGGCGTCTTCGCGGAGAACGGGACGTCGGTCATCCTCGGCACCCTCGGCATGACCGGGACGGTCCTGGTGACCGGCGACTCCACGCTGGCGACCGAGGCCGGGACCTCGCTCTCCCTAGTGGGGAACATCAACCTCGCCGGCGCGGCCCACATCGTAGGGAACGTCAACACGACCGGGAACGTGACCATCGCCGGCTCGGCGAGCCTCTCCGCGGCCCAGGTCGTCATCTCAGGGTCGCTCTCCGCTCAGGGGTCCGTCTACTCCCGTGGGTGGATCGAGCTCACCGGCACCGCCGACTTCCAGGGCCCGGTCCTGACGTTGGGCCGCACGCAGCTCCCCGGGCTCGACGTAGCAGGGAACTATACGCTGCGCTGGGGCGAGTTCCGCCTCAACGGCGCGATCGACCTCACGGGGTTCACCGTCTCCTTGGGGACGATCACGGCGAACGCCCAGGGATACTTCGTGCACGGCGAGAGCCGCATCGTCGGGCACACGGTCGCGACCGGTAGCGCGGCGGTCTGGGGTTCGAGCCTCACGGTGGGCTACATCGACCTGGGCGACGGGGCCACGCTCGGGGGATTCATGGAAGTCAACAACGGCTCGATGTCCGCGGGGGGGCTAACCCTCACCGGGACGATCGTGCTTCCGAACGACACGGCGACCTTCCCGCAGGGGGCGAACATCTCGGGTGCGGTCTTCCAGACCGGCCTCCTGACCAGCCAGGGCGGGGCGGTCGCCTTCTACGGAGAGAGCATCGTGAACGGCACGGTGGTCTCCTCGGGCTCCCCATCGCTTCGAGGACCCATCATCGCATCCGTCTTCGGAGGGCTCTTTGCGCTCACGCTCGGCCCCGAGTTCCTGAGCTTCCTCGTGGGGCTTCTCCTCGCGGTCGGGGTCGCGGGCATCGAACTCCTTCGCACCGGATGGAAGTACCGGCGTCCCTTCACACCGGAGCAGCGACTCTCGGTGAGAAGGATGCGCGCCGAGCCCCTCCTGGCTACGGCCCTCTTCAGCTTGGGAGCGCTCACGGGCGCTGTCGGAGGCTATTCCCAGGGGGCCTACCTTTCGGTCCCCGCGCATGCGTCGTCCGCATCGACGGTCTCGCTCCTCTACGCTCTCGCGAGCTCCCTCCTCTTGGTCGGATTCCTCCTCTGGCTCCACCACCGGTTCCGATATTCGCGGGCGAGGCGCCCCCATCTCGGTGCGAGAGGAGCGGTCCCCTCGAGGGCGCTGCCCCCTATGGGTCCTGGGACCTCGAGCGCGCCCCCGGTCGTTCCGTGGGCGGGTGAGGGATCGGGAGGAGTAGCTCCCCCGCCTCCGTCGGGTGGCCCCGAGGAAGCCCAGGGGACGCGCTGAGCGTCCCGAACCCGCTCAGGTGTACTCGTAGAAACCGCGACCGGTCTTGCGACCTAGGTGGCCCGCTGCGACCAGTCGCTTGAGCGCGATCGCGGGGCGGTACTTGGGGTCGCCGTACTCGCGGTGGAGGATCTCGGCTACGTCCAGGCAGACGTCGAGCCCGATCATGTCGGCGAGCTCCAGCGGTCCCATCGGGTTCCCGGCTCCCGCCTTGAGGGCGATGTCCATGTCGCGGGCGGAAGCGACCCCCTCCTCGAGGGCAAAGCACGCCTCGTTCAGCATCGGGATGAGCAGCCGGTTCACGAGGAACCCCGGGACCTCCTTGACGCGGATCGGGACCATCGGGTAGCGGTGGTTGCGCAGTCCCTGAAAGAAGTCCACGGTGTCGCTGACCACGTCCTCACGCGTGTCCACGCCCGCCACGATCTCGACGAGCGGAAGCGTGTAGGGGGGGTTGAAGAAGTGGGCGATGAGGGTGCTTCCGCAGTGCTTCAACCCCTTCGCCAGCTGGGTGATCGAGAGCGAAGAGGTGTTGCTCGCGATGATCGCGTGGTCGGGAAGCGCCTTGTCGAGCGCGGCGAAGACCTCCTTCTTGACCGACTCCTTCTCGAAGGCGGCCTCGACGACCAGGTCGACGTCCTTGAACTCGTCCCAGCTTGTGGTCCCCTTCACCCGAGCGAGGACCTCGTCCCCGCGTTTGCGGTCCACCTTGGGCTTCAGCTTCGCCCGGATGGCGGCCTTCTGCTCGTCGTTGAGCTTCAGCCCCATCTCCTCGATCCGCTCGATCTCCTTCTCCGCGCGTCCTTCGTGGAACGCGACGAGCTCGTCGACGATCCCCTTGACCCGCGCGAGACCCTTCTGGACGAGCTCCTCGTTGACCTCCTTCAGGACGACCGGGATCTCGTTGAACGCCAGGACCTCCGCGATGGCGGCCCCCATCGTTCCCGCGCCGACCACTCCTGCCTTCCGCACGTAGAGCATGTTCCTAGCCCTCGTGGCGCGATGGAGGCAGATAGATAATGCTGAGGGCGCTCGCCCGGGGCATGCCGGGCCCGGACGCGCCGCGCAAGGTGTGCCGTTTCCGACCCTCTCCTCCGCCCGACGACCCCGTCTACATCCCTGTCCCGGATGACGGGCTCTGCCTGAACGTCTTCCCCCTCCTGACCGAACCGCGCCGCCCGGACCGGGTGCTCATGGGACGGATCGATGCCTCCTTCGACTGGAGGCGCATCGGAGGGATGCACCCGAAACGGGTCGCGGACCTCGCGGACCGGTGGATGCTCCCCTCCCGCCAGCTCTTCCTCTACGAGGCCCCGAGCGAAGCGGCGAAGCTCATCCTGGAGGAACAACTGGGACTGGAGTCGCTCTACCTCAAAGGACCCGAGGTCATCTCCGACGTGTGGGAGCGACCGGAACCGGTCGGCAAGGGACCGCACTGGGACCTCTCGTTCATCTACCGGGGGGAGTGGCCACCGGGCCGTCAGCTCCATTCCGCGCCGTGGCGCGAGCTCGCGTTCAAGAATCCCCTCATCCTGGACCCCCAAGAGGTGGGGCGACACCACCTGGACGTCCTGGCGCTCGCGGGGTTCGCGTCGTCGACCTCGCCGCCCACAGCACACGCTTAAATGCGGGGCGACGGTCGGCCGCCTCGCGCGGGGATGGCCCAGCCCGGTACGGCGCAGGATTGCTAATCCTGTGGTGCTTGCACCTCGGGGGTTCAAAAGCCGCGTCGGGCCTCGCCCGAGCGGCGGAACATCCCCCTCCCCGCGCTCCTGTCCATCCAGGACCGTGTCCCACGGGGGTGAGATCGAACCTACCCGTCGCCCTGCCAGGAGAGCTGCCCTTCGGGTCTCCGAACCAACCGACCCGTAGAGCCGACCTCGGGCGTACCCGACGTAGCGAGGGCCAGGAGCAGCCCCCCACCATCCACCTGAGCGAGCACCAGCCGGTGCGGAGCGGCCCAGCCTTCAGGGGGAACGCTGAGCTCGGTGGCTGCAGCGACCCGTCCCCGTCCTTCCAGTTCCTTCGCCGACAAGGTGCCCCCGCACTCGGGACACCGACGGATTTCGTCGCTCGGGAAGTGAAGGCCGCAACCCGAGCACACGAAGACCGTGATCATGCGCTCTGCTCCCTCCCGAGGATCGTCACGAAGTTGTGGGAGCCCAGCCCCCCCACGGACTGCGCGAGCCCAACGCGGGGAGAGCCCGCCTGCATCCGACCTGCTTCGCCGCGAAGCTGACGGTCGACCTCGATGATCTGGGCCAGCCCCGAGACGCCCACGGGGTGTCCTCGTCCCAGGAGCCCTCCCGAAGGGTTGACCGGTAGGACCCCGTTCGGGTCGCCACGCCCCGCCCTGGTCCAGGCGAGTCCCTCCCCCGGACCGCAGAATCCCAGGTCCTCCAGGTCGATGAGCTGGAAGGGCGCGAAGGCGTCGTGCACCTCGGACGTCTGGACCTCCTTCCGTCCGACCCCGGCCTGGTCGTAGGCCGCGCGAGCGGCCTGGCGCGTCGCCCTAAAACCCAAGGGCTCCATGGGTCGTGAGGCCACCTCAAGGACGTCGGTGGCTTGTCCCATTCCCCGAACGACGACGCTCTCTCGGGAGGAGGGGCGGGTCAAGAGGACCGCCCCCGCGCCATCGCTGATCGCAGAGACGTGGAGCAGCCGCAGGGGGCTCGAGACCATGCGGCTCTCGTTGACCTGAGCCGCTGTCACCGCTGAGGGGAACTGTGCCTTCGGGTTCCCCTGGGCGCACGCCCGATTGCGCACGGTCACCTCGGCGACGTCTTCGATGCTCAGATGGTAGCGTGCAAGGTAGAGCTGCGAGAGCAGGGAGGCCATCGAGGGCATCGTCGCACCGTGCCGCACCTCGTTCGCCGACAACGAGCGAGCGAGCGCGGTCGTGGTCGACCCCGTTGCCTGTGCGGTCATCTTCTCCCCGGCGAGGACGAGGACCCGTTCGAAGGCTGACGAGGCGACCAGATGGGCCCCGAGCTGGAAGGCGCCCGCCCCGGTCGCCGAAGCGCTCTCGACCCGCCATCCTGGGAGCCCCGCGAGCCCAAGGCCGTTCGCCACCCGAGGGACGAGGCTCTCGAGGCCTGCCAACGCCCCGGCGGCCATGGACCCCACGACCACGCAGTCCGGTCTGCGTGCAGAGGCGGGAGCGCCTTCGAGCGCTTCCCTTCCGGCCTCGACCAGGAGCTCGATGAGTCCCTCGTTCCTCCTCCCGAACTTGGTGAGGCCGGTCGATGCGATCGCGACGCTCATGCGGTCCCCAGGAGGACCGAGTGCACCCAGTTCAAGAAATGGAGGAGCGGCTTCCCTTCTTCCCAGCGGAGCACTTGGTTCCCCTGCCCCGTGACCCCCACGGGCGGGAGCTGCGCCGCGATCATCTTCGCGTAGCGGTTGTGGTCCTCGACGGGGGCCTCGGCGAGGAAGAGCCTCCAGGGGTCGCGCTCCCCGCCCCCGAGGAGGCGGTAGGCGTAGAGGAGCATGAGCCCCGAGCGCCGCGTCTGGTCCTTGAGCGTGTGGTATTGGTCCTGACTCCGCCCGCTCGCCGAGGCGAACGGGATGCGGGGCTGGCTCGAGGACTTGACCTCGATCGGGAGCACGACCCGGTCGCGGAGCGCGACCAGATCGAAACCTTGGGACCCCGCGGCGCGGACCACGAGGAAGGGGCGCTCCTCCAGGGAGCGAAGCAGCTCGAGCTCCTCGGGGGTCTGGGCATACTTCCGATAGCGGGCGAGCGCGTCGCCCTCCCCTTGCAGGACGCCCTTCAACTCGCGTTCGTACCCCGAGAAGGAGCCTGCCACATGGGATGCGACGTTCCTCGAGGTAATTATACGCTGCTCTGCAATGTGCCCTCCCGACGGTGCCCTGATGGCGACCCCCTCCGGATCGCTCGAACTGGATGGGGAGGACCTGCGGGTGGCCCGAGCCACCCTTGTGGTCCTGGAAGAGGCGCGTCGCCGTCAGGAGGCTCGGAGCCTCCCCGGGGTCCCGGCGAGCTTCCGGCTCTCGGAGCTGCGGGCGGAGCTCCTGCGCGCTCGGGTCTTCGAGGACCCTTCCCGGCTCCTGGGGCGGCTGCGCCGCAGAGGGCTGCTGGACGAGAGCTTCGCCCCGAAGGGCGACAAAGTGTTCGTCGCCCCCCACCTCGCGGACGTGATGGGCCTCCTTCGAGAGGCGGTCGAGCGCCTGCAAGCCCCGCCCCCCAGCGCGCTCCAGCCCCCTCCCGACGAGGCGCTCGAGATCCGCGAGATGGACGCGGTCTTCTTCCGCCACCTTCGGGAGATCCTCCAGGAACGGCTCGAGGAGACACTGGAGTTCGCTCGGGGGTTCGACCTGGGGTCGCTCCTGCGCTACACCCGGGAGCTCTTCGGCGAGGAGCTGGGGCTCGACCCCGCCCTCGCGCTCCTCCAGCAGTACGCGCTCGCGGACGTCCCGCTGATCACCCCCAGTGGCCGGGCGAGCGGGACGACGGGGTTCCACCTCGCCCTCTTCGGCCCCCCCGGGACGGGGAAGACCTTCGCGATCGACGACCTGGTACGGGGGAACGCGAGGAGCGGGGTCCCCCCCCACGGTCTCCCGGGTCGGAACCGCTACTGCGGGGGGATCACCCCGGCCCAGTTCCTGCGCGTGGGATCCTTCTACAGAGGCAGGACGTTCAATTTCATCGTCCCCGAGTTCAACGACTGGTTCAAGTACAAAGGCATGGTCGAGCCCCTGAAGCTGGTGATGGAACAGCGGGAGGTCAAGTGGGAGACGACCTACGGGACCGTCGGGCCCTACACCTTCCGTTCCTACTTCACGGTGAACTACAACGTGCGGGTCCTGGGGAACGCCTGGGAGTCCACGATCGGCGACCCCAACTTCGCGGCCCTCGAGGACCGCATGCTGCTGCGTTTCCACCTCATGACGCGGGAGCGCTTCCGCGCCGTCGAGCGGAGCGCGGAGCGGCTGGAGCTCGGGGAGATCGACTTCCATCTCGCGCGGAAGGTGCAGGACCAGCTCTCCCTGGTCTACGCCATCGAGACGCAGCACCCGCTCGTCCGGCGCTGGGCCTCCAAGGGCGTCGCGCTGCAACCCGCGCTGTACCGTTCGCTCCGCGAGGTGTCCGAGAAGGCGCTCGCGAGGACCGCGAACCCGAAGTTCTCCCCACGGCTCAAGAGCCGGGCCGTGAAGCTCGCGGCCGCCGGGGCGCTGGTGGGATACTTCAAGCATGAGAAGGGCAAGGAGACGACCCTCCCCGTCGGCGCGGACGAGGAAGCTCTCGCTCGACTCTTTTACCAGCAGGAGATCTCGGCCCGAGAAGGGCGCACCTTCTCGGCGTCGTAGCGGCCCGGGCCCCCGCCCCCCTCCCCAGGCTCCCGCTTCGGGGTACAAGCGCGCGGACCTCAAGGACGTCGAGCGCGTCGCGTTCCAGGTCCTCCGGAAGAAGGGAGGGACGGTCTTCTCCCAGCACGCCCTTTGGCAGGAGGTCTCCCGCCGACTGCGGAAGGAGGACCCTCCGCGCTACGTGGGTCCCATCCGGATGCGGGCCCTGCTGGCGACCTCCTCGCTCGTCCGGCTATCGGTCCGATATGCGAACCGGGGCGGCAAGCATCCTCTCATGACTTGTCCGGTCTGCTTTCATCCCATTCGACCCCGTTACAACGAGACCCTCTGGGGGGATTCCTCGGTCATCGTGGGATACCGATGTACGGCCTGCCCCTTCTGGACCCCCCGCCAACGGAGGATGCCCGCGCAGTACACCTTCCGTTCCACCTTCCACGACGAGGCGGCCCCGGCATCCGCGACGTAGGCACGAGCGCGGGCCGGGGGCTATTGCTTCTGCGCGTTCATCACCGCGTTTCGCGCGGCGTCGATGACGATCATCTCGTTCTGACCGTTCTTCTTCTGGAAGTTCATGTACCATACGGGCGCGTGGAGGAGCTCGCCGTCCGAGACGTTGACCTCGGTGTTGAGCTGCTCGATCATCCGGTGCTGGTGGCGGGCCTTCGCGGCCTGGAGTTGGACCACCATGTTCTTGGCCTGGAACTTCGCGTCGTCCTCGCTCACGTCCCCGTTGAGGACGGGGATCCCGTTCGGGGCCTTGCGTTTGTCGTAGGGAACGCGCGAGGTCAGATCGAACTGGTACTCCTTGGGTTGGTAAGCGCCGAGTCCCTTCACCCCGATGATCGGGAACTGGTATTGGCCCGCGAGCTCCGCCGCCCGCTTGGCCATGTTCGCCCCGCCGCCGCCCATCGCCGACCCGAGCATCATCCCCCCGAGGAGGTTCCCCGCGCCCCCGCCGCGGCCTCCCAGGAGCGCAGCCGCCGCCAGCCCCCCGCCGATCTCGGCGGCCTCGACCCCCGCGTCCTGGTAGACGTAGTGGGTCACCGCGCTCGAAGGGATGATCCAGAAGGGGACCATCTGGACCTTGGCCTCGAGGAGCTTCGAGGTCTCGTAGTCGTGGCGGTGGAAGAGGCCCTGGGAGTTCATCCACTTCCCGACCGCGGCCATCGCCTGCTGCTGGTCCAGGACCTGGGGGACCAGCATCGAGTGGTTCTGGATGGCCTTGAGCCCCGCTCCCGAGATGGTGACAGAGGTCCCGCAGTACTCGCAGGTGATGATAGCGTCGTTCCCGGAAGGATTGAGCGGCGCTCCGCACTGCTTGCACTTGAGGCTCTTGAGGTCGATCGGGGCCGCCGCTTGCTGGGGGGGTGGGGGAGGAGGCGGAGCCCCGTACCCTGCGGGGGCACCTCCCGAGGCGGTGGCCGCGAGCGGCCTCCCGCATCGCGCGCAGAAGGCCGCCCCGTCGGGGTTCTGTTGGCCGCAGGCGTTGCAGAACATGGGTCCTCCGAGCTCAGGCCCGAGGGGCCCCGCAGTTCATGCAGAACTTCCCGGTCCCGAACGGCTGACCGCACTTCGCGCAGTTCGCGGGGGCCGCGGCCGCCGCAGGCGCCGCGGCGGGAGCCCCGCAGTTCATGCAGAACTTCCCGTTCCCGAACGGCTGGCCACACTTCGGGCACACGGCCGAAGACGCGGCGGGCGCCGCCGCGGGGGCCCCGCAGTTCATGCAGAACTTCCCCGTTCCGAACGGCTGGCCGCACTTGGGGCAGACCGCTCCCGCTCCGCCTCCGCCGCCCGGCGGGGCCGGGGCCGCGAAGTTGAACCCGCACGAGGGACAGAAGCGCGTCCCCCCTGGGATGAGGGCACCGCACTTGGGACACGGGCTCGAGGGTCCGCCCGCCCCCCCGGGGCCCTGCTGGTAAGCCCCCTGCATCTGTCCCGCCATGCCGTAGCCCATGCCCATCCCGGCCCCGAGGCCGAGCCCGGCCCCCATGAACGTCCCAGCCCCGCCAGGGTTGGCGGCGGCCGTGGTCATGGCCTGGCCGGCCTGGTACTGCATGTAGTTGACGCCCAGGACACCCATCGTGCTGCGCGTGTCGATGGCCTTCTGGACCTCGTCCGGGACGCTGATCGACAGCCCCTGGAGACGGTTGATCTCGATCCCGTAGGCGTCGAAGTAGTCCGGCGCCTTCGCGAGCACCATCTGCTCGATGGTCTGGAGCTGGGCGGCAAGGTCGGTCACCGCCATCCCCTGCTGCTTCGCCTGTCCGAGGGCCGCGTAGACCAGGAGGACCATCTGGTCCCGGGTCCGGTCCTCGATGTCCGCCGAGGCCTCCGCGCCGAAGGTCCCCACGAACTGCGTGATGAAGTTGTCGCAGTGGGAGACGCGCCAGCGGTAGTCCCCGAAGACCCTCAGCTGGACGAGCCCAAAATCGGGGTCCTTGAAGATGTAGGGCTCCTTCGAACCGAACTTGCCGTCGAAGAAGCGGCGCTGGAGGTAGTAGACCTCCGCCTGCTGCTGGACGCCCGAGAGCTTCTGGACCAGCGTCCCGACGATGGGGGCGTTGATCGACGTCAGCGCGTAACGGTCGGGGCGGTCGATGTAGGAGAGGACCTTCCCGTCGCGGAAGAAGACCGCGTACTCGTCCTCCCGAACGACCACGTTGTCGTTGAGGCGGATGTTGCGGGGGACCCGCCACATCACGTTGGGTCCCTTGAAGGCGTCCTCCCAGATGATCGTCGTCGAGCCGAAGAGAGAGCCGCCGGTCGCCGGGGGTGGGGTGTTGCGTGTGAACATCGTTCGTTCCGCTCCTTAGTTTGCTGAACTTCCTGGGTGGACCTTCGGATGGGCCAGGCTCACTGGAGGACCCCCTCCACGGAGAGCATCCTCTGGCTGAACGACGTCTCGAGCGCCTTCAGGTTGGCCCGAAGGGTGTCGCACATCGTGTTGATCTGGTTCGTGTCGCGGGAGGAGACCGCCGTCTGCAGCCCTCCCATGCTCTGGAGCACCTGGTCGGCCGAGGCGACGAAGGTGTAGTCCCTTTCGTAGAGGGAGTCGAGCGTCTGAGGGGTGACCTTGATGGTCGCCGACAGGCCGCTGTAGCCGCCCTCAGCGTGGCGGATCTGTCCCTCCAGGCGCTGCATCTCGGTCCTGAGACCGCCGACCGCGACGAGGCCCGCCATGATGCCGTCGCGCCCCATCTGGCTGCGGACGGTGTCGATCTGCGTCATCGCTGTGACGAGCCGGTCCGCGACCTGGATCCTCAGGATCGAGTCGGCCGCACGGACGTCCTCGGCCTGACGATAGCCGCGGAACCCAGGGATCAACAACTGGAGCTTCTTGAGGAACCCCCGGTCCTGGTCGACGCGTCCCCGGATGTCGTTCCCGGCGGGGGACGAGGCGGGGACGGGAGGAGCGCCGTACGGGTTCGGCCCGGAGGGTCCCGCCGCGGGAGGCGGCGGGGGAGGAGGCGGAGGAGGAGGCGGGTCGGCCGCCATGGGAGGAGGAGCGCTGGAGGGGTCGACCGGGGCCACCCCGACGGGCGCCGCGGAAGGGACCGCCGCGGAGGGCGCGACGGAAGCTCCGCACCCTGGGCAGAACTTGGCCCCGGAGCCCAAGGGGCCCCCGCACTGAGAGCAGAATTTCGGTCCGGCCGAGGCAGACATTGCGGGATTGCTCATCGCCATGGTTCACCTAGGGGGGATTGGTACGGGGGTCGTTCGGCGAGCCCGCTCCGGGGGTGCCGACCTGGACACCGGACTTGGCCCTCCAGGCCGCCCGGTGGGACTCTTGGGCCGCATCGCGCGCGCGTCCCTGGAGCTGCCAGCGCATGTAGAGAAGCCCCGCGACGACGATGAGAAGGACGACGATGAGGTAGACGATCCGGATCGACCCGAAGGTGATCTGGCAGGCGGCCCCTGCGCTCCCGCTCGCCGGGCAGGCCGAGCCGGAGAAGGCCCCGTCGGGGGCGACGAGCCCCGCACCGAGCAGGACCGCGACCCCGAACCAGAATGACCCCGCCGAGGCCGCGCGGGCCATGGACGGGTCACGGCTCGCGGCCTGGAGGAGCACGGCCAGGACGGAGACGACCAGCCCGAGGATCCCGATCGCGATGAGGGCAGAGAAGTGGTTGTTGGTCGCGGGGAAGGAGACGTAGATCGCGACCCCGATCAGCACGAGGATGCCCAGCAGGATGGCGACGATCGCGATCCCGCTCAGTCGGGCGCCGGTCTCCGCCGCCTGCATCTCGGCCTTGCTGCTGCTCATCTCCCCCCAGCCCTGACCCAGAACTTAGGGTCGCCGCCCTTCATAATGATGCTGAAGACCCCCCTCAAGATGGGTGAAGACCCTCGGGGAAAGATCGGTCCCACACGACCCCTTGGCCCCCCTCAGAGGCGCGCGTCCTCGTCCCGCGACTCCCGCCGCGAGTCGCGGGAGGAGCGGGAGCCGCCGTGCTTCCCCCGGGAGACCGTGCCCGAGTCGTCGTCCCGCGAAGAGACCGCGAGCAGCGCGAGGGGCATCTCGATCCGGTCCTGTCCCCCGGGGATGGAGGGGACCGGAGTGGTCGTCTGCGTGGAGGGGAGCGTCAGCGTGAGCGAGCACCGAGGACAGCTGCCGAACTGCACGACGCAGTGCTGGCAGACCGAGGCCCCGCAGGTGTGGCGGTACTGGGCAAGCCCGCCGCATCCCGAGCAGCGAGCCCCCGCGGGCGCAGGAGTGAGATCGGGCGGAGGTCCAGCAGGGGACGCGCGGGCCCCTCCTGACGGGGAGGACGCGGACGGGGGCGCGGTGCTGGGAAGCGCGGGTCCGGGTTGCGGCGGGTTGGACGAAGGGTAACTCGAAGGGGTCGACGGAGCCCCGTAGCTCGGCGGGGAGGGGGGGCTCGAGTACGGGGAGCCGTACGAGGGGGGCGCCGCGGGGGCCCCGACGGACGACGAGGGGGGCGAGGAGGGAGGTTGGGACGGCGGCGAGGGGGGAGGCGCCGCAGGGTGCGAGCCGTACTCCGTGATCCGCAGCGAGGGGAGAGGGGCGTGGACCGCCGAACCGATGCTTTCCACCGCCTTGATCAGCCGGGCCTTGTAGAGCCCGACGCGCAGGTTGCGCACCAGGCGGAAGGGGGTCCGCTCCTCCGGGGGAAGACCCAGCGCCCGCCGCGCGAGCTCCTCGACATCGGGGGTGAGGGAGAGGTTCTCGGGACGGATGTCCATCTCCAGCACCGCCCGCATGTAGCCGAAGAGCCGCTGGAGCTGGGCGAGCGTGTAGTTGGGCGGGGAGAGGATGGCGACATCGGCGAGCGTGAGCCCTCGCTTCTCGACGATCTCCGCGCGCTGCTCCAGCGCCGCGTTGATGAGGTGGTAGCTCGCGCTCTCCAGGTCCTTGAGCTCCTGCTCGGGAAGGTCCCGAACGTCCACGTCGACGCTGCGGGAGATGGCCCGCGTGACGGGGTCCAGGAGGTCGAAGGGGATGTGGAGCGTCAGGAAGAGGTCGTTCTTGGTGATCGGGCGGTTGAGCTTCGCCTCCAGCAGAAGGGCCTCCCGGCCGTACCCCTCGATCTGCCGGTCGCGGATCTTCTGCTGGGCGAGCTTGCGCCCTTCCTTGGCCGCCTCGAACCCGTCGTCGACCTTCAACGCCGCCTCGAAGCTCTGGAGCCCCTCCTCGGGGCGCGCGAGCTCGAGCAGCACGCGCCCTCGGCTCGCGAGCGCGTACTTGTTCTCGGGGGCGATGCGCAGGGCCTGCTCGTAGGCCGTGAGCGCCTCGTGCGGATGCTGGAGCTTCTCGTGGACGCTCCCGTCCTTCATGAAGAGGTCCGCGTTGTTCCCGTCGACGGAGAGGGCGCGGCCGTAGGCGTCCGCCGCCTCGCTCCACTTCTCCTGCTTGCTCTGCAGTTCCCCCAGCCGGACCAACAGCGGGACGTTGTTCGCGTGCCGCTCGAGCCCCTTCATGCATGCATCGACGGCGCGGGGGAGGGACCCGAGCCCCGCCTCCGCTTCCGCAAGGTGGAGATAGGTCTCGGGCTGGCTCGAGAGCGCGGTCAGGTTCTGCTCGAGGAAGTCCCGGGCCTTCGCGTGCTCCCCCATCTCGAGGAGCGCCCGGACGAACCAGAGCGCGACCTCGGTGTCGCCGCTCTTCCGCTGGGAGAGGTCTTGGAAGATGTCGAGCGCGTCCTGGAAGCGCTCCAGGTGGAAGGCGATGCGCCCCCGGGTGAGCAGGACCCGGTCGCCCAGCTCGGGCGCGACCTCGGAAGGGAATGGCGGATTGCCGAAGACCTCGAGCGTCGAGAGGGCGTCCGCGTAGCGGCTCTCACGCTCCTCCACGCCCGACTTGCGGTAGGCGACCTCGAGCTTCACATCGGGAGAGGCGGCCACGGCCTTGTCGTAGCTCTTGATCGCCTCGTCGGTCTTCCCCAGCTCCAGCGCCAGGTCGCCGTGGCTCAACCAGAGCGAGGCCGGGTTCCCCTTCTCCGGAGGGTGGGCGAGCAGGTTGGTCAGGCACTCGAAGGCGTCGATCTTCTCTCCCCGCGCCAGGTGGACGCGGTACTTCTCCTCCCAGACCGCGGCGTTGTCCGGCTCCAGCAGGAGGATCGCCTTCAGGGAGTAGAGCACCTCGGTGTCGCGTTGCAGCGACCGGTAGATGTCCGCGCGCAGCTTCCAGGGCCTCAGGTCGTAGGCATCGGTCCGAAGGATCCCGTCGACCGCCGTCGCGGCCTCCGTGAACCGACCCGCGAGCATCAGGGTCTCGGCGAGCGAGAGGGTCCCCAGCTTGTTCCCGGGGTCGAGCTGGATCCCCTTCTGGTAGTAGGGGAGGGCATCGGCGTAGGCCCCCTGCTCCTTGAGGGCGTCCGCCACCTCGAGGTACGCGATCGGGTCGCGCTCCTGCGGGGAGAGCGCGTTCTTCAGGACCTGGACCCCCTCGGCCTTCCGCCCTAGCCGGAGGAGGAGCCGCCCCCGCCGCCGAAGGAAGAGCGGGTTCTGCGGCTCCCGCTGGAGCAGGATCTCGACGTAGTGGAGCGCCTTCGCGTCCTGGTTGAGCGCCCCCAGGACCTCCTCCATCCCCCAGATGAGGTCAGTGTCCTCACGTCCGAGGTCGATGGCCTTCTGGTAGGCGAGCTCGGCTTCCGCGTTCCTCCCGGTCTCCCGGAGCGTGTGGCCGAGCTCCTTGAAGATGTCCCCCCGGGCCGCGTTCGCGGGGTCGTTCAGGAACTCCTTGTACCCCTCGATGGCACGGTCGACGTTCGCGAGGAGCTTCGCGGCCCGGGCCGCCCCGAGCAGGCTCACGTTGCGGAACTCGCTCGAGAGGCTCGCGCGCTCGTAGCTGCGCAGCGCCTCCGTTGCCAGCCCCTTGCGCTCGGGCGCCTTCTCCGCGGTCCGGTAGGCGCGGGAGAGGTAGAGGTTCCCGCGGTGGAGCGCCACGTCGTAGCGGGAGGGGTCCTTTTCGAAGATGCGGTCGAGCAGCGCGGGGATCTCGTCCTGGCGACCCATCGCCTGCAGGAGGTCCTTCTTCTGGAGGAGGATGGGGATGTTGTCGGGGCTGATCCGCAGGATGTGGTCGTAGACCTGGAGGGCCTCGTCCCGCTGCCCCAGGGAGGAAAGGGCCTGGGCCAGCTCTTCGGCCGCGGGAACATCCGAAGCGTTCTGGGCCAGGATCGCCCTGGAGAAGAACACGACGTAGGGCGCCTTGCGGTTCTGCTTCGCGAGCTTGAGCCCCTTGCGGAACTCCTCGACCTCGGTGGGATGGGCCTGGACAATCTCCTGGTAGACCCGCAACGCCCCCTCGACCTGACCGGAGGCGGAGAGCAGCTCCCCGAGCGTACGCTCGGCCTCGAGGTTGTGGGGCGACAGCACGAGGATGGCCTCGCACGCCTCGGTGGCCACGTCCTTGCGCTCCTGCTTCAACGAGAGCGTCCGAAGCGCCTGGAGGTTCGCGAGGTTCCTCGGGTCGAGCTCTTTGACCCTGCGACGGACCTCGACCTGGAGGTCCGGTTGGAGGTTCAACGACTCCAAGGTGGAGGAAAGCTCCAGCAAGAGCGAGGGGTCGACCTCGGCCTTCTTCTCGAGCAGGGAACGGTAGAGGGCGAAGGCCTCGTCGTTCTTCTGGAGCGCGAGCAGGACCCGGGCCTTCAGGAAGAGGTAACGGGGGTCCTCGGGCTTGAGCTGGATTGCCTTCTCCAGCGAGTCGAGGGCGGGGTTCAGGTCCCCCGAGGAGGCGAGCAGGTTCGCCTTGGTGAAGTGGAGCTCGGGGTCCGAGGGATTCGACTGGAGGAGCTGGTCGCAGGTCTCGGTCGCCTGCTTGACCCCTCCGAGGGTCATGGCGAGCGCGAGCTTCACCCGCAGGGCCTTCGGATGCCCCGGGACGAGCTTCAAGGCCCGGTCAACGTACTGCGTGGAGGTCGCGTCGAGCTGCTGCGCCTGGAGGTAGCACTCGACCGCTTCCTGCGGCCGGCCCAGGATCTTGAGCGCGTCCCCTTTGCTCGCCCAGATCCCCTTGTCGTGGGGGTTGACCGAGAGCGCCCGGTCCAGGAGGTTCAGCACCTGGTCCAGGTTCTGGTTCATCGACAGCAGGATCATCGCCTTGTGCTGGAGGGCGGCGGCGGAGTTCGGCGTAAAGGAGAGCGCGAACTCGACGGACTGCAGGGCCGCGTCCCCGATCGAGAGCCGATAGAACCCGAGGGCCGTCTTGTCCATGAGGTCCCCCGCCTCCTGCCGCTGGTAGGAAAGATCGTTGAACCGGTCCCGAGCGAGGTTCAGAACCTCCCTCAGGGCCTCGACCTGGCGGTTGAAGTCCTGGACCTGCTGGGCGGCCTCGGCCGATTCGAACCACTGCCGGGCCTTGGCGAGGGCGGGAGTGGCCTGCGTGCCCCCGGGCTGCACCATTTCGACCTGGGAGTTCACCGGTACGACATAAAGGGTTCGACATCCGCCGTCAGAGGTTCCGCGGACCTCGCCTCCTCGCCCGCGGGGCGGGGCCCTGCCCCAGGCGCCATCGGACCCCCTCGGTGGCCCCCCTCGTCGGGCTCCCGGGCAGGGGGCCCTGCATCTCCGCGGCCGGAGCTCGTCGGAGGAACCTTGATGTCGACCCCTCCTGCTCCGCGCCCCGGGGGTCGAAGGACCGATCGTGGTGCCCATTCGTCCCGGTCCTCGGAAGTACATCTACGACCCCGTGCACGGGTCGATCTCGCTCACGGGTCCCACGCTCGAGCTCCTCTCCCATCCCCTTCTTCAGCGGCTCTGGGGGATCCGCCAGACCGGTCTCGCCCACCTGGTCTTTCCCGGCGCGAACCACACCCGGCTGGAACACTCGCTCGGCGTGCTCTGGGTCGCGCGCGCGATGGCCACCGGACTGGGGCTCTCCCCCCAGGAGGCGGTCCCCCTGGAGGTGGCGGGTCTCCTTCACGACCTCGGGCACACCCCCTTCTCCCACACCCTGGAGCCGGTCCTCGAAGAGGTCGAAGGCAAGTCGCATGAGCAGGTCACCTCGGACCTCCTCCGGGGCGAGCTCCCTCTTCCTTTCGAACGCTTCCAGCGGGGGATTACCAGCGCTCCGCGCCCCCGCTCGGTCCCCGAGGTCCTGGAGCGGCACGGCCTATCGGTACGGGAGACCGTCGACCTCCTCCGCGCCCGGCGGCCCTCCTCCCGCCCCTTCCGCAGCGAGATGCTGCACGGGTCGGTCGACGCGGACCGACTCGACTACCTTCAGCGCGACGCCCACTACACGGGGGTCGCCCATGGCTTCATCGACGCGAACCGGCTCCTCGAGACCCTGCGGCGCGACCGGGGCCACCTGGTCTTCGCCGAGAAGGGGCGCCCCGCGGTCGAGGGCTTCCTCTTCGCGCGGTCGCTCATGTACTCCTCGGTCTACTACAACAAGACCGTACGGATCGCGGAGGTGATGCTCCAGTCCGCGGTGGAGCGGCTCCCCGAGTTCCCGAACGTCGCCCCCCTCCTGGCCCTCACCGACGGCGGCCTGATGGGGGCCCTCGAGAACGCGGGCGGGCGCGCCGCCGAGATCGCGCGACGCTTCGAGCTCCGTCAGCTCTACAAGCGGGCCTGGACCCTTTCGTGGGAGGAAGGGACCTCTCGAGGCCGCACCTTGCGGCGACTAGGTCGAGACCCCGCCGCACGCCGAGCTGTGGAGGATGATCTCGCAGAGATCCTAGACGGGCCCCCGGGCTCCGCGCTCCTCGACCTGGCCAACACCCATCGGGGCGCGAGGGGCCCGCTCTCCACCCCCTCGGCCCCACGGGACCCGCTCTGGATCTGGGATGGCGGGAAGGTGGTCGACCTCCTGCGCGAGGGGAGCACGTGGGCTGCGCTCGTCGACCGCCCGATCACACCGTGGGCGGTCGGACTGTACGTCCCACCCGCGCTCCTGGGGCGCGCTCGCGCACGACGCCGCCGGCTGCTTTCGTTGCTCGACTGACCAGGGGGGGCGGCGAAAACCGCCCCGCGAGATGCCCCCGGCGCTGCGTTCAGGGCCACGACAGGGTCACGACCTCGCTATCGTAGTCGACCGTCAACGTGGCACGTAACCTCGAGAAGTCACCGACACCTGGAGACCCAACGTCGACGGGGGACTCTGCGGCCTAGTTGCAGTAGAAGATCTCGTCCTCAGGTCGGGCGACTTTCTCGATCAAGATGGCCGGGTCCTTGCCGAATCGCTCAGAGAGGTCCCGGACGCGCCGGACCGCGGCTAGCACCGAGCCCTGGTCCACCGCCACGTAGAGTCCCCCGTAGCGTTCCAAGAGCTCAGGCAGGTGGGCCTCGAACCACACGTGGTTCGCGGCGAACCGTTCTCGCTCGCTGGGCTTCCGTGGCGCGACCATCATGATGGGCATGTGCCGTATGTCCCTTGATGGTTCCGACTGCCCGCCCTCGGAAGGAGGAGCGGTCCCAACGGAGCTAGCGGGCCCCCCGATCCCTGGTGGCGGCGCGTGCAGGCGACGGACACCGGTCGGCGGACGGCAGTTCTCCGCGGGGGAGCGTGGAGAAGGGCGCCCGCGGAGGGGCGGTCCCGCCCGTGCCACGCCCCTTACGGTGTGGGCGCTCCTACACGCGCGATCAGCGGGCCGCGACCGGCGTCTTTTGCTTCGACGAGGCGGAGGCCTTGCCTTCCGTGCCCGTGTGGAACTGCTCGCGCTCCGTCGAGCCGTCCATGGCGAGCGTGGACGCCTCGCCTCCCGAGATGACCTGGGCCACCTCGTCGAAGTAGTCGGTCCCGACGAACGCCTGGTGCGCGACCGCCTTGTACCCGTTGGGGACGGCGGCGAACTCCTGTTCCTGGAACTTGGCGTAGGCCGTCATGCCCTGGGAGCGGTAGGCCCGCGCGAGCTCGAACAGGTGGTAGTTGAGCGAGTGGAACCCGGCGAGCGTGATGAACTGGAACTTGTAACCCAGCTCGCCCAGGTCGCTCATGAAACGGGCGATCTGGTCGTCCGAGAGCTTCTTCTTCCAGTGGAAGGAGGGGGAACAGTTGTACGCGAGCGGCTTCCCCGGGAACCTCGCGTGCAGCGCCTGGGCGAACGACCGGGCCTCGTCGGGGTCGGGTGAGGAGGTCTCGAACCAGACCATGTCGGCGACGGGAGCGTAGGCGAGCCCGCGCGCAATGGCGCACTCGATGCCCCCCTTGTACTCGTAGTACCCCTCGAACGTCCGCTTGCCGTTCAGGAAGGGCGTGTCGACCGGGTCGACGTCGTTCGTCACGATGCGGGCGTTGAGCGCGTCGGTCCGTGCGATGAGCAGGGTCGGCACGTCCATGACGTCGGCCGCGAGCCGGGCCGCGTGGAGCTTCCACAAGAACTCCCGCGAAGGGACGAGCACCTTCCCGCCCAGGTGGCCACACTTCTTCGCGTTGGACAGCTGGTCCTCGAGGTGAACGCCCGCGGCGCCCGCCTCGATCATGTCCTTCATCACCTCGAAGGCGTTGAGAGGCCCTCCGAAGCCCGCCTCCGCGTCGGCGACGATCGGGGCGAACCAGTCGATCGGCTCGCCGTTGAGCGCGTGCTTGCGCTCATCCTGCCGCTTGAAGGCGTTGTTGATCCGACGGACCAAGTGAGGAACACTGTCCGAGGGGTAGAGGCTTTGGTCCGGGTACGTCTCGTCGGCCTCGTTGTTGTCGGCGGCGACCTGCCAGCCGCTGACGTAGATTGCGGGGAGCCCCGCCTGGACCATCTGGACCGCCTGGTTCCCCGTCTGGGCGCCGAGCGCGGGCACGAAGGGCTGGGTCGCCAGCTGATGCCAGAGCTTCTCCGCGCCCATCTCCGCCAGGGTGTAGCGGATCGGAAGCGTCCCCCTCAGGCGCACGACGTCCTCGGCCTTGTACGGCCGGACGATCCCGCGCCACTTCTCTTCCTTTCGCCAGCTCGCCGCCAGTTGGTTCGCGTCCTTCATCGCCTCGTGGTTCATGTGTCCAACCCCAGGGGGGATCCGTCAACGTAGGGACCGGCCCGGAGCGTCAGGAACTCCTCCAGCTCCGGAGCGGCGATCAGTTCGTCGAGCAGGGAGCGGGCTTGCGCGAAGGCTCCGTGGGTCCAACGTTCCTCTCCCACCTCGCGCCGGACCACCTGCATCTCGGAGTCCGTGAGCCGGGAGAGCCGCTCGGGGGTGAGCTTGCCTCCCTCCGAGAGCTCCACCTCCAGGTGCAACCACTGCCAGAGCTGCGTTCGGCAGATCTCCGCCGTCGCGGTATCCTCCATCCGATAGTGGATCGCGGCCGCTCCGACGCCGCGCAACCAGGACTCCAGGTACTGCACGGCCGCGTTGAGGTCCGCCCGCACCCCGGACTCGCTTGCCCCGCCCGGCGGGAGCACGATGAGGTCCGAGACCTTAGGGTCGTGCCCCGGCGAGGAAGGGGTCGGAAGGGGGGGAGCGACCGAGAAGACCCGCGCCACCACCGGGACCAGTCCCGGATGGGCGACCCAGGTCCCGTCGTAGCCGTGGTCGAGCTCCCGGAGCTTGTCCGCGCGGACGCGGGAGATGGCCTCAACGTTGAGCTCCGCGTCGTCCCGCACCGGGATGTCCGCGGCCATGCCGCCGATGGCCTGGGCCTCGCGCTCGTGGCAAGTACGTACCAGGTAGCGGGAGGCCGCGAGCATGAACGGGGTGTCCATGGTGAGGCGGGCACGGTCCGGGAGGATGAAGTCGGGGTGGGCCCGCAGGGTCTTGATGAAGCTGAACAGGAAGTCCCATCGCCCGAAGTTGAGCCCGAGGACCCTCCGCTGCAGCGCGTGGAGGATCTCGTGCATCTGGAAGAGCGCGGGAAGGGTCTCGATCAACACTGTGCAGCGGACGCTCCCCCGCGGGAGCCCCAGGAGCTCCTCCGAGAAGCTGAGCACGTCGTCCCACAACGCAGCCTCCTCCGCGCTCTGGAGCTTCGGGAGGTAGAGGTAGGGCCCGGACCCGTGCGAGCGCAGGGAAGAGGCGTTCGCGTGCAGGAAAAGGCCGAAGTCGAACAGGCTCGCCGGGACCGACTCTCCCCCGAAGGAGAGCCCCTCCTCGTCCAGGTGCCAGCCTCTCGGTCGCATCATCAGGACCGCGTGCGGGCTTCGGAGCACGTAGGCCTTCCCTTCGGTTGAAACGTGTTCCATGCGGCCCCGAGCGGCGTCGTAGAGGTTCCTCTGGCCCTCGAGCGTGAGCTTCCACGCGGGGGCGTGGGAGTCCTCGAAATCGGCCATGAAGACCTGCGCCCCCGAGTTGAGCGCGTTGATGACCATCTTGCGGTCCGTGGGCCCGGTGATCTCGATCCGACGGTCCTTGAGGTCCTCCGGCGGCGGCGCGACGCTCCAGGACGACCGACGGACATGTTCCGTCTCGGCGGAGAACCCGGGAAGCGTCCCGCCGTCGATCTGCCTCTGATAGACCTCGCGCTTCGATAGCAGCTCGTTCCGCCGGGCTTCGAAACGCTCGCAGAGCGCGGCGATGAACCTCAAGGATTCCACGTGGACCACGGGCTCGAGCTGGGGGGGGACTCTTCCGTGAAGTTCTAGGGTCTCGGCACGGAGCGCCCGATTGAGCTCCTCCCGCAGGTCGGACCGCTCGGACGGAGCCGGGATCAACGCGGAAGGCGCCATCATCGCTCACCCCCCAGAGCGGGGGTTCTTAGCGACCCCGACCCAAGGATCGCCTTGGCCAGAGGGCTCCCGGGACCACGCACGCGCTCGTGAGCTGGCTCCGCATAATAGTCCTTCTCGGGGCTTTCCGACATCGTGACCCGGATTCCGTCGGAGGGGGAAGGCCCCTCGCCACCTTCACAGAACGACCTTCCCCGGGGGTGACATCGAGGTGTCGGTCGCTACCGAGGGCGGACAGCGAGCGTGAGCGCGTGGCCCCCTGCCTCCAGGAACTCCGGCCGGTGCCCCGCCGCCTCCTCCCAACGGACCAGCTCGTCGAGCCCACGAGGGCCTCCTCGCGCGATCCTTCCCACAAGCTCAGGGTTGTCGCCGCTCAGAGGGGCGAGGACCTCCTGCTCCCGGACCTCGATACCGAGGCGCGCAAGGGCCTCCCGAATCTCTCGGGGGTGGAAGAAGTGGAACTCGGCGGAGGAGGGGTGGGGGCCCCCAGGAACGTGGTGCCGCTCCCACCCCTGACCGAGGAGCGGGCGCAGACGGAGCTCGGGGTCCCCTGCCAGCACCGGCGCTCGGGTGTCCCGCCGCCACCGTGCGGCGAACTTCGGAAGGGTCGTGGTCGGGCATACGCTCTCGACCACGATCTCTCCCCCCGGGGCGAGACTGGCCGAGAGCTCGCGGAGGATCCCTTCGGCCCGATCTCCCGAAAAGCCGACGACGTTCCCGATGGCGGTCAACCGTTCGATCGTCCCAGGACGCACCGGCCAGGCGGTCGCGTCGCCCAGGACCAGCGCGAGGGTGGCCCTCCTCCCTCGGGACCCGAGCCCTCGTTCGCGGCGGACCGCCGCCGCTCGGAGCATCTCGCGCGAGAGGTCCACCAAGAGCAGCTGCGCGGAGGTCTCCGCTAGCACCGGGGTGAACCGCCCGGGGCCCGGTCCGACCTCGACCGCCCATCGACCCTCGGGAAGCGGGGTCGGGAAGCTCCGACGCAGGAACCGCTCTCGAAGGGTCCTCAGCAGGTCGCGTTGGGGGGTCCCTTCGAGACGGCGCCATTCGCGCTCCACCTCGTATCGACCGGCGGAGAGGAAGCGTCGGGGACCCCGATAGGAAGCGCGGTCGCCCTCTCCCTGTCGCCCGTTCTTCCGCTCTCGACCTCTCGGCATGCCCAGGGCCCTCCCGGCCCCCTCTCAGAGGAGCCTACGCGCCGGGTGGGATTCGGACCCACGACGTTTCGGTTAGGAACCGAACGCTCTATCCAGGCTGAGCCACCGGCGCACCGGCATCCCAGGGGTGGCGAACCCTCACCACCAGATCCTGTGATAAAGCCCCACGGGGGCGTGCGCTCTGCCTCCGAGAGTTCAAGCCCGTCGCCGCTACGGGTCCGCTGAGGAACCCTGTGACCAACCCCCCCTGCTTCGTGCGCGACCTTCGGAAGGGGGAGCGGCGCATCTACCAACAGATCGTCGTGAGCGAAGCTGGAGAGTTCGACCGCCGCTCAGGACTGCTCGACCTCACCGAACGGGACTTCCGCCCGGTCCTCCAGGGGCCGACCTGGTCGCTCCTGGCCCTGCTACGGGTCCTCCACAGGACCCCCGTTCGGTTCCTCGCCGCCGAGCGGGATGGGAAGCTCATCGGAACGACGCTCCTCCTCTTCCAGCACGGATGGAGCTACGTCGCGGCCGTCGGGGTCCTGCCTTCGGAGCGCGGGAAGGGGGTGGGCGCCGAGCTGGTGCGGACCGCGCAGCGCTGGAGCCTCGAGCGAGGAAGGCGGAGGATGGCGCTCGATGTCGATTCGACGAACGCCACCGCCATCGCCCTCTACCGACGGCATGGCTGGGTCTTCCGGAAGAGGTGGGTATGGTCGAAGGGGGAAGCTTCTGGGCCACCTCGTGGGGCGACGAAGCTCGAGAGGTCCTCCGAGCTCCGAGAAGCGACGAAGGAAGAGGTCGCCACCGCCCGGTCCGTCCAGGCGCGCGCGACCACGCTCCCGCTCCGGGGCCGCTGGATGTTGCCGGTCGAGCTCGCCCTCTCTGCGCAAGGTTGGTCGAGGGATGAGCTAGTCGCGGGCCAGGGCCCGAGAGGGCTCCTGGCACGGATCTGGACACGTCCGGACAGCCCCAACGCCTACGTGCTGGTTGTCCCGATGGCGGAGGGCTCGAGCTCCACCGCACCGGAGGCCACGTTAGCAACTCTCGTCCGAGGGGCCCTGGAGCGCTCAAGGGACCATGGAGCGTCCCGCACGTTCCTCATCACGGAGGAAGGGCAAGCCCTCTCGCCTGGCCTTCAGGCAGAGCTCTCGTTGAGCATGATCGCGAGAACCGAGACGTGGACCCGCGACCTGGCCTCCACGAGCTGACCTGACCCGTTCGCCCCCACCTCACGGGGGGCTCGACACGGCCCTCCGATCAGAGGAGCTTCTTGAGATGCTCCTCGATGACATCCTCGGGGTACGCCCCGACGATGCGATCGACGAGCTTTCCGCTCTTGTAGAACAGGAGCGTGGGGATGCTCATCACGCCCAGCTGCTGCGCCGTCTCGGAGTTGTCGTCCGAGTTGAGCTTGCCGAACCCGACCTTCCCCTCGTATCGCTTCGACAGCCGCTCGACGATGGGAGAGACCATGCGACAGGGCCCGCACCACGGAGCCCACACATCGACGAGAGCGACCGAGTTCTCCTGAGGGAACTTCGTAAAGCTCGCAGCATCGAGGTCCTTGACACCCATGACGTTCACCTACCCGTCCCCAACGTGTTTCGAGATAAACCCCTTTGCGTCGCCCATGGTCGACCGCTCCTCGCTCGAGGAGCGACACGCTCAACGCGCGAGCTCGTCGACCAAGTGCTCGGCGGTCGGGACGACCAGCTTGCTCAGAGCGAGGCGACAGGCCCTCTCGGAGCCGGGGATCGCGAAGACCGGTCGGTTCTGGATCGCGAACAGGCTCGCCCGCGAAAGCACGGCGAGCGGGCCTACCTCCTGGTAGCTCAGCATGCGGTAGAGGTCGCCGAACCCTTCGAGCGGCTTCCCCCCCATCCCGGCGAGCGCTTCGACGGTCACATCGCGTGAGCTCACCCCGGTCCCGCCGATCGTGACGACCGCTTCGAGGTTCGGGTCGTCCAGCCACTTGCCGACGGCCTCGCGGATGTCCGCGACCGAGTTGGCGACCAGGCCGTAGTGGCCGACCTTGTGCCCGGCCTCCGTGAGGATCTGCTTCACGGCGCTCCCGGACTCGTCGTCGTCCTCGGTGTGCGTGTCCGACGTGGTGAGGACGCCGAAGACCAGGGCGCGCGTCGCGCCCAGATGGTGGCGAGAGGCGGCTTCGGCGCCGCCGTGGGACGGCGATGGTGGCGTGGCCGCTCGGGGAGCCGACACGGCTCCCGCGTGCGAGGTCGGCGCGTAGTTCGAGCCAGGGGACGTCATGCTACCTCGGTCCCCCCGAACGGCCCTTGACCTTCTCCGTCACACGGACCGGACCCAGGACCGTCTCGGGGTACTGTCCGCGAGAATCCTTCTCGAGGTATTTCACCATGTCCCACACGGTGAGCAGGGCGACCGTCGCCCCGACGAGCGCCTCCATCTCCACACCCGTGGACCACCGTGCCTCGGCCTCCGCGCGGACCCGAACGCCCCGCTCCGTCAGCTCCAGATCGACCCGGCTCCACGTGAGCGGGACGATGTGGCAGTGAGGGATCAGCTCTGCGGTCCGCTTCATCGCGGACATACCAGCCAAGGCGGCGGCGGCACGGGGGTCGCCCTTCTCCACGGTCCCCTCGGCCATCGCCACCCGCGCTCGGCCCGAGAGGGCGATCTCGCCCTCCACGACGGCCCTGCGGTAGACTAGGGGCTTCGCGGTGATGCTGCGCTGGCCGGTCGAGCCCCCACCAGGGCGGCGGGCCCCCTGGTGCCGGGAATACGTTCGCTTCATCGCCCGGGAGCGGCGCTCTTGGTCCCGGCGCCCGTGGTCACGGCGGAACGTAGCAAGATGAGCCGGGTCAGGAACGCCTCGAGCTGGATCCGCTCGGAGGCCCCCTCGACGATCCGATACTCGACCTCGGCGAGCGCGTCGACCATCCTCACCCTTTCGATATCGGGGATGGGAAGCGTCGCGAGGTAGCTGTGAATCGCCTTCACCACGTCCTCTCCGCTCGCCCCGCGCTCGGTGAAGAGCGTGAAGAGCTTGTCGCGGGCCCCCTGGAAGTCGCCGCCGATGGCGGCATTGACCATCCCCTCGACCTCGCGGGGGAGGGGCGTGGCCGCGCTCTCGTAGACCGTGTCCGGGTCCACCTTGTCCGAGAACGTCGCCGAGAGCTGCAGGAGATTGACCGCCCTTCGCATGTCGCCCTCCGAGAGCTTCAGGATCGCATCGTACGCTTCGGGCACGACGGTCTTGCCCTCCGCTTTCGCGATCCGTTCCAGGTAAGCGCGGATCTCCTCAGGCTGGAGCACCTTGAAGCGGAAGACCCCGCAGCGGGACTGGATCGGTTCGATGACCCGTGAGGAGTAGTTGCAGGACAAGATGAACCGGCAGATCGAGGAGTACCGCTCCATCGTGCGCCGGAGACTTGCCTGGGCCTCAGAAGTCAAATTGTCCCCCTCATCCAGGAACAGAATCTTGAAGTTGACCTCACCCAAGGGGGCGCTCCGCGCGTAGTTCTTGATCGTCCCGCGCACGGTATCGATCCCGCGCTCGTCGGACGCGTTGAGCTCGAGGAACGAGCTTCGCCAATCCTCGCCGTAGAGGTCCCTCGCGAGGCAGAGCGCGGCCGTGGTCTTCCCGGTCCCAGGAGGGCCCGCGAAGAGCAGATGGGGCAGGGTCCGTTTCTTCACGTAGGCTTGGAGGAGCGGGACGATCTTCGTCTGGCCCACCATCTCCGAGAGCGATCGGGGTCGATACTTCTCGATCCAGATCTCTCCCTGCCTCGGTTCCGCCACGCTCGCCCTCCGTGGGGGGCCTCGGGTCACCCGCGTATAAGTGTCTTGACGCGGGCGGTGGCCGACACCGGAGCTCGCGGTCGAACGGCCTCGGGTTGCTCAATCCGACTGCACTTCCTCCTTTACTACCCGCCCCGGGACCCACTGCGCATGAAGTCGACCTCGAGCCTCGTCGCGAAGCCCCGTGGAAAGCCCAGCTCCCTCGGTTTCGGGTCCTCGTCGTGGAACCGCCTCTTCGCGGAGATCTTCGTCGTTGCCCTGGTGATCTCCCTCTCCTGGGTCGTCTGGGGCCTGGGGCCCCATGCCGCCGAGGCCGCGCCCACCCCCAAGCCGACCCCTCCGCCGCCCCCGGCGCCCGATTACGTGTACCTGGCGATCAAAGGAGGATGCGCGTGGTGTGCCTCCCCGTTCAACGGGAGCGACCAGTTCACCCCCGCGAATTTCACCGTCCCTGATCACACGGAGATCATCTTCACCATCACGAACTTCGACAACGGCCAGAACCCGGTCGCCACCCCCGTCGCCCAGGTTTCGGGGGTCGTGGGGGGAGTGGAGCACGTGGGGGCAAGCCTCCCCTCCAGCTGGGGCACCGCGGCGAGCGAGATCCCCTTGGGGGATGTCTCCCATACGTTCAGCGCGCTGCCGCAGAGCACGACTTCGGGTTGGAACGTACCGCTCCACGAGTCCGATGGGCCGAGCGGCTGGTCGACCACCTTCGCCCTTTACTTCAACACGACCGGCCCGGTCCTTTGGGAATGCCAGGCCCCCTGCGACGGCTGGTCGATGGGGCAGCCAGGGTTCATGTCCGGGACGATCACCGTGACCTGAGGAGCCGTTTCGCTCGCGCGGCTCCACCCGGACGGGTCCGTCCATCGGCCGCGCCGGGCGCGAGCCGCCAGCGCTCCACCGCGTCATCATATACCGGCCGGTGGAGTTCCCGGTGGTATGGTAGGACCGATCCTCGCCAAGGTGAAGTTCCGGGGCACGATCCGGGAGCGATCGGTCGAGCCCTACCTCAGAATCCTGCGTTTCGTGCGCGAGAAGTCCAAGTTCCGCGGGCTCCTCCTGGACATCAGCAGCGGCGGAGGTGAGGACATCGCCTCGACGGACCTCTACCTGGCGGTCAAGCGGGTCTCGAAGGTGAAGCCGGTGGTCGCCGCCGTCGGGGCCATCGCCGCCTCGGGCGCGTACATGGCGGCCCTAGGAGCTCACCGGATCTACGCCTACGAGGAGTCGGAGGTCGGTTCCATCGGGGTCATCATGCCGCACTTTGCCGCGCAACGGCTGCTCGAGAAGATCGGGGTCGAGGTGGAGCTCCTCCACCATGGGCGTCACAAGGACGCCTACCAGGGCCTGCGCTCTCTGACCCCGGAGGAGCGGGAGAAGCTCCTCAAGGTCGGGGAAGTGAGCTACAACTCCTTCGTGGACGTGGTCGCGAGAGAGCGGCGGCGACCCCGGGAGGAGATCCTGAAGCTCGCCACCGGAGAGTTCTGGAGCGGCAAGCAGGCGCTCGCGATGGGGCTCATCGACGCCCTCGGCGACCGGGAGAAGGCCCTCGAGGACCTCGCGCACTCGGCCGGCGTCCCGGCGAAACGGACGGTCGAGCTCTCCCCTCCCAAGCCGTTCTTCGAGCGGCTCGCCGGGGGACCGGTCGCTTCCCTCGGGTTCGGGCTCTCCCAAGGGATCCGGACCTCGGTCCAGGACGCGATCGAGGACGTCCTTCTCTACGGACGGCGCTACCGTTAGCGCCGGGACGTGCCCTCGATCTCCTTCTCCATCAGCAAGGAGGCGAAGATACCCGCCGGGGCACCCCCGGTCACCCGACCCACTTCGTGAAAACCCTTCCGTAAGTAGTACCGGATCAGGTCGAGGTTCGTGGCACTGACGTCCAGACGGAGCTTCGACCGACCCCATCGGCGCACCTCGTTCTCGGCGTAGGAGAGGAGCGCGCCTCCCAGCTCACGATGCGCGAGCTCCCGTCGGACCGCCAGGCGATGGACATAGCCTGCCTCGGGAGGTCGCTCCCCCCACATCCGGGGGTCCTCTCTCGTCAGGGTGAGCCTGCCAACGACCTCTCCCCGCCACGAGGCGACGACCACCTCGCGCCGTTCGATGGAGGGCAGGACCCAGGATTCCGGGAACGGCGCGGGCCACCACCGTTCGATCCCGCGCTCGTGGGCCCACTCGGCCGCCTCCGTCAAGAGCCCGAGGACCACGGCCAGGTCCGCCTCGGTGGCCACTCGGAACGTGAGCTCGGAGGCGCTCGCCATACGGGACCCGAGCGCGTGCCGGGCTTAAGGTCCGACAACGGCCCGTCGAACGGGTGGGCATGATGCGCAACCGCGAGCTCGACCTTGCGACAGTTGGGGTCGCTCGCGGGGATCGCCTATCGGCCACGGAACGGCGAGAGGTGCGCGGCGAGCCCGTCGCAGAAGAGGGTGACGGCCAGAAGGAAGAGCGCAATCCAGGCAGTTGGCAGTAGGTAGCCCCACCACTCCGGTAGGATCGATCCGACGGTGAACCCAGAGAGCCCGTTCGCCAACGTCCAGGTCCACTCGGGAAACCGTACCGAAGGGACGATCAGGAACAGGCCCGAGGGAATGCTGTGTACCACCCCAAGCCCGACCCTAACCGTACCACAGTTCGGAACCACGCTGCTCTCGGCAACGAGACCCAAGTACTGGAAGAATCCCAGGACGAAGAAGACGCTGAAGACCGAGCTTGGAACCTGGGCCAGGACCGGCGCAGAGCAGTTGGGCAGAATGTGGCGGAGGAGGATCCTCGGCCATCTCGCCCCAGAGGCCTTGGCCGCCTCCACGAACGCTTGGTGTGCGGTGGAACGCGCCTGAGCCCTAACCCCTTGGGCGAAGGGGGCCCAGAGCACGGCGAGCATGCCGAAGAGGAACACAACCATTCGGGATCCCTCGAGGGGGCCCGAGTAGGTCACCGCAAGGACCGTGACCATGACCATCAAGGGAGGAAAGGCCAGGGTGCCATCCAGGATCGGTGAAAGGATGCTCTCGACCCGTCCCCCCATCGCCCCGGCGATAGCCCCTAGGAGGGCTCCCACCAGCGCCGAGGCTCCGACGAGGAAGGCGATCAAGAGAAGGTCCCACCGGGTTCCCAGCAACAGCCCTTGGGCCACGTCGAGCCCGAGATGGGCGGTCTGCCCCAGAGGATGTGGGCCCCCCCCGAAGGGTGCGAGCTGAGCGGTCGGTGGGGAAGGAGCTGAACAGTTGTCGAAGACCCCGTGGTCCACGGCGAGCGAACCTCCGCTGCCCGGGTAGAGGAGGGGGGCCACCAGTCCCGCGGCGACAAAGAACGCGAGTAGCAGCAGTCCTGTCACCAAAGGCAGGTTGCCCCACAACCTGGCCCAGGCGCGGGCCCTAGGCCGCAAGACCCCCCGACGGAATCTTCGCCACCGGGCGCGCAACCCGCGGGCCTTTCGGGAGCTGCGGCGCGACCTACGGTGCGTCTCGGACGCGCCTCCAACGGTACTCGAAGGAGGTCTCAGGGACCGTGGGGAGGCCGGATGGGGGTCACCACCGGTGGGAGCCGTCTCGTGCCTCTCCGCCCTCCTGGCCGGAGGAGAGGTCACGCTCTGCCCATGGGGCGTCTCGCTCCCAGGACGCTGGTCTGGGGCGGCTACGTGTTCCTTCACCTCACCTTCGCTTCGTGTTTGACGCTCGCTCGCCCTGGTCATCTTGATGCGACCCTCCCCACCGGGTCAAGTGCCCTGGAGACCGCATCCCCCACGAGGTTCGCGACGAAGGTGAGAAGGAGAAGCAGAAAGGCGAGTCGCCCGATCGTGAGCGAGGTCATCGCCTCCTGGATAGGCGTGCAGTTCACCAGCGAGGAGAGACAGGGCAGCTGGACGACGAAGAGGCTCCCGACGCCCTGGTCGTCGTAGAACCACTCCGCCACGACCTGGAGCGAGAGGAGGACCGGGAAGGTTGCGCCGAAGATCTCAGCGTAGGTGGGTTGAATGCGCCGTGCGGTGTGCCGCCAAAGCAGGGTCCTCTCAGCCAGCCCTTTCGCTCTCCCCCCGGTGTTGCTGAAGGCTTGAGCGGCTTCCAGGGTTGCCAGCCTCGCATACCGGAGGAAGATCGCCGAGTAGACTCCGGCGATGGGCAGAGCCTGGACAAGGATCTTCAGCAACATCACCTGCTCGAACGCCCACGCGCCGTGAAGGGGCGCGTCGACGAGCGGGAAGCCCGTGGGAGACGTCGCCTGCAAGACCGACACCCAAGGAGGGATCCCTCCCATGTTCTGGTCGTCCCAGAGGATGGAAGGCAGGCTCGAGACGAGGAAGTCCCCGTTCGTGGTCTGGTAGTACCACAGCCATGCTCCCACCAGGGTCAGGAGCGCGACGACGAAGATCTGGAACGAGTTCGCTAGGACTCCCGCGAACCTCGTGGACTGATCGACGACCCCACCCTGTTTCCAGCCCGCGAGAACGCCCAAGGGGTAGGAAATGATTGCGCTCAGGAGCACGATCACTCCCATGAACTGCAGCGTGTAGGGGAGGTTCGCAGCAAGATAGGGGTCGGAGAGCCCCCCGCCCAGGAGCTCCGAGACGTAGCTCCACCATGCCTGCAGGAACCCCAGGGGGCCGAACGGGATTCCGGGGAAGGTCGGTGGGCCTACGACCAGCCCCGGCAGGGCCCTCAGCCCAATGAACAAGACCGTGGCCGCAATGAGCAGTTGGGGTACGAGAAGCAACGCACGACGGGCCAACCAAGTGGCAGCTGAACCGGGATGCCAGGTGAGGTGGGAAGCGAGCCGGCGGGCGTCCCTCTCTACAAGTGGGCGAAGCCTGCCGAGGAGGTCGGAGAGTTGGGCTCCGTGGCGAAATCCGTGTACCACGACCTCCACCTCCGCGACCCCCCAGGTCGCTTCATGATTGAGGGAGGACTTCCCCCGGCGAACGGAACTTCGGAGCCGGACGGTCGGGAGTCCCCAGCGAAGCGTCACGGTGCCGCCGATCACCAGGACTAGCGAACCGAGGACCCAGGGATTTGACAGCCCTCGAACCACCGGGGCGAGGAGGCGCGCCACCTTCTCCAAGAGCGTGGGGGGGGGAGGGACGAACGGGGGTGGGGGCGTTACGAGGATGGCCTCGCTTGCAGTCGCGTTACTTCCCTGTGCGTCGAGGACCGTGACCCGGATCTCGAACGTCCCGGCCCTCCCGTAGAGGTTGGTGGCGTTTGCGTTCCCACCGTACGACGAGTTCCCGTCGCCAAAGCTCCAGAAGTAATGGTACGGGGGGTCTCCGCCCTGGGCGCTCGCGTGGAAGGCCACCGTGATGGGGGGATGGCCCTGCGACGGCGAGGCGGTGAAGGCGACCGCAAGTCCCGAGGCCACGACACGCATCGTGTAGGAGAAGTTGGCGCTCGCTCCACGGCTGTCGTTGAGGAACAACCGCGCGACGAACGTCCCTGAAGCGTTGTAGATGTGTGTCGGGGAGGGTGCTCGAGAGGATGGTGTGCCATCTCCGAAGAGCCAGCGGTAGCTGTACGGGCCCATACCCCCCGACGGGGTGGCAAATAGGGTCGTCGTGAGCGGAGGTGGGCCCGACCGCTCCGTCGCCGAGACGTTGACCGCGAACGATCCGTTAGGGGCATGGACGTGGACCGCCAGGTCGGCGCTCGCGGTCGCCGGGGGAGAAGCGGTGTCCTGCAGGAGAAGGTGGGCGAGATAATTGCCCGGAGAGGCGAAGACGTGCCGAGGATACGGGTTGATGGAAGGTGGTGTGCCGTCCCCGAAGCCCCACACCTCGCCGTAGGGGGGCACCCCCCCGCTCCCCAATGCTTCGAAGGATGCTGCGAACGGGCTCGTTCCGTTCGATCCTGAGGCCTGCGCCGCCACCCTAAGAGGAGGGGGGGACGAAGGGCTCCCACCGTTCTGGACCCGGAGCCCCCACGTGATAATCGAGTATCCGCCCTCACCCTTTCCCCAGTACAGTAGGAGGTCGTTGGGGGTGGCACCAGCGTCAGGGACCAGGATCGCGCCCTCAGCTGCGGCGGGCCTTGCTACGGTCTCAACGGTCGGCTCGCTCCAGTTGTCGCCGTAGAGGATCCACGTGTCGTTGAGGTATCCGGGTGTTCCCCATCCACCGAAGATCACCGGGTCCCCCGCCCCGTCCGAACCCACGGCCGCCAGGGTGCGGGGCGAGGGCGTGAGGGTCGGCGACAAAGGGTACCACCCGCCTGAGGCGAGTCCCCAGGTGTCCGAGAGGGGGCCAGCACTCCCGTTTCCCCCGAAAAGGGTCATCCTCTCCTCGTCGCCCTGCCATACTAGTGAGCTGCCAGACCGGGCTGCAGGGGACACCAAGGATACGATGGGCGTCCACCGGTCGCCACGGAACAGCCAGGTGTCCCCGAGCGGCTGTCCTCCCGGCCCGAGGCCCCCGAACAGGACCACTCCCCCGAGGGCCGGGTCGTAGGCGAACGCAGCATCCCACCGGGGCGGCGGCGCAGCCCCCGCGACGGGCGCCCATCCTCGAACCAAGAGGACGCGCGTCCAGGTATCGTTGAGCGCTCCAAGGGTACCGTTCAGTCCCCCGAATAGCACGAGCTCGTTGGAGGCGGGGTCGAAGGCCAAGCTCGGCCCTTTCCGTCCGACGTTCGTGGGCGGGGGCTCATGGAACCAAGTTGGGTACGCAAGAGCATTGAGGTTCACTTCCCAATCGTCGTTGCAGTAGAGGCCGCAGGGACCCGAACCCCCGATGACATCAACATAGCCGATCGAACCAAGCGAGAAGCTCGCCACTCCAGCCTGGGATCGGATCGGGTCGGGGGAACCGCCGTCCGAGTAGGACCAAAGGAGGGGCCCTGGCGGAGAGGGTGTCACCGAGGTGGACCCGGGAGCGGAGATAGCCCCTGCTACAGCTTGCGAGCGGTGGAGAATCTCCTGGCCCGTCCCCGCCCCGCCTCCCAAGGACGGCGTGAGGACGAGGAGGAAGACCAGCAGCGGGAACAAGATGCGGAGCTCCCGAACTCCACGCCCAAGGACCCGTCGGGCTGGCGGGTTCCCGCCATGCGGGGCACGTGGCCCATCCGGCCTGGGGAGGGAAGCGTCCAGGGGATGGTTTCTCAAGAGCGGCTCCTGAGGCTTGCCTATTGTCCGGGGGAATGCTCAGTCTGGTTCAAGGCATCGTGTTCGGCATTCTTGAACCTGGGTGAAGTCGAGAAGGGTTCTCTGCTCCCGGAACAACGATCACCCGGCGGGCTGCTGCCTCACGGCCCATTGGTCAGCTTCAAGGGGAGGAACGTTCATCCCGCCGGGCCATGCCTCGTATCCCGCCGAAGCCGGAAGGCCCGACCGCGGCGGACATCACCCGAAGGTACATCGATGAGCACCCCTCCATCCGCGACTGCCTCGCCTGGGACGTCGTGAACTTCACCGCGCTCGCCCGTAGGATCCTCGAGGAGAAGGGTCTGAAGAACGAGGAGGCGGTCACCGTCGCCTGCCGCCGCTACCAGCGGCAGATGCAGCAGGAGGTCGCCCAGGACGAGCGGATCCTCCAGGTCATCCACGGCTCCCGGATCGAGGTCCGCACCAGGGTCGCGATCATTGCGGCCCGCAACGATTGGGAGGTCCTGCTCCGGGTCGACGAGGCCGCGGGGGAGCTCCTCAAGGACCGACGGCACCTGCTCCAGCTCCTGCAGGGCCCTGGCGCGCTCACGATCCTGCTCGAGGACGACCTGCTCACGAGCGTGGTCCCCAGCCTCGGCAAGGGCTACGTCATCGACATCTTCCGGGGACTGGCCGCCCTTACGGTCCGCTCGCCCTCTTCGATCGTGCGCACCCCAGGCGTGCTGGCCTTCCTCGCGAACGCGCTCGCGCGACGCGGGATCAACTGCCTCGAGATCGTGAGCTCGCACACCGACAGCACGTTCGTCCTCGAGGAGAAGGACCTGCTCGGGGCCTTCCAGGTGCTGGGCGACCTGGTCCACCCACATCCGCAAGGCGGCGACGAGCCCCTGCGGCGCGAGTCGCCCTCGGGACATCCGTAATCCCCACGGAACAGCCGCGACCCACGACGTCCCTCGAGCGACCGCTGACGGTCCCACGGAGCGTCGAGGCGCCGCGCGGTCACTCTCGCGACGCGAAGGGGAAGTTCGACGGCGCGTCTCTCTTCCTCCAAGGAGTCCCCCACCACCGCCCACCTCTCATGACAACACGTACGGTTGGGGTCGTTGGGGCGAGCGGGTACTTGGGCGGAGAGCTTCTGAGGCTCCTCTCCTCGCACCCCTCGCTCCTCCTCAAGCAGGCCGTCTCGCAATCCCACGCCGGAGAGACCCTCGACCGCATCTGCCCCTGGCTGGCGGACGGCCACGCGCTCAAGTTGGAGCCGGACGCTTCGTCGCTCGATGTGGACCTGGCCTTCCTCGCCCTCCCCCAAGGCGAGGCGCTGCGCACTGCCCCTTCGCTCCGCTCCCGCGGCATCCGCGTCGTCGACCTCGGTCCCGATTATCGGCTGAAGGACCCCGCGGCCTACGAGGCGACCTACGGACGGCCACACTCGGACCCTGACGGGCTCGCCCAAGCCGTCTACGGGCTCCCCGAGATCGACCGCGACGCGGTCAGAGGAGCGAAGCTCCTCGCGAACCCGGGCTGCTACCCGACCGCGACGCTCCTGGCCCTCCTGCCTCTCGCGAAGAAGAGGCTCCTCCCCTCGCACATCGTCGTCGATGCGAAGAGCGGGAGCTCGGGCGCGGGCGCTTCGCCGACCCCCGCCACGCATCACCCGCTCGCGGGGGCCTCCGTCAACCCCTACGGAGGAGGGAACCACCGCCACGTGCCGGAGATCCGCCAGGCGCTGAGCGAGCTCTCCGGGGTCGCCTCGGGCGAGGGCCCGCAGCTCACGTTCGTCCCGCACCTGGTTCCCGTGGTCCGTGGGCTCCTCTGCTCGATCTACGCCCCTGGGGTCGAGTCCTCCTCGTTCTCCTCGTGGAACCCCACGCTCGAGGCCGCCTATGCCAGCGAGCCCTTCGTCCGCGTGGGCGGCATCCCACGCCTGCCTTGGGCCGTGGGGTCGAACCGTTGCTACCTGGCGACGGAGGCCGCGCCTCCGTCGGGGGTCCTCTACAGCGCTCTCGACAATCTGGTGAAGGGGGGCGCGGGGCAGGCCATCCAGAACGCGAACCTGATGCTGGGCGTTCCCGAGACGGATGGGCTACCCGCAGGAGGGCTCGGGCCATGAGCCTCGGGGAGTTCTCCGTCTCGGACCACGGCATCACCTTCCCGAAGGGCTACCGGGCCAGCGGACTCGCCTGCGGAATCAAGCGGTCGCTCCGCCCTGACCTCGCGCTGCTGGTGAGCGAGAGACCGGCCACGGTGGCCGGCCTCTTCACAACGAATCGCGTGCGTGCGGCGCCCGTCGAGATCTGCGAAGGGCTCCTGCGGGAGCACCCCGGGGAGGCCCGCGGCCTCGTCGTCGTGAGCGGCGTCGCAAACGCGCTGACCGGCCCCGAGGGGCTCGCCGACTCGCGCCGCGTCATCGAGCTCGCAGAAGGGGCGCTGAAGCTTCCCCAGGGCTCGGTCTACCACGCGGCCACCGGCGTGATCGGCCCGCGCATCCCGGTCGAGCGCGTCGAATCGCACTTGCCCCAGGCGGTGCACGCGCTGGCCTCCGATCGTCCCGCCTCGACGCGCGCCGCGACGGCGATCCTGACCACGGACACCCGCACGAAGGAGGCCGCGGTCTCGGTCCGCCTTGCGGACGGCACCCGTGCCCGCCTGGGCGGAATGGCCAAGGGGAGCGGCATGATCGCCCCCTCGGTGGGACCTCCTCACGCCACCACCCTCGCCTTCCTGACCACCGACGCGCGGGTCAGCACGCCGGGGTGGCAGGGCCTCCTCACGCGGGAGGCGGACCGCACGTTCAACATGATCAGCGTCGACGGGGACACCTCGACGAACGACACCGTGCTCGCTTTCGCCAACGGCGAGGCGGGGGGAGCCCTCGCCGACGATGACCCCGCGCTCGCCCGGGGGGTCGCCTACGTCCTCGAGCGCCTGGCCCGTTCCGTCGCCCGCGATGGGGAAGGGGCGACCAAGCTCCTCACCGTGAACGTCCACGGGGCGGCGGACGCTCACGAGGCACGTCAGGCGGCCCGCTCGGTCGCGAGCTCCCTCCTCGTGAAGACGGCGCTCTTCGGCGCCGACCCGAACGTCGGGCGCATCGCCTGTGCGCTGGGATACTCCGGCGCGACCTTCGAGACCCAGGACCTGGACGTTCGGCTCGTCGACGGGCCGAAGAACTGGCCGCTCATCCTTCACGGCACCCCGGCCCCGGGGCTGGACAACGGCCAGGGCCACCGCCTCCACAACGTCCTCCAGCGGCTGGAAGAGGTCGTCCTCGACGTCCAGCTGGGGAACGGACCGGCGCGGGCGACCGCCTGGGGCTGCGACCTTTCCTACGGCTACGTGCAGATCAACGCCCAGTACCGGACCTAGGGGCGAGGACTTGGGAACGAGAGCGATGCGGCTCGCGAAGGCGGTGGGACCCCTGACGGGGGTCCCGCGTGTGGTCAAGGTCGGAGGACGGGAGGTCCGCCCCGGTCCGGCCCTCGACCAGCTGGTCCGTTGGGTCGTCGCCGAGGCGCGGCGCAGCGGGCCGCTCGTCCTGGTCCATGGCGGAGGCGAGGAGGTCTCGGAGCTCTCCGCCCGTCTCCACCTCCCCGTCGAGAAGGTCGATGGACAGCGCGTCACGCCTCCGGAAGTCCTCCCGCTCGTCGAAGGGGTGCTCGCGGGGACGGTGAACCTCCGCCTGGTCTCGGCGCTCAATGAGGCGGGCCTGCGGGCCGTCGGGCTCTCGGGGGTCTCGGCGGACCTTCTGCTCGCCCGTGACGTCCAGGAGGGGCGGCTAGGTGCCGTGGGCGAACCCGCGCGTGTCGATCCCACGCTGCTCCTCGCGTTGTTCCAATTGGGGTCCGTGCCGGTCCTGGCCCCGCTCGCTTCCGACGGGAAAGGGGGCGTTCTCAATGTCAACGCCGACCTCTTCGCGGCAGGGATCGCCGGGGCCGTCGGGGGCGATCTCCTGCTTGTAACCGACGTCCCGGGGGTCCGGGGCACGGATGGAGCACCGATCGAGCGGCTCACGCCGTCCAAGGCGAGAGCCCTCATCGAGAATGGGACGGTCCACGGTGGAATGATCCCCAAGCTAGAGGGGGCGCTTCGCATGCTGTCCGAGGGGGCTCGGGGGGTCTGGATCGGTACCCTGGACCTCGTCCCTTCGGAAGGGACCCCTCGCGGCGGCACCTGGGTCGTTCCCGAGCCGCGTCAAGCCCCTCCCCGCTCATCGGCCGCGACCTCCCTTCCTCTGCTCCCTATCCCTGCGGGACCGGGAGCAGTGTGAAACCCAAGAGGAAGAACATGGCCGGGAAGCTCAAACACGTGGTGCTCGCCTACTCCGGAGGACTCGACACGTCGGTCGCCATCCCCTGGATCAAGGAACACTACGGCGCCGAGGTGACCACCCTCACCGTCGACGTGGGCCAGGAAGGGGAGCTTGAGGACGCCGTGGAGCGCGCGCCCATCAACGGGGCCCGCGAGGCCTTTCTCGAGGATGCGAAGGTGACCTTCGCCGAGGAGTTCCTCTTTCCCGCCCTCCAGGCGAACTGCCTCTACCAGGGGGTCTACCCGCTCTCCACCTCCCTAGCCCGCCCGCTCATCGTCCGCCATCTGGTCTCCGCCGCCCTGCGGCTGGGCGCCGACGCCGTCGCGCACGGGTGCACGGGGAAGGGGAACGACCAGGTCCGCTTCGACGTGGGCGTCCAGACCCTCGCCCCCCACCTGTCGATCATCGCGCCCGTCCGGGAGTGGAACATGAACCGCCAGGACGAGATCGCCTACGCGCGGGAGCACGGGCTCAAGATCCACGTCAAGCCCGAGTCGCCCTACTCCGTCGACGAGAACCTGTGGGGACGCTCGGTCGAGGGCGGACGTCTTGAGGACCCCGGCTCCGCCCCACCGGAGGAGGTCTTCCAGTGGACGAGCCACCCCGAGAAGTGGCCAAAGGTCCCCGAGGACGTGGTCGTAGGGTTCTCGCGCGGCGCCCCGATCAGCCTGAACGGCCGGTCGCTCGAGCCGGTGGACCTCATCCAGACCCTGAACCAGAAGGCGGGCGCCCACGGCATCGGTCGGATCGACCACGTCGAGGACCGGGTCGTCGGGATCAAGTCGCGCGAGACGTACGAGTGCCCCGCTGCGATCGCGCTCGTGCAGGCGCACCAGGCGCTGGAGGCCCTCGTCCTCCCGCGCGACCTCCTTTCCTTCAAGGGCCTGGTGGACCGCCGGTTCGCCGACACGGTGTACGAGGGCATGTGGTACAGTCCGCTCCGCGAGTCCCTCAGCTCCTTCGTTGCGAGCACTCAGGAGACGGTCACGGGGCAGGTGACGCTCCGTCTCTTCCAGGGGACCTCCCGGGTCGTCGGACGCCGCTCTCCCTTCTCGCTGCTCAGCCACGAGCTCGCGACGTACGACCGGACCTCCACGTTCCGTCAGGAGGCGGCCGAGGGGTTCATCCACCTCTTCGGGCTCGCGAACCGCTTGGCTTATGCGCGTCGGAGGGAGGCCCTCACGGATGCCGAGGAGCGCGAGGCCCTCCCTGCTTCGGGAAAGGTTTCGCCACCCACCCCACCCTGAGGCGGCCGAGTTCGGCGCCTCGGTGAAGGAGGACACGGTCCTCCTCCCGTTCGACCTCCTGGGGAGCCTCGCGCACGCCCGGATGCTGACGCGGCAGGGGCTCATCCCCCTCCCGGCGGGCCGCGCGCTCGTGCGGGAACTGGTCCGGCTCCGCCGAGAGGCGGAGGCAGGGACCTTCCGGCTCGACCCCGAGCTCGAGGACGTCCACATGAACGTGGAATCCGCGCTCACGGCCCGTCTGGGGGACGTGGGCGCGCGGCTGCCGACGGGACGCAGCCGTAACGACCAGGTCGCGACGGACCTCGCCCTCTACCTGCGGGACGCCCTCCTTCGGCTCGAAGGGCTCATCCTGGACACGGCGCAGGCGCTCCTCGACCAGGCGGCGGGGCCGCAGGGGCGCTACGTGGTCCCGGCGACGACCCACTTGCAGGACGCCCAGCGGGTCTACCTGGCGCAGATCCTCCAGGTCCACGCGCGAAGGCTCTCCCGCGACGCCACGCGCCTGAAGCGGATCCGAGAGTCGATGGTCTACAGCCCCCTGGGCGCAGGGGCCGTCGCGGGAAGCTCGCTGCCGCTCGACCGACACCTCACCGCCCGGTCCCTTGGCTTCCGCGAGCCCCATCCGAACGCCATGGACGCCGTTTCGGACCGGGACTCGGCGAGCGAGACCTTGGGTTCGCTCGCGATCCTGGGGGTCCACCTGTCCTCGCTCGCCGAGGAGTGGGTCCTCTGGTCGACGCCCCAGGTCGCGAGGATCCACCTGGACGATGCCTTCGTCACCACGTCCAGCCTGATGCCGCACAAGAGGAACCCGGACATGGCCGAGCTGCTCCGCGGCGAGGCCGGCCCGCTCATCGGGCTCGGCGCGGCCCACCTCATCACCCTCAAGGGGCTACCCCTCTCGTACAACCGAGACCTCCAGACGCTGAAGCCCCTCTTGTTCGAGGGCGTTCGAAGGGCCGAGCGCTCCCTGCGGGTCCTCGCCCCCATGGCCCGGACCGCTCGCTTCCACACCTCCCCCTCACCGCACGGTGTGGCCTCCCCGACGGCGAGCGTCGAGCTCGCGGACGAGCTCACGCGGAACGGGGTCCCGTTCCGGGAGGCGCACCGGCGCGTCGCACGGTTCCTCGTGGACCTCGAGCATGCCCACCGCTCTTGGGGCGAGCTCACGATGGACGAATGGTACCGCAGCTTCCCCGAGCTCAAGGCGAGCGCTTGGATCCCCCCCGCGCCGCACCAGGAGCCCGAGCGGAGGAGGACCTTCGGGGGGAGCGCCTGGGGCGAGGTTGCTCACGACCGTCTACTGCTCGAGCGAGCCTTGCTTCGCCATCGATCTGCGCTCCGTATGGAAACGGAGGCTATCCACGACCTCGAGCGACGGCTGGAGACGGACCCGGTCGTGGGCGTGGCTTCCCCGCGGCTGCGCACCGGTCGCTGAAGATGGCGCTAGCGCATCGAAGGGCCCTGAGCCCGGCGGCCTCGGTCACTCTGACCTACCGGGTCCCCGCCCGAAGGCGACGGTCGTTCCTCTTGTTCCTCCGCAGGGCCTTCGACGTCTACGAAGAGCCTCGGGGGGTCACGATGCGCCTCTTCGAAAGCTTGGACGAACCGGGGCTCTTCCACGAAGTTGTGGAATACGCCTCGACGAAGGCCTACCTGCGGGACCAGGCACGGGTGGAGAAGGACCCCCGGGTGGTGGCGGTCCTGCAGGAGTTCCGCGCGTTCTTGAGCGCAGCCCCCGCCGTCCATCGACTCCGTCAGGTACGGGTGGCTCGGCGGAGACGCTCCCCTTAGGAGCCGAGGGGGGAACGACACCCTTTTCTACCCTGAGGGGCCCTTTCCCGGCGCATGGCCGAGCAGAAGAACCGCGGTTTTCAATCCGCGGCCGGTCTCATCCAGTACTACGACATGGAGGAGACCAAGTCGGTCAAGATCCCCCCCGAGGTCGTGGTGGCGATGGGGCTCATCGCCGCTTTCGTCGTGGAGATCCTCCGCTGGAAGTACGCTTAGGCCTCCGATCCAGGGGCGAGTGCGGCGGAACCAAGATGCCCCAAGTAGGCCCTCGGGCAACAGGGCATCGCCCCTCGGTGAATGGTGAGCCAGAATCTCTACCGGATCGTCGAGGTCGCGCGCGGGCCTCGCCCGATGAGATCCGGTCGGCCTATCGACGAGAGGCCCGTCTCGTGGAGGGGACTCGGCGAGCCCTAATTCGGGAGGAAGCCTTTGGCCTTGAGGTGGCCCAAGATCACGCCTGCGCAGGTCTCCACGGAGTCGCTCGAGGTATCGACCACGAGGTCAGGGTTCGCGGGTTCCTCGAACGGGTCGTCCACCCCGGTCATCTGGGTCACGTGGCCTGACTGGGTCTTCTTGTAAAGTCCTTTGACGTCGCGTTTCTGGCAGATGTCCAGAGGGGCCTTGATGTACACTTCGGTGAAGCGCTCGCCGACGGAGGTCCGCGCGGCCTTGCGGGAGCTCTCGTAGGGGGTGATGAGGGCCACGAGGACCGCCACCCCGTTGCGCGAGAGCACGCGAGCGACGTAGCTCACACGGTGGGCATGGGTCTCTCGGTCCTTTCGGGAAAATCCGAGGTCGGGTGAGAGGCCCTGACGAACCTCGTCGCCGTCCAGGATCTCGACGTTCCAACCGTCGGCGTGGAGCTTGGCCGCGAGGGTCTTCGAGAGGGTCGACTTCCCGGAGCCGGAGAGACCCTCCATCCACAGAACGAACCCGGGCCGACCGTGCTTCTTGGCGAGATGGATGGGAGGGGGTCCAGTGGTCTTCGCGACGTGCTGCAGGGCCGGGTGGGGCGTCGTCATTCGGGGATCCAGCGAGCGATGGGCTGACCCTGCATATAGCTCGGCGGGGTCTCCCCCAGGAGACGGAGGAGGGTCGGGGCGACGTTCAGAATGTCCTCCCGGGCGCCTCCCTGACCCGCAGCTGGGCTCCTTCGGGGATCGACCAGGGCATAGAGACCGTCCCAGCCATGGACCGCGTCATCCGGCCCCGTGTCGTTCTCCTCCAGGAAGAGCTTCCCGTGGCCCACGGTCCCCGCGGACCTCCATGCGAGGTCGCCGAAGTAGACCATGAGGTCGGGCGGGTCTCCCCGGACCTGGCGGTACGAGGTCTCCGGTCGGACGACACGAACTCCCAGGGGTTGGCCATCCGGGCGCTTGACTCGAGAGAGCTCTTGCTCAAGGCGTTGCGTCATCTTGGCCACCTCCGAGCCCTTCAGGGACCCCTCCGGCTCGCGACCCTTGACGTTGAAGAAGAGGCGAGCGTAGTATCCGCCCGCGCCCCAAACCGAGGTCTTCTTCCAGTTGATCTCGCATTTTTCCAAGGGCGAACCGGCGGGTGGCGCATTCCCCTTGAGCCGAAGCAGCCCTTGCTGCATCAACCACTCATTGATGCAGAAGCATCCGTCCATGGCCTTCGAGCCATGGTCGCTCGCCACGAGCACGATGCTCTCGGGCCCAACCTGTCGAAGGAACCCGCCGATCTCCTTGTCGAGCTCCGCGTAGTAGCGTTCCCCGATGTCGAGGAAAGGTCCAGCCTTGTCGTGGCGCGGGTGCGTCGGGTCGAAGTACTTCCAAAAGGCATGATGGAAGCGGTCAGGGCCGATGTCGTGCAGCGCGAAGAGGTCCCACGGACCGCGCGCGTAGACCTCCCGAGCGATCGCCCACCGCTGACGGGTCATCGCGAGCAGTTCCTCGAAGAGCTTCTCCCGAGCGTCGTGGCGGAACTCGACGTCGAAGACCAGGGGCCCGCCTGCGACCCGCTCGAGCTCCGGTCGCAGCGAGGAGGGGTAGATGCTGTCGGGGGCGTTGTCAGGTGTCAGGAAGTCCGAGACGTAGACCCCGTTGACGGCGGGAGGGGGGTACCCGGGGGGCATCCCGAGGACCGCCACACGTCGGCCCTTGCGAGAGAGCAGGTCCCAGATGGGCGCGGTCTGCAGCGTTGACGGGGTGGGGGTGTACTGGTCGAAGTAGGTCCCGGCCCGCCGATGACGGAACCCATACACGCCGAGCGTCCCGGGGTCGACCCCGCTGAAGAAGACCGCCCAGGCCGGTACCGTGATCGGGGGCTCGCAGGTCCGCAGCGGCCCGTAGAGCGCGCGCGCGAGCAATCCCCGGACGTTCGGCATGTGAGGGAGGAACCGCTGGAAGAGGAGCTCCGGCGGGACCGAATCGAGCCCCAGCACGACCACGGCCGGCATCTTCGCACCCCACTGCTCCGCCCTCCCGAGCTCCCGTATGATATAGGCGGTGCGGCCATCCTCGAGAGAGGGCCTCGGGGACCATGCGCGTCCTGCGGATCAACGACTGGACAGGGCCCCCGGGAGGGACCGAGTCCTACCTGCGGTCCGTCGGTCGTGCGCTCGAGGCCGAGGGCCACCCCCAGAAGACCGTCAGCATCACGGACGCCCCCTCGGTCTCGGAGTACCGCCCGGAGCCGTGGGAGGAGGTTCTCCCGCTCGCTCGGATGGGACCCGGGCGCCTCGCCGAGGACCTTGGGGCAGAGCCCCCCGGGCTGCTCCGGCTCCGCCGTGTGGTCGAGGAGTTCCACCCCGACCTCGTCCACGTTCACCACTTCGACAGCTGGTTCGTCCCGCTCGCCCGCCTCCTCTCCAAGCTCTCCGTCCCGACCGTCCTGACCGCCCACGACGCGAAGCTCGTTTGTCCTATCGCGACGCTGGTCCTCCCCGACGGGCGGCTCTGCGAAGGCAGGATCTTGCCCCGTTGCCAGTTCACGGGCTGCCACGTCGGCCTGGGGATCCCCTACAAGCTGGCTCAGGACCGGGTCTTCCGCCGGCGGGTCGCTCCCCGGGTGAAGCTCTTCATCGCCCCCAGTCGGGCGGCCGCCCAGTTCCTGGAGCGCCACGGCTTTGGTCCGACGCAGGTCCTTGCCCCGTTCATCGACGCACCCTCCTCGGTCGAGACCGCGCCTCCCGCGCTCCCGAACGGGGAGCCGACGATCGGCTTCCTGGGGCGCCTGGAGACGTACAAGGGCCCTTTCTCCCTGCTCGAGGCGTTCGCCAAGGCTCGTGCGCGGGTCCCGGGGCTTCGTCTCATCCTGGCCGGGAGAGGGTCCGCCGAGCCCGCCCTTCGCGCCCGGGCCCGAGCTCTGGGGCCTGAGACCGCCCAGGCCGTGGAGTTCCCTGGATGGGTCAACGGCGAAGAGAAGGAGCGCTTCTTCCGGAGGATCCACCTGCTCGCGGTCCCCTCGGATGGCTACGAGAACTTTGGCCTGGTCGGGCTCGAGGCCTTCGTGCGCGGTCGCCCCGCCCTGGGCAGCCACCTGGGAGGCATCCCGGACTGGTTGGAAGACGGGAAGCAGGGGCGGTTGCTCCCGCCGGGCGACGTGGCGGCCTGGTCGGAGGCGATCGTCGAGTCCTTCGCGGACCGAAAGCGGATGGAGGAGTGGGGGAGGCGGGGGCGGGAACGCTACGTCGCGCTCTTCCGACCCGCGGCCCACGTTCGGGGGCTGCTCGACGCCTACCATCGGGTCCTCGACGGACCGGGGAAGTAGGACGGGGTCGACGGGCGAGCCGCCGCGTGATCCCGACGCGCGCTCTCGCCTCAGTCGGGGAGTCCCAAGACCTTGGAGCGGAGGACCTCACCCAGGGTCGCGGCGTTCTTCCTCGCGTCGAACATGGACTCGACCCGCTTCCGAGCGGCTTCCCCCATCTTCGAGCGAAGCGCCGCGTCCGTGGCCAGAACGTTCAACCCCTGAGCGAGCTCCTCGGGATCATCCGGGGTCACGAGGAGGCCCGTCCGTCCCTGGTCGATGACTTCGGGAAGCCCGCCGGTCCTCGACCCCACGGCAGGGAGGGCTGCCGCCATGCTCTCCACGACGAACTGGTCGAACTGTTCCCGCCATTGCTCGGTCGGGACGGAGGGGGCCACGACGAGGTCGCTCCCCCAGAGGATCTTGGGACCGAGCTCCGCGTGGGGCACCCACCCCCAGAACTTGACCCGGTCGGCAACGCCCAGGTCCCTGGCTCGGCGTGAGGCCTTCCGCTCTTCTCCCGCGCCCACCAGCTGGAGACGGACCCGACGGTCCACCTCCGTGAGCGACTCCAGCAGCGTGTAGATGCCCTTGAAGAAGCCCAGGCGACCCACGAACGTCACCACCACGTCGTTCGCCCCGACGCCGAGGTGGGCCCGTGCCGACGCGCGCTCTTGGCTGGAGGGCGGGCGGAAGGCGGACGTGTCGACACCACAGTAGACCAGCGAGCGGCGCTCCGAGGCGACCCCCATGCGTCGGAGGGCGCGGTCTGCGCTGCGCGTGAAGGGCACGAAGAAGTCGGCCTTCTCCAACACGGCCCGGTAGTGCTGGGAGAGCGGCCGGTCCTCCGGCCAGTTGAACGGGATGTTCTCCCAGACCTGGACGACGACCTTCGCCCGAGGGCGGTGCTTCAGGCACTGGAAGCTCGTCGGGTGCCCGAAGTCGACGGGGAAGAGGATGTCGGAATCCTGCACTGCACGGTCGAACCCGACCAGGTACTCGTGGAAGTAGCGGTAGGGGGAGACCTGGCCGATCAGGTACCCGCCGGCGGCCGTCCGGCTGATCCGTCCAGCGATGGGCGGCGTGGCGAGCCGACGAACCGGCATCGGAACGTCACTATCCTTGTAGTTGGTCCTCCGGGCCCCCAGCAGTTCGGGGTCGAAGCCGTGGTCCTTGAGATGGGCGTAGATCTGCAGCTCGGAGAGGTTCGCGACCTGGGTGCCTCGGACCACCGTGAGGCGGGGTCGGTCCGTGCGAGCGGGGGGGACCATCGTTGGCGCGCGACCTCCTCTGACCATCAGCCCTTGAGGATGCCCCGGTCCACGAGCTCCTGGTTCGCGGCTCGGACCTTGTCCTCCGTGCGTCGTTCGCGGCTCCAGGCGTGGAGCTCCGCCAAACCGGTCCTGAGGTCGATCTTGGGCTCGTAGCCCAGGAGCTTGCGCGCGAGAGAAATGTCCGCCGTACAATGTCGCACGTCCCCGGGGCGATACTTGTTCGGGGTGTTGAGCGGCAACTCCCGTGCCTCAAGGTCCATCAGCAGCCGGGCGACCTCTCGCACCGAAGTCCCCTTCCCGGTCCCAAGGTTGATGGCGTGTCCCACCGCCTCGCGGCGCTCCATCGCCAGGAGGAGACCCCGCACGATGTCGTGCACGTTCACGAAGTCCCGGGTCTGGAAGCCGTCCTCGTAGACGATCGGGGCGTGGCCGTTGCGGATCTGGTTGAGGAAGATGGCGGTGAGCCCCGTGTAGGGATTGTGGAGCTGCTGGCGGGGCCCGTAGGTGTTGAAGAAGCGGCACGCGACGGTGGGGATCCCGTAGGCCTCCCCGATCATGAGGGAGAGCTTCTCCTCGTCGTACTTCGTCATGGCGTAGACGGTGCTCGGGTCGAGCGGCTTCCCCTCCTCCGTCGGAGCCGGTTGCGCAGGAGCCCCACAGATGGGGCAGTGGACCGCCCAGTCGTGCTTGAGGAGCTGCTCCTCGCTCCTGAGCCCCGGAGCGATGGGCCCGCACTTGGCGCAGCGGTACCGGCCCTCCCCGTAGATCGTGTTCGACGAAGCGACCACGAGCCTTCGGGGTCGAAGCTTCCGGTCGATGAGCGCCTGGAGGAGCTTCGCGGTCCCGAGGGAGTTCTCACGAACGTACCCGTCGACCTGGTACATGCTCTGCGCGGTCCCCACGGCGGCACCGAGATGGAAGATAACCTCGGCCCCCGGTAGCAGCTTCGAGAGGACCCGGGCCTCCGCCACGTCGCTCTTGTGATACTTGGCCTTGGGGTTCAGGTAGTCGGGTGGGGAGGGATGCACCTGCGGCAGAAGGGGATCGATAACGTGGACCTGGTCCCCGTGGGCCACGAGCGCGTCGACGAGATGCCCTCCGATGAACCCCGCCCCTCCCGTGACCAGGACCTTGGTCATGCTCCGATGCCCTCCCGGGTGTCCCGCCGGGGAGGGGAGGAGAGTTGCTCTTCCTTATACTCGCCGGAGCGAAGCTCGCCCGAGGGGGGCGGGCCCGCGCGGAGGAGCGCTCGTCGGCGCGTTCCCCACCCGGGAGGGAGCCGAGGTCGGCCGTGATCCCTTCGGCAGCACCCAGACCCAGGTCTCGGCCGTGAGACCGTTGGTCCGCCGGTACGCCTCGAGCCATGGAAAGCTGGCCTTCGCCCAGGGGAGCGTGCCCACCCTCTCCCAAGCCGCCCCGGGAGAGCGGACCCAGATGACCCCCGGGACCTGGGGGTCGCCTCGTCGGGTGATCCGCGTGCGGGAGCTGGACCGGGGAGGGGAAGGAGCGGGCCATGGAGCCACCTTCACCTCGGGCAGGGAGCTCACGTCCCCTCCTGGCCGTCGATGAATGGTTCGCGCCACGGACCGAAGTCCCAGCGAAAAGGGAACGAAAGCCATGGGAACCGGCCGCCCACCGGGAAGGAGGTCCGGGCCCCCCGAGGGGGCCGCTACACCACGGACGGGGCGCCTTCCCCGCTCCATGACGAACCGCTCCAGGTGAGCGAGCCGAAGGACCGGTCCTACCAAGAGCGCGGCTCCTGCCACGATCGCGGCCAGGATCAGGAGTTCACCGAGGGAGAGCCCGAAGAAGTTCCAATCCCCCGAGCTCGCCACCGCCGCGGCCCCCACCGAGATGTTCATCTCGGCGGACGCCGAGCTACCCGTGCTGTCGACCGCGATCGCCTTCGCCGTGTAGGTCCCGGGAACCTTGTAGAGGTGGGTCGCGTCCACTCCTCGGGACGTGCCGCCATCTCCGAACTGCCAGGTGATGTTGACCGACCCAACGGCCCCCGCCACCGCTGCCGCGAAGCTCACGTCCAAAGGTGGCGGACCGGTCTGAGGGGTGGCCGCGATCTCGACATCGAAAGCCGGAGGGTCCGGTACCCCGCCCTCCGACCTGCTAGGCGCCGCCGACGCCGAGGAGACCGCTCCTCCGAGCAAGAGGAGGAGGACGAAAGTTGCCCCGAGCGCACCCGATAGGGCGCGAGCGACGCTCCCCCACGACATAGACCCTTCCGGGGCGACCGCATGACCCTGGACACTCCGTTCTACGCGGGCTCGGGGTCTATAACCGGCGGTCAAGCAGGTTTGACAGCAACTCCGGCGAGCTCCACCTGAAGCGCAAGCGATGGAAGGCCCCACGCGGACGGCTCGCACCCGGACGAAGGGGCCCGCGCTCCGACAACCTTGGGGGCGGCCACCCGGAAGCTTCGATATAATGGTGGCCGTAGGACGGTGGGCGCGTGGTCGTGGCGATGAAGATCGGGATCGTTTTCCACGCCCACCCGGCTGAGAGCATCTGGAGCCACACCCGCTTCCTCCGCGCCGTCGGCCGGGTCCTTGTCGCCGAAGGGGACGAGGTGGTCGCCTTCTACCCAACGCGCGATGGCCGTCCTCGTGGTGCCCCTTCTTGGGAGGGGATCCAAGCTGCCCCCGTCCGCAGCTGGAGCTCGGGAGGGCGCACGCGGCTGCCCAGTTGGGAGGTACCCCTGCGGGTCCGAGGAGAGCTGGACCGCTCCTTCGATGTGATCATCTCCACCGCCGACTCCGGGGCGGGGTGGCTCTTCAACCGCGCACATAGGCTGGGGATCCTGGGCGTCGACTGGTTCCAGGGAGTGGGCCCCCGCTTCCTTGGCTTCGGGGAGCGTACCCGGCCCCGAGATCAGCTGGGGTTGGGTTTCGAACGCTGGATCATCCCTTGGTTCGAGAAGAGGAACGTACGCAAGGCGGACCTCATCATCGCCTGTTCCTCGATGAACCGTCGCGATCTGCGAGCCCTGTACGGCATCCCGGAGGAGAAGATCGCGGTACTGCCGAACGGGTTCGACCCGGTCCCGCCCATCTCCCCCGAGGAACGTCGTCAAGCACGGTCCGATCTCGGCTTGCCTGAGGGTACGTTCTATGCGTCGTTCGTCGGCGTCGACTGGAAGCGCAAGGGACTGGACGTGCTGCGAGACTCCGTCCATCTCGCTCGCGCGCGAGGGGCCCCTTGGAGGATCCTGCAGGCTGGGAGCACGAAGGACACCACCGAGGAGGAGATCGGCTTCGGTTTCATCGACGGGAAAGAGAAGCGAAGGATGCTCGCCGCCTCGGATGCCTTCGTCTTCCCGACCCGTTACGAGGGCTCACCTCTTCCGATCCCCGAAGCGGCCGCCCTAGGACTTCCCATCGTGACCACGCCGGACGTCTCCGTGGACCTAGGGACCCGCGGAAGGGACCTCCTCGAGGTCCCCACGGGCGATGCCAAGGCCCTCGCCGATGTCCTCGTCGAGCTCGCTCACGATCCCGGACGGATGCGGCGCGTCGGGGAGAGTGGGCACGCCGCCTTTGCCCAGTGGACATGGGAGGCCCAGGCCCACGAGCTTCGGCGGGTCCTGGCGAAGGCGCTCGAGCGTGTCCACAGCCCCACGCGCGCCGGCGGTCGTGGAGGGGAGGCCCCGTGAGGACGGTCCGCTACGCCTTCCTCGAGCGGACGCATCCGAGCAGCATGAGCAACGCCGCGAAGTACTACCAACGAGCGCTGGCCACGCAGGGCGAGAAGGCGGAGACCTTCCCGGTCGGGCTGCGGTACGGTGCGCGGCTGGGCGGGCGGGTCAAGCCGGCATTCCAGTTCCTGACGCGCTCCTACGACCGGGATCATCTCTACCACGCCGTGGAGCCCGAGGTCGCATTCCGTGGGGCTGACGTCGTCACCTACCACATCCTCTTCCCGTTCTACGACCGGACGCAACGGTCGATGGACCGGCTCTGGACCTCCTGGAGGTACCGCCGTGCCGCGGCCAGGGCCCGGGCGATCGTGGCCATCAACCCGGCCATCCAGGAGGAGATCCGGGAGCTCCTGGGCGAGGGGGCCCATCGCAAGACCCACCTGATCCGTCTGCCACTTCAAGCTCCGTCCGCCGGTCGCAAGGAGCGGGCCTACGACCTTCTGTGGGTCGGAGGGAACCACCCTCGAAAAGGCCCCGCCAAGTTCCTCGAGGCCCTCCTGAAGGTCCCCGGACGACGAAAGGTCTGCTTCCTGTTGCATCGTCAACCCGAATACACCGAGGAGAACTCCAAGATCGACCGCTGGCTCCGGGAGGTACGTCGGCTCCATGACCTGGACCTGCCGGAGTACCCCGTCCCCTTCGCGCGCCTGGACGAGCTCTACCGTTCGAGCCACGCGTTCGTGAACTCGAGCTATTACGAGGGGTTCCCGATCGCCGTGTTCGACGCCTATGCACGAGGGACGCGGATCGTCGTGCCCGAGGTGCTCAACTTCACCAAGGACTACGGGCATGCCAACGGGGTCCACTACTATCGGTACGACTGCCGCAGGGTGCTCGAGGGGGGAGAGGATCCCAAAATGGTCGAGCGGCTCGCTGGCGCCATCGAGAGCGCCCTCTCCGAGGGGGACTTCACCCCGAGCCCGGAGGTGCTCCGCCCGTACTCGGACGAGTTCGTGGGGAGGGAGCTCTCCGGCCTCTACCGGAAGCTCGGATAAGCTCGCTACGAAAGTCCCGAGCGACGAAGGATCTCCCTAGCGCGGGCGTGGTAGGAGTGGTCCCGGAGCGCGAGCGCTCGGATGCGGTCATGCACGGTCGGGTCGGACGCACTCCGCCCCACAGCGGTCCTGATGGCTTCGGGGGCCCGGTCCTGCTCCTGGAACGTTACGACCCCGATGCGGTAGAGCTCGTCCCCCAGCAAGGTCTCGAGGTCGGCGACCTGGTCCTGGACCAGGATGCAGCCTGCCGCCACCGCCTCGAAGGCGCGGATGGCAACCTCGTGGTTCTCGGAGAGGTTGACGGAGGCGCGTAGGGTCGACATCTCCGTCGCGTACTCCCAAGGGGTGAAGAGCCGGTCCTCGGGAAGGTAGAACCCAGGGACCTTTCGCTCAAGCTCACGGAGGAACGAGAGGCGCTTCCCGGCCTTCAAGGTCCCGACGAAGCCGCTGGGGCGGCTCCTCGCTCCGTGGAGGCCGGCGTAGAGGTGACGGGGGGCCGCGAAAGGCAGCGTGTACACCTTCGAGGAGGGATAGTCGTCCTTGAGCCACGCACCGAGCGTCGGCTGCGAGTTGAAGATCAGGTCGAACGGAGGCAGGTCCCGGTATCGATGGCGGCCGTCGTAGAACGCGCTGTCCGGCCTCAGCTCGGGGTCGAAGGCCCAGAAAGCGGAGAGCTTCCCGAGGCGCAGCACCTTCTCCGGCACTCGGAGCCAGTCCGAGACCAGGACCAGGTCGAATCGGCCCCAGCGTCGTAGCGGCCCCAAAGAGGGTTGATAGTAGAGGTCCGGCCACTGAGAGCGAAGTCCGGGAAGCCGATTGCCGTACTGGTAGCTCCATCGGAACCGGTCGATGTAGATCGGATAGACGTCCGCCCCCTCGTCCTCGAGGGCCCGATGCAGGTAGTGGGCCGGCGAGACCGGGGTCGAGTCCCGGACAAAGAGCACACGCCGCGTCATCGGAGCGTGCGCACGACCGCCTCGTACCGCACGCGGGTCCGAGCGCTCGCACGGATTTGAATGCAATTGCTCGACCCCGCCCCGGGTGAACCGGGACGAAGAGGTGGGTAGGAGGGGCGGTGGGCGACGTCCGGTCGAATTCGTTCACGCGTCAACGAGTTGCCGTTTTTGTTTTATTGATTTATATTATTAGAAGGCAACAATATATCACAAAAATACTTTTCCCGGCCCGGAACCCTGATCTGCTCACATGCACGGAAAATACGCTCCTGAGAAACGTATGGACCGCTACAGTGAGATACAGACAAGCATTGACCGTAACTCAATGAGAGGATCCTCGAGGAGGAACGACAGAAAGGCCCCTCCCAGCCCCGAACGGGCGGTCGCACGTAGGCAGGAGCCTCCCAAGGGCCAAACCCCCCTTTCTTCACGCCCCCCTCGAGGGTCCGTATAACAGCAGTTATACGGCAATTGGACCCCTAAGAACTACAGCGAATGCTTTCCACAGACATATAGTAACGATACATGCTTTACTGAAGATAGAATGTATGACAAATGGCCCTCAGAGGGGGGTCACAGGTCAGCAGTACGGGCCCTCTTTGTCGGGGAAACGGGGTTCGAATGTCCGACATGGACGATCCTGAGCGGGGCCACATTTCTCGGCACCTTCCGCTGCCGGGTCGTATAGAGCTCCCCCACCCCATGGGCAAGGCAGACCCCTACGACCAGGGGGAGGAGACCCCCGGCAGCACCTCGACCCCGCTGAAGGATACCGGCAGCCCTCCGGGAAGCCTCGGCATCGAGGGGGAGGAGGGTGAGCGCCCTGCGCACCTCCTCGAGAGAGCGGAGCCGGGGGGTCCACGTCCGACGAGGGCCCCTCAACGCCACAAGGGTCAGCTCGAACAGGTTGACCTCGGTCGTCGCGAGCTCGGCGCTCCCTTTGAGGGCGCCCATCCACCTTCTCGAGGACGGACGGCCCATCAACAGGTCCTCGAGCAGGGGAGTGTCCAGGCACTTCACAGCCGCCCTCCCGCGGCCCGCCTTCGGGCCGACGCCTTCGCCGCACCAGAGCGGGGTCCTCGGCGGCGGCCGACCCCCCAGATCCCGAAGAGCGACTCCAGAGCGTGGCGCCGCGAGAGAAGCCGCTCGATCACCTTCGAGAAGCTCTCCCCCTTCCGCTTCTCTTCTCGGAGGGCGTCGTAGACCGGCCGTCGGATCATCAGGGTCTTGGAGGTCATAGTGGTGCGATATTCATATGAATATACATATACATATCTACCCTTGCCACCGTCCCCTCCACGGGTTCGTGAAGCCGCGCAAGGCCGTCGTTCGCCGGCGCAGACCAAGCGAAACTCCGATGGCACCGGACCCCTCGCCGATGCTGGAATCGATTCAAATAGCGTGAGAACCGTGCGTTCGATGAGGATCGGAGTAATGGCCGCAGCGCAATACCCCCAGGAAGCGTACGCCACGCAAGGAGGCTACGCCCAACAACCCGGTTACGGAGGGGGGGCGCAGGGATGGCCCGCCCGGGCCCCCTACGCCGCACCCGCTGCCGCCTATGCCTCGCCCGGGTCCGGACGGGGGAAGAAGGCGATGCTCGCCTTCCTCTTCGGCCTCCTGGGGTCGGTGATTGCCGGGGTGGGCGGCATCCTCGAGGGGACCTTCTGGCTCCAGTACATGGGGTGCGCCTACACCAGCAACAGCTGCAGCCAGAGCGCCCTCCAGGGGATCTTCGACATGATCGGCTACGGAGTGATCCTGATCAGCGTCGGGGTCATGCTCCTGGGGTTCTCCCGTTCCTTCTTCCGCAAGGCGGAGTTCGAGCAGAAGGATGCCCTGGGCGGAGGGCGCTGAATTGGCCGGCGATCCCCCGACGGGGGACCCCTACGCGCCGCCGGGCTACTACGACCCGTCCGGTGGCCAGGGCTACGCGCCCGCCTATGGCCCCGGCCCGCAGTACGGAGGACAGGACTACGGGTATCCCCCCCAGGGGTACCCACCGCAGGGCTACCCCGGGTACCCCCCCATGGGGCAACCGCCTCCTAAGAAGAGCCGAAAGAAGATCGCCGCGGTCGTGGTCGTCGCCGTGGTGGCGGTCGTCGCGCTCCTGGTACTCTTCCTGGTCCCGTTGGGCCGGGGCTCCACGTCCGGCACCGTGTACACGTTCTCCAACGGCCAGAGCGGACAGGGGATCGGTGAGAGCCAGTTCAACCTGAGCGCCTCGGGCTCGGTGGTCATCTCTTGGAGCACCACTCCCTCGACCGCCATGGGGGGCATCGTGGTGATCCAGGGCGCGTGTACCCTCCTGGGGAGCTGCTATCACGACCTGCAGACCTACTCGAACATCACCTGCTCGAGCCCCGCGGCGAGCACCGGGGCCGCCTCGGGAAGCTGCACCTTCACCACTACGACTACTGGGACCTACTCGGTCGTCGGCGCCATCCTGAGCGGGTACCAGAGCGGCTCGAAGATCCCCTACACGGTCAGCGTGAGCGGACCCCTCCTTTAGCGGAGTCCCCCAGTACGCTCACTTGGCGCGCCAGCGCAGCCCGAGCGCGATCAGGGCATACCCTGCCGCGGTGTAGAGCGAGAGCACGAGGATCGCGATCGCGGCCTGGGTGAGGTTCGAAGCGAAGAGGGCCTTCAGGAGGATGGCCCCCCACGTGAGGGGCCAGGCGTAGGCCACGTACTGGGCCGCGAGGGGCAAGGCGGTGACAGGGTAGTAGATTGGCGCGAAGAAGGTCATCACGATACCCACGAACTGGGCGAGCATGTTCACCTGGCGGGGGTTCCCCCCGTAGACGGCCACGAGATACCCGATGCCGGTCGTCGAGCTCCAGATCAGGACCAGGGCGACGAGCAGGAGGAGGGGGGCGACGGCCACGGAAATGCCGAAGAGGTAGATCCCCATGGCCAGCGTGACCCCGGCGGTGAGGAGCGAGACGGGGAGCCACGGAAGCGCGTTCCCGAGGACGTAGACGAGCGGGCTCACGGGGAACGAGACCCAGAGGTCGAAGAAGTGGCTCTGTTTGTCCTGGGCGACCGACTGAGCGAGGACGTTGATGTTGATGAGCGCCACCTCCATCATGATCGAACCCACCAGGATCTGGGGGCGGAAGCTTGGCTGGACCAGGATCGACAGGAAGAAGAGGAATCCCAGCGGGAAGAGCAGGAAGAAGGCCAGGATGAGGCCGAGCTCTCGCTGCGCGGACTTGAAGAACTGCGTCATGCAGGCGCGCAGCTGGGTGAACACGCCGTTCATGTCTCGGGCATCTCCCCCGCGATGGTGAGGTAGGCGTCCTCGAGCGACGCGGGAGCGAGCGTCGCCTTCACGCCGAGACCCGAGAGTCCTTGGAGACGCGCGACCGCCTCAGGGGAGAACGGGTCCGGAACGGCGAGGCGCAGGTGGTCCTCCCGGGCGAAGCTCACAGGCCACACGCCTTTGAGCGAGTCGAGCTCCGCCTTCGCGGCCGCGCTCAGAAGGTCCACATCGTAGATGTCCAGGCGGCCCTTGGACGCCGAGCGAGACTGGATCTCGAGGGGGCTCCCCTCGGCCAAGATCCGTCCCTGGGCGATGATCACGATCCGGTCCGCCAGGTACTCCGCTTCGTCGATGTAGTGGGTGGTGAGCAGCACCCCCCGCCCCTTCCCCGCCAGGGACTCGATGACCTTCCAGACCGTCCGGCGGGAGGCGGGGTCGAGCCCCGTGGTCGGCTCATCCAAGAGGAGGAGCTGGTTGCCGGGGCCGGCCAGGGCGAGCGCGATCAACACTCGGCGCTTGAGCCCTCCGGAGAGCTCGCGAATGAGCTTGGTCCGGTGTTCGGTCAGGCCGACCTCCGAAAGCAGTCGGGACGTCTCCCCCGGGGCGGTGCGCGGGTCCATCCCTTTGATGATCCCGAAGTAGCGGACGTGCTCTTCGACGGTGAGCGAGTCGTAAGGAGAACACTCCTGGGGAATGACGGACATGCAGCGCTTCGCGGCGAGCGGCGATGCGATCACATCGATACCGCAGACGCGGACCGTTCCCGAGGTCGGAAGCAGCTGGCCGGCGACCTGCCGGAGGAAGGTGCTCTTCCCTGCGCCGTTGGGGCCGAGGACCGCGACCACCTCGCCCTTGTGGACCGTCAGGGAGATCCCCCGGTTCGCGTGGACCGGGGGCTGCCCGCGACGCGGGGCATAGACCTTCGTCAGGTCCCGTGCCTCGAGGACCGCTTCGCCCCCTCCATTCCTCATGGCAGAGTGTCCGAAGAGTTGGGCATTCTTAGCTCATGCTCAAGGCCGCTACACACCGGTTGTTAGTTCGCCTCGTGAGCGGGGTAGTTAAGGGACGGAACCCGTCCCCCGATCGAGGAGACGAGGAGGAGCGCCGAAAATGCGGGGCAGAACGATTCGAGTGGGGAAGGTCGCCGGGGACCTGAAGGTCGAGCACGGAGATGTCCTCGTTCCAGAGGGGCCCGAGGGGATCCAGGTCAGCGGCGAGGTGGCCTTCGAAGGAGATGCCGCGGTCGAGGGGAGCCTCTCCTGCGCCTCGCTCATGCTGCGGCGCGGTGCCCTTCAGGTCCAAGGGGACCTGACGGCCTCTGGCCGAGTAGAGTCGTCCCACGGGTCGATCCGGGTCGCGCGCAACCTATCGGCCCGGGAGGTCGAGGTCGGACGCTCGCTCGTGGTGGGAGGGAATCTGCAGGCCGACCGCGCCGAGCTCGGGGGACGCCTCGAGGTGAACGGAGCGACCACGGTCCGGACGCTGGAGGCGGGAGGTTCGATCGACCTGCGCGGGCCCCTGGAAGCGGAGAGCATCGAGGTCGGAGGCCGTATCGTCCTCATGGGGGGCAAGGTCCAGCTGCAGGTCGAGGTCGGGGGGATCCTCGAGGTCCGGGGGCCCCTCACCTTCGGGAGCCTCGAAGCTGGAGGGAAGATCTCCCTGCAGGGTTCGGCGCAAGGCGACCGTCTTGAGGTCGGAGGGGCCCTGGACGCGGGCGGCGACCTGACGCTCTCCCGGTCCCTTGAGGTGGGGGGCATGGGGAGCGTGAAGGGCCGTCTCCGATGCCCGCAGATCGAGGTAGGAGGACTGCTGCGGAGCGATGCCCTGGAGTGTGGAGATATCGAGGTCGGAGGCAAGCTCGAGGTGACGAAGGAGATCCTGGCCACCCGCTTGGAGGTCGGGGGCAAGCTCACGGCGGACCACGGTGTTGCGAAGGAGCGCGTGGATGTCGGCGGGAGCATCGAGACTCGGGGCGGGCTCAAGGCCCCCCGCATCGACGTCGGCGAAGACTCCCGAGTGCGGGGGCCTTTGATCGGTGGAACTGTCACCCTCGATGACGAGGCCGAGGCGGAGGACATCTGGGGAGAGGAGGTCCGGCTCGAGCGCAAGACCGTCGTCCGGAACATCTACGCCCGCGACGTGGACATCGGTCGGAAGGCCCGGGTCGATGGGGTGGTGCAGTACACCGGCCGCCTGAACGTCGACGCCGACGCCCGACTCGCGAGCCCACCGCAGAAGGTCGCCCAGCTCCCGAACGCCCCTCTGTAGGACGCCCCGATGCCCCCGGCCTCCGCGGAGCCCCCGCAGGAGCCCCCGCCGCCGTCCCCCTACGGGAACGCGAGATCGGGACCTTTCGGTCCGCGGCGATCTCCGGTCGACCTCTATGCGGAGGTCCTCGAGGTCCTGCGTCGGAGCGGAGGACCGACGCGCGTGACGAGGCTGTCCTATGCGGTCGGGATGCCGGTGGATCGCACCCGGATCGCCCTTGCGGTCCTGGTCCGGCTGGGGTTGGCTTCGAAAGAGGCGGGCGAGGTCTCCTCGTGGCGTCTCACGCGGAGAGGGTACGAGTTCCTTCAGACCTACTGGAAGATGCGGAGCTTCTTGGGACCGACCGAAGGCTATGTCGAGGGAAGCTGAGAGCTCCTCGGCGTCATCCTAATCCGCTCGAGCCCCTGCACGGCGGGATGCCCGAGGGTACAGACGCGGGGGCCGAGCCGAAGAGCTCTCGCGAGGAGGTTCCGGGCCCTTCGGCCCCCCGGTCCCGCGATCTTCTCAGCCTGGTCGCCGGACTGGTCCTGCTCGTGGGGGGCGCTCAATTCGTGGTCGAGATGGCCGTCGAGGAGGCGCTTTGGCCCCACAGCTGGCCTGTGGGGGCACACTACTCAGGCTGCAGCTACCCGTACAATCCCCTCGAGAACGCGATCAGCGACCTGGGCGGATACTGCGCCTTGGGCTACGGGATCGCATTCGACATCTCGGTCTTCGTGATCGGTGTGGCGGCCCTGGTGGCGGCGCTCCTTCTCTGGCAGCTCCTTCCGCGTCGGCGGTCCCTCCGCATAGGCGTCGTCCTACTGATGCTCGCGGGGGGCGGAGCGATGGGCGTGGGCATCTTCCCCGAGTACACTCACTTCTGGCACGGGTTCTTCGCACTGGTCGCCTTCGTTTTCGGTGGCTTGGGCCTCATCGCCCTGGGGCGGGGGTTCCGCAAGACGGGAGAGGGGCCCACGTTCTCGCTGCTGACCTCTCTGGGCGGCGTCGTCGATCTGGTCTCCATCCCCCTCTTCGGGATAGGTCTCGGCATCTCCGGGTTCTTCGAGCGCATGATCGTGGCGCCCGTGATCGTGTGGGCGATCGCCTATGGGCTGCGGCTGCTAAGGGGGCAGAGCCCGCCCAACACGGCCGCGGACCAAGAGCCCGCCCCGAAGTAAGAGCGAGACCCCCGACCACGAAGCCAGCGCCAGGGAGGCTTATCGAGCCTCGTCCCCTTGGGCTCTTCGAATGGGTTCGGAGGGCGAAGCCTCGGAGGGGGCCACGGACCGGTCCGGCCCCACCCGCCCGCGCGGGAAAGCCTGGCGTGGGCTGCCCACTTGGTGGCCGTCTTGGCCCCCCTGGCTGAGCCAGGTCCGCCTCCTCGTTCTGGTTCTCGGTGCTGCGGGCGTCCAGGCCGCATTCTTCATGGGACCTACCGGGCCAGGACTGGCCCTCGCCCAGCTCGGGCTCTTTCCGCTCGCCTCCGGGGGCGCCGACGTGATCATCGCCCGATACCGGTGGGGGGCCTGGCGCGTTCCTTGGAACGGGATGGCGACCGGCCTCTTCGTCGCGCTCGTGCTTCCACCCCAGGGCAGTGGCATCGGACCCGGCGCCCCGTTGCTACTCGATGGGGCGATCCTTTCCGTGATCGCGATCTTGGGAAAGCACGTCCTTCGTTGGCGCTCCCACCCAATTCTGAATCCTGCGGCGTCGGCGATGCTGCTGGGGGGGGCAGTCCTAGGCCTCGCCCCCGCGTGGTGGGGCACGATCGGGCCGCAGCTCTCCCCCGGGACCTTCTTTCCGGTCTTCGTGGTGGGAGGTATCCTGGTGAATGCCCGGACCTGGCGAAGATGGACCCTCCCGGCCGCGTTCTTCGCGACCTATGCTGCGGGGGTCACCGTGCAACGCGCACTGTCGTTCGCCGTGATGGGACAAGGCTTCACCCTTCCCATCCTCCTGAACGAGGTCGTCGACCCGGCGACGCTATTCTTCGCCCTCTTCATGGTCGTCGAACCGAGGACCGCGCCATCCGCTCCGCACGCGTGGCCCCTCTACGGGGGCATCGTCGGGGCCGTCGCGGCCCTTCTCACCATCACGGTCCCGGCCTTGGGGGCCCAGACGACGATAGGACCCTTCAGCCTCCTGATCGCCTTGGCGATCGGCAACCTCTTCGGAATCCTGCTCCGACGCCCCAGGTCGGACACGACCGAAGCGAAGTCGTCCGCCGCCCGCTCGAAAGGGGCGCGGTCCCGTTCGCTCCTGAGGTTGGGGTCCCAGCGGAACCGAGCTCGTTGGGGCTTCTCCGAGGGGGTCCTGGCCTCGACGCTTGGCCTGATCCTCCTGGGGTACGCCTTTGCCGCGACCCCTCCCGCGCCGGCGGTGGGGGTCGGAAGCCTGACCGCGTCCTCGCTTTCGTGCGGACACGACAACGCGAGCATCCCCAAGAGCCAGCTCGCGAGCCTCCACTACCTCCTCGGCCCGTCCGTGGTCTTCTGGTACGACAATCAGACCGGCTACACGGTCTTCTACGACCCCATCAACGACGTGACGGTCTACGAGACCGATCTCTACGAGGACCACGGGGCCGCGGAGTGGAACGGCGACGACTACATCGTCGCCCACGGATGCCGCCCGATGACCGGTCCGCAGGCGCGCGGTGGGGGATGAGGCAAGGGGGCGCAGCCTAGGCCCTCGCGCAGACGTCCCCGTTCCAAGTGAAGCTCGGACGGCGGCGCTTCCGCCACTCCGCCCGACGGTCCCAGAGCGCGCCAACGAGGAGCGGAAGGGCGACGGACGCTTCGATGAACGCCATCGCCTTGGTCGCCTTCGTGGAGACCTTCCCCCAGCTCATGGCCTCGTCAAGAGTGCTCCCGGACAAGCCGCCCCAGTGGGGGACGTCCGTGGTAATCTGCAGCGCGTAGTAGTGGCCCTCGCCCTGCCGTTCGAAGGCGTAGTTGGCCATCACGATGCCGTCGTTGATCCAGTTCTTCGGCGTCCCGCCTCCGATGTAGATGACGCCCGTGCGGGGGGAGCTGTTGAGGATCTGGACCAATTCGAAGTTGTCGCGGACCGCGTCGAGCGCGAATCGGTTCGGCTTCTTCCGGTTCGCCGCGTAATGCAGCGTGAGCCCGATCCCGATCGAGCTGTCGATGAGGGCCGGAGAGAAGACCGGGACCCCTTTCCGGGCGCAGGTGGCCAGGATCGAGTCCTTCGCGGGGAAGCGCTCCCCGAGGAACTGCAGGAACTCGCGAGAGGAGGCGGGTCGCGGAGGGAACTCCTCGGTGATGCGACCGATGGTCCGGTCGGTCTCCTCGAACTTGAGCTCGTCGACGTAGGTGTCGTAGATGCGGTCGATCGCGAAGGCGCGGAGCTTCCCGTCGTCCGCGGAAGGGGTTCCCATGTAGTGGTGGTACCCTAGGGATTGGTAGAGGTCCTGATAGAGGACCGCGCCGGTGGAGACGACGACATCCACCATTCCGAGCTCGACCATCTCTCGGATTACGGAGCGAAGGCCCGCGGCGATCAGAGGGCCGGAGAGCCCGAGGAGGATCGTCGGCCGTTTCGGGTCGGTGAGCATGTTCTTCCAGACCTGGAAGCAGCGCCCCAGGTTCCGCGCCTGGACCGAGGTCCGCTGGAACGATTCGAGCAAGTCGCCGACCCCATGGATGGACCGGACATCGACGGGAATGACCGGCGTGGAGAGGATCCTCTTTCGGGCCTTCAGGTCCATTCGGGGCACCGGCGAGCCGACGGGGAGGGGATTATTCCGCTTTCGGTCGCTCGAGTCGCTCGGACCATGCGGATCCCCCCTCGCTTCCGTTCCACGGAAGCACGAGGGCCAGGCAGATGGGAACGGCACCCCGGGCTCGATCAGAGCCAGGTGGGTAACGCGACCTTGGCCAGCTCGAGCACTCCCAAGGTGAGCGTCGCTGCCCCTACCAGGATCAAGATGAGCGAGAGGACCCGCTCGAGCCTTTCCGCTGGGACCCTCGTCTTCAGGAAGTTCCCGCTGGTCGCCCCGACCGTGGCCACCGAGACCAGGGCAAGGGAAGCGGCCACGAACACCAGAAGGGCATCCCGGATCTGTCCGATGAGCACGATCGTCAGGATCTGGGTGTTGTCCCCCATTTCCAAGAACAGGATCACGCTGAAGGAGGTGAGCCAGACCTTTCGGGGCCCGAGCTCCCGTTCGATCCTCTCCTCGGCCTCCGTCCCCTTCTCTTCCTCGTGGCCCAGCAAACCCCGTACCCCGAACGCCACGAGAATCGCCCCCCCCAGGATCTTCACGTAGGGAAGATAGGCGGGAAGTGCGGAGACGATGACCTCCCCGATCGCCACGGAGATGGCCGTGGAGACCACGAAAGCCACGGCCGCCCCGGCCCAGACGATGGTGTGCCGGTGCTTCCCCGAAAGTCCGATGACGGCGAAGTTCGTCCGGTCGAAGACCTCGAAAATGAAGATGAGCCCAAAGACGGTGGCGAAGTCGACGACCAAGCCACCCGCCACAGGGCCCACGCTCCTCAGCGGGCGAGGTGGGGGAGGAACTCCTCCATGCTCCGTTCGCAGTAGGCGCAACGAACGGCGAGCGGACGGCGGCGCACGACCTCGAACTCGCTCTCCACCGGCTCACCGTGGTTGGTGATGCAGTTGGGGTTGGGACAGGTCAGGACGCCCACCAGCCGGTCGGGGAGCGAGACCGGGTGCTTCTCCCGGACCTTGTAGTCGCGGATGATCGAGATCGTCGCTGTTGGAGCGATGAGTGCGATGGCGTTAGACTTCGGCGCCGAGAGCTCCATGTTCTCGACCTTCACGATGTCCTTCCATCCCATTCGTTGGCTGCGGACATGGAGCGCGACGGAGACCGTCGAATCCCGGTCGAGGCTCTCCACCTTGAGCACCTTCAGCACTTCGAGCGCGAGCCCGCTCGGAATGTGGTCGACGACCGTACCGTTACGGATCGGGGTGATCCGGAGCTCCTTCCCCGGGGCCGGGAGGTTTGCGGGCATGGTGGGGTCAGCCACCTCCCCGAACGCCGGTCTTCCCGGCGAGGATCAACGAAAGGAGGGCCATGCGGACCGGGACCGCGAGGAAGGCCTGGCGGAAGTAGGCGGCGTGGGGCGTGCGGTCCACCTCGGGGGGGATCTCCGCGACCCGAGGGAGCGGGTGCATGACGATGAAGGTGCTCTTCACCTTGGAGAGGAGCGCGGGGTCGAACCGATAGGAGCCCGAGACCCGGGCGTACTCGGCAAGGTCGCCGAACCGCTCCTTCTGGATGCGGGTGACGTACAGCACGTCGGCGTCCTTGATCGCGCGTTCGAGCTGCTCCTCTTCCCGGACCTTCGACCCCATCTGGTCAAGGTCGCGACGGACCTCTTCGGGCAGCCGTAAGGAGGCGGGGGAGGAGAGGACGAGCTCGGCCCCGAAAACCCCCAGCGCGTGGGCGAGGGAGTGGACGGTCCGGCCGTAGCGGAGGTCGCCCATGAGCACGACCTTGAGCCCCGAGAGGGTGTCGAACCTCTCGAGCATCGTGGCGAGGTCGAGGAGGGTCTGGGTCGGATGCTGTCCGGCCCCGTCCCCGGCGTTGATGACGGGCTTGTCGGAGAGCTGCGCCGCGAGCCGAGAAGCCCCCTCGAAGGGGTGTCGAAGGACGACCGCGTCCGCGTAGCAGGAGAGCATCCGGATCGTGTCCGAGAGGGATTCCCCCTTCGAGACCGAGCTTACCGAGGGGTCGGCGATGGTGATGGTCTGCCCGCCCATCCGTTGCATGGCGGCCTCAAAGGAGAGCCGGGTCCGCGTGGAAGGCTCGAAGAAGGCCAACGCCAGGAGACGCCCTTCGAGCGTTGTGAGGCGCTTCTTGCCTTCTGCGACGGGGATCAGGTGACGGGCCGCGTTGAGGACCTCCAAGATCTCGGTCCGGGAGAGGTCCCGGATAGAGATCACATCGCGGCCCTGAAGGGACATCCGAAGCAGCGGGAGGCTCGTGGCACTTATTGTCTTTGGTCCGAGATCTCGCGTCGGCCCCGGGCAGGGACAAGTTTCAAGAGGCGCGTCTCCCCCATCCCTCGAACGTGGCGGCCGCTCCGCTCCTCCCCCCTCCTCCACCGGCGGCGTCGGGTGCCCCTCCCCTTCCGCCCCCTCCCGGGCGTCCGTCCGATGTCCCGGGGGCAGTGAAGCCCGCTACCGGCCTCGGCGAGACCCGCGCGACCGTCATCGATTGGCTCGCGACCACGAACCCCCGGATCGGGCTCTGCCCCGGAGAGATCGGCCTGGTCGTGCTCTTCTTCGTCATGTTCGTGATCTACCTCACGCTCCTGCTCTTGGGCCGCCTTACCCAGGACACCTTCCTCTACGACTTCCCGGTCGTCATCGCCGCGATCGCCACGGCCGCCGCAGCGTTCGAGACCTGGCGGAACTTGCGACAGATCGAGCGGACGGACGAAGGGTCCATGACGCCCCACCTTTGGCTGATGGGGGTCAAGCAGCATCGGGTGGTGACCGGGAGCCAGGAGAAGCAGACCGTGACAGGGCTTCGGGAGCTCTACATCCACAACTTCGGTCCCGGCCTCGCGGTCGATGTCCGCATCCTTGTGGACGGCAAGCCGGTGGACCGCGTGGCGTACATCGCGGCTGACCGTTCGGTCCAGATCGGAGGGGCGCTTCATGGGCACGGCATGGAGGGAACGATCAAGCTCGAGGTCCTCTACGAGGCTTCGAGCGGGCGGGAGCACCGCCTATCCGGCACGCTGCTGCGCGACCGCGACATGGACGAGGTCCTCTTCCGGCCGGACGATGTGAGCCACATCTACACCGTGGCTTGACCTCGTCTCCCGGGAGCCCTGCATCATGCACCGGGACCCTGCCCCACCGACACTGGACCTCTCGCTGCTCCGAGGCTTCGCCTTCCGCTGCCAACCGGAGTGTGGCCTCTGCTGCTTCACCTCACCTGCGGTCGCTCCCGGGGAGCGGCAGCGCCTCCTGCAGATCGACCCTGAAGCCCCAGTCTCGGTCGTGAAAGGGGGGGACGCGACCTCCCACATCGCGTCGCGGGAGGGGGGAGGTGCCTGCTATTTCTTGAGCGAGGCGAGGTGCCGTTGCCATCCGGCCCGTCCGTTCCCCTGCCGCGCATTCCCTCTGCACGTCGCCCTCAACCATCGCGCACAGGCCAGCGTCGTCCTCTCCTGCCCGGGGGTCGACCTCGGTCGACTGGAGGAGTGGAGGACTGACGACGGCCCCGAGGAGTCGCCCGTCGGTTTGGAGGAGGAGCTCGAGGCGGTGCGCGGAGAATTGCGCTCCCCGGATGTGGCACCCCGGTCCGGTACGACGGCCGACGCGTGGGGTCGCAGCATGCGCCGGGCCCTTCGTTCCTCGAGGCTCTCCGACCCGGCCGACCTCATCGCGCGGATCGTCCGACACCCTCCGAGACCCTCGGACGACGACTTCCCGCCTGCCCCACTCCCCGACGCCCAGGACCCGCTGGAGCTCCTTCCGATGTACCAAGAGCGCGGCGTCGGAATCGTGGCCGTGCGTTCCCAAGGATCCGGTTGCGAGGCCTTGGAGCTCCAGGAGGGAGGAGGGGGCGGGCGGTCCTTGGGAGTATTCTCGGTGCTGGACCACCCTCCCTCGATGGAGGGGAGCGCGATCGAGCTCCTGGAAGGGTATCTTGCCTACGTCGTGAGACGGGACCATTTCCTCTCCTCAGCGCTGTGGACCTGGAAGCAGCTCAAAGGCGAAGGTTTCCAGGAGGTAGTCGAACAGAGACTGCGCGAGCTGGGAGCTCAGCTTCTGGCAAGGGCCAACCTTCGAGCGATGCTGCGGGGGCTGGTTTCCAGCCCGATGAGCGCGGAGACCGTCGAGCTGGGGATCCGGGCCGTGGACATGGACGAGCTGGACCGACCGAGCCTGGGCCAGCTTCTGTAATCTACGGGGCTCAGCCGCCCATTCGACTTCCATCGCGGCCCTCGGAAGACTTGAGAGGGGGAGGGCGCCTACTTCACCTCGGCCGGATGGTCCGCCCTGAACGCCACGCTACCGGTCACGATCGCCGCGGGCGACCCGCTCGTCATCGCCGCGGGGACCGGGGTGAGCCGCGTTCAAGCGACCGTGACGGTCTCCGGGACGAACAGTGCGACGGTCAGGCTCTGACCGGGGCGGTCCTCCCATCGCTGGTCGCGCTCACGGGGTCTTCGCGCGCTGGCGAGCACCGGCCATCTCCTCCCAGAACTCGGGAGGAAGCTGTCGGAGCATCTGGAAGGAGTTCCCCACGAGCCACTCACCACCGTCCGAGACCACGCACTCGCCCGTGATGAACGACGCGGCGTCGCTCAGCAGGAAGGTGGAGAGGTCGCAGAAGTCCGAGTGTCTGCCGAACCGTCCCACGGGAAGGTGCTCCTTCACCATCTCCTCGAGGTTGGCCCCGGGCACGAGATGGCCCCATGCGCCCGCGGTCGGGATCGGGCCCGGCGCGATCGCGTTCAATCGGATCCCATGACGCGCCCACTCCACAGCAAGGGAACGGGTCATGGCGAGGACCCCGGCCTTGGCGGCCGCAGAAGGGATGAGGAACGCCGAGCCCGTCCACGCGTAGGTGGTGACGACGTTGAGGACCACCCCCCCGCGGTGCTCGCGGATCCACCTCTGCCCCGCGGCCTGCGTAACGTAGAATGTCCCGTGGAGGACGGTCTCCACGACCGCGTTGAACCCCTTCGGGGAGACGTCCTCCGTGCGGGCAAGGAAGTTCCCCGCGGCATCGTTGACGACCCCGTCCAAGCTGCGGAAGCGGTCCCAGGCCTCCTGGACGAGCGAGGCCGACTGGGCGGCGTCGCGCACGTTGGTGACCTTGTAGGTGGCCTCGCTCCCGGCCCCTCGGATCTCGTCGCAGAGCTTCCGAAGGTTCTCCTCGTTCCTCGAGCCCACTACGATCTTCGCGCCAAGGTGGGCAAGCCGTATCGCTAGGCTTCGCCCGAGGCCTGTCGCGCCTCCCGTGATGAGTACGACCTTGTCCTTGAACAGGTCCGGACGGAAGGGCCCGGCTCCCGCGACCCCTTCCTCGGCTTCGGCCAGCATCTTGGGATCGAGGGAGGAGAACTCGGAAGGGGGCACGGCGGGGGGAACCCGCGGGGCCTTAAGGGCGAACTAGCGCCGCCGCCCCGCCTTCGGGGGCCTTCTTCGGTGGAGCAGAGCGCGCTTCCGGAGAGGAGCGCCAGGAACGGGAGGCGAGTGAGGTCGCACGGACGGGGGACCCTGTGGACCGCCTTCGCACCAGTGTCGGAAGCTCCCCGACCTCGGAGAGCTCCTGCTCTCCGAGCCGCAGAAGGAAGGCCCCGGAGTGGAGGACCCGGATCGATCGACCCTGCGGGTCGCCTCGGAGAACTATCGAGAACGGCTCGTTCGGCCCGCCGGTCGGGACCATGGGATAGGGGAGCGACCCCCAACGACGTAGCGTCGTCTCGAGGAGCCGCTCGAGCGCCTCCCCCTTTCCGAGCGCGAAGTAGGCCTCCTTCACGACCGAGGGGCTCCGAGGCCCGAGGAATCCCACCGGAACGCAAGGCACGGGGCCTGCGGAGGGTGGAAGGGCTCGGACGGTCTTCTCCGGTCCGGGCGGCGGAGCCGAGCGTAGCGCCGCGACCTCCTTTTCCAACGCCGCGACCCTGGCGCTCGACTCCGCGAGCCGATGCTCGATGTCTGCGCGTTGGTCACGCTCGGATCTGAGCTGAGAGCTCACCTCCGCGATCCTCCTGGAAGACTCCATCTCGCCGGTCTCGGCCCTCGCGCGAGCCGCTCCAAGCTCGTGTTCCGTTCCTTCGAGCTTCGCTTCAAGGACCCTCAGGTTCTCATCGCGCTGCTGCAGCTCGGAGTGGGCCTCTCGAAGCATCTTGGCGGCCTTGAGCAGCTGCCGCTCCTCAGCTCCACGCCGCTGTCCGAGCACCGCCTGGGCCTGCTGGAGCCGCCCGCGCTCCTCGACCACGGAGGCGAGCTCCCCCGAGACCTGTTGGATGCGCCGGGCGCTCTCGGCCCCGTCCGCTCGGGCATGTTCGAGCAGGCCCTCCACCTGCTCGCGCGAGGAGCGCTCGGTCTGGAGCTCTTGTTCCCGGGCCCGGAGGCCTTCCTGCACCTGCCGCAGCGACTCTTCCGACCGCTGTCGGGAGGACCGCTCCTGCTCAAGGTCCTCTTCGAGACCACGTACCCGCGATTCCGTCTGGGACCGTTCTTCTTCGAGCCGGGTGAGCTCCCTCCGCGCCGCCGCCTCGCGGGAGGCGAGCCGTGACTGGAGGAGGGCCATCCGCTCTCCCAGCTCTTGCCAGCTGTGGCGGAGGGTGGTGAGCTCCCCCCCCACTTGGGGGAGAGGGCTCTCTCCCGTCGGGAGCGGGAGGGGGTCGGGGGTCGCCGCGGCAGCGGGGGGCACGGGAGTCTCGACCGGCGCGAGGGCCGAGCTCCTCGCCAAGGCCAGTTCTCGGGTCCCATCTTCCAAGATCGCGAGTTCCGCCGGAGTGAGGGGCGACGTCGGGTCCTCGATCATCCCGGGGTCCGCCCTATGGGAAGGTTCCGGGGTCGGGGAGAGGTCCGGGGGTGGAGGGGGTGCAGAAGGGCGGGCCATGGCCGCGTGGCTCCTCGCCATGTGCTGATGGAGGGGGGTTCCGGAGAGCGAAGCGTGACAGAACGGGCACCTCACCCAGGCCGCGTCGTTTTGGAGAGGGTCGTTCGCCGTCACTTGTGCGATAGAGCCTCAGGCGGGGAACCCCTCCTTAAAGGATGACCTCCACTCGAAGTCGCGCGGTGGGGGGGAGGACTGGTCGAGCTGGAAGGCTCCCCCTGCTCACACCCTGGGGGTCAGGAAGGCCCAAGCACGGGTGTTTGCGGGATGGTTCAGCTCACCAGGAGATAGATCGCGAGGGCGATGCCCACCGAGACCAGCACGACGGTCAGGATGAGCTCCAACCCCCCTCGTGGGGTGTAGGACCCCCGAACCAGGTCCTCGCGTACGACACGAAAGCGGTACCATGCCACCGCCATCAGCAGGCTCCCCGAAAGGACCAGCGCGACCCCCACCCACTCGCTCACAGGTGACGCCGTTCCAGCACTTCCGGTCCTGAGCGCACGGAGGAAGAGGCCGAACCGCGCCACCACGAAGCCGAGCCCAATGATGGTGATCGAGGTGCGGATCCAAGCGAGGAACGTCCGCTCATTGGCCAGGTGATCCGTGGAGGTATCCGGCACGTGCCGACGACAGGGACCGCTCACTTAGACTTGACGAGGCGCGGTTGGCCCGGGGAAGGGAAGAGGAACAGCCGGGGGACGAGGTGCTGGCGGGATGCGAGGTAGGACGGACTCGCGGCCGGTGGGCTACGTGCAGCCCAAGCGCCCCCTCAATAGCCAGTCACGGTGACGGTCGTTGGCAACGCCGAAGCGCCGGCCCCGACGCTCAGGATGTCGTAAACAAGCTCCGTCATGCCGGTGGGGATGTCGATCGAACCGAACCCGGAGCAGGGGCCGGCACCCGTAGCCCAGACGGTACCATAGACCTCGGCGACCGCACCGCCCGGATTACCCCAAGGGGATCCGAGGCTCGGGGCCTGAAGCCGCGCGAAGTAGCTCACTCCCCGGAACCCACAGCCATGAATGACAAAGTACACGCTCACGTTGTCGAACGCGAAACCGGACGGGGGGGCTGTGAAGTTCACGGTGGACCACGCCGAGCCCGTGCTAAACGACCAGTTGGTCAGGTTCTGCGACACGAGGACCGTGCCGCGGTTGGGAGCCACGCTCGACCTCGTCGGACCTGTGCCCGGCTCGAGAGGTGCAAAGCCGTACAGGGCGAGACCGACAAGGAGCCCCAGCGCGAAACCCGTCAATGCGAGCACGAAGTGGTCGGTTCGGCGGAAGCGCCGAGGCTTCGAGCCAGCTCGGAGCGAGGCCGGGTCTGGCGAGGCCGTTTCTGACATGTCCACTTGACACGCGGGCTACAGATAACTCGGCCAGCGCCATGGCCGGGAGGATGCAGCGTCCCCCTGGCATTGTCACCATGCATCCCCTTCGGGAGATTGAGGGTGGCAACACAGCATCAGCGGGCTGGGCCGGTCCCCGCCCCGCGAAGCATCGCGACGCGCTGACGGATCAAGAGGGCCTGGGCGAGAACGAGGAGTGCCGGTGTGTCGCTCGAGACCATTTTCAGGTCGCGACCCACCCTCATCGACGGGTCCCCATCGTCCGGGAGCTCCGAGGATTCGGCCACGATCGACATGTCGGGGCGAAGGAAACGCCAATCCTTCGTTCGAGTGTCGTACTCCCAGAGCAAGAGGGGTGCACCGTCCGTCAGGTAGGATTGTTGGATATCGACACGGATCGAAGTGGACGCCGGGTCGCCCGAAGCGAGCGCGGGTCGGGCAGGGACGTAGAAGAACGTCCTGCCCTGGTGGTCGACGAAGGAAAGACAATCCCAAGGAGTAGGGTGGTACGACTTCGTGTTGGACGAGACGAGGAAGGTGAAGGCCAGGCCGATCGCGTCGTCCACCCCTGGCCCGACCGAGTGGAGGACGTAGCCCCGAGCGAAGTACTCGACAAGCATCCCGTTCGCGTAACGGATCTTGGCGACCGGGCGGGCGCCGGCCTCGCGCGCGAACTTCTGCTCGCTATTCAGGTCGCGCCCGAGCGTCAGGCGTCGGCGACGCTGGAGGTCCAGCACGAAGTAGACAGGGGAGTCCTGGGCCGTGCCAAGCTCGCGCGGCTGCGCAAGGAAGAACTTGGAGCATCCCCCGAGGTCGAGGCGCGCAGTGAGAGCTCTCAGGTCGGACGGGGTGGCCGGCGCGGGGGCGCTAGCGAAGGCCTTCTGGAAAAATCCCTCCGGGGGAACGAGCGGGCGCGGGTAGCCCGAGACGGCCTGCCCAGGGGTCTCCACGTCGAACGCACTCCTCGTCGCCTACTTGGATGCGCGTGAGGTATGGATTGCGCCGGTCCGCGGGAGGGGACCCAGCGGAGGGGGCAGGTCGAGCTCCCGCCGCCCGGGTGGCAGCCAAGCGCGGGCTCGGCGACGGGCTGACCCTTCGCTCCCGTGTCCGACTCGAGAGACCGGAAATATCTGGCTGGACTTCCATCGAAACCGATTCCGAGCATGACCTCAGTGCTCGGATCGTACCAGACACAGAGTTCCATGTCGAGCCCGTGCTCACGGAGCAGGGCCTGGACCTCGTCGGCCTCTTGGTCGACCCACGATTCGTCGCCGGACGTGCGTTCAGTAGGGTAGGGCAGTGGCGCGCTCGGCGTTCTTCGCGTTGTTGCGTAGTTCTCCGACATGGGAGTCCTCGGCGACCGAGGGACTCCCATGCTGCGTCTCCACTGCCCCCCCGTCGAACGGAGCAGGCGGATTTCCCGCACTCCGCTCTCCGACGGTGTTCACCTTGCGGCTATCGGCGTTCATGCGGGCCTCGGGAGGTTGTAGGCCTGCACGGTCGGGCGTACGGCTCGAAGCCGTTTCTCCGCCCATGCGACCTGCCTTCGTTTTACCCGCCCTCTCGGTCGTTGCCTCCGGTACAGCCAGGCCAAGCGCTCGAAAGCGTACCACCAGATTTGGTCGATGGCCGAGCTCGCGTTGCTGCGCCGGAAGTACTCTCCCCATCCCCGAAGGGTTCCTGCGACCTCTTCTACGATGCCACTGAACGTCCCCCGAGCAAGACACTCGGTGCCGGTAAGCGCATGTAACCTCTCTCGGATTCTGCGCTTCGACTTCGTGGAGGGAAACCACCAGGTTACGCGTTTGTCCTTTTCCTGGCTGAAGCGACGAAGAAAATGGAAGCCGAGGAAGTCGAATCCCTCCTCAGCTTCCACAATCCGCGTCTTTTCTGGGCTCAGGGTCAGCCCCAGTTCCCGGATGATCGAGTCCAGGGTCACCTTCACCCCCTGTATGTCGCGCTTCGCCAGGATGACGAAGTCGTCCGCGTACCTCACCAGATGGGCGTTCGCGCGTTCTCGCGCGGCCAGACCACATCGTCTCCACCCCTTGTCGAGCCTGTCGAGGTAGATGTTGGCCAACAGTGGAGACAGGGGGGAACCCTGCGGGGTCCCCCGGTCCGGGTTCTGAAAGCTCTCGCCTTCCACCAAACCACAGTCCAGCCACTGCCGAATCAACTTCAGCAAGGCTCCGTCCGAGACTCGTCTCGCTACTGCTCTCAACAGGCGGTCCTTCGGGATGTTGTCAAAGCATCCCGAGATGTCGGCGTCCACCACGTGCTCGCAGCCAAAGTTGAGGTACTTCACGACCTCCGCGACCGCATCGTGGGCGGACCGCCCCGGTCGGAACCCGAACGAGAACGGCTCAAAGTCCGCCTCGAAAATGGGCTCCAGCAAGAGCTTCACCGCCGCCTGGGCCACCCGGTCCTTGACGGTGGGAATCCCCAGCCCGCGCTTCTTGCCGTTGGGCTTTGGTATCCACACCCGCCGCAGTGGACTCGGGCGATACGTCGGGTCCTTGAGTTCGCGCGCCAGCCCCTCCAAGAATCGGGGCACACTTTCGTCTTCGACTTCCCTGATGGTCTTGCCGTCGACGCCCGCCGCTCCGCCGTTGGCCCGGACCTTCGCCCAGGCCTCCTGCAGAACGTCGGGACGCCAGAGTTTGTCGTGTAGGGCGTGGAACCTTCGGTCCACGTCCGCCTTTGCCGCTCGGTAGAGCGCCTCTTGGAGCTCGCCGACCTTACTGTTGCCCATGTCCTAGACCTCTCGGTCACTTGGGCGGTCTCGTTCTCCTCCAGGCGCGGCACCGAAGTGAGGTCCCTTCTCCTTCCCGTCCATTACAGGCGGCGCACCGATACTACGGACCTCTCCGACTTCCCGCGAGGCACCGGGCGACCTTTCGGGTCCTACCCTTATGGCCGTCCTGCTCCGGGTCACGGGACCTGTGGACCTTGCCTCCCGTCCCGAAGCCTCGCGGGATCTCCCGCCTTCTTCCAGCCGACCTTCACCACATGCCCACCCCGCAACGCCGGGGCGCCCCTGGACCTCATTCCCGAGTTCCGGCCCAAGGTGCTGCCTTCGCCTCGACGACAGAGGCTCGGCGCGCCCATGCCTCTCCTTTCGGAGGGGCCCAGTGACGACATTCTTGTGGCGACTGCCACGGGGGTTTTCTTGCGATTGGGCCTGCGGCTTCGCGTAGGGGTCCCCGAGCCCGAAGGCCCGACTTTCCCCATTGTCGACCTGCTTCAATCGAGCCGTTGCCGGCTCGGCCTTGGTCCTCGCTACGTGTCTCTCGGTTTCTTCCACTGTCGGTCTTTCACCTATTGGTCTTGCTGTCTTTGGCGGCGCACGTCGTCGCTGGGCGTGTGGCGTTGGGCTGACGGGTGCGAGATCGCATCGTTCATCGCTCGACTTGTCGGGGACGAACGACGGAGCTCCCGGTCTTCGATGACTTGACCTTCGGCGGGTGAGAGCGGGCGACGCGCCGAACCTTCTCGATGAGACCAGGGTAGTCGCTCCACTTCCAGATCTGGAATCCCGCGCGCGTGATGTCCTTGTGGTAGGTCGTCCGATAGGCCCTGTCGTGGAACTCGAAGAAGCCGGAGTCCGGGTTCCAGTTGCCGACCCCCTCCTGAGGGAAGAGATGGACCGTCTCGGAGGAGACGGGCGGCTTCCCTGCGCGCTCCACGATGAGAGGGAGCTCCCAGAGGAGCCCGGCGGGGCTGGCCCCCTTCGGCCAGAAGGCGACGAACCCTGCGGCGGGGAGCTTCTCGATGAGCTCGACGAAGAACTTCGTTTCCATCTCCTCGGTCCTCCGGGGGCCCTCGGCCTCCATCAGCGTCGCGGGGCGGTGCTCTTGGCGGAGGACGTCCGCGAGATAGGCTCGCACGTCCACCGGCGCGGGGAACTCCTTACCCCGCCGGGTCCACCACTTCGGGAGCCCCTCGTCGATCTCCTTCGGTAGGTGCGGGTCGAAGCCCTTCGCCCACCAAGAAGGTCCGATGACCAGGATGACGGGGGGAGAGATCATGCCGGCAGCCACCGAATGATCGTGGCTGCCGGAAGGTGCAGCTCTCTGCGGTGGGCCTCCTCTCGGATGAACTTCCGGACCCCCTCGGCCAGTTCCAGGAGCTCCTGCCCTTCCGCGGTGATGCGGATTACGAGCGGAACGGCGATCCCCCGGGCCGTCCTCCGGGCCCTCGACCCCGGCGGGACCATGAGGGAGAGGAGCGCGAAGTCGTTCAGGTGATCCACGGCCTCCTTGAAGGTCTGGGGATGCAAGTCCAAGCCTCGGCGCACCTCGACGGGCGGGCGCGGGCGACCGTCCTGGATGGCTTCAAGAATGGCGAGGGCTGGCTCGCTCCTCAAGAGGTATCCGAGGGGTTCCTTCTCGAGCTCCATAGTCCCATTCCTTGCTTCAATAGTCATGAATGCCTCGGGCGTATATGAAGGGTGAACCCCCCCGGGCTTCGGGACCCCAGCATGATCGGACGAACCTCAGCAGGGGGGTTCGTCAAACCAGGCGGATGCGCGTGCAGCTCCCCCCAGGCCCGCCGATGGCGGAGCCTCGCCCCGCATCGGGGACGGGGTTCATGCTTCGTCAGCGCCGACCGGCCTCAGCGGGTCAGAAGTGGTTCGCGCCGCCATCGACGCCCGGTTGAGAGAAAGTCGCACGGAGGTCGGCGGCGAGGACCTCCTTGCCGCGATGCCCTCCGGGAGTCGAAGTGGGTTCGAGACCTCGGCCGGCAGGCCCTCGGGAAAACTCGGACGGGGCTTGGCCTCGCTCAAGGTCCCTTCGACCAAGCAGTACGACCCGAGCCGGGGGAACTTGGTCCGCGTCTACCTCTTGGGCCCCACCCCTGCGGTCGTCACGAGGAGCCCGGCTCCGGGCCTCAGGCCCGACCCACGCAGTGAGATCATGGCCAGCGCAGCATCGAGCATGCGGGAGCCCTCCTCCACCCTCCTGCCGCTCTCACGCTCCAGGCGGTCTCCTAGGCAGCTCACCCTTGATGGGGGATCCGGGCAGGTCCCGGACCACTTGCGACGGGCCGACTTGTCCTCCGACGAAGTGGGAGAGATGGCGGAGATCTTCGAGTCGGCGGGGATCCCCGCGCCGCGTTCCGAACCAGAGGGCACATCGACTCGAGCCGACCAAGCTCTACCTCCAGGTCTCGAGGACATGCGCATGGCCTTCCGCGAGCTCAAACGCAAGGCGCCCGCGCCTCCGTGAAGGACCCATCGAACTCGCCCTCGGACCGTCTGCCCAGGGAGGAGGGGGCGGGACCTCCGTCGCTCCGGCCCGAAGAACGAGCTGGAGGGGGGTTTCGGAGGGCCTCTCCCCTCTCCCCCTGTTCGAGGTGACAGATGCATAGGATCGGAGCTGATAGACGATGCTGGCGCCAGGATTTGAACCTGGGAACTCCTGCGAGAACGGATCTTGAGTCCGTCGCATTTGGCCAAACTTTGCTACGCCAGCTCGAGCGGGCGGGACCGACCCGTCCTATTTCTGGGCATCGCGGGGTTGCCCGACGCCCTTCATGCCTCGTCGAGCTCCTCCCCCTCTTCGCCTTCACCCTCCCCGAGCTCGTCCACGGGGACCGCGATGGGCTCGGTCAAGGGACCTGGCAGAGGGGGGCTCGAGGTGGCACGCGAGCGCTTGGCGCGGTAGGGCCGCTGGTACGAACGTCCGCACGACAGGCAGGTCACGACCCGACGACCCTGACGCAGACGGGTCCGCGACGTGACCCCCTCCTGCAGATAGTGGAAGCAACGACGACAGAATCGCGCGCGCAGCTCCGAAGGGAGCCGCAGGTTGTAGCGCGTGCCGATCCGACGGGCGAGACGGACATCCCGGTCGGCGATCTCGAGCGCACCCTCCCGGCTCGCGGACTCGGCCTGGCGGAACAGGATCTCGATACGCTCTCGAGCGACCGCGACCATCACCGAGGTGCGGAGCCCCCGGCGGCCGCTGCGTCGCCGGTCGCGCGAGGGGGCGGAGGCGCCGAGGGGAGGGGGGCGGCCGGACCCTCGGGCGGGAGGGTGGTCGCGCATACGGGGCATGCGACCGAGACCGCCGAGATAACACTGTTGCACGTGGGGCACCTTCGCGCGGGGCCCACGGTCCCGGGGGGCACCGGTAGACCCTCGGCAGGGGGTGTCGGTGCGGGAGGGGGGGGCGGATGCGGGGGAAAGGGCGCGGCGACCCACGCCGCGGCGGATGGAAGAGGTGTGCCGGGAGGAGGCGGCGGTGCCGTCAGGTACCGGATGGGTGGCGGAGGCGAGGTGGGCGGGGGGAGAGCGGCCGAGGGGGTCCCCCCGTAGGGGGCAGGGGCCAAAGGGAGGCCGGGGTTCGTCGGGATCGCGACCTGGGTGCGGAGGCACTTCGGGCAGAAGAACGCCCCCTCCTCCAGAGGCGTCCCGCAGTGGATGCAGACCGGAGGCATCGCCCCTGGAGGGGGGACGCCCACATGACGCTTCCAAGAGCTCCCCGCGGCCCGGCCGGGAACCGGTGCCAGGTGAACGGAAGCCCCAAATTCTCCCCTCCCCTCTTGCCCCTGTTGCGCGAGCGATGGGTGGGGTTGGTCACCCGCGACCCCGTCCTCTATGGAGAGGTCGCGTCCTACCTTCGTGAAAGGAAGATCCCCACGGTGAGCCTCCTCCCTGGACAGAGGATCCCGGCCCGGGTCTCGGTCGTCGTGACCTCGAGCGAAGAGGCGGAGAAGGTGAACTTTCCCCGCGTGATCGTCGCTCAGGCCGGAGACCTGAGCGCGCTCGGCGTCGCGCTGCGTGAGGCGATGGACCTTGAGATGACGCCCCGCGACCTCGTCGTCGGGATTGACCCTGGCCCGCGTCCGGGGTACGCGGTCCTGGGCCCGAGCGGGACCTGCCTCGCCGAAGGGGTCGTCGAGAGCCCGGAGGCCGTGGCCGCGCTCGGGCGAAAGCTCTCCCGCGGCTTCCCGCGGTCGCAGCTGATCTTCCGCGTCGGCAGCGGGGACCAGCTCCGTCGCTCGCGCATCGTGAACGCCCTGCTCCCTTTGGGGGCCCCGGTCGAGCTCGCGAACGAGGAGCGGACCACGCTCCCCGGAAGACGTCAGAACGACATCCTGGCCGCGAAGGCGATCGCCGCCACACCAGGGTCGCCCGTCCGTGAGGAAGAGGACCTCAAGATCACCCCCGGGGAGATCGCCAATGTCCAGCGGATCAGCCGAGAGATGAGCGGCGGGCTCTTCACCATCCCCCGCGAGAAGGCGACCGCCGTGCTCGAGGGAACGCTCTCGATGTCCGACGCGCTCAAGTCGACCGCACTGCGCCTGGGGGTGCAGCTGCCGGGCGCGCACGGGAAGCGGAGGGGCCGCCGGCCGGGAGAGGGTTCCCCCAGCGCGTAGGGACCTCCGCTCCGCGCACATCCTTTTGCGCGGGGACGTATCGGCCACGCGATGACCTTCGAACCCGGAGCCGTACGGGAGCGTGCGCTCCGGCTCGCGCTGGAGAACGCGTTGCGCCACGGAGCGCCACCGCGACCCGAGAGCGTGCTCGGAGCCCTCCTGGGTTCCGATGCCGCGTTGCGCCCGCACCGCGGCGAGCTCTCAGGGACGGTGGAGAGCGTCATCGCGGAGGTCTCGCTCCTGGACGCGGAGCACCGCAAGAGCCGCCTCGCCGAGCTCGGAGGTCCGCTCACGACCACCTCGGCTCGGAAGGAGGCCGAGGCCAAGCACGAGCAGGAGCACGGGCTGCCACCGCTCCCTGGAGCGGAGATGGGGAAGGTCGTGCTTCGGCTTGCCCCGTTCCCTTCGGGGTCGCTCCACATCGGCAACGCCCGGGGGCTCTTCGTCAATCAGGAGTACCGTCAGCGGTACCGCGGGAAGTTCTTCCTCGTCTTCGACGACACCGTGGGATCGGAGGAGAAACGCCCGGTCCCGGAGAGCTACGACCTGATCCTCCAGGACATGGCCGCGGCGGGGATCCAGCCCGACGCGATCTACTACAAGTCGGACCGGCTCGAGCTCTACTACCGCGACCTCCCTCGGCTCCTCGACCTCGGGGCGGCCTACGTCTGTACCTGCCCGGCCGAGCTGTTACGCAAGAACCGCGAGGCCGGGGTCGCGTGTCCCGAGCGGAGCCGCGAGACCCCATGGCAGAGGGACCAGTGGGCGGGGATGCTGGGAGGCCGGTATGCCCCCGGCGAGGCCGTCGTCCGGATCAAGACGGACATGGGGCACCCGAACCCGGCCTTCCGCGACCGGGTCCTGTTCCGGATCAGCGACTTCCATCACCCCCGGGTGGGGACGAGGTACCGGGTCTGGCCGATGCTGGAGTACGCGTTCGCCATCGACGATGTGGAGCTGGGCATCACCCACGTGATCCGTGGGAAGGAGCTCATCATCGAGGACATGATGGAGGAGGCGCTCTGGCGCGCGCTCGGGCTGCGTGGCCCCGCCTTCCTCCATTGGGGGCTGCTCCGGATCCGGGAGACGAAGATCTCGAAGAGCAAGTCCTACCAGGACGTCAAGAGCGGGGCGTACGATGGCTGGGCCGACCCCCGCACCTGGAGCCTCTCCTCCTTGTCCCGAAGAGGGATCCGGCCTCAGGCGATCCGCGACTTTGTCCTGTCGTTCGGGCTCTCCCAGTCGGACATCGAGGTCCCCGCGGAGACCCTGTACGCCGAGAACCGAAGACTGCTCGACCCGACCACCCCCCGCCGTGCCTTCGTACCTCGTCCACGACGCCTACGTGTCGAAGGCATGCCCGGGGACCTCAGGGTCGCCCGGCTCGCGAACCATCCGGAGCGCCCCGAGATGGGCGAGCGGGAGGTCGAGATCTCCGACGCGTTCTTCCTCCCCGAGGCGGACCTCCTCAAGAACGCCGGGAAGGAGATCCGGCTCAAGGACCTCTTGAACGTCCAGCTCCCTCCGCAGGTCCCTCCCTCCGAAGGGGTCGAGGCGGACGGGGAGGCGGGGGCGGAGGTCATCGCGACGTTCACCACGCGTCCCAACAAGCCCCTCCCGCGGATCCAGTGGGTCGCGGCCAAGGGCGCGACCCACATCGATGTCTTCACCTTGGAGGACCCCCATCTCCTGGGGATGGGGGAGGCCTCGCTCTCCTCCAGCCGTGAGGGGCAGCTCTTCCAGTTCGAGCGCTTCGGGTTCGTCCGTGCAGACCCCCAACCGGAGGACCCCGAGCAACCACGTCGTTTCATCTTCGCTCACCCGTGAGGGGCTTGCGCGCCCGCAAGGCCAGCGAGGGAAGACTTTAGGACACGGAGGCGTCGTGGCGCCATGAAGTTCTCCCACACCTCGATCACGGTCCGGAACATGGACGAGAGCCTCAAGTTCTACACGAAAGGCCTGGGGCTCGATATGGAACGCCGACGGGAGATCCCCGAGAACCACGCGGAGATCGCGTTCGTCCGGGAGCCCGCTTCGGGAATGAGGATCGAGCTCACCTGGTGGAAGGACAAGAAGGAGCTCACCGAGGGTGACCAGCTGGACCATCTCGCCTTTGAGGTCCCGGACCTCGAGGAAGCGATCCGCGCCCTCGAGCTGCACGGCGCGAAGCTCGCGAAAGCCCCCTACCAGCTCCAGGGCGGTTCGGGTCGCATCGCGTTCGTCCACGACCCGAACGGGATCTGGATCGAGCTTCTGGAGCGGCGGGGGACCGGCGAAAAGGAGCGGTGACGGCGAGGACGGGCGACGCGGGGTCGGCCCCCGCGGGGCCGATGCGGACCGAGGTCCCTCCGGTCGGAGGGGACGGTCTTGCCCCGATGCCCGGGCATCGCCGTCTCCTCCCCACGGTCTTCCTGGCCACCTTCTTCATCCGCTTCGGTTTCGGGATCACCACCAGTGTCTTCTTCTTCTACCTCGGGTCGAACGTCGAGACCGTAGGGCTTGCCGCCGCGGCCGCCCCTGCGATCGAGTTCTCGACGGTCCTCCTCTCGGGAATGGCCAGCGACCGCTACGGCCGGTTCGTCGTGCTCCAGGGCGGGTTGCTGCTGGGAGCCGGTCTCCTGGTACTCATGTCGATGACCCGCGAGGCGCTCTTCCAGACCCTGATGAACGGCTTTTTCGGGCTCTCGAGCGGCGCGATCCTCGCGGCCTCGCTCGCCATCATCGGCGACACCAGCGGCCGGGGGGAGCGAGGGCTCGAGATGGGGCGCTTCGATGCCGCGAACCTCTTCGGATGGATCGCCGGTTTCGCCTTCGGCTACATCACGGTGAGCGCCGTCCAGGGACAGAAGTTCCCGGACCACCTACGCGTCGCGTTCCTCGTAGGAGCGGTCATGGTCATGGTGGCCCTGGCCCTGGTCTTCTACGAGACGCGGGGCCTTTGGGAGGTCGGGCGCCCGGAGGTCTTCTCCCGCGAGCGGCTGCGCGAGGCGATCCTCGACCCGGACATCCTCCTGGTGGTGCTCCCGTGGGCCACGATCTACATGCTCCTGGGGGCCCTCTTCACCTTCCTGGGCTCGGCCGCCGACTCGCTCAAGGTCCCCCTGTGGGAGCTGGGGGGGGTGATCGCCGTCGGAGGCTCGATCCTCCTCCTGACCCAGCCCTTCTACGGGAAGCTCGCGGACCGATGGGGCCGCACCCCAGTCATGGCTATCGGCGTCTTGGGCTTCCTCGGGGTCCTGGCGGCCGGCGGATGGATCGCGGTGCGGGGGTTCGACCTCGTGGCGCTGGGCGGGATCGTGGTCTCGGCGGTCGCCGCGCTCGCCTTCGGACCGTCCTCACTGGCGGCGCTGACCGACCTCTCACGGCGGATCACGCGAGGGACCACGATGGCGCTCTACAGTATGATGATCGCCATCGGGATGGCGCTGGGACTGCTCCTGTCGAGCGGGCTCTACGTCCTCTTGGGGAACCGGGGGGTCGCGGTGTTCTTCGGGATCGTCGCGGCCTTCCTCATCACTCTGACCGTGCTCCGCCTCGCGCGCGAGCATCGCTCCCGCGCGGGTCCGAAGGCCGTGGCGGCGACGGAGTGACCGGCACGGAGGGCGCGACAGCCCCCGGTGCCGAGGAGATCCCCTGCCGGTCGTCCATGACCAGCTCTTCGCCCGCCGCCCGTACCGGCTCGATGATGAGATGGCGCACCCTGGGGAACTCCCCCGTGACGAAACGCCGGAGCTGGTCGATGTGCATCTCCACGTCGTCGGTGTCCATCTCGTCCATGAAGTTGACCCGGAGCACCACCAGGCTGTCCTCAGGCCCTACGAGCATGCTCTGCATCCCCAGGACCTGGCGCACGAAGGGGTAGCGCTCCACGAGGGCGAGGACCGCGTGACCCTCCTCCGGTTCGAGCGCTCGGCCGACCAGGAACTCGCGCCCTTCTGCCGCCAACGCGAATCCCGTCCCGAGCAGGAGCGTACCCACGATGGACGCCGAGACCCCGTCGACGAAGGCCAGGTGCGAGAGCTCGACGACGCTGATCCCCACGAGGGCCACCAAGGCCCCCACGACGCTCACCACATCCTGGAGGAAGATGGTCTTGACCCCCTGGTGGCTCGAGGCGAGGAGCTCCGAGATGCTGCGCCGGTCCCGGCGAAGCTCCGCGAGCACAACGACCATGCTCCCCAGGCTTGAGAGCAAGGTCCCCCCGACGGTCCACAGACCGAGCTTGAGGTTGGTCACGGCACGGGGGTGCAAGGCCTGGTCCAGACCTTCGAACAGGACCAGACCCCCGGCCAGGGAGAACGTGATGAGCCCCGCGCTGTACGCCCAGAAGAACGCCTCCTTTCCCCGACCGAACGGGTGTTTGGGGCTGGAGGGGAGCTCCCCCGCCCACTGCCCCCACAGGATCATGACGCTCCCGATCAGGTCGGTGACCGTCGCGACGGCCTGGGAGAGCACCGCCCGACTCCCCCCGAGGGCGAAGACCACGAAGTTCACGCCAAAGAAGAGGCCGTCCAGCAGCAGCGTGGCGATGACCACATTGCTGGTACGCACGGTCCGCGCTCCCCCGTCAGCCCCGACACGGGCTCGGCCGTGGAAAGCTTCGGGAGTGACCATGGCCCCTCGGACCATATGTAACTAGGTCCCCGCCTGGTGGTGCGTCGCCCCTTTTTGACAGGCTTTATAGGCGGCCGGGGGTGCAACGCCGCTCCGAGGGTAGATGCAGGCCGGTCCCTACGCGCCGCAACCCGCTCCCCTCTACGGGGCGCCTCCGGTAGCGGCCCCGATGGCCGTCCCCCCTGAGCTGTCCTCGGCCCGCTCGTTCCTCGACCTGACGAAGCTCTTGGCCCTCATCTTCGGGATCCTGTGGATCTTGGGCGGTGTTGGGGAGATCGTCGCAGCTGCCGCGAACCCCTTCTGCCAGGCCTTGATTGGATGCGAGACCGGGGCGATCATCCTCGGTGCCCCGTTGGTCCTCTTCGGGGTTTTCGACCTCCTCGTCTACGCCATCTTCCTGCCGCAGCTGCGCGGGCTCCTGGAACAGGGGCAGTACCAGGTCGCGAAGGAGAAGTCGATGATCTGGGCGATCCTGACGTTCATCGTCGGCGGAGTGATCATCGGGATCCTGCTGCTAATCTTCCACCTCAAGATGGACCCGCTCATCACCTGGCAGCAGGCCCAAGGCGGAGCCGCCGCGGCGCCGGTCGTTCAGCCCGCACCGGTCTATGGCCAACCGCCAGCGGCACCCTCCTATGCGCCACCTGCCCCCGCCTATGCTCCGCCCGCCTACGCTCCCCCCGCCAGTCCTCCTCCCTCGTCTCCTCCCTCCTATTCGGCGCCCCCCATCTATTCGCCTCCCCCGCAGGCGCCATCCTATGCCACCCAGCCTCCTCCGAGCTACGCTCCGCCCGCACCTGCGCCTTCCTTTTCCACCTACAGTCCTGGTGCGAGCCCTCCGCCTTCGAGCAGCCCCGCCCCGACTCCGGGCGCCCCCACGTGCCGAACGTGTGGGAAGCCCACGTCCTGGATCGCGCAGTACGGGCGGTACTACTGCTACAGCTGCTCCCAGTACGCCTGAGGCGCAGCCCGTTCCTGCGCGCACCCCTTCCAAGAAGGAGTGCGCGTTGCTCTCGACCTAAAACGTGCGTTATTTATCCTAGGCCGGGTGTCGCTCCTCAACCATGGCCGCCCAACCACCCCCAGGAACGAGCCCTTACGGCGCATCTCCTCCGGCGTACGGTCAGCAGCCCCAAGCGTGGAGCCAGCCCCCGTCCTACGGAGCACCTCCTGCGGCCCCCGCGGCCGCTCAGGCCGCTTCCAGTGCAGACATTGAGGCGGCCGGGACCCTGAAGCTCGCCTATCTCATGGGCCTGATCGGCAGCGCGCTCTTCTTTGGAGGGAACTTCATCGCGAATCCCTTCGGGCTCGGCATTCCCTCGTTGACCGCGGTGTACATCTACCTCGGGATCGCCGCGGGGGGTGCCGCCATCCTGATCATCGGCACGCTGCTGGTCTTCCTGGGGTTCAGCAAGCTCAAGAAAGTGGAACCGCGATTCGGCACTCCTGCCATCTTGACCCTGCTCGGTCTGATCGGCGTCGGGATGCTCATCGGGGCCGTCGTTCTCATCGCCCTAGCCCTTCTCGCAGCCGTCAGCTGCGCGACCACGACATCCACGACCTGCGCTACGGACCTTCTGGCCGCGGTCGGAACCGCGCTCCTGCTCTTGGCGGGAGGCGCCCTGCTCGCGCTCATCGGGGTCATCGGGCAGATCATCGGCAACATGCGGGCGTCGGAGCGCTACCAGGAGAGCCTGCTCAAGATCGGAGGCATCCTACTCATCATCCCCCTGCTCAACGTCATCGCGGCTATCCTCCTCTTCATCACGTACATGAAGGTGGAGAGCAAGCTGAAGAGCGGCTTCGTTCCGACGACGTTCGTCGGGGTCCCTGCGACGCAGGTCATCATTGCTGCGCCTCAGCCCGCCTACGGAGGCTACGCGGCTCCGCCCGCGGCCACTGCCCCGGCGCCGATGTACGCTGCGTCCCCTCCCGCCGCCTACGGGGCTCCCCCCGCCTACCAGGCCCCGGTGGCCGCCCAACCCCCTGTCTACCAGACGCCGGTCGCGAGCTACAGCCCGGCGGTGGCGGCTGCCCCTGCGCCCGCGGCCTCCCCAGCGGGAGCTCCGAACTGCCAGAAGTGCGGGAAGCCCACGACGTTCGTGCCGCAGTACAGCCGCTACTACTGCTACGGCTGCGCGCAGTACGCCTGAGCCCTGGGCCCCGCGGCCCGGCTCAACCCTTTCCACCCGTCGAGGTGCGGGGGACCTTCAGGTCCCCTATCGACCTCTTTCCAAACTTCTATAGTCCTCCGGCGCTGCGAGGACCGAGGTAGTCCAGTATGCCCGCGGAGACCGCGCCGAAGCTGTCGTCCTCGTCGAGCCTCCCAAGAGCCAAGGTGGCCCCCACCGTCCACCGCCCCACCTTCGAGGAACTGGGGCTCTCCCCGGGAAAGCGCGCGCGCCTCACCCGGATGATGTACGAGCACGGCCCGGGGGGCGGGACGCTTCTCATCCTCCCCATCGACCAGGGGCTCGAGCACGGGCCCGCGGATTTCTTCGCCAACCCGGACTCGATGGACCCGGAGTACGAGTGGCGGCTTGCCCTGGAGGGGAACTTCTCGGCCATCGCGCTCCACGTTGGCCTCGCCAGGAAGTTCATGACCCGCTACGCGGGCCGCGTCCCGCTGATCCTCAAGATCAACGGGAAGACCACCGTCCCTTCCGACGCTCAGGCGTTCTCTCCGCTCACCGCGTCGGTCGAGGATGCGGTCAGGCTCGGGGCGGACGCGGTCGGGTACACGCTGTACGTGGGCTCTCCCGCCCAGGACCGGGACATCCTGCAGCTCTCCGGGGTCCGTCAGGAGTGCGACCGCTTCGGCATGCCCCTCATCATCTGGGCCTACCCCCGTGGCGAGGCCATCGCGAAGAAGGGCGGAAAGGAGTCGCAGTACGCGATCGAGTACGCCGCCCGCGTCGCCCAGGAAGTGGGCGCGGACATCGTGAAAGTGAACTACCCCCTCGTGACCGAGAAGGACAAGGATTCGCCCCCGCCCTACAACACGATGAACCTGTCCCACGAGGAGGCGTTCCAGCGTGTTGTCCGGTGCGCGGGACGCACACTCGTTCTCGTCTCCGGTGGAGAGAAGATGAGCGACGACGAGATGCTCACCAAAGTCCGTTCCTCGATGGCCGCGGGAGCGACGGGGATCATCTTCGGCCGCAACCTCTGGCAGCGGCACTACGACGAGGCCCTCAAGATGACCCAGAAGGTGCACGCGATCTTCCGTGAGCACGCACAACCGTCGCCCTGACGCGGGGGGCCCCCCGTCGGAGATCGCCGGTCTCCCTTCGCTCTGGGTCGTCCTCGCGTGCGAGGACTCCCCTCGGCTCTGCACGGGGCGACACCTGGTCCGGCTCTCCCTCGCACGGGAGTTGGGAGCTGCGGGGCGTCCCCCTTCGGGACTCCTACTGCTCGACCCTCATGCGGAGACGCCGCTATCCAACGCGGACGCCACGACGGCGTCGTCGAGGGGCATCCTCGTGGTCGACTGCTCGTGGAACAAACTCGGCGCGCGAGGGGAGTTCCCCCCGTCGCTCGCGCGGGGGCTACGGCGCCAGGTGGCCCGCAGGCTGCCCTACCTTCTCGCCGCAAATCCCCAACACTACGGACGTCTGGGCGAGCTCAACACCGCGGAGGCGGTCGGCGCAGCGGTCTTCCTGACCGCCGGACGAAAAGTGGCGGAGGAGCTCTTCGACCGCCTTCCCGGGGGACGAGGGTTCCTGCGCCTGAACGAGGGACCGCTCGAGGAGTATGCTCGGGCCGCCACCCTGGGCGAGCTCTTGGATGCGGAACGGCGCTACTTCGGCTGAGGGTCCCCCCCGGGCGGTGGAAGCTCAAGGAGTAGGGATGGGAGGAGGCTCGATGCGGCGGCAGCGGACGTCGCGGAGATCGCGTACCCTGCCGTCAAGCGGGAGCTCCGCGACGTGCAGACCTGCCCAGTCGTACACCCGGCTGGTGTGGAGGGTCAGGACCCTGTTGTCGTAGCGCGCCTTCCCCGCTTCCGTCGGGTCGTGTCCACGCAGGAAGACCGAGCATCCCGCTTGAGAGAGGAACTCCAAGGTCTCGGCCTGCGAGATGGGGGAGATCTCGAGCCCTCGCCCTCCGGAGAAGGAGGACACCTCGAGGTCGTTCCATACCACTTCCTCGAGGAGCTTGAGGGACCTGGCGTCGAGGTGGGTCTTCCAGCCTTTCGGGTTCCGCTCTCTCGGGAACCCCGCGTGGGCGAGGTACCCCCCGCTCTCCGTGGTGGCCATGAGGGGGAGACGGTCGAACGCCTGCTCGATCCGTCGTCCGACCCCGCTCTCCCTCCCCCAGAGCTCATCGGACTCGTCGACCGCCTCCGGGCGCAGGATGGGGATCAGGTGCTGGGTCTCGTGGTTCCCTCGAAGCAGCACGACGCGGTCGGGGTGACAGAGACGCAGTGATAGCAAGAACAGGGCGTTCACGACCGAGCCGTGCGGCAGCTCCGGGAGCGTTCGGTCGACGTAGTCGCCCAGTCCGACCAGATGGGTGAGGGGTCCTTGAGGGGTCATGGCCTCCCGGGACAGCGCTTCGACGGTGGGCCAGTCGCTGTGAGTGTCGCCGAAGACCAGCGCCCGTCCATGAGGAACCGCGGGGAGCTCCTGCAGCGTTGTGGCGGGGAACGAAGAGAACCAGCGGTCCAGCAGCTCGTGCACGTCCTCCGGCGCGAGGTGGGGGATCCCTCGTGGATCGAGGGGGAACGGCGGCTTCGGGGAGTTGGCGCCTCGCTCCTTGGGCATGAGGGGTTCCTCCCCTCCGTTCCGCCGCGGCTCTTCACACTTCTCGGGGAGGCGGGACCGCTCGGATTATGTCCTTCCCGTCCCTGGGAGGCCCGGACCGAGGGGATGTCCCCTCGTTCCCCTTCGATACATGAGCTATCCCCCGACCCCTGAGCCCGACCCGACGGCGCTGATCTCCGAGAAGTGCCCGAGCTGCGGGGCTCCGCTCCCGCCCGTCCGACCGGGCGGGACCGCGACCTGCCCATACTGCGGGACCACCTATCGCGCTCCGGCTCCGGCCCCCCCTCCCGGTCCCATCATTGCCGCCGCGCCCGCGTTGCCCTCGTGGTACAACCCGTACGCCGGAGGGAACGTTCCTTCTCACGCGGTCTACTCCGCCCCCGTGGCCCCGAAGCGGTGGCCGGGGGTGCTCGTCCTGGTGTTCGTCCTCCTCTTCTTCATCCTACCCACCGTCATCTCGATGTCATCCCAGCAGTCGTACAACAGCGGTGGCGGCGGCGGGTACAACTCGTACCTCTCGATCTCTCCTTCGTGCACCCCCGTCACGACGAACTCACTTCAGGTCAGCTGTTCGGTCGTCATCTCTGGAGGGAGTACTCCCTACAGCGCGTCCTGGTCGTTCGACGATGGGGGGAGCGCTGTAGGCATCTCTGTCGAGTACACCTTCTACTCTTCGGGAGGCCACTACGCGACGGTCACGGTGACCGACAACGCCGGGGACACCGCTTCTCAGACCACCGATTTCACGCTGTACTAGCGCGCCCTCGCTGAGGAGGGCATGCGGGGGGCCGGATTTGAACCGGCGAACGCCTGCGCGACAAGGTCCTAAGCCTTGCCTCTTGGGTCCGCTCCTGTCCTCGCGAACAGCACGTTTGACCGGGCTAGAGTACCCCCGCGCCCGATAGGTAGGAGCATCGCTCCTTTTCAAGCTCCCGCGACCCGGGGAGTCCGCAGGGGGCAGGGAGGCCGGAACGGACCAGAGCAAGGGCTCAAATCAGAGCAGTCTCCATCTATCAGCGTGCTTGGGAACGCGACGGCGCGCCGGAGAGGCCTTCCTGCCTCGTCCGTGCAGCAGGCCCTCGTCGTGTTCATCGTGGTCATCTCCCTCAGCCCCCTCTTCTCCGAGCTTGACCCGGCTCTTGAGCACGCGAAGGGGGGCGCGGGGCTGGGAGCCGACCGGCTCTCCATGAACCAGGGCTCGGCGCTGGCCCCATCGGGGGCATCTTCGGCCCGCGACACCCCCAGCGCGACCCCGCTCCCCCTCTGGATGAACCTCTCGGCAAGCCTCCCCTCGGCCCCTTCTCCGCGGTTCGGGGCGATGGAAGCCTACGATCCTTCGGATGGCTACACGGTGCTCTTCGGAGGACTGCGAGGAACGATCGGGTTCCTGAACGACACATGGACCTTCAAGGCCGGGGTCTGGACGAACCTGACCCCCACGATCGGGGCGGCTCCGATCCCGCGCCGCGACGGAGGGCTGGTCTACGACCCGGCCGGTCCGTTCCTCGTCCTCTTCGGGGGCTGCGACGTGAAGTCGGGGTGTGGGCTCAACGACACCTGGACCTTCCATGCAGGTCGCTGGACCGAGATCTCTACGGGGGCCAAGGGAGCGCCGTCGGGCCGAGGCGAGTTCGCCCTGAGCTACGTGGCCTCCTATGGGCATCCTGTGCTCTTCGGAGGGTTCCGCGCGGGCCATGACCTCTCCGACACTTGGGCGCTCAAGGGGACCTTCTGGGCCAACCTGACGCCCGTGCAGAGCTTGCCCCTTCCGATCCGCCGCTCGATGGGGGCCTTCGCGGATGCACCCGCGCTGGCCGAAGGGGTCCTCTTCGGGGGCCTTACGGGGACCCGACCACAGGGCGACACCTGGGCGTTCCGCGGCGGGAACTGGACGAACCTCACGGGGAGTCTCGCGGTGGCACCTGCTGCCCGGTACGGGTCGGGCCTCGCCTTCGACACCGCTCAAGGCGACCTGCTCCTCTACGGAGGGTGCAGTGCCGCCGGGTGTTTCGTAGACTCATGGACGTTCACCGGGCCAGGCTGGTCCAAGCTCGCCCTCGCACTTTCACCGGGACCCGTGAACTACTTCTCGATGAGCTACGACGGCCACGATGGCTACGCTTTGCTCTTCGGCGGTCGCAAGGGCGCTACAGACCTGGCATGGACCTGGGCCTTCGGACTTCCCGTACGCATCGCGACCCCCGTTCCGACCCCCAAGGCGTTGGACGTAGGGGGAACCCTGAACCTCTGGTCGAACACTTCCGGAGGGAACGGTTCCTACAGTTGGTGGTGGCACGGGCTACCGAGCGGGTGTGCCTCCGTCAACGCGTCGCACCTTGCCTGCACCCCAGGTGTGCCGGGGTCGAGCAACATCACGGCCTCGGTGAACGCATCGAACGGTCTACGCGCGACCTCCCTCTGGGTCGTGGTGCCGATAGCTCCTGCACCTACCGTCGCCCTTTCGCGCACTCCCCCCGTGGGAGAGGGTGCGACGACGGTCGGGTTCACCTCGGTCGGCTCAGGAGGGACCGGGCCGTTCACGTACTTCTGGGAGTTCGGCGACGGGAACATCGGTCTCACGCGGAACGCGACACACGTCTATGCGCTCCCCAGGAACTACACCGCGACGGTCTGGTTCAACGACTCGACCGGGAGTTCCGCGAGCGCATCCGTGTGGGTGGACGTGACGGCCGCGCTCAGCGTGACCACCGCCCTTTCGTCCAACTTCACCCTCCCCCACACGACCGTGAACCTCGACAGCGCGGTGAAGGGCGGCTGGGGCTCCCTCTCGTATGCCTGGTCGCTCAACGGAACGGCGCTCTCGAACGGCTTGAGCCCCTCGATCTCCTTCACCCCAACGGGCGCGGGCAATTTCACCTTCAGTCTCCTGGTCACGGACGGACTGGGTGCTCAGGCCCGCTCGACCTCGGTGCTTCGTGTCGTGGCACCCGCAAGCTCCGGTTCGCCGACCCCTTCTGGAAGCCAGGGTTTCGTCCAGGACCTGATGAACTACTCCTGGGTCTTCCTGCTCGGCGCGGTCCTTGGCGTGGCCGTCGGCGCGGTCGTGGTACTACTGCTATCTCGCAGGAAGCGCAACGGCTCAGGAGCGGGCCAGACCCCCGTGGTCGGGCCCCCGCCATCTCCTATGGAAGTGGTCCCACCGGGTCCGCCCGCGGCGCCCCCCGGTCCCCCCTACGGGCCCGAGTCCGCCCCCTGGCCCCCTCAGGAGGGTCCTCCCCCGGGAGCGCCCATGGCGGAGCCACCCCCTGCCTGGGCGCCGCAGTCACCTTGAGCACGGGCCCACAGGGAAGCTCTCGCACCCCAACTCGATCTCGGCCCGGTCTACCCCCGACCCGTTAGGTCGGGCCCAGGGCCCGCGGGACCGCGTCGCGGCCCGGGATCGGCCGCTCGCTCCAGGATGACGCGCTGCGTCGGGTACGCAAGCTGGATCCCTTCCGCCTCGAACCGCTTGCGGATCGTGTACAGGAGGTCCTTCTCCACCTGGAAGGCCGTGCTCTGGTCCTTCGCGGCGCTGAGCAAGCGAAGGTCGACCCCGCCGTACATCCCGCTCCCCTGGTTCCCTCCGCCTTGATAGTCCATGACGTGCGTGATCGGCAGGTTCCCCAGGGGCTTGCAGTCGGGGTGCTTGCGCGCTTCCTCGACCATGATCTCGCGCGCCCGGTCGACGTCGGAACCGTAGGTGATCACGAGGTAGACGATGACGAGCATCGTCGGGTCGACCGCGGTGTAGTTCACGACGATGTTGGACTGGAACATGGAGTTCGGCACCATGAGCCGTCGGAGGTCCCACGTGCGCAAAACGGTGAAGTTCAGGCGAATGTCCTCGACGATGCACCAATCCCCGTTCGGATACGGAAAGACGACCGCGTCCCCGATCTCGAAGGGCTGGGTCGTCGCCACGAGGATCCCCGCGAAGAGGTTCGACAAGGTCGGCTGGGCCGCCAGCCCCACGACAATCGACAGGAAGCCCGCCGCGAGGATCAGGGAGGAGACGGCGAGCGCCGCGCCCGGGAAGGTGACGCTCACCGTGACCGCGAGCCCGACGAGAGCGACCGCGACGAGCATCAGGCGGCGGAGGAAGACATAGATGGTCTGCAGACGGGGTTGACGGGCGGCCGCCCCCGCCATGTAACGTTCCAGGAGGACGTCGATGATGTGGACCACCAGGTAGGTGGCGGTGAGCCCCGCCAGGAACCCGAGCGTGCTCCACTCCAGCGGCGCCGCCCGGGGCGCATCGGGATTGGACAGGAGGACGTAAAGCAGCCCCAGGAACCCGGCGGCATACACCCCCAATCGGAGATAGCGACGGGCAGGATGCTTCGGGGAGTCGAGGTGACGCGTCACGGAGGCCGAGCCGAAGCCGACAACGGTGGAGAGGACCGCGAGCTCGACCAGGAGCTCGACGACCGGCTGGGCGAGAACGTCGGGATAGACCCGCGGATAGTCATGCTGCAGACGGGGGGCGACGACGAGCACCGCGTAGCCCAGCACGACCGCAAGCCCCGGACCGGCCACGAGGGAGTGAAGGGTCCTCCGCCACCGGCCCTCGGAGACCCGCGCCTGGACGAATCCGGCGACAAGCGCGAGCGTCACCAGACCGAGGAAGGTGGGGAAGAGGAGCTCGAGCCATGGGGCGGCCGCACCGAGGAGATCGCTCACCGTCGGCCTCCGGCCCAACGGCCACCACCCGGGGAAGCTGGTCCGCGCCCAAGACGGGCAACGCGCTTGCCCGTCGGCCTATCGCACCCTGGGACCTCGGACCCGCGGGGGGGCCGCGCATAGACGCGGCGGGCCGTGACGGGGGAGATCTCGTTCACGAGCGTGCTTCCGGCGCAGGGCAGGGCCCGCGCCCCGCCGAGTCACGGCGCTGCAATCCGCCCCAGTTCATGGGAGTGAAATCCAACATGTTGGTACTGGGGTATGGTCCGAAAGGACCCCGCCGCAACCTCGAAACGCTCGAAGAGGGCCCAAGTTCCCGTCGCCCGGGCCAAGTGCCCGCCCCGTGCGGGAGCCCGACGCCCGCGAGGGGTCCGAGCTCTCCCCCTGAGCCCTGGGGTCAGAGCCCCCACCCCCCCCTCCTCAGGGACCGGTGGCTCCCCGGTCCGGGCCGTGCCGCTGACACCTCCCCCGTGCGGCAGCGCCGCTCTCCCTACGCGAACGAGTGTCGGCGAGAGATGCTACGCGCCCGCTCCGCGTTCGTCTCGGGGGCTCGCCCTTGCGAGAATCCACCGGCTCGCGGCGGACCAGGTGGGCACATCCCAGCGGCCGGGGAGTCGAGCAATCCCGCGGTGCCGCTCCTCCCAGGTGAGTCGCAAGACGGACATCCCGGCCGCCAGCGCCCCCTCGACATCGAGAGAAAGGTCGCCCACATGGAGCCCTTGGGAAGGCCGGAGCCGGAGCTTATGCATCGCGCATCGGTAGATCCGGGGGTCCGGCTTCGACCAGGGGTGTTCCGCCGAATAGACCCGAACGGGGAGTTCCTTCGCGAGGTCGAGCTTGGCGAGAAGGGCCCGGGCCGCAACGGGGGTCTCGAACACCACGTTGGACAGTAGTGCAATTCGCACCCCTACCCCTTCGAGACGTCGCAGGGCCTCGCGCGCTCCCGGGACCCTGCGGACGGGAGCCGCCAACAGAGCCGCGTCCAGGTCCTGTTGCAACTCCAGACTTCGGAGACGTATCGCCGCCGCCCGCCCTACGAGCCGACACTGCGCGGGGATCGAGGGAGCTCGACCGAGCCGCTCGAGCCGATAGTCCAGCTTCTCCCACCAGCGGACCCATCGCGGAGCTTGACGCGAGGGAAGACCTCCGCGCACCAAATGACGAGTCCAGATGGAGCGACGCTCTTCCTCGAGGCGCTGGCGCGGCCTCTCGGGAAGGTAGGCGAGCGTGTGCCAGAAATCGACCGTGACGCCCTGAATCGGTGCCCCTGCGCCGTGACGGCCGCCATCCCGGCAATCGCGGCTCATGGCCGTCCGTTCCTCGCACGGTGGTCGAGGAGCAGACCGCTCCGCTCGTAGTGCCGGATGGTGAGATCGAAGATCTCCTTGAGCTGAGGGGCGGCGCGTTGTACGGTGCAGCCCCTGGCAGTGAGCCGACCGTTCTCCCCCATGCGTTCCGCTTGGGAGGGGTGCGCGAGAAGGGCCCCGAGGCGGGACGCCATCTCGGGGACGGACCCCGAGCGCACAATGTACCCGTTCACCCCGTCGTTCACGAGCTCCGCGACCCCCGCGCCCCGGCTCACGATGACCGGCAGCCCCCGGAGCCAGGCCTCGATCACCACGAGACCGAAACCCTCCCAGGGGGCCGGGTGGACGAACACGCTGGCGGAGGCATACGCTGCCCTCAACTCCTCGACGCTCAGGGCTCCGGTCAGGGCCACGGCCTGTTGGAGATGGAGCCGACGGGCAAGGGCCCGGATCCGCGACTCCCACCAGATGGCCTTCGACGGCAGGCCGCTTGAGCTCAGCTGGCGAGTCGTGAAGCTCCCCCCTCCCACCAGGACGAGGCGGCTGGACGGGAACCTGGCGTGCACGCGTGCGAAAGCCTCGATGAGAAGGTCCTGGCGCTTCACCGGGTCCATCCGGCCCACCGAAAGCACCAGAGGGCCCTCGCCGAGACCGAAGCGTCCGCGGAACCGGCGGGTCTCCGACGTGGTCGACACCTTCTGCTCCCGAGGGTCGACGTACGGGTAGACCTGGTAGGCCCGGCCGTGGAACCCGGCCCGAATGAGCTCGACCAGGGCGGCCTTCGTACTCACCACGATCGCGTCATAGTCCTCCATCAGCCGAAGGAAGAACCGTCGGACCGGTTCCGGGTACCCCCGGAACTCGAGGGGGATGTGCCATCGGAGGACCGAGGGCGCGGCCGCCCCGATCATCGCTCCACAGAGGATCTGTTGGAAGTCGTTGATGTAGAACAGGTCGTACTCCCCCAGATGTTGGAGCAGGTGGTTCGCCGTCGCATGGCTGTACGCGACGAAGGCTCGGTACTCTTCGGGGACGAACTCGGGGAAACCGGGACCGTGGAAGGAGCGCCACACTCGCTCCTTGAACCGCCCGTAGAGCTCACGTTCCGTCCTCGAAACATCGACCGTCTCAACGAGGTATCCCTCGGAGGTGAGCGCGCGCTCTGGGATCCCCGCACCCCCCATCGCCACCCAGAGGGGACGGGGGGCCAGCCAGGAGCGCCTTCCCTCTCGGATGAGGGCCCGCATCATCGGGACGACCCCGCCCAGCTGCGGCACGTAGTCGGCACCGAGCTTCCACGTACCCAAGGCGCCCTTCGGGCGGTCTCCAATAGGGCGAAGAGGAGGCGTCTGGGAGCTGATGCACAGTCGGATCATCGCGGGCGGACCTCTTTCCGCTGCTCAGCCACGATCCGACTCCTTGCGAACCCGATCTCCGCTCCGAGAGGAGGACGCCGGCGGCGGCGATCCGTGCCGACCTCATCACGGGCCGCGCCCGTGCGGCTACGAGGGACCGAACGAACCTGTAGCCCAATGCGCACAAAAGCCTCACGCGTTTCGGCTCGGATGCTCCGCCCCGTGTGTGGGCCCGACCGTAGGCTCCGCTGGAGGGGGTCGGAGGTCGTACCGCAGGGGCCCTGTGAACCTTTTCTCCGCAATTGAAGCGGGCCTCTGCCTCCCCGTACAGTACAGCGGAGGATCATCCCCGCGACGAGCGGACGAATCCTTATGGTGAAACTCCCCATTGGGACCTCGTCGCCGCAGACTCCCGGTCCCGCGGCTCCCGCAGGTAGCACGAAGACCGCGTAGCCCCCGACCGTGATTCCGAGGAGCAGACTTGCGCACCCAGCTCGTGCTCGTCGCAAGCTTCGCCCTCAACGTGGCCTTCCTGGCCGTGAACTTCGTGGTCTTCGAGGCGGGAGGGAGCCACGCGGTCCTCTCCCAGGCCGTGAACGCCGCGACGGACCTAGTGGCGGGGCTCATGATCCTCTGGGGACAGCGCGCGGCCCAGTTCCCGGCGTCCCCCACCCACCCCTTCGGGCGGGGGAAGGAGCGGTTCTTCTGGGCCTACAGCGCCGGCCTGGTGGCCTTCTGCCTCGCGGGGGCGTTCGTCATGGTGTTCGCGCTGCAAGAGATCCTCTCCCCTCATCCCGTAGGAGCGCTACGGGAGGGGCTCCTCACCGTGGCCGTCACCTTCGCGGGGAATCTCGCGAGCATCTTTGTGGTCCTTCTCGAGCTCCGGCGGGACGGGGGCACGGTCCGAGCGCTGCTCACCTCGATGCACCTTGGGGTGAAAACTGTCTTTCTCCAGGACGCGGTCAGCGTCCTGGGCGGCGCGGTCGCCCTCCTGGGCCTCTTCCTCGTCCAGGTGACCGGGCTCTTCGCGCTCGACGGGGTGGCGGCCTTCATCGTCGGCGCGTCCCTCCTCTTCATGGGCCTGGCCTTGGCGCGAGATGGGAGAGAGCTCCTGGTGGGACGAAGCCGAGGGGCGGAGGAGACCCGCGCGCTCCTAGCGCTCGTGGAGAAGTATCCCCCCGTGCGTCAAGTGGTCGGCGTCCAGAGCATGCTCTTGGGACCGGACGACGAGCTGGTGGGTCTCCGGGTGAACTTCGCGGACGACCTCAGCACGAACGAGGTCGAGATGCACATCGACCGCCTGGGGGAGCTGATCCGGGAGCACTTCCCGCGCATCCACTACCTTCTGATCGAACCCGAGAGCCGCGTGGGCGAGGTCCATCGACCGAAGGTCGCGTCGCGCTCTCGAACGCGCCCCACCGAGCCCCGGTAGTTCGTCTCCGCCCATAGGCATGGAGCGGGACCCACCGACCAGAAGCCGACGAGTGAAAAGTAAGGACGGGCGCCCCGGAGGAGTGCGCAAGGGCGGTAGGCACCAGGGAACTGGCGAACCGTCGGCTCAGGTCCTCGGCGGGCCCTGCCAACAACCCTCCGGGGGTCCGGGCTGCAAGGGAGCCCAGGTCGCCTCTTCCTCAGGTGACGCCATACCTTTTACACTCGACCGGCGGCGGTGTCGGACGGCCAGGACCGTGATCACGCCGACCGCCAACCCCACGAGCGCGATCAATCCTGGCCCTGAGGTCAAGATGCCGATCACCTCGATCGCAGGAGACGAGGCGCCCGGGGGAGCGCCACCCCCGGGCTGAACCGTGAGCACGAGCGTGGCCGAGGTGGATTGGCCCAGAGCGTCGGTCACGTTCGCGCTCACGTGATAGGTCCCCGGAGCGCTCGGGGAGCAGGTGAAGGAGGAGGACGTCTCGTTCGCACATCCCGTGGGGAGGCCAGAGTAGCTCCCCTCGTAGGGCGCCGTCCCTCCAACGACCGTGAGCGAGAAACCGACCGTGCCTCCGACGACCGTGGTGCTCGGGGTCGCCACGAAGCTCGTGATGCGCGGCGCCGAGGAGGCATGGACCACGCTCAGGGTCGCCCGGGTCGAGGCCCCGTGACCGAGCTGATCCTGGACTACGACCTGCACGGAGAAGCTGCCGGAGCTGGTCGGAGAACAGCGTAGCGAGGCGACGTCCGACGACGAGCAACCTGAAGGGAGCCCCGAGTAGGAGAACGAGTACGGCGTTGAACCCCCGTCGACCGAGACGGCAAGGACGGTGGTCCCGCCGACGGCCACGGGTGAAGGCGCCGCGGTGAACGACGCGATGGCAGGATAACCACTGGGGACGGTCACGGAGATCGAGACCAGAGCCGAGACGCTATGCCCTCCCGAGTCCGAGACCGTCAGCGTCACCTCGAACTGCCCCGAAGCCGTGGGGGTACACGTCAAGGTCGCAGCATCGCTCGAAGCACACCCCACGGGCAGCCCCGCGTAGGAGAACGTGTAGGGGGTCGTTCCTCCCGAGACGGTCGCGCTCAGTCGGGTCGCACTTCCCGCGTTCAGAGTGGACGGTGAGGCGAGGAAATGGGCGATCGTGAGGGGCGTGATGACCGGTGGATCGACCTGGAGCGTGGCGACCCCGGACGCGCTCAACCCCTGGGCGTCCGTGACCAGGACGCTGACGTTGAACGTCCCGGTGGCCGTGGGCGTGCACAGCAGCGAGCTTGTGTTCGAGCTCACGCACCCCCCAGGGAGCGAGGTGTAGACGTAAGTGTATGGAAGCACGCCGCCCGTGGGGGTGGCGTTGAAGTAGGCGGAGGCCCCCAAGGTGATCGGGCTGGGCGCGGCGGTGAACGCGCTCAGGGTCGGTCCCGGCCCCTTGGCGGGCTTCACATCTACCCAGGCGCTGGCCGACGCGGTCTGGCCGCGGGCATCCGTGACCGTCGCGTGGACCGTGAAGTTCCCGGTCGCGGTCGGCGTGCAGGTCAGGGAGGCCACGTTGGAGGAAGCGCACCCCGTCGGGAGCCCCCCGAAGGCGTAGGCGTACGGGGGGGTCCCACCCTGGGCGCTCACGTTCGCGTAGGTGGTCCACCCCAGGTGGAGCACGGAGGGGGAGAGGGTGAACGAAGAGATCGTGGGGACAGGAGGGGCGGCGACGGTGAACGAGCATCCGGTGCCGGTGTTCGCGGTCGCGCCGGTGCTGTCGGTCACCTTCAGCATCGGGTTGACGGTGCCGGTGGCGGTGTAGACATGGGTCGCGGTCGATCCGGTCCCTGTACCCCCGTCCCCGTAGGTCCATGTATAGGTGTACGGGGGCGACCCCCCCGACCCAGTGCCCGTGAACTGGATCGAGTCACCGGTATCGATCGTCGCGCCGCACGCGAGGCTCGTACCTGTCGTGGTGTCCGTCACCGAGTAACTTGCTGAAAGAGGGCTCCCGCCGCTCGGACAGACGTTGTTGGGGCAGACCGTGCTCCAAGGCAGGTTCGCCTGGTTCTGCCCCGTCCCCGAACAAGTGACCGAACCCGTCCCCAGGAAGCCGTTGGGGGCCCAGTTGCAGTACGCGCCAGAGAGGTAGCTTCCCCAGAAGTTGTAGTCCCCTCCCCCGTTCTGGTTGTAGTATGCCAGCGCCCACTGGAACGAGCATAGCGGATTGAAGTAGATCCCGCCCCAGTCGTTCACGTTCCCGGACCAGGTCGAGCACGAGCTAGCACTGTAGCCCGGCACCGAGAAGGGACCTCCCGTCGGAGGGCACTGGCCGGCGGTTCCCTGCTGGAGGATCCCCTCAGCATTCGGGTTCCCGCTGCAGCCCGGACCGGTCACGAAGCAGGTGCCGCTCCCTCCCTGGATCGCCCCCGGACAGAAGTTGCTCTCTTGATAGGCCATCGAGACGAACGTGATCTGCAGGTCCCCGCTGAACCCTCCCGCCCCGGCGCAATCCACGACGTTCTGGAGGCTGAGGCTCGTCGACGACCCGTAGAAGTAGGAGTTCGGACAGGTGTTGAGAGGGGCCAGTGGAGACCTGGAGGTCGATAGGACCCCGGGAGCGCCTCCGAGCGCGGTCGGCGCAGGCACCCCAGCCACGAGGGGAGCCGCGCCCGCGACGAGCGTCAGGAGGGCGAACACGACGACCGTCACGGACGCAGCGTACAATCGGGCCCTCCCGAGATTCACCGGTCTCCCCCGTATAGATGCTCCCCGTCCCGGAACGGCTATCGACCCCCGACGCGGTCCGACCGCGCCCCTGGTGGAGGAGAGCGAACCCTTCCGGAGACGTGGCGTGCTGCCGAGGGGGCTGGGTAGGAGAGTGGCCGCTCCCCTTCTGGAACGCGGCGTGGAACGGTCGACCCAAGAACCGCCCGGGGCGCCCCCGAGCACGAAGACTTCGCTCTGCAGATCCCGTGCAGGTCGGCCAGCATTCTAGCCCCGACCCGATCCGCCGCCGAATCTGGTCGAAGGAAGACACGCGGCTATCGGGACCCTGCAAGCGCTTTGGGACGATGTGGTCAAGGGACCGCGGTGAACCCGGCCCGGGCGAAATCGCGGTCGAAGGTGAACGCGTCCTGGATCTGCAGAGCGTGCATGACGACAAAGCTCGAGCAGTCCGTCACGCTCCATTCCTTGTCGCGGTGATCGGCCATGAGTCGGATGGCCTCTCGATGGTGTACGGGTTCGATCCAGAAGGTCCTCACGACCTCGCTCTTCGCCAAGTTCTCTGACAGGTTGAGCGCGACGGTGTGACCGAGCCGACGACGAACGATGGTCAACGTCTCCGTCAAGATGTAATTGGTCGTGACCTGTTTCCCGAACTCGCCCCGCGAAAGCCGCTGAGCAAAGGCCTGAGCGGCCGAGTGGTCGCGGTCGTGGCTATCCGCGAGAGCGAGCCATGCGCTGGTATCGACAAAGATCATCGTCGCCGGGGTCCATACAGGATCACGTCATGATCGCGAGCGGCAGAGTGACCCTTCCTCCCGCTCGACCCCAGAGGGAAGATCTTGAAGATCGGGTCGTTCGGGTCCACGGTATCGTCGGCAAGGTAGGCGTGCAAGGCCTGTCGAACGATCTCCTTCATCGGCTGACCCGTGGCCTCCGCGCGTTGTCGGAGGAGACGATACTCTCCTTCAGGGATCTGCGCCTGGACAAGCGTCATACAATATTCAAAATACGCAATTCCATATAATCCATTCCTCGCTCGGTCGATCCTTAAGATGCCGATCGGCCCGACCGGTTTCGCGTGCTTCTGCCTGCGAAGCTGGATGCACAAGCCTCCTTGTGCGGATCGATCGCCCGAGCTCGTCCACGGAGTTGAGCCGCGCCCAGCGCCGCGCGAGGGATTCGCGCCGCGAAGAGTGTCCTCTCCCTGAAGCTGGCTTTGGGCACGTTCCCCAGCGAAGGGCGACGGAACCTCCCCTTCCCGAAGCGCGTGCAAATCTGCCAACACTCTAGCCCCGACCGGATTCGAACCGATGCCGCAGGATCCAGAGTCCCGCATCCTTGGCCACTAGACTACGGGGCTGCGCGCGCATCCACAGATCCACGCAAGATAAGGGCTCCCCTGAGCTCGAGTGGGAAGTCCCTCACCGTCACGACCTCCGCCGCCGCACTTATACGCCCAAACGAATGTCCGACAGGGTCTTCCATGTCCCCCGACGCTCCTCCCCTTCCGCTCGAGCCTTTCCGCATCAAGGCGGTCGAACGGCTCCACCTCCCGACCCGCGAGGAACGGGAGAAGGCCCTCGCTCGGGCAGGTCTGAACCTCTTCAATCTGACCTCCGAAGAGGTCTTCATCGACCTCCTCACCGACTCCGGCACCTCGGCGATGAGCGACCGCCAGTGGGCGGCCCTCATGACGGGCGACGAGAGCTACGCTGGAAGCCGCAACTTCGTCGAGTTCGAACGCACGGTCCAGGACCTCACCGGCTTTCCTTTCGTGATCCCTACCCATCAGGGACGGGCCGCCGAGCACCTGCTGATGTCGGCCCTCCTCCACCCCGGGGAGACCGTGCCGAACAACATGCACTTTGACACGACCCAGGCCCATGTCCTCCGCCAGGGGGCTCGGCCGCTCAACCTGGCTATCCCCGAGGCCTACGACCCCCAGGTCGACCATCCCTTCAAGGGCAACATGGACGTCCCGCGCCTCGAAGAGCTTCTGCGCTCGAACCGGAAGAACGTCCCGCTCGTGATGATGACCCTCACGAACAATACCGGAGGGGGCCAGCCCGCCTCCCTCGAGAACCTTCGCGCGATCTCCGCGGTTTGCCGGGCCCAGAAGGTCCCCTTCTACCTCGACATGTGCCGATGGGCGGAGAACGCCTACTTCATCCGGGAGCGAGAGCACGGTCAAGAAGGTCGTTCGATCCGCGAGATCGGACGCGAGTGCTTTGGCCTGGCGGACGGCGCGACGATGAGCGCGAAGAAGGACGGACTGGTCAACATCGGAGGCTTCGTCGCGACCCGCGACGCGGCGCTCGTCCCGCGCCTCAAGGAGACGCTGATCACGTTCGAGGGCTTCCCGACCTACGGGGGGCTCGCACGGCGCGACCTCGCCGCGATGGCGGTGGGGCTCTTGGAGGCGACCGACCTCGATTACCTCGAACATCGCATCGGGCAGGTACGCTACTTGGCCTCGCTCCTGGATGCGGAAGGGATCCCCTACGTGCATCCTCCGGGCGGCCACGGGCTCTACCTGGACGCCCACCGTTTCCTGCCCCACCTGAGCGCGTCGGAGCTCCCAGGACAGTCCCTGGTCGTGGAGATCTACCGCGAGGGCGCGGTCCGCACCTGCGAGGTGGGCGGTGTGATGTTCGGCTCGGAGAAACCCGCCCCCGGAACGCCGCCCCCCCTCGAGCTGGTCCGATTGGCGATCCCTCGTCGGGTCTACACCGCGAGCCATCTCCACTACGTCGCCGAGACGCTCAAGGCCGTGTGGCGGCGCAGAGCGAGCATCGGTGGGCTGCGCATCATCGAAGCCCCGGAGCGATTGCGGCACTTCCTCGCCAAGTTCGGCCCCTCGCCGAAGCGAGTGTCGACGACCGGCTCTACCACGATCACGCGGGGCAAGGCACGGTCTCGGGCGAACATGTGAGGCGGCATGCGTGCGAGCGGGAACCCCGGGGTCGTTCCGAGCTCGGCGCCGCTCGCTCGGCTGCGTTCGGCGCTTCCCTGGTCCGTGTGGGGTCTCGCGGCGCCCCTCGCGGTCCTCCCCGTGGCCCCGGGGATCCTGGGCGATCTGCCGGGAGCGTCGGCCGCGCTCGCCGCCTCGTTCGTCCGGATGCTTCTCGCCTATGTCCTCTCACTCGGGTTTTCCCTGGCCTACGGCTATGCCGCCGCCGTCAATCGTACCGCAGAACGCGTGCTCATCCCGATCTTGGACATCCTGCAGTCGGTACCTATCCTGGGCTTCTTTCCCTTCGCCGTCTACTATCTCATCGCCCTCACGCCGGGAAGTCTCCTCGGCCCGAACGTGGCGGCGATCTTCCTGATCTTCACCTCGATGTCCTGGAACATGGCGTTCGGAGTGTACGAGTCGATCAAAGGGATCCCTTCGGACATGACAGAGGCCGCAGGTTCCTTCGGCCTCTCGGGCGGTCTCAGGCTCCGCCACCTCTTCTTCCCGGCCACGATCAATCGGCTGGTCTACAATTCCGTGCTCTCGTGGACCGCAGGATGGTACTATCTTGTCGGAGCTGAGATCATCGGGTCGGTCTCTAGCCCGGTCATCCTACCGGGGATCGGGAGTTACCTCTACGTCGCTTCCGAGTTCGGGCACCTCGGGCAGCTCCTCGCCGGGACGGCGCTGCTGGTCGCACTGATCGCCGCGCTGGACCTGCTTGTCTGGAAACCCGCGGGGCGGTGGGCCGAGCGGTATCGCTACGACCAGTCGCCGAGCGGCGAGAGCGATGTGATGGCCCCCCGTCGGCTCGACGAGCGGGTTCAACGTGGCGTGTCCACGGTCGCACGCGGCTTCGTCGGGGGAGTGACCCGGGTCGCCTCCCCCTTGGTCAACCTGGGGACCACCACCGTGACCCGCATCCGGAAGAAGACCCACTTCTCTCCCGGGGTCATCCGCTACGCCCTCGTGGGGGGCCTGCTGGTTCTCGGTTGGTTCATCCTTATCGCCATCTCGGTCGCGGTCTTCCACGTCGTCTCTGGCCCGGTCCAACCTTCCGTGAGAGGGGAGATCGACCAGGTCCCCCTTGCTCTGGGGACCTCCTTTGCGCGCGTGGTCCTGGCCTACGGGCTCTCGCTGGCGATCACCTTCCCGGTCGTGCTCTTCTTCGTGCGCCGAGCGAGGGCCGCGAAGTTCGGGATGCCGATCGTAGAGATCATCGCCTCGTTCCCCGCCCCCGCCATCTTCCCGATCCTCCTCCTGGCGCTGGTCGGACTGCTCGGGCTCCAAGCGACGGTCATCATCGCGGTGATGACGGGGATGGTCTGGTACGTCTTCTTCAACGTCTACTCGGGGCTCAAGTCCCTTCCTCCCGACCTTGAGGAAGCTGGAAGATCCCTCGGTCTCAAGGGTTCGCTCTCCTACCGCAGGCTGACCCTCCCTGCGATCTTCCCAGCCTTCGTCACAGGGTCGATCACCGCGTTCGGGGGAGGGTGGAACTCGCTCATCTATGCGGAGTGGCTCGTCACACCCCCACCCCCTGCGGGAACTGGTGGCGCGATTTGCACCGGGCACGGAACGCTCGGCCTGGGGCAGCTCCTCGAGATCGGAACCTGGTGCTACCCCAACTCCGGGGCCGGCGTCCCGCTCATGGCCATCTCGCTGTTCACGCTGGTCGGGGCGGTCATCGCGGTCAACGAGCTATTATGGAAGCCCCTCTACCGCCGCACGAAGAGGTACACCATCGACTGAGCCTCGGTCGATCGTTCCTGCACCGAGAGTCAAAGGGGACCGATGCCGCTCATCGAGATCTCGGACATCGGCAAGAACTTCGCCGGACGCCATGGGCCGGTGGCCATCATGGAGCATGTCTCGTTCTCGGTCGCGAACAACGACTTCCTAGCCATCGTCGGTCCGTCGGGCTGCGGAAAATCGACGCTCCTTCGATTGATCCAAGGGCTCGACCACCCTTCGAGCGGGGCGATCCTGTTCCGTGGCAAGCCCGTGATGGACGTCCAGCTCGACATGGCGATGGTCTTCCAGAGCTTCGCGCTCTATCCCTGGCTGAACGTGAAGGAGAACGTTGCGCTCGGCCTCGAGGCCCGCGGCTGGAGCGAGGACCGCATCGAGAACCAGGTCGCGAAGTACATCGAGGTCACCGGGATGGTGGGTTTCGAGGAGGCCTACCCGCGGGAGCTTTCCGGGGGGATGCGGCAGCGGGTGGGCCTCGCGCGCGCGCTGGCCGTGGAGCCCGCGGTCCTCCTCATGGACGAGCCCTTCTCGTCCCTCGACCCCCTCACGGCGGAGAGCCTTCGGGACGAGGTCCTGGAGCTTTGGGCCGACCCGGGACTGCCGCCGGACGCTGTGGTGCTCGTCACGCACAACATCGAGGAGGCCGTCGAAATGGCCGACCGCATCTTGGTCCTCTCACGTCGGCCGAGCCAGGTCCTCGCGGGCGTTCCCGTGAAGCTCCCGCGCCCCAGGGACCGGAAGTCCGAAGCCTTCTACCAGCTGACGGACTACGTCTATTCCATGATCACCGAGGGAAGCCCGCGGAAAGGGGGGACCGGTGGGAACGGCGGTCGAGGTCAAACCCCCCCCGTCCCCGCCTCTGCGGACGGGCTGTAGCGGCCCACCTCCCGCCATCGCTTACGATTTTCGAAGGACCTGCACTGCCCCCTTCGAGGGCGGTCGGAGGGGGGTCGTTCCTATCGCAGTTCCAGCGTTAGGGAACGCTTATCTCCCACTACTCCGGTGAGAACCCTCCCGGTAGGCTCGAGACCGTGCCAACCCTCTATCCGAAGTGCAGTCCCAGCGAACTCCTCGGGCTCCTCTCCCTTGTCAAGCGTCTGAAAGGCAGCGAGGAGATCGCCCGCATCGCGGACGACGAGAGCCTAGCGGTGGACGACATCCTCCCGTCGATCGAATATGCGGAAGGGCTTGGCCTCATCTCGGTCTCGGACGGACGGGTCTCCTTCACCGAGAGCGGCAAGAAGCTAGCCGCCGGCACCATCCGGGCGAAGAAGGAGCTCCTTCGAGAGGCGCTGCGCAAGACGACCCTCTTCCGAGCCATCTTGCGCTCTCTCGAGGCGGCGGTCGACGGGTGCCTCGCCGAGGATGAGCTCCAGCAGATCGTGGCCTTCACGACGGCCCCTCCCGACGCGGTCCAGAACATCGTGACCTGGGGTCGGTACACCGAGCTCTTCCGCTACGATGCGAACCGACACGCGATCCTCCCAGCGGGCACCCGGGGGAAGCCGAAAGTTGCACCGGCGATCCCGGCCCCGCCCGCATCTCCCCCCCCTGCGGCGGCTCCGCCTCCTCCCCCACCTCCCCCAACGGCGCCCCCGGCCGCGAAGCCGCGCGCCACCCGTCCCTCGTCGAAGGCTCCCGTGGAAAAGACGAGCCCCGCCCCGGGCGGCCCCTTGCCGGCAACCGCCTCTCCTGCTGCGTCGCCGAAGAAGCGAGAAGAACTGCCCGCTTCCTAGCCGCGGGGCCCAGCACGTTTATTGCCCCCTCTCCGTCCCGCCCACCGCTCGGGCACGTAGATCAGCGGAAGATCGCTGCTTTCGCAAAGCAGAGGCCGTGGGTTCAAATCCCACCGTGTCCATGCCCCATCGAGAGTTCGGCCGAGAACTCCCTGTGACGATAGCCGAGCGTCTCGTGAACCTCGTGGTAGGTCGTCCCGACTAGGGCTCGGACAACCACCTTCGAGAGGACCTCCGCCTGTTGGCTGTGCCGTCGACAGCTGCGAGGCTTCGCTCCTGACCGAAACTTGAGCGGATCGAAGATCGGCTCTCCCAAGTCTCTTCTCCGAAAACGGTTGGCGGGGCCTCGAGGATGCGGTCGCTGTCGGCGGGTATTACGCATGCCTCCCACCGCTGTGGCGGCCGTAGACCGCTGGGCCCTCCTTGAGTGAAACGCGGGGCGAGCACAGTATGCGTACTTGCGCCCAGGGAAGTCGCTCCATAGACTTTCGAGGAGAGACGCCAAACGGCGTTGGGCACAGAGTACCATCGACGTGCGACGGGGAGGGTTCATATCTGGGGGATGGCGTAGAACCCATGCCTGAGATCCGAAAGGAAGGAAGGTAGCACGGAGGTTGGTCCTGGTACCAGGCAGCTGCCCCTCCGTGTTCTGAAGTTCACCTCTAAGATTCTGACCTGTCCCCCCATGCTTCATGCGTGGAGCGATCAGGAACCTGGCCAGGAAGGCCGAGGACGCTTTACGGCGCAAGCCTCATCGCCCGCCCACGTCCCCTTCGATCGTGCTCCCGCCACTGCTGTACCGAGAGCTGGCCCCGTGCTACGACTCGTTCTGGGGAGCGAGGGAATGACACGCGGTTTCGACCTCTGGGCCACCCAGTTCGATGGTTGGAGGGGCCCTGCGAAGCCGGAAGAGATCGACGCCCTCCACGAGATCCTGGGCGAGAGCCTCACGCTCCTGGATGTAGGTGGGGGCACCGGGAGGTACGCGGACCCCCTGGCCCGGCTCGGCCATCATCCCACCATCTTCGACCGGTCCGGGCCGATGATGTGGGAGGCCCGGAAGAAGAGGCTGGACCGGCTCGTTCGAGGAGATGCGTCGCGGCTCCCCATGCGGGATGGGTCGTTCGATGCGGTCCTATTCGTCGAGATGCTCCACCTGGTGCCGGACTGGGTAGGGGCCGTTCACGAAATGGGAAGGGTCGGCTCGGACAAGGTCGTCGCCGTCATCCGAGAACGCGAGCCGGACCACCGCAGGATCCTCCTCGAGACTCGGGCGGAGATGGGCATGCCTACCGGACTCCTGGACGAGGGTGTTCGCGCGCTCGTCAAGATGATCCGACCCAAGGAAGTGCGCACGGCCTGGACCACCCGAACGAAGGTGGACCTGGTCGAGCCGATGCGACGTCAGGAGGTCCAAGCAGGCAACCTGGGAGAGCCCAGGTTCCCCGACGTTGTGCAAGCCGCGATCGCGAAGGTGGTGGAGGCCTATGGGTCGACGAAGGTGGAACAGGTCGAAACCGGGAAGGTCGCGCTTTGGGACCCCGCAAGCTTCCGGAGCTTCACGCCTTCCGAGAACGTCTCATGCAGCGACCGTTCCGGCGCAGGTTCTTCGACCTCCGACAGGAGCAGATGAATCCCGCCGGTCTCGGTCAGAGACGGACTGCAACCTTTTCAAAGGAAGAGCTCAGGGACAGATCTCTGGGACGAGAGAGGACCAGATGGAGCAGATACCCTCACCCTTCGACCGCTTCCTCTTCATCAAGCCCGCCGAGAAGTTCTTCGGATGCTGGAGGAGCGTCGTCATCCCTGTGATGACGCAGGATGGCCGTGAGGTCGTGCTCGCCGCATCGGGGACCTACGGGGACGGCATCCCGTTCAAGGAGCCCGAGACCGGGAGCGGTTTGCTCATTCTGACCGACAAGGGGCTGGTCCATTGCCGTCTGGTCGAAGCCCCAGGGCTGATCGAAATGAGGGTCACGGGCATCCAGGAGGACATCAAGATCCATCGAGAGGACATCCGGGGGGTCGACCGGTCGAAGCTCCCTGGGCCCTTGCGAGAGGTACTGGCCATCCGCGTCCAAGGGGACGCGGCCCAGTACAGCCCCGAATATGTCGAGGGGCAGGTGGCCGGCACGAACGGCATCCACTTCCTGCTGGACCCGGCGGAGGACCTACAGAAGGTCCATGATGAGGTCGTCGCCGCGCTCCCAGCGAGGAGCGGTCCCGGGGCCCTACCCGGCCCCCCGGCTTCCACGGGTTCGAAGCCTGCGCTAGCGATGGTCCGCTGTCCGTACTGCGGCTCGCTCTACCGGGTCTCCGACGAGCGATGTCCGGATTGCGGGGCGCCGCTCGAAAAGCTCTCGTGAGCCCAAGCGAGGGGGTTCAACCGGGGGGCGCCTCACCGAAGTCGTCCGCCCACTTCTTGACGAGGGCGTCCCGCCGCGGCTTGTAGACGTGTGAGTAGAAGGACGAGCCTGTCTGGAGCCACTCGGGGTCCACCTCGCTGACGATCCGCGTCGCCTCCTCCCACGCCACCCGGAAGCTGCGGTCCGTCCCGAAGCGCGAGGCGATCTTTGAGCGAAAGGCCTCCGCGGTCTGGGCCTCGGCACCTAGGACGAAGACCGGGGCGGACACTTCCGACTCTGGAGTTCGATAGGCCATGTCGCTTCCCAAGCGAAACTCCAGGGTTGGTCTCCCCGAGGGAGAAGGAGGACCCTCGCCGGGGTTACCTGTCTTGAACCCCTTCTTCGCAGCAGCGTACCAGATCGCACGGTTGAGGCCCCAGGAGTACGCGGACTCCTCGGAGAGGCCCATGTGGCGGGCGCGCGCCGCCTGGAGCATGGCCATCACCGTGAACCGGTTGATGCGCAAGGGACGCGCGGAAGTCATGGGTCGATGACATCGCGAGGACCGCCAAGAGACTTCCGTGAGGCGGAAGGAAGGGGAGGACCTCGCTCCCGGCGCCGCCCGAAGGTCCGATCCGTCTCCGCACTGAACGAACGGGCGCCCTCGCGTTGAGAGGGAGCCGAATCGGAGCACGGAGCTGGGATGGGCCTGCGGACCGTCGGTCAGGTCGCGCTAGACGCACGTTGGAACATCCCCTCCGGTCTTCCCTGGAATCCTTCTCATACGCTTCGGGATGGCCGACCCATGCCCGCCTCGAAAGGCTCCGTCTCCCGGGAAGAGCCTCGCCCGCTGAACATCGACACGCGTCTGGTCTCCCCGGTCTTACGGGAGCTCGCCCGAGGGCTGGCCGACGCGCGCCCCCGGGGGCCCCTCCGCGAGGAGCTGGAGAGCGTGGTGGCCCGAATGGTGGGCACGGCCGGGGATGGGAAGGACCTCGAGCGCTCACGACGGTCGCTGGACTGGCTCGTCCGAGTTCACACTCCGGAATGGGTAGAGCTCGCGGGGCTGGTCGGAGAAGGTCGCAGATTGCGCAAGCTCGCCGCCGTGATCACAGATCTCCCCGCGACCACGGCCCAGGCAGCGCTCCTCCGAACTCTGGAGGCGGTTCAAGCGGACGGGGTCAGGGCTTCCGAACAGCTCCGTTCGTCGTTGGAAGGCGCATCGGGCCCCGAGGGAGCGAGCACGGCATGGTCTCGCGCGGTCGACCTCGTCGAGGAGGTCGTGAAGAGCCCTGAGCGGACCGCGTGTGGCCTCGCGGCAGCCTCGGGGGCCCAGATCGTCGCGAAGGACCTCTCCATCAAGGCAGGTTGGAACGTGGCCATGAGCGTCGCGGACCTGGCCGCGCAGAGCGCGGCGTGGCGCTCCAGCGAGCCACGGGTGGCCGCCTGCGTCAGCGCGTTCCTCGAAGGAGAGGACTGGAACGGCATTGCGATGGAGGCCAGGGACGCGGCCCTGGAAAGCCTCACCCCCTCGATGAACGCCCTGGGTCGTTCCTTCTTGGACCTCCTCTCCCAGATGATCCAGCCGCCCTGACGACCCGCTGCGGGGGCGCGAGCAGCCCTCACTTGGCGGGAGCCGGCGCCCGGCCTGAAGTTGGAGGACCGGCCGCCGCCGACGGGACCTCCTTGCGCCAGGCGAGCGCAGCTCCGAGCGGCGCGATGATGGTCGTGACCAGGCCGACCGAAGCGACGAGCGTGAAGATCGGCAGCGTGAAGACCCCGGAGTTCAGCAGGATCGTCGCGATCGCGAGCTCGACCGCTCCCCGGCCGTTCACGAGCGAGGCGACCGTCGCGGCCTGCCGCGGGGTCCAACCGAAGGCGAGCGGCACCGCCGCACCCACGACGATCTTGCTCGAGCAGGCGAACACGAACATAGCGGCGAAGGTCAGCTCCATTGGCAAGGTGAAGATCTGCCGGAGGTCCATGTCGAGGCCGACCAGGGCGAAGAACAGCGGGATGAAGAATCCCCAGGTCATCGTCCCGAAGACCCGACCGATCTCCCGACGTGCGACCGGACCGGCGCTCTCTCGTGTCACGAGAAGGCCGGCGTAGAAGGCTCCGACCAGGAAGGTGAGCCCCAAGGCCTGCGAGAGCAGCGAGGAGGAGAGCGCCATCACCATCAAGAGTGCGAACCAGACCTGGCGCTTCCGAAGGGGCCGGGCCCAGCGCTGCTGAAGGCGCGCCCAGGCCGGTCCTTGACGCAGGAGCTTCAGGACCTGGTGGATGGTCAGCACCGTCGAGATGAAGACGGCGACCTCAAGCCCCGGGACGAGAAGGCCGGCCAGGGTCGTCGAGCTCCCGTGGTAGTGGAGCAGCAAGGCGAAGGTGGTCATGGCGCTCAGCTCGTTCACGACCGCGGCGCCGAGGACCATCGACCCGAGTCGGGTCTTGAGCATCTTGAGCTCGATCAGGATCACGGCCATCACGGGGAGGGCCGTGATCGAGAGGGTGAGGGAGATGAACAGGTCCGTCGTCAGCGGCTCGGTGGGAAAGACGAAGGGGAGGAACCAGGCTCCCACAAAGAACGGGATCAGGAACATCGAGAGGCCCAGGGTCGCGGACACGGCCCCCGTGCTCCAGATGTCCTCGGGAACGACCTCGAGCCCGGCCATGAAGAGGATGAAGAATACCGCCACCGTCTGGATCGCGCCGAGGCCCGCGCCCACCGTCGTGGACGGGTTCATCGTGAGGCCCAGCGAACCACCCAAGAGGGTGGGGCCGAGCACGACACCGACCGCGACCTGGCCGACGAGGGCGACGTGGCCGAGCCGGGCCGCCACCTCCCCCGCGATGACCGCCGAGCCCAGGACCAGGAAGAGCGCGGTCAGGAAGTCCACGGGCGGTTCTCGGACCGCACCTCGTTCGTCCATTATATAGGGCGCCTCCGCGATGGCGAGGAGGAAGGGAACCCGGCCCGATGCACTCGACCCAGCTCGCCGTCGGGCTCGTGCTGGTGGTCCTAGGGGTCAGCACCATCGCCTTCGCATACTACGAGCTTCCGCACGCGCAAGCCCCCCTCGCCGCGACCCCGTTGATACCCTCCGGTGACCAGTTCCTGCCCTCGATGACCTCCTTGCCGTCGGACCTTGTGGTGCCGTTGCCCTACGTTCCGTCCGGCGCGTTCCTGTGGGGCAACTTCACCACGGGCGCCCCCGGCTCCACGGTCGCCTTCTATCTCCTAGATGCCGCGGACTGGGCGATCGAGAACGCCAGCGACTCGGGACATGGGGTCCCGACGTCGTTCGCCACCGCCCTGGGGAGCCGGAGCTCGGGTGGCTGGGGGTACAACACCACCGCCGACGGACCCTTCGCCCTCCTCTACCTAGGACCTTCGGACGGCTCCTTCGCCATCTCCGAGACGGTCGCTTACACCCCCGACGCGAGTTCGAGTTCGGTCGGCCTTTCGGTCCCATCGAACCCGTCCCTGGTCCGTGAGGACCCCGTTCCGGGCCGGGCGGTTGTGATCCTTCCTCCCCTCAGCTCGGTCGCCATCGGGATCCGGGGCTCGTTCTCCGTCCCGTCGGGCGCGGGGGGAGGGGCCCAGCTCTACTTGCTCTCCCCGAACAACTCGACCGAGTGTCCCGCGGCCACGTTCCTCCCGAGCGATCCCGCGTGCGAGAACTCGTTCCTCACTTCGGGGTCGTGGGTGGGCATGGGGGGGACGCCCGTCTCATGGTACGCCCAGGTCCACGGAACGGTCACCGGCTGGACCCTGGTCTTCCTCTCCGCCGAGGCGAATGCGTCCACCCTCTCGTACAACGCGACCGAGCTCGACCCGAGCAAGGGGGCGCCCTTGGACACCGGGTCCCTCGTGGGAGCCGTGGGCGCCGGCATGGGGTTCTTCGGATTCCTGGCGGCCACGGGCTCGTTCGTTCGGAGGGGCCCCACGGAGGCAGCGGGGGCCTCGGTCGAGGTGAGCACCGGCCCTTCGTCCCCCCGCAAGTCCGTGCAGGGACCCCGCCCGGACGTGGACGGCTGGCGGAGGGAGACGGTCGCGCACCTCGAAGCTCGACCGGGTACCGCCCCGCCAAGCCGGGTCCCTCCAAGCCCGCCCCCTCAGTCGCCTCCGTCCCCGGTACTTACCGGGGAGGGCCGGGTCACCTGCGGTCTCTGCGGGACGGGATACCCTCTCAAGAGCGGGCGACCTTCGTGCCCCGTCTGCGGGTCTAAATCCGTGGTCTACGCCACAGCCCGTGGATTGGAGCTTCGCTGACGGAACCAAAGGACCGAGAGCCAACGCTTATCTCCCGCGGGCCTCCTCCCTAGAGCGTAGGAGTGTTGCCCTCCTTGGCGTCCCCTCAAGCTGTGGCCAGGCCATCCCCGAACCCTCAACTGAACCTGCTCCAGTCGGTCCTCCTGTTCAGTGCCGATCACTCCCGAGGCGGCCGGAACCCCGTCACGAGAGAGGACTACGTCCGGAACATCCGGAAGTCCCTGGGCGGGGCCGCTTACAAGGATGTCAAGGACGCGCTCAGCAAGCTCCAGCGCTCGAACCTCGTGCGGATCGAACAGCTTGGGCCCGAGGACTTCCAGGTCCACATGACCCCTCAGGGGCTCGAACTCGTCCGCCGTGCCCGCGGTGGGGCTCCTTCGCCAGAGGAGGCAACGCCTCCTATCCCCAGCGTCGCAGCTCCGGGACCGGCCGCCACGACGGTGGCATCCCCACCTCCCACGGGTGTCGCTCCCGCCTCTTCCCCCGTTGCTTCCCCCGGCCCGACCGCCGTGGTCGCGGAGAGCCCAGCGCCTTCCCAGGTCAAGGAAGAGGCCCCGCTCGTCTCCGTTGCACCGCCCCCGGGCCCTGATCCCCTGAAAGCGTTCGTCGCGGGGTCGGACTCCGCCGCTGCAGAAGCGAATCCCGCCTCGCCCGAGGCGACCCCGGTCGATGCCGAGGACACCTCCCGTCCATTCACGGTCGTCGGGAGGGGCGCTCCGACCGCTGCGAGCCCGACAGGGGCGTCGATAGCAGCGTCCGCCCCACCCTCGGCGCCCAGCCCGCCGGGGCCCTCGGTCTCCAACGAGGAGCTGGACGCGCGCCAAAAGGCGTTGGAAGAGAAGGACCGCTCCCTGGTGGGCCGGGAGGATGCGGTCCAGCAACGCATGGCCGAGATCGCCGCGCGCGAGAGCGCGCTCAACGCGGCCGAGTCCCAGCTTATAGAGCGGGACTCGAAGCTCTCGGAGCGGGAGGAGCGGATAGGGACCGCCGAGCAGGCCGCGTCCGCGAAGGCCTCGGCGCAGGAGGCCGAAGGCAGCAAGGCGCAGGCCGAGCAACAGGCGGCGCTGTCCTCTCGAGAGCAACAGCTCACCGAGCATGAACAAGCTCTCGAAGCGCACCGACAGGAGCTCCAGACGCTCCAACATGACCTCGAGGCGCACCAGATCGAGCTCCAGCGGCGCTACCAAGAGCTGGACACCCGCGACCAGTCGCTGGGCGAGCGCGAGAAGGCGATCACCGAGCGAGAGGGGCAGGTTCCTCAAGGGGCGCCGACAGCCCCTCCCCCGGGATCTGTGGAGGAGGCCGAGCTCCGAAAGCGTGCCTCCGAGCTCGAGCATCGCGAGAGCGAGGCCGCTCGTCGAGAGAACGAGACCCGCGCCTCTCGCGAGGAGCTCGAAAAGCGTGAGCTCGCGACCCGAGAGCGACTGAAGGCGCTCGGCGCGCGGGAGGACAAGCTACGGGCGGACGAGTCCGCGCTGCGCGACCGAGAGACCCACCTCCTCTCCCAGGAGGAGCAGTGGGAGAACGTCCGCCGGACCCAGGAGCAGGACCTTCAACGCCGGCAGATGGAGGCGGAGCAGATCTCCACCGCCGCGCGCTCCCGGCTCAGCGAGGTGGAGGAGCGGCAGGCGCGGATGAACGCCATGGAGAGCCAGCTCTCAGCGCTCCAGGAGACCCTGCGTCAGCGGGAAGGCAAGATCGCCGACCGCGAACAGACCCTCAATGGACGCGAGATCGAGATCACGAGGAGGGAGAACCTCGCGCGCGGCGTCGAGGACCGCCAGGCCCGCCGGGCCGCGGAGCTCGAGCAGCAGTCCAACCTGCTGCGCGACCGCGAGGCCTCGCTCGTATCACGGGAGCGCCAGACCTCGATGAGGGAAGGGGCGGTCCAACGACAGACCGAGGAGGTCGACCGCCGGCGGCGCGGGGTCGAGGAACGCGAGAACGTCCTCTTCCAGCACGGCCAGGCCCTGAGCGATCACGAGAGCCAGATGGAGGCGCTCGAACACCAGAGGGCGTCGGCGCGCAAGAACCTCCGCGACGCCCATGAGAACCTCCGTCAACACCTTCAGCGGACCCGCGGGGGCGAGGGGAACAACAGCTCCTCCGGCCAGCAGGGAGCGCAGGACGGGTAAGCCCCAGTTCCGGGCCCTGGAGCGGCCCTTCCGGTGGGTCGGGCGCGCCCTTCAGTCCTCGACCAGGGCCCCGCCGTACGACCACGTCTGGGGGGTCCCTCCCCCGATGAGCACCGTAGGGGTGTTCAGGAGCCCTCCACCCGTTCCGCCAAGGTCGCCTTCCGTGCAAGCGAGGTTCGAGGAGAGGAAGGCGTAGGTCGAGGGGGTCGAGAGCGACCCCGTCGCGACGGTGACGTTCCGATACGCCGAGGTCAGGAGATAGGGCTCGGCCGAGGCCAGGGTGGTCGGGTCCGCCGAAAGTCCTCCCAGACCGTAGGCGATCTGTTCGTGGTTGAGCTCGAACCACTCCAGGAAGCCCCCGACGTTCGCCATCTGCGTCGCTGATCCGAAGAGCCCGGCGGCGTCCTGAAGATCGACCGTAGTGTTCATCGACCTGGCGTCCCCGGCGAGCGTCGAGTACTCGAGCACGGTCGAGTAGCCGAGTTCCGTGACCCCCGGGGTCGTCGCAGAGCCGAGCCCGTCGAAGAGGTATGCCGCCGCCCACTGCTGCTCCGCGGCGTAGTTGGAGAAGGCTCCCGGAGCGGGCAGGTATCCCTGGTTGGCCTGCACGAACCCGGTCGACGCGGGCGGTGGGAGTCCTCCTACGCCGCTCACGGAGAGCTCCGCCGGGTAGGCCGACGTGGGCCCCAGGTACGGGGACGTGAGGGAGGGATAGCTCCGTGCCGCCGCGACCTGAGCAGGGGCCGTGAACGTGGGGGACCCCGAGAGCGAGAGGCGGTAGGGAGTGAGGAACTCCTGCCAGTACCCATCGAAAGTGTAGGACAGGCCGGTATTGTGGATGGCGGGGCCGCAGTAGAGGTTGCGCGCAGGGGCCGTCGGCGACCAGGCCCCGCAGAACCCATGGACCGGGACCGTGCCCGGAGAGGCGCCCCGGAAGTTGTTGTCGACGAAGTAGTTGACCCCGACGGTCGGTCCCGCGAAGGTGAGGTTGTACTGGTCGACGTTCCCGAACCCGGTGGGTCCGGGGTAGCCATAGTAGTTGAACTGCTGGCCGGGGCTGTTGAGCTGGCCGAGGAAGCCGAAGTAGGCCGGGTAGACCCACGGCACGTTCGTGTACGGCCCTCCGTTCGGCACGGCCGTCAGCTCGGAGTTCAGAAGCGCGATGTAGCCCTGCGTCGCCGCGAGGTACGGCCCAGCTGTGGCGGCGAGCGCGGTCTGGGTGGTGTTCTCCAGGAGGGTCCAGTTCTGCGCCCAGGGTGCCGAGGCCCCGACGTCCCGGTCAGGTAGCCCCGCTAACATGGACGCCTGAGCGCGTCCCTCCGCCCCCAACACGCGGCCAAGCGAGGTCATGTTCGCCATGAGGGCGTTCAAGGGAGCGCTGAGGTAGGTCCCGGGGAGGAAGTTCGGCGCGGCGTGGTAGTCGTTCCCGACAAGGCCGAAGACCCCGCGGGTCAGGACGTACGCAGGGTCCCCCGGCAGCGGGGTCGAGAGGGGGTCCCATCCGCTTCCGAGGTTCCACGGCGTATAGATGGTGACCGGCACGTCCATGTTGATCGGAACGGTCACGTTGAGCTGCGTGGGGACCCCGTAGCCCTTCTGGAGCAGCGCGAGACGGCTCGACGTCAGATTGAGGTCGATGCTCCCGTGAAGGTCGACGGCCCACGTGGACGTCATCGGGGCGATGCCCATGTTCGAGGAGTCGTTCTGGGCATCGACCAAGTGGATCGTGGACGTGGGAGCGGTCCACGTGAACGTGAGCCCCGCACCGTGCACCTGCATTCCGCTGAGCAGGTTCTGTAACGACTCGTTGGAGACCTGGCCGTCACGGAGTTCGTTAGTGTAGTTGCCCTGCCAGAAGCTGTAGTTCACCCCGTTCTCGAGCCAGGGCTTGTCGATGGTCGCAGACAGGTTCGCGCCCTGCCAGATCTCTCGGTCGGCCGCGGCGTAGAGCTGGGAGAGCCAGCCCCCCACCTGGCCCATCTCCCGCGTGTCGTTCAGCAACGGTGGCGCGATCTTGTCGATCGTCCAGTTGGTGAAGTTGCCGTAGTCGTTTCCGTAGTCGTACTGACCTGCCCGCGGGCAGAGCCCCACGGTGGGGCTCCAGCATCCCCACCACCCATCGCCGGTGGCGTTCTTGGTGTTCCAGAAGGAGGAAGTGAGCCCGACGCCGGGCGCGGTGTCATAGTGGAAGAAGTCAATGCCCTTCGGAGTACCGGTGGTGCTGTACGGCGCCGCGGCACAGGACGCACCACCCAGCGTGTGACCGGCCGGACCCAGAAGCGCGCAGGTCACCGCCGCCCCGACGTTGTTCCAGGTCCGGCTCGGCTGACCCGTGCCTTCCTCGAAGAAGAAGTAGCTCCGAGCGTTCTGCCATGCCGCGTACCCGGGGGTACCGAACGCCCCATTGGAACAGGCACCTGTGGCCACCGCCCCAACGTACCGTGTCGCAGGATTGGCGCAGGAGAACCTGTCGCACTCTCCCTCGCCGTACCCCGGCTGGCTATAGCCCATCCAGTTGTAGACCGAGATATAGCTCTCGTTCTGGATCCACATCGCGAAGTCCGGTTCGATACCGGGAGATGGCGGCTGGTGGTAGACCCCCTGGCTCCAGAGGGTGAACTGGGCGTTGTCCATGGCCCCAAAATCGATCGCCCCGACCGGGGAGCCGGGGATGATGCCCGAGGTACCCCAGTAGAGGTTGTACATCAGCTGGTACCACTCGCGCGCGGTCAGTCGCGCGCTGTCCAAGATCGTCCACCAGTCGGCCGGGCCCGGGCTGGGATTGTCGGACGGGGGTGTGGGAGGAACTCCACCTCCGGGTATCGTGCTCCCCAGAGCATCCGCAGGCATCAGATCAGGATGGGCCGCGCCCCAGACCCAAGAGGTGTTCAGCCACGAGGCGTTGGTGGCTTGCGTCGAGAGCTTTTGGAGGGCGAGCGCGTCCACTCCATTAAGGAGGGTCGAGCTTCCGTTCGTGAGCAGGCTGTAGGAGGTCGAGTTGACCACCTGGTTCACGACCAAGGGGTTCGATAGGTCTGGAAGGCCCGCGGAGGCGAAGCTGGAGTAGTTGCCCCCATCCTTAGCGGCGCTGTAGGCGAGCCAGTCCAAGTATCCCTTCTGGCCGATTCCCGTGGCCGCGGGTGACTTGTGGTCCATGGAGGCGTTGAGCTGCTCCAGGATACCTGCGAGCGCCTGCATGTACGGGTCGCCCTGAGGGCCCGGGGTCATGCCCAGGAGCGGGTTCGACAGGCCGGAGGCCCCGTTGTACTCCCCGAGAAGGGAGTAGTCGACCAGATTGTACCCCGCACCGCCACCCGCTCCAGTACCGACGTCCGCATCCTGCCACTGAGGGTAGATGCCCACGGCGGGGACCGTGATGACCTCGTTGATCGTGAACATCTGGGGCGTGAAGCCGAAGTTGTTCTGCCCGAGGATCTCCAGACGCAGATTGGCGATCGTCGCGCCGTAGGTGTTGATCGTGGACCCGGCCGGCAGGATGGAGTAGAGACACGCCCCGCCTCCGGTGTAAGCCCCTGTTCCGCAGTTCCCGTTGTCGTCGCACCACTCGGCGGGGATGTAGGAAGTGTCGTCGAAGGCGGGGACCGAGTTGACCGAGATCCCCAGCCAGTTCTGGTAGTCGGACAGCCATTGGAGCAGACGAGCCTGGGCGTAGGCCTGTCCCTGGGAGGTGAGCCGGGCCCAGTCGACGACCGGCTCCGTGAGCGTCGGGTCGACCGCCTGAGCTCCGAAGAACTGCTGGATGAGGTCGAACTTGAACCGGTCGACGAACGAGTACGCCGCGGAGGCGAGCCCCTCGCCCGAACTGATGGAGGCGATCCCCCCGGGGGTAGTCCCTCCGCTACCCGGCTGCTGATAGAGGAGGAGGAAGAGGGCGGCCCCATCCACGACGCCATCGGAGACGAACTTCGACAGGAGCGTCTGGTAGGGTCCGGGGGGAAGTCCGCTCAGAAGCGCATAGGTGGCGTTGGGGTCGTAGCTGCGGAAGTACTGCAGGCTCTCCAGCAACTCGGCAAGAGAGACGGCGTTGTGAAGGTCGTCGCAAGAGAGGATGCTCGGCGTGCTCGCGCCACCACAAGCACTGCTGGCGATCGACGTCGCATCGTTCGGTCCGAGCCACCCCCCCGAGCCGTACCCCACCAACGCGCGCATTTCTCCCAGCGTCGTGGCCAAGTACTGGACCAGGTGGGCGAACCCCCCCGAAGGTCCGAAGGAGGCATCGGCGAACTGAGCTCGGCTGTCCTCGAGGAGCCCCAGCTCGCTCTGGACGGTCTCGGTGAAGGGTACGATCTGCGTTCCAGAGACCCCGGAGGCGCCATCCACACCGAAGAGGAGCACCTCGCCGATGGCCATGGGATAGACGGGTTCTTCCGTGAGGGCGAGCGAGGTCGGGCGGGCCGCGTCGGGGACCTGCGCGAGGGGGAGGTTAGGGTCGTTGCTTCCGGACCGGAGCGCGATCGAGGGAACCGCGTCCCACACTTGTCCCTGGTCCCAGGTCAGGTTGATGCCCCAAGACTCGGCGTAGACGCGGACTGACCCGTCCTGGAATCCCGGAGCTGGTCCCCCGGAGAGGGAGACGAAACCCATCGACTGCAACGCCGACGCGAATCCGTCCCTCAGGGTCTGGTTCAGTTGATCGATAGGAGGATTAGGGGTCTGGAGCAGGAGCTGCGACTCCCCTTGAAGGAGCGCGAGGTAGGCAGCCTGCTGGATGTTCCGCTGCGCCAGCGCGAAGGCCGTGTTCAGCTGCTCAGGGACGTTGAACGCGCCCTCGTTGTTCGACCACGTGACGGCAATCTCGAAGTACGCCGTGAGGATGACCATCGCGGCAAGGATAACGATCCCAACGAACGAATAGGGGAGCCGACCGCTCCTTCCTCGAAATGGTTGGGAGAGGCCCCGGGTCATCGTCCCCGGGGCCCCTCTCCCCACCCCCTCAGCAGCTGGAGGGAGACTCTACGGGGATCTGAGCGGATCCCTGGGTCTGAATCCCGCCCGACGAGTAGGTCACGTCGATCACGATGAACCCGCCAGCCCCATCGTTCGGAGGGACGGTACCGGTGACGCCGTTGAACACGACGTTCCCGCTGCTGTCGGTGACCCCCGTGTCGGAGGGGGAGGCCGAGACCGAGATGGTCTGACCGCTCAGCTGCACCGAAGCGCCGCTTAGGGATCCGCCCCCCTTGTCCGCGACGTTGATCGTGATCCCCGCGACGTTCCCTGGAGGCAACGGGTTGATGGTGAACGTGCAACCCCCGTTAGGCTGAGGGTTGAAGCACGCCGTGTCCGACGCGGTGTTGCACGTGGCCCCCGCCTGACTGAGCGCCTGGGCCCCGCTTCCACTGACGTTGTACGTGACATTCCCCACCGCGGGGTGCTTGAGCGTCGAGAGCCACCCCACGAGGATGGCCACCACGATCGCTGCCACGACGATCAGGATGATCAGATAGAGCGGTAGTCCTTCCAATGCGCCACGGCGATTCCGCAGTCTTCGGGTTCCCAGCATTTGCAGTCCCTCGGGACGCCCGTGTCAAACTTTGACAAGTATAAAGGCTTCCTCACGGAGGAACTCGACGGGCTACGGGGAGCGATTCCTGGACGAGGAGCGGAGCCAACGCGGTCGCCCCGCGCGTTCGCAGGTCGGGGAAGCCCCCGCAGAAGTCAGCTCGTGCCTTCGTGGCGTTTCAATTTGGGCACGCTTATATGAGACCCCCCCCGTGGCGGGGTTTGACATGCCGAACTTCCGCCGAGGAAGACGGGGCGTCGCAGGTTTCTTCGAGGAGATCCCCGCCGCGACCGTGGCCATCATCTCCTTGCTGCTCTTCTTCAGCGGGATCCTCGTCGCGCTCTCGAACTACACGAATCGACAGCAGAGCAGTCAGTTCGCTCAGGAAGCTCAGACCTTCCTCGAGGGTCTGCTCGGTTACTCGAACCTGACCTACCTCGGCCAGAACGGGATCTTCGATGTCTATGCGATGGAGGCCTTGACCGTCAACAATCTCACGTACGATTTCCACCCCTCGTTCCAGTACAGCGTCACCGTGACCGACACGTCGGTCTACCCGCTCCACTACAACCAGAACTGGGCGACGGGGACCTTCCCCAAGGACACGAGCGGCCTCCAGCATGGGTGGGTCAGCGACAGCACGCCGGTCGACCTCTGGGTGTTCAATTTCGGCGACGACGAGTTCCATGCTGCGTCTCTCACGGTGGTGATCTGGTCGTGAGGCCGAACTCTCCTCCTCAGGCCACAAGATGGCGCAGGGTCGCCCGAGGAGAGCGCGCCGAGGTCGCGGTCTTCGACATCGTGCTCTTTGTCCCTCTGCTTCTCGTGGCCCTGCTCTTCCTGGACTCCGTCGTCTCGCTCCCGACCTCGACGGTCGCGGAGAACGTCAATTCCTCCCGCTACGCTTCCGAAGGACTCGCGACGACGATGCAGGCGACCGTCTGGCACGCCAAGACGTGGGGATGGTTCTGCAATCCCTTCTACTGCTACTGGGCACCCACGTATGTCCGGGACTGGACGGTCTCCGATCTGATCCTGTGGGAAGTGTACCTGGTGAGCTGCGGGGTGGCCACGAACACGTCGATGGACCACTATCCCTGGATGGGGTACTACATCGACCTGACCGCGCACGAGGTCGCCTCGGGGGCGATGCCTCCTACGTCACCGACGACGTACTGGAACTACTATCTGCAGTTCAACGGGACCGCGAACGGCGCAGGCCCGGGTTGCTTCTCAGGACCGACGCCGATGCGCGAGTACGATGGTTCTTATCCTGCCTATCCTAGCACGACCGTGTACACCTGGTCCACGGTGCTTCAGCCCGACCAATTCGGCGAAGGACCGGTCCAGGTGCAGATGGCTTTCTGGGGGCCCTAGACGTGAAAGCAGGTGTGGTTCGAGGGATGCTGCGCCGATCGACGAACGTGCCCGCACGCGCCTGGGCCCTGCTCGTTCTGGCAGGACTTCTCTTCTCGGTCCCTTCGGTCGGGGCGGCGCCGACCGGATCGGCGCTCCACCACCCCTACGTTCGATCGGCGACGGGCGCGGTGAACTCCTGGCTGAACTACACCACGGGCGACAACTCGGACATCACCCAGGTGGCCGTCTCTCCGGATGGAAGCTATGTCGCGGCCGCCTCGGACGACCGGGAGGTCTTCGTGTTCTCCTCTGCGAGCGCGGGGCCCTTGACCCCGATCGGCACCCTGCAGCTTCCCGCGAACACGAACGCCACGTCCATCGCTCTGACGGACACGGCTGCCTCGACGGGGACGCCCTTGCTCTTCGTGAGCTTTGCTCCGACCACGACGGTAGCCGGTCCGGTGAAGACGGCTGCCGAGGCCTGGAACGTTTCGACGTCGGGGATGTTCTCCGGTAACCCCGCTTGGAGGGACGTCCCGACCCCGAACTCCTTCTTCTGGGTCCGCCAGGTCGTCGCATCGGACACCGGCTCCGTCGCCGCGGTGTTGACGACCTACGCCATGAGCGGGTTGCAGGGGTTCGATGTGAACTACTTCCAGACCTCGGGCTCGATCCTTCAGTGGAAGTACATGAAGAACAGCTCGAACACGGTCCCCGTGGACCTGTCGATCGACTCCGACGGGACCCGGGTCGTGGCGGCCGGGATGATCAGCGACGCCAATCCCGTACTCCTCTCGATGGCGGTGAACGGATACATCGGTCAGTACTCCCCCACGACCGGGGCAGGGGCGGGGCGGCTCACCCAAGGGGTCATCTCTCCCGATGGTACCATCATGTTCGCGGTGACCACCTCCGGGGTCTTCCCCGCGGACCCGGACTCGCTCACCCAGAATCAGACCACGATCCCGAACACGATCGCTCCGACGTGTACCCAGGTCTCGCTGTCGTACAATGGCAAACAGGTCCTATGCGCCGGGGGGACCCATGTGGAGTACTTCAACTGGTCCAGCAACAACTGGGCCTCGGCGACATGGAAGGCCACGTTCGCTTCTTCTGTGGGGAACGGAAGCATGGCTCGCTACATTCCCAACTACTTCGGGGTCTCGTTCCTGAACAACGTTGACCTGTTCTACCTCTACCCGGGAATGGCCCAGTCATCCTCCGCGTACTACCGAGCGATGACGACGATCGGGACCATCAACGATCTCGCTCTGTCCTATTGGCGGGCGACCGTCGCGATCGGGAGCGGTCACATCGCTTCGAGCGGCGATGAGTTCACGTTGGCGACGGACGGTGGCGTCCCTACGCCCGCTGCACCGCTGGTGGTCGTGACCCCAGTGACCCCCTCGCCCGGAGAGGGCAGCGCCAAGCTCGCCGTGTCCTGGTACGAGCCCAATTACCCCCCGCTCACGTCCATGGTCCTCAGCGTGTCCCTGACCCCGGGTAGCTCCACCACGGGCAGTGTTCCAGCACCGATCGCTCTCGCCTTGGGGAGCACAAGCTACACGATTGGAGGGTTGAGCTTCTCCACCAACTACACGGTGACGTTGACCGTCGCCGCGTACGGCGGGGCGACCAGCGCGACCTCGAGCCCCGTCGCTCGAACGACCGCCTCGGCCCCCGCGGTCCAAGACCCCTTCGTTCCCCTCGAGGTCCTAGCGGTGGTCCTGCTCGCCGGCGGGCTCGTCGTGTTCTACCTCTTCCACCGGAAGGGAACCGCCCCCAAGAGCGAGCGAGGTCCTTCGGCCGTCGCTCCGGCCGCTACCTATCCCTCTGCCCCGATGCCACCCCCAGGAGGCGCGGGAGGTCCGTGAGGATCCCCCGACCGGCCACGTGAAGCTAAGACCATGATACCACCCCGAGTCGCCGCACAGGTCGCGAACCCCCTGGCCAACCTACCGGAGTACGAGTATGAGCTCCGCACGGAGGGTCGAGCCCTCAACCTCGTGGTTCGCTGCTCCGCTTGCCAGGGACCCGAGGGGATCCTGAACCCCCAGTGCCTCGCGGTGGTCCTGAAGATCCTCTCAGGGGAGTCCTTCGCGGACCTGATCACCTTCACCGGGATCACACAGAGGCAGTACGGCGGGCAGGCCGTGGAGTTGCTGAAGCGACTGGTCACCTTCTCCAAGCTGCTCGACCAGCTTGCCGGGCGGCAACCGATGCCCTTCAGCGCGGGCATCGTCTTCCCGGACAGCCAGGTCGATGAGGTGGTCGCCGACCTCGAGAAGGTCGCGACGACGCCCGGCGCCCTCCCCGGCCCCCTGCTCACCTCCGAAGGGAACCCGCAGAACCTTACCCCTCCGGTCGCGGCGGAGCTCGCCCGTAACGCCCGCGCTCAGCGGGCCAACATCCAGCGGCATCTTCGTCGACTGGACTGCGGCCACTGCGCCTACAACCCACGCAACATCTTCCCCAGCCTCAAGAACCTCCTCCTGACCGACCTGCGCGCCTTCGCGCTCGATCTTCGTCAACGGGCGCAGGTCCTCTCCCAAGGGCCCCCGGACGAGGGGTGCTCGAGATGCCTGGGCTACACCCTGTCCGACCTGGAGTACTTGGCCGACCAACTGGTCGAACTGGATGGTTTCGTCCGAAGCCGAGGTGCTGGGGAGGCGACGGGGCCGGGGGCGGCCCTGGGAAAGGCCCCGGCCGCACCGTCCGCTCCCCCCCAACCTCGGGCCTCCGGACGAGGGAGCGCATAGATGGCGGCTCAGTCCACCTCCTCGGCACTGGGGAATTGCACGAACTGCGGAGCGCCACTTTCCGGGAAGACCCGATTCTGCGGGAGCTGCGGCACTCCCGTGCCGTTGGGAAGGGCATCCTCAGGCGGGCGGCCATCGACGGTCGCTTCTGCCGCGGCGAGCGAGCGTTCGAAGGATGAGATCGCCCCGATGCCTCCTCCACCCGTGGGCCCCAGTACGGCGGCGCCTCCAGCAAGCTCACGAGGACCCTCCGGCCCCGCACCGCGCGCCCCTTCGCCCCGTTCCGCCTCGGCCCCGACGGCCGCGGTCTACCGGCCTCCACCGATGCCCTCGATGGCCCAGCGCTACCGTCGCCCGACCGCGGAGAGCGTGGGACCCACTTCGGTGGGAAAGGTCCTCCATACCATGGACCGGCTGCCCGTGGACGACATGGTCCGAGGTGCCGGGCGCATCCTCGGTCGCGGGATGCTGACCCGTCCTGGTTTCTCCGGTTGCTGGGTCACACCCGCCGTTCCTGAGAATGGGGAGCTGCTCTTCCAATACCCTCTGGGGAGGAGCCGCGTCCTGCTCTACCGCATCCCGAACGAGGTGGACATCCTCTATCACCTTGACCTCGCGGACTATCGCGTCCCGCCCCAGTACGTCCAGCTCATCCAGTGGACCCGCGAAGAGCTGGTGCACTGGTACCCTAAGCAGTTCAAGCTGACCTTCCTGGGCCAGACCCGCCAGTACGTCCAGGACCTCTCCGAGCGGCTCATGCACCGCATCGCGAAGGAACGCGGCATTTCTCTGGGCCCGACGACTGCGGCCGCTTCCGCCCGGCTCAAGGAGCTCTCCGAGATCCTGGCCAGGCACGTCGCAGGGTTGGGCGTGATCGAGCTCCTGCTCGAGGACCCGCACATCCAGGACGTCTACGTGGACGCCCCGGCCTCCGAGAACCGGGTGCACCTGCGCATCGCGGGCTATCCCGACGAGCGGGTCGGCGACAAGGCGCTCACCAACATCATCGTCACGGACGAGGAGACCGAGGCCATCCTCTCACGGTTCCGCATCGAGAGCGGTCGACCCTTCTCCGAGGCGATGCCCGTCCTCGAGACGGACATCAAGGAGTACAACACGCGGGCTTCGGTCATCGGCCGTCCCCTGTCTCCCGACGGCATCGCGATCGCCCTGCGGCGGCACGCGACCGACCCCTGGACGCTGCTCAAGTTCCTCTACTTCCGTTCGATCTCTTCTTTCGCGGCTGGGCTCCTCTCGTTCCTGGTGGACGGGCGTAGCACCATCCTGGTCTCGGGGGCACGAAGCGCGGGAAAGACCTCGCTGGTGGGGGCCTTGATGCTGGAGTTCCCGAAGACCCAGAGGATCCTGACGATCGAGGATACGCTCGAGCTGCCGAGCCTGGAGATGCGCCAGCTCGGCTACAAGGTGCAGACGATCTTCGTCCGTAGCGCGCTCGGCGGACAAGCCGGGGAGATGACCACGGATGACGCGCTCAAGGTCTCTCTGCGTCTGGGGGAGAGCGCGATCGTGCTGGGGGAGGTCCGTGGCCAAGAGGCCCGGACGCTCTACGAGGCCATGCGGGCGGGGACCGCCGGGAGCGCGGTCCTGGGAACGATCCACGGGAACAGCGCGCACGCCGTCTACGAACGTGTGGTCCACGACCTTGGGATCTCTCCGACCTCGTTCAACGCGACAGACATCGTGGCGATCTCGGGACTGACGAGCCCGGGGGGGTCGATTCGGGCCCAGCGGCGTCGACTCGTTCAGCTCTCGGAGCTCGACAAGAACGCTCCGGACCCCGGGACCTTCGAGGACCTGCTCACCTACGATGAGGCGAATGACGCGCTCCTCGAGACCCCGCGGGTCGGGCAGGGCTCGATGAGGATCTCCACCATCGCAGAGGCTTGGGGCATGACCTACCCCGAGGCGATCGAGAACATCCGGACCCGTGCCGCCTACAAGGAGCACATCGTGAAGTACGCGGAGGCGAGCGGCCGCTTGGACCTCCTGACGGCCCCGTGGGTCGGCGCGACGAACGCTGCCTTCTGGGAGATCATGGAGCGTCACAAGGACCAGGTGCACGACCACACCCTGTCCTACGACCAGGTCCTTCAGGAGTGGAAGGACTGGTTCGCGAAGACCGTAAGATATGGCTGAAGCCTTGGCGAGCGGACCTGCCGCTGCGGCAGGTTGGTACACTTCCCTCGTCCGCAGCCTGGGCGGGTCCTTCCAGAGCTTCTTCCCCCCTGCACGCCGGACCGCCCGGCTACAAGCCCAGTACGAGAGGGTCCGTCTCCAGCTCCGCCAGGCCGAGGTCGCGGTCACGCAGGCCGAGACCGTGGAGGCCCGCCGCTCGATGCGACTCCGCCAGGCGGAGAAGAGGGTCCACGTCTTGCAGCGCAAGCTGGATGTCCTCGACCAATCTATCAAACGCGTCGGGTTCCGCCGCGAGCTCTATTTCGCGGGGCTCGACGTCACTCCGGACGAAATCCACACGACCGCCATGGCGGTCTTTCTGGTCTCCTTCCTGGCGATCTTCGCGGTCCTCGTGGTCCAGCTCGTGCTCGCCGTGACCGCGGCGGGTCAGATCGCGCTCGACCCGATCCTGGCGACCCTCACGATCGCCGCGCTCGCGCTGCTCCCCCTGGTCCTCTACCTCTACATCTACAACTATCCCCAGTGGACCGCCGGCCGCCTCCGAGTCCAGACCCTGGGAAGGGCGCCCGAGGCGGTCCACTACATGGTCATGTCCATGCGGCTGAACCCGTCTCTCGACCGGGCGGTCCGCTTCGCGGCCGAGAACGTCGAGGACCCGCTCTCGAGCAGCTTGCGGAAGGTACTGTGGGACGTCCACACCAGGAATCACCCGTCGATCGAACAATCCTTCATGTCCTTCGCCGAGGAGTGGGGCCACTGGAACGAGGACTTCAAGAACGCGATGTACTCCATTCGGATGGCGACGCTCGAGCGGACCGACGAGGGGCTCGCGAAGAACCTCGAAAAGGCCCTCGAGTCGGTCCTTCAGGGAACGAAGAAGAAGATCGACAGCTTCGCCGCAGGGCTCCAGAGCCCGACGACCGTGCTCTTTGGACTGGGCGTCCTCCTCCCGATGATCATCGGGGCGATGCTGCCGATGATCTTCCTCGCCGGCCTCGGGAACACGCTCGCCAACCCCGGCTCGGTCTCGAGCGGGACCAGCTCGGGGAACCCGCTCCAGACGACACCGCTCTCGGTGAGCGACCAGATCACAGCGAACGTGCTGTTCGCCATCATGCTCGACGTCGCTTTCCCTGTGGGCGCTTTCGCCTACGCCTCCAGCATCCTTGCGAAGCGACCCGGGACGCTCAAGCCTCCCGAGCCTCCGGAGGTCGAGGAGATAGGGACCTTCTCGACCAACCTCGCGCTCTCGGTCCTGATCGGGCTCGCGATCGGGGCGGTGGCCTACCCGGCGTTCGTGGGATGGATGGGGAGCCTCGTCCAACCGGTCTTCGAGCTCTTCCCCGTCTTCGGCTTCGCCGTCGCCGTCTCGGTGTTCTTCCTTCTGGATGTCTGGCCACGCTTCCAAGCACGCAAGGCGATGGAGCGGCTGGAGGCCGAGTTCCCGGACGCGCTCTTCCAGGTGGGGAACCGGATGGCCGAGGGTCTTCCGCTCGAGCGGGCGCTCGACCGGACCGCCGAAGCCATGACCGGGACGGAGACTGCGCTGTTCTTCCGACGCATCCTCCACGCGATGCGGGTCACCGGGCAGACCCCCGAGCAGGTCATCTTCGGGGGACCCCACGGTCCGGGTCTGCTCAAGATCTACCCCTCTCGAATGGTCGCGGTCTCCATGCGCGCTCTGCTCGAGGCGGTGACGAAGGGACCGGAGGCCGTGGGGCACACCATCGTGCCGATGGCCCAGTATCTGAAAGAGCTGCGCGACGTCGACCAATCGCTGCGGACCACGCTCAAGCCGACCGTCTCGATGATGAACGGGACGGCCTTCTTCTTCTCTCCTCTGGTCCTGGGGATGACCGGAGCGCTCTACGTACTGCTCTCCAACGTCCTCGCGGGGGGGAGCCTCGTGGTTTCGGTCCCCGTGTTCATGCTGGTCATCGGGGTCTACCTGGTCGAGATGGTCATGGTGATCATCTTCTTCTCCATCGGGGTCGACCGAGGGGGCGACCGGACCTCGCTCCGCATGATGATCGGGACCTGGCTGGGCGTCGCGGTGGGTATCTTCCTCGTCGCGGCGACCCTCGGACTGGCCGTGGTGACGAGCGCGGGGGTCTAGAGTTGGACCCGGCCGGGGGACGCATGGTTCCGATGGAGAGAGGAATGAGCGCGAGGGGATCGATGGCGCGGTTTCGCCGCTCCCGACGCGGTGTCCTGGAGGGGCTTCCGCTCTCCGTGCTCATCTCGATCTTCGTCATCGCGATCGGGACGGTTCTGGTCCTCTCGCTCTTCTCCTACGCCAGGATGACGAGCCTCTCGCAGATCGTGGTGTCGACCCCCGCCGGGACGACGACGAACGGCTTCATCAACGCGGCCCCGACCCAACTCAAGGTCACGGCCTGGGCGCAGTCCGGAGGCGTGCTCGGAGGCGTGACCATCGTCCTGAACGGCAGCTCCATCTCCGGCAGGGCCCTCACCTCCGCGAACGGTTCCGCGTTCTTCTGGATCGTCCCCGTGCTCCACTACCATGCGTCGAGCGGAGAGCTCACCGTGACCGGGATCTACCTGCCCTCGGTCTCCCTGGCCTCTCCGCCTCAGCAGACCACGACGGTCACCCTGATGGTGCTATCATGAGGTCCCTGTCCCCCCTGAAGGTCCGACGGCCGAGGCGCGCGCGTGCGCTCCGCCGGTCCACCCGAGGGGTGACGGACGTCCCGCTCGAGCTGCTGATCATCGTGATCATTCTGGCGATCGTGATCCCGATCATCGTCGCTTCGCTCATCACGTATTCGAACGACCAGGAGACCCTCGCCGTCCAGGAACAGGTCGCCAACATGCGCGACGTCGCGGTCCAGGCCTACGATGACGGGATCAACACGACCCTGCTCGTCTCCATCTCCTTGCCGGGGAACGGCGTGATCACCGCCGGCGGGTCGATCTATCTGAGGGGAGGGTTCCTGAACTACCAGGCTGCCTACATCAAGTGGGGGACGCACAACGTCTACAGCTTCTCCACCCTCGTAGACAACGGCGTCCAGAACGTCCTGCTAACGAACATCACCTGCAACACGCCGAACCCGGGGCTCAACTTCCGCCCCTTCGTCCTTCCTCCGGGGAACAGCCAGATCGCTCTCACGAAGATCTCCCCTGGCGGCTTCTTCTGCGGGATGCCGGACCCGACCAACACGACGGGCTTCGTGGAGGTGCAGCAGATCCCATGATGCTCGATTGGGCGGTGAGCGTCCTGGTCGTGAGCCTGATCGTCTTCGGACTGGTGGTGATCTCGCTCGCCTTCTTCCAGAACGTCGACCACAACTACGTCCTGCGCAATGCGCTCTCCTCGACCGCCCATACGGTGGCGGACCAGGTCGACCGGGTCGAAGGGATCGCCGCCTCGACCAACCAGCCCTTCCTCTATAACGAGACCGTCGGAGGGAGCGGAACGACCGTCGAGAACGGGGTCGCGATGCCCACCACGCTCGCCGGGAGCCGTTACACCGTCGACTTCACCCACGACTTCGTGGTGACGGTCTCGAACGGGTCGGGCCCCCTCGTCGGCACCTATCTGGACCTGACGAAGCCCGTCCACCTCTTCCCTGAGAACATGACCCACACCATCGAACGGTTCGGTACGACCCAGTACCATCTCAACGCGATGGACCAGGTCTACAAGTGCACCTCGTTCCCCTCGGGGGTCAATTTCAACGCGACCGTTGCGCTCGTCTTCGTCGACGGCTTCCCGACCTACCTCACCTTCGTCTACGCGTTCGATGGCGCGTCATATTCGTGTACTTGAAGAGGACCCAACAAGGAGGAGAAGAACGATGATCCGAGGAGGCCAAGGTGGAGGCGACCCGTCGATGGAGAAGGAACCGGTGCCGTTGCCGGTCGAGGCCGAGGAGGCTCGGTCCCAGCTCAAGCTGGGCCAGGTTCTCGCCATCGTGCTGGGAGCGGCCTTCCTCGCCCTGACGGCCTACATGGCCTATGTGGTCGCGGTCACCCCCGGCTTCCCCTACCTCTTCCCTGCCCTCGCCATGGCCTATTTCGGGGCCGCCGGAGCCTCGGACCTCTTCGTAGGCCTCACGTCCCAGAAAGGGGCGGTGTCCTTCTGGCGAGAGGGGCGATTCGAGGAGGGGGACAATTACCTCCGCGGCTGGCGCCGCACGCTCGGATTCGTTCCGGGTGGCATCCTCCCGGGCCTCTTCCTTCACCGCGCCCTCGAGCGGGTCCACCCGCTCGTGCTGTTGGAGAAGGGCGGGATGCCGCCTCCCCGAGGCGCCATGGCGGCCCCTGTCGCTGCGCCACCCTACTCGTCCCCTTACCCTTCCGCCGGTGCACCCTATGCCCCCGGACCCGGGATGCCCGCGCCGGGTCCCGCCCCCGCGGACAATGTCGCTCCCGACCCCTTCGCCGGCGCCCGCTCACCTCCACCGACACCGGCGGGGGCACCTCCCCGGGGCGGCGCTCCCTACACGCCGGGGGCGCGCCCGTCGACCTACCAGACCGCGCGCTCGGCCATGACCGCGTCGCCTCCGCCCATGCCCGTGGGTCCCCGGGCTTGCCCGGCGTGCGGCGCGACCCTGGAGGGGGACTCGCGCTTCTGCAAGCACTGCGGGGCCGCGATCTCCTAGGGACCCTCAGAAGGCGGGCGCGCACCGGGAGCGTCGGCCGTCTCTGGGTCGGCCACGCGCTCTTCCTCCTCGGTCCTTGGTGTCGCCTCGCTCCCCGGCACTTCCGGTCCGGAGGAGGGTGCGGTCGCTAGGGTCTTGCCGGCCTCTTCTCCTGGGATCCCGAGCGACTCCTTGGGGAGGAAGGTCTTGTCGCTCTCGACCGACACCTCACCTTCGGGCTTCTCCTTCCCCTTCTGCCGCGCCTGATCCTCGGGTGGAGGCTTCGATGGGGTCTTCCCCAACCGCGGACGCGGCGGCCCCGCCTTCCAGCGTCCCACGACCCAGAGAGCGAAGAAGGTCGCGAGGACCGCGAGCGGAGCCAGGAGGAACCAGTCTGACGGAGGCAACCCGAGCGGTCCCGACGAGGCCGCGACCGTGATCGAAAGGGTCAGGTTCCGGGGATAGAATCCCAGAGCACTCACGCTTACCCGGAGCACGAAGGACCCGGAGGCGCCTGCTGGCGGCACCCAGACGAACTGGGATGCGCCCGTCCCGTTCGTGGCGGAGGAGGGAGGGACGACCGTACCCGATTCCGCCGACACGCTCGCCTCGGCCCCCGCGACCGGACCGGAAGCGTTGCGGACCATCAAGAAAATCCCGAAGGTCCCCTGCGAAAGCTTGGAGACCGAGGCCGCAGCTTCCAAGGGCTGGACGACCACGGTCGCATGCGTCTGGACCGCGTCCGGCCCGTAGCCCGCGAAGGTCGCCTCCGCGAGGACCACGTAGCTTCCGTTGTGGGGAACGAGCGGGACTGAGAGGTTGAACGTGTAGGTCCCGAAGGTGGGCGAGCGCGTGGTCAAGGGCCCCGAAAAGGCGTAGAGCCCGAAGACGGCGTAGATCGTCGCTCCCGAGATGGGGGCTCCGGACGTTCCGTTCACCCAGGCCTCGAAGCTTGCGACGCTCCCGCTCGCGACGGGGCCAGAGGACGAGCGAACGGCGAGGGAGAGAACCTGGGGGGCAAGAGGGACCTGGACCCGACCCCCCGTGAGGACGAACCCCGGCACCGTCGCGAAGATGGTCACGGAGTCGGTGGTGGGCTGGCTTACCGAGGGGGCCGTGTAGCCCAGGTCATACGAAACGGTCGAAGGATCGAAGACGGGGGGTCCGAGGACCGCCCCCAGTGAGCTTTGGAGCGCGAGGGTCGCGTTCGAGAGCGGGCCGATCCCGTCGGTACCGTTGACCCACACCTCAAGCGTGCCATTCTTCGATGGGGCCAGGGGGGGGCCGGTCAAGTGCCCCGAGACCGTGAGGTTCCCCGGGACCAACCAGAAGGTCTCACCCGCGACCCCGGGAGAGTACCCCGGCGCGACACCTCTTGCGCTCACCGTCAAGAGCGTAGGCCCCGTGGTCAGAGGGAACGTCAGGTTGACGACCGCTCCCCCGGAGCTGAGATACCATGGAGGCGCGGCGGTGACCTCGGGGGGGAGCACGAGCTCCACTTGCGGAGAAGAGAGGGGCATCCCCGAGCCGTTGACCTCCACGATAGCGCTCACACGGCTGAGGGAGCCCACCTGGCTCGGGATCCCGCCCAGCGTGACGTTCGCCCTAGGCCCCGGGCTTCCGTTCCACAAGAGCGTACCGGTGGGGAGAGGGGAGAGGCTGGCCAGGACCTGGGCCGAGCCCGGTGGGAGGAAAAGGTCCTGCGAGTTGCCTTCGACAGGGACGGAGGAGCAGCCGGCGCAACCGATCGGGGCGGCTCCGACCACCCCTTTCGAGGGAATGGACCACGCTCCAGAAGCGTTCAGCTCTACAACTGTCGCGAGGGAGAGGGGGGTCGGTGTCGCGGGGCCCGGGACTCCCTCTTGCACCAAGAGCTCGGGGACCCCCCCTGCCGAAGTAACGGAGTTGCCTTCGGACAACGCCCCGCCTGCCGACGTCCCGAGGATCGCCGTGGCGCCCGCCGTGAAGGACCAGACCCCACCCCCCGAGGAAGATGCTTCCAATCGAAGGAGGCCGGCCGCGTTCAGCAGGTCGAAGTCGCCAGCGAAGTACCGCAGCACGCCCGAACGGTTCTCCACATAGAACGGAAGGACCGAGGTCGGCCCCGGAGCGTGGACCCAAGCTCCCACCCCGATCGTGACCGATGGTGAGAGGGGCATGAGGAGGGTGACCGCGTAGGAGGACACGTTCGAACCGGACGTGCCCGCGAGGGTCAGGTTCAGCGTCGTCGCGAACCCCGACGCGGAAGGGCTCGAAGGCGCGGACAGGTTCCCGAGCGTACGAAAGGCCGGTCCTCCGATCCCCCATAACCAGCTCCCGTTCGAGGGAGCGCTCGAGGCCCCGGTCCCCATCAGGACCGCCCCCATCGGGAGGGCCGTGTTCTGGTCTTCCCCTTCGGCGGTCCATCCGCTCTGAGAAGCCCACCAGATCGCGTTCGATGGTACGTGCGCGGATCCGCCCTGTTCGATCGCGAGGGTCGCGGGGAGGGAGAGCACCCCGGGGAATGTCGTCGAGTTCCCCTCCACTTCGAACGTTGGCGAGTGGAACGGCGCCGTTCCGAAGGAGAGGCCCGCCGCGGTGAGCGCGCCAAGGTCCACGCTCCCGTTCCCCCCAGGAGCGGACAGGTTCCGACCCCCGATGTGGGCCTGCCACCAGAGCCCATGCGACCAAGAGAAGTCCAGGGAGAGGGTCGAGCCCCCCAGGAACGGGGAGGAAAGGTTCCGGAATACTTGCGTGGGAGCGAACCCACTGAAGTTCCACAGCTCGTAGAATCCATCCCACATCGGTCGACTGCCGTTCTGCCAGCCGATGAGCCCGACCCCGAACGCAGCTGTCGCGTTGACCGGCTCCGCCAAAAGGAGGGTCCAGTTCTCCCCGGGAGCGATGGTCTGGTTCGGAAGATAGACCGAGGCGCTGATGCCCTGATTCGAGCCCGCACCACGGTCTTCGGTCGTGATCCGGGCGGTCAGGGTGGGGAGCGTTGCAGAGCTTCTCTCCTCGCGCGCTCCGGAGGTCTCCGCGAGACCTGACCCGGGATGGTGGGTGGGAGCAGCCACCCCCGCGCCCGCAGAAAGGCTCAGGGTGAAGAGTAGGAGAAGTACGACCGCCCCCTGGGTGGGAATACGGGGAGGTCCAGGGAGCGCGTGCTGGGGTCGACACGATACCGGGAACAGGTCGGGATCGCTCCGGCAAGCCATCGAGCCAGAGCGCTGCCCATCCACGCGCCCTGGCCCGCGGATCATGGGGGTCTCGCGGCAACGTCCCGGAGGACCGGTCGCATCGGCCTCCAGAGCGGGACCGACTCGAGCGGGACCTCGTAGCAGAGGAGGCGGTCCTCCTCCCCCAGTTCGATCGCCTTCGGGGGGTCGGGGTCCCCCCGCGTGTCCCAGAGGCCCGAGCCTCCCGCGAAGACCATACCGTCCTCGACCCCCGTGCGATTGCAGTAGGCCACGGGGCAGCCGTTCTCGACCGCGCGGGCCGGGAGGAGTTTCTCGAAGAGACGCCTCGAAGAGACGGGCGAGGCGGAGATGACCACGACCAGCTCAGCCCCCGACATCGCCAATTGACGGCTCACCTCGGGGAAGAAGACCTCGTAGCAGATCTCCATCCCGACCTTGCCGAGGGGAGTCGCGAAGACCTCGCTCTTGTCCCCCGGAGAGAGGTTCACCGCCTCCTCGAATGGGCCGAACGTCGGGAGGTAGCGCTTCGGCTGGACCTTCCACTCGCCCGATGGACCGACCAAGAGTGCAACGTTCTGCGTCTCGCCCTTTCGATCGGGATGGGCCCAAGGGGTCCCCACCACGATCCAGGCGCCGGAGGCGCGAGAAGCCTCTTGGACGCGTCGGAACGCGGGGCTCTCCGGGGAAAGGGCCAACCGGTGGATCCTCTCTCCGACCCGGTAGCCGGAGAGGAAGAGCTCGGGCAGGACGATCAGGTCGGCCGGCGGGGAGGCCTTGACCGCCCTGTCGAGCAGGGCGAGGTTCTTGGGCAGCTCACCGCGCGCAGGGGCCAGCTCCGCGAGGACGAGCCTGAGCGTCACGGAAAGGCAACCCTTGCGACAGGCTCTGCCTACGAGAAGCTTTGCCGGCAGGGGCCGGGACTGCCCGGGGGGGGCAGGACGTGCATCCAGAGGGTACGGTCTCTTGGGCTTGCCGCCGTGGGAGGAAAGACCCCCGCAGCAGGAGACCCTTTCCTGATTGCCCTCGCGACGCGGAGGGGCCTACGTGAAACTCTTGCGAACGGCGAGCAGGTAGACGAACAGCCCGAGCAAGACGAAGAACAAGTAGGTGAACGGGAGGAAGAAGAAGAAGATCACCGCCTCCGCCGCGAAGAGCGCCACGGCGGCCAGGGCAAGGGCCCAGAGCTCCTGGTGCCACAGTCCGTTGGCCACCGAGATCAGGATGAACCCTCCCAGGAACATCCCTGCGCCCCCGAGGGGACCGAGCGTGAAGACCGTGGCCCCGAACAGCGAGACCACCCCGTACAGCGGGCCAAGATCGATGGTCGGCCCAAGGAGCACGATGAGCCCCAGGATCAGCGCCCCCACCCCGACCAAGGCGACAAGAACGGCCAGGAGCGCGATCCCGATCGGGCGCTTCGGGTGGGCGAACCCGGCGTGCACGGCGACCGTCCCGGCGACAGGCCGCATCGGGGGAGCATGATAGGGGGGGCGAACGCTCATGGACCTCGCGTGGAGTCGGGAGCCCGTCGCCCTGGACCCTTCGACCGACCTCCGACCCCGCGGCTATGCCGCAGGAACCAGTTCACTAGCGACAGGTCGTCCTTGAGCCTTTGCTTGACCGCGCCCTCGGGCCCACGTCAGGGGTCGCCCGGGCGAAGGGCTCGGCACGGACGGGCCCTACTCGTCGCGGAAGCGGCGCCGTCGGCGCCGGTCATCCCCGGAGTCGCGGGTGAAACGGTCCCGTCCCCCGCCCTCGCGGTCCCGGCCCCGGTCGCCGCCGCCGCCTCCGTAGTAGCCTCGGCCACCGCCGCGTCCGCCAGAGCGCCCGCCACCGCCGCCGCCCCAGCCTCCGCCGCCGCCTCCGCCTCCGAACCGACCGCCGCCTCCTCCGCGCGAGTACCGGCCGCCTCCCCCGCCGCCACCACGGCCCCTACCGTAGCCGCCGCCACCGCCGCCATCCCTACCGCCCTCGCGGGGGGGCAAGGTGAACTGGTTGTCGCAAGAGGTGCACTTCCCGGTCACGGAACCGTCCTCGTTCGCGGAGAACTCGAGAGGGGCACCGCACTGGCGGCATCCTTTGGCCCGCATGGGCGCGCCGCGTCCGCCTCCGCCTCCACGTCCGAACGACGGGCGTCCTCCTCCACCGAAGCGACCGCGACCCTCGCGCCGCGGGCCGCGTGGGGCTTCGAGGACGAAGGCGAAGCTCTTGCCGCATTCGCTGCAGCTGCCGATCACCACGCCCTCGTCGTTCTCTGCGAACGAGAGCGCGGACCCGCAAGCGCGGCAGCCTCGGGTCGGGGCCTCGTCCCCGCCCTCCGCGTCCTCGTCGGAGTCCTCGTCATCGTCATCATCATCCTCGTCTTCGTCCGCATCCGCCTTGCCCTTGGGTCCCTTGGGCCGGACGTTGTCCGAGTCTCCTTCGTGTTCGCCGTCGTCTCCTTCGCTGGAGCCGCGCTCGGAGCCTTCCTCGCTCCCCTCGAGCTCCTTCCCTTCTTCCGCGCTCAGCTTCACTTCGTTCCCGCAGCTCTCACAAGACCCCAGGACGGTGCCGTCCGGGTTGAAGGAGAAGCTGAGCTCCGCTCCGCACTCCGTGCAGGCCTTGGCCATGCGCAGATACGCTCCTCGACCGCTCTTAAAGGGGAGGGTGCCGCTCCGGGGCCCTTCGGGGCGCTCAGAAGCGCCGCGTAATGACCCCTCGGGCCACTTGCTCCAAGAGCTGGCGATAAGGACCCTCAGGAAGTTTCCTCAGCCCGTGGATTGCGCTCTCGACCCACTTCTCGGCGTCGGCCATGCTCCGTGCGTGGGCGTCGGTGCGGTCGGTGAGCTCCTTCAACCGCAAGAGCTCGGCCGGGCGCTTTCTCCGAGCGAGGAAGAGACGCTCGAACTCGGACCTCTCCTTCCCGTCCAACGCGGCGTGGGCATCGAGGGAAAGCAGCGTCGGCATCCCCTCCTTCCAATCCGAGAAGAGAGGCTTTCCCGTGACGTCGGGGTCCCCGTAGACGTCCAGAAGGTCGTCCTGGATCTGGAAGGCCACCCCCACCCCTCGCCCGTACTCCTCGAGCCCGTCCACGACCTCCCGGGCGGCGCCTGAGACCATGGCGGAGGAGGCGACCCCGGCGGCGACGATGCTGGCCGTCTTCATCGACATGATCCGGAGGTATCGGTCGCGACCAAGCGTCAGGTCGTAGCGGGAGTTCTCCTGCATCATCTCGCCCTGCGCGAGCTCGGCACAAGCCTCTCCGCATCGCAGGATCACCTCCGGGGAGTAGCGAGCAGCCAGCTGGAAGGCTCGCACGAAGAGGTAGTCGCCCGCCACGATCGCGGCGGGCATTCCGAACGCTCGCGGGACCGAGGGCTTCCCCCGACGCAGGTCGGCCCGGTCGATGACATCGTCATGGACCAGGGTCGCGGTGTGGATCAACTGAAATGCGGCGGCCAGAGGCTGGATCTTCGACGTTTCCGTCGCCCCCAGGGCCCGATACACCGCGGAAATGAGGAGCGGTCGCACCCGCTTCCCCCCGGAGTCGGTGGCATAGCTGGCCGCTTCCTCGAGGAAAGGGTAGGACGCGGGCAAGGAAGCCTTCAGGCGGTCCTCGGAGTCCGCGACATCCTGCGCCAGGATCGGGAGCAGGTCGTAGAAGACCGAGTAGTCCCCGTCGCCTAGGACCGAACGGACCAGACCCTTCAGGGGGGCCTCGATCTCTGCAGGACCGGTCATGCTGCGCTCCGGGAGTGGGGCCACCGCCGAGGCCATCTCAGGCGGATCATCTCATCCAGCCCATGGGAGCCCAGATAGCGCATGCCGAGCGCGACCAGAAGGTCATGCTCGATCCACCGATCCGCCCCCTCCTTCATGCGCCATCCCCGCATCAGGGGCTCATACATATGCTCCCGCCATCGCCGGTCATAGTCCTCGAGCGGTTTGCCCTCTCGTAGGTGCGAGACCGCCGCTTTCCCGGCGTCCATTCCGCTCACCATGGCGGTGGGGATCCCCCCGCCGTTCGTGGCCATGACCAGGTTCGCCGCATCCCCCGCGAAGAGAACACTACCCCGAACAGCCGAAGCGGGAGGCGGGCCCAGGGGAACCCACCAGCGGGTCAAATGGTGAGGGGCAGGGAGGTGGTACCTGCGGGCGAAGGTCGCGAGGAGCGAGCTCAGGCTCTCCCCCGGAGGCAGATGGGTTGCCCCGAGCCCGACGTTGCAGTCGCCCCCCTTCGGGATGATCCAGGCGTACCCCCCCGGTGCGAGGGAGCCGAAGAAGAGCTCAAGTCGGTCGGGGAAGGCGAGGTCGCACGTAGCCGTGATCATCCGGTACATCTGCCGCTCGACGTGGAAACCGACCGCCCGACCGACCTCCGTCAGCGGCCCATCCGCGGCGATGACCACTTTGGCCGCGACCCTGTCCCCTCCCGGCAGGAGCAGTTCACTCCCCGCCTCCTTCACACCGACGACGCTCTTGGGGAAGCGAAGCTCCGCTCCGGCGGCCTCCGCCCGAAGGGCGAGGACTTTGTCGAAGGAACGGCGGGAGACAGAGTAGCCGTCGACCGGAAAGGTGAACCGACCTCCCCAAGGGGAGACGCAGGCCATCTCGCGCGTTCTCTGGAGCACGCTGGTCTCGGGGACCTGGAAGACCTCCTCGAACCCTCCATGGTTCGGGAAGAGGTCGCAGAGCTCCTCCAAGGTCGGGAGGAACTCCCCGCACTGAACGGGCTGGCCAAGCTCGGGGCGACGGTCGAGGAGGAGCGTACGCGCGCCGCCGCGCGCGGCGAAAAGGGCTGCCGAGCTCCCCGCAGGGCCGGCTCCAACCACCGCTACGTCGAAGTGCTCCATCGGCCCCACGAGGGCTCCCGTGAGCCTACTTACGGACTTCGTGGAGCAGGTCTAAGGTAGGTTGTTGATGAGGTGGAACGCCGCGTTGTTCGCGAGGTCGATGAGCGGTGTCGGGTAGATACCGAGCACGATGGTGAAGGCGGCGCAGAGTACGATCGCGGTCCAACGGGCGACCCCTAGGCTCTGGATTTCTGCAAGAAGTCGTCCACCGACGGCGCTCTTCGCCCCACCATGAGAGGGAGGCGTCGAGCCCGCGCCCGGGTCCGCGAGATGGGCTACCGCGGGGGTCCACCGACCCGCTGACCTGGGTTGAGGGTCGACCATGTACATGATCCGAAGGATCCGCGCGTAGTAGAACACGGACGCTGCGCTGTTGAGCAGCCCGGCGATCGCGAGGAAGATGAACATCCCCTGGGCCTCGACCGCGGCGGCGAAGAGGTAGAACTTTCCCACGAAGCCCAGGGTGAGCGGGATCCCTGCCAGGGAGAGCAGGAGGATCGCGAAGGAGGCGGCCGTCGCGGGGTGCGTGTGGCCAAGCCCGCGGTAGTCATCGATCCGGTTGCCCACCCCGATCGTCGCCATCGCGGCCACGAAGAGGAAAGCCCCCCCCTTCATCAGCACGTGCGCGGCGGCCTGGATCGTCGTCCCCGCGAGCGCCGCGGGGGTATCAACGGCGATCCCGATCAGCATGTAGCCCGCCTGGGAGATGGAGGAGTAGGCCAGCATGCGCTTCATCGTGCGCTGTTGGAGCGCGAGCACGTTCCCCACGGTCATCGTTACGACCGCAAGCGCCCCCAGAGCCACGTAAAGCGCCCAGGCGTTCGAGACCTGGAAGAGGCGGACCGAGGCCACAAATACGGTGATGAAGGCCAGGATCCCCATCTTCTTGGAACCGGCCGCGAGGAAGGCCGAAACGTGGTCGGGGGCGCCGTCGTATACGTCGACCGCCCACATGTGGAAGGGCACCGCGGTGACCTTGAACCCCAGGCCGACCACGAGCATCCCGAGCCCGACCATGACCATCTCGCTCCCGGCGGACGGGACCTTGCTCAGCACCGAAAGGGAGGTCGTGCCGTAGGCTCCGTAGAGAAGCGAGGCTCCGAAGAAGCTGATCGCGGTCGAGAGCGCTCCGATGAGATAGAACTTCATCGAGGCCTCCAGCGCGCGGGCATCCTTCCGGGCATAGGCGACCAGGACGTAGGTCGAGATCCCGGTGATCTCGATCGAGAGGAGCAGAAAGACCAAGTCCGCCGACAGCGCGACGAGCAACATCCCCAAGGTCGCGAGCGAGAGAAGTCCGTAGAAGATCGGGACCTCACGCTCCCCTTCGCCCTCGGAGAGCGAGGCGAAGGCCACGAGCAGGGAAGCCGAAAGGAAGATCACTTGCCAGAGGATCCCGAACGAGGTGAACTGGATCGGACCGATGGGACCCGCGTCCACGAGACCGGAGGGGATCGTCGCGAAGGCCGTGAACGGGAAGACCGCGAGGTCGCCCAACACCGACAGCAAGGCGAGCGAGTAGAGGACGACCGAGAGCCCCCCGATCGCGCTGCGTCGACGGACCCCGGCTGCGTCCATCAGGAACGTGAGGAGCGCCCCGGCGAGCGCCAGCGCCTCGGGGAGATAGGCCGCGATCGGGACCTCCATGTTCTCCCTCCCTCCTCCTCCCCTCGCCTACGGCAGGCTCGGACAGGCCCCCCACATGCCCCCGGCCCCGCAGGGCACCCCGAAGATCGCCGCGATCGGGATCACCTGCTCGATCAGGAGCGGGAGGATCCCGTAGAGGACGATCAGGCCGACGAGCAGGCTCATCCCCATGACCTCCGGGAACGGGAGGTCGTGCGCGTTCGCAGGGATGCCGCGCGTCGGGCCGAAGGACATGCGCTGCATCATCCAGATGTAGAACCCCGCGGTCACCACGAGGGCCATGAGCGGGAGCAGCACCCAGTAGCCAAGGGTGTTCCACGTGGCCAGGAAGGCCGAGAACTCCGCGGGGAAGCTCACGAGCGCGGGGAGCCCCAGGGAGGCGAGCGAACCGATCATCAGCATCGTCGAGAGCACCGGGGTTCGCGCGGTCATTCCCCCCACCGAAGGGATGTCCCGGGTCCCGAAGGTGTGGTGGACCGATCCGGAGACCATGAAGAGCAGCGCGCTGACCAGCCCGTGGGCGAACATGAGCAGCACTGCGGCCATCACCCCGAGCTGGGTCCACAGGGCGATCGCCAGAAGGACGATCCCCATGTGGTTGATGGAAGAGTAGGCGACGAGCCGCTTCAGGTCCCTCTGGGCGAGCGAAAGGTAGGCCCCCCAAACGATGGAGAGGAAAGCGAGGAACAGCATCACGGGGAGCATGAGCGACCTCCCTGCGGGCAACATCGGGGACGCGAGCCGGATCAGCCCGTACCCGCCGAGCTTGAGCAGGATCCCCGCGAGGAGCACCGACCCTCCCGTGGGGGCCTCGACGTGGGCATCGGGCAACCACGTATGGAACGGCACCATCGGAAGCTTCACCCCGAAACCAAAAAGCAGCGAACCGAACAGGAGGGCCTGGACCGCAGAGGGGATGTTCTGCATGTTGTCCACCTGCTGTCGTTGGAAGGTGTTGACGAAGTCAAAGGAGTCCCAGTGCCCCAGGAAGACCATCGCGAGCAACGCCACGAACATCGTCACCGACGCGACGTGGGTGTAGACGAAGAACTTCAGCGCCGCATAGTGACGACGCGGGCCCCCCCAATGCCCGATGAGGAAGAACATCGGGATGAGCACGATCTCCCAGAAGACGAAGAAGAGCAGGACGTCCAAGGAAACGAAGACCCCGATGCACCCGGCGTTCGTCAAGAGGAGCAGACCGAAGAAACCGTGAGGGTCGCGCTCCTCGCTCCAGTGGTAGACGACCGCCGCGACCGTGATCACCGCCGAGAGGAGGATGAGCACGAGCGAGATGCCGTCGATACCCACCGCATAGTCCACTGAGAACCCCGGAGCGCTCGTGGAGGAGCTGTAGGTGAACCAGGTGTGCACCTCACAGAGCTGGAACCCCCCTGCCGCGCAGGAGTTGCTGGTGTTCTGCAGGTCGAGGCTGGGCTGGAATAGGGCCATGACCGCGAGAACGATGACCAGCGAGCCGAGCGAGACCACGAGGGCGGCCCACCGGGCGTAGCGCCCGGCGAAGAACGTCGCGAACGCGCCCCCCAAGGAGACCAGGACGAGGAGGGAGAGCCAAGGTATGTCCATCGTGATCGACCTCCCTTAGAACCCCAGCGAGAACGGGCTGTGGCAGGCGTTCTCGAGGCAGGGGACGACGTAGACGAAGAACAGCAGCAGGGCGAGCAGCCCCACCACCACCCAGGCCGCGTAGCTGGAGACGATCCCGCTCTGGAGCCGTCGGCCCGATCGGGAGACCTGCGAGAAGATCTCTTCGATCCCCCGCACGGTTCCATCGATGACGTAGCGGTCGACCCAGTCCGCGGCGCGGGCAACCCCGAGGACCACGCTCACCGCGAACGCGTCGTACACCTCATCGAAGTAGTACTTGCGGAACAGGATGCGGTGCGGTACCGCGAGCACGCTCCCTTCGGGGATGCGGAAGACCCTTCCATCCCCCCAGACCCGCCAGGCCACAAGGATCCCTCCACCGGCGAGCGCCAGGGAAACCCCCCCGAGGACTGCATCGAGTTGGTCGAAGCCTGCGGCCGTCGCGCTGCAGCTCCCGAAGCACTCGCCGAACACCGACCAAGATAGTCCCGGGAGGAGGGCGTGGATCGAGGGAAGGAGCGGCAGGAAGCCGGCGACCATCGCCAAGGCCGATAGTACCAGGAGCGGGGCGGTCATGATCCAGCTGGGGTCGTGGGGGCCCGTCCCGTGGGCCGGTGACGCGGGAGAAGGTGCGGAGACCAGCGCCGCGTGCGGGTCGGCATGAGGGGCCGCCGACCCCATCGTGCTCGGCTCGCCGTGACCGGAGGAGCTCAGGAGCGAAGCGTCCCGAGGAGCGCCTCCGCTAAAGACGAGGAACCAGAGACGGAAGATGTAGAGGGCCGTGAGGAAGATCCCCACCACCGAGAGGGCGAAGAAGAGGTAGAGGAGGGGGTCGCCCGCCTTCGAAGCCGCGGTCCAGGTGAGGCCGATCAGGTCATCCTTCGAGAAGAAGCCCGCGAACGGAGGGATGCCCGAGAGCGCGAGCGCCCCCACGAGCATCGCCGTCGAGGTGATAGGCAGGTGTCGGCGGAGCCCGCCCATCTTGAAGATGTCCTGCTGGCCGCCGATGGCGTGGATGACGGAACCCGCAGAAAGGAAGAGGAGGGCCTTGAAGAACGCATGCGTGAAGAGATGGAACATCGCCACCCCGCTCTGGTTCGCGTAGACGCTGTTCGGGAGGTCGACGAGGACGCTCGACGCCCCGACGGCCATGGCCATGTACCCTAGCTGCGACACGGTGGAGTATGCGATCACCCGCTTGATGTCCGGGGAGGCGAGCCCCATCGTCCCGGCGAAGAGCGAGGTGAACGCCCCAATGGCGAGGATGACCATCGCGGTGGTCATCGTGAACCCGATGAAGATCGAGGTGATCGCGAGGAGGTAGATCCCCGCCGCGACCATGGTTGCGGCATGGATGAGCGCGCTCACAGTGGTCGGCCCCTCCATCGCGTCGGGAAGCCAGGTGTGCAGCGGGAACTGGGCGCTCTTTCCGGCCGCTCCGCCCAGGATCAGGAGCCCCGCCAGCGTCGGGAGCCAGGAGGACCCTCCGAAATTGATGGACTGGATCGCGGACCCCGCGCTCAAGAAGGGCGCGGCGCTGTTGGCGTTCGGGGGAGTGAAGGCGAAACCGACGCAGGACCAGCGTGGATCGGTCGAGGAACATATCGTGGAGGCCGTCCCCGGGTAGGTCGTGGCCGCGGCCGAGGTGATGTGTCCGAGCGAGGAGAAGAGGATGAAGACCCCCAGGAAGAAGAGCACATCGCCGACGCGGGTGACGATGAACGCCTTCTTGGCCGCCGAGGCCGCCGAGGGCTTCTTCCAGAAGAACCCGATGAGCAGGTAGGAGCAGAGCCCCACCAGCTCCCACATCAGGATGAACTCGAGATAGTTGTCCGCGAGAACGAGGCCGTTCATCGCGGCGAGGAAGAGCATCAGTTCCGCGTAGTATCGAGGAAGCCCCTCCTCGTGGGCCATGTACTCGTTCGAGTAGAGCACGACCAGGAAGCCCACCACGTTCACCACGATCAGCATGAGCGCGCCGAGGGGGCTCACGAGCGTGCCCATCACGAAGTTCGTCCCGTCGGGGAGGCCCAGCCAGACGAAGCTCACGTCGTGGTAGATGTTGGGACCCGCCCCCGTCGCCTCCGCGATCGCGATCCAGAGCCCCGTTGCGAGCGCCGCGCCCTCGAAGGCGACGGCGATCCAACCGTGGAGCTTCCCCAGGGTCCGACCTCCGAGCCCGAGGAGGACGAAGCCGAGGGCCGGGAAGAGCGGGACCAGGAAGGCCAGCTCGAAGGGCAGCGCCAGGCTCAGTCTCCTCCCCTCCCTCTAGAGCTTGAGCTGGATCGCTTCGGCGACGTTCAGCGTGCCACGAAGACGGTTCAGGGCGAGGACGATCGCGAGCCCCACGGCCACTTCCGTGGCGGCCAGCCCGATCAGGATGACCGCGATGCTCTGGCCCGAGATCCCTGAGACCGCGCCGCTGGGCGGGTAGAAGGAGAACGCGATGAAGTTCAGGATCGCCGCGTTCGCGATCACCTCCACCGAGATCAGGATCAGGATGAAGTTGCGCCGGGTGAGGACGCCGAAGAGCCCGAGCGCGAAGAGCGCCCCCGAGAGGGAAAGAAGGCCGTCGAGCGGGATCGCCATGGGCCGCCTAGTCCTCCCGTATCCGGCGCACCGAGGGGGTCCTCCACTCGCGCGCCAGGTGGACCGCGCCTGCGAGGGAAGAGAGCATGATGAGCCCCAACAGGTCGAGCCAGGCGCCGTTCTGCAGGAAGAGGTTCTGTCCCAGCGAGGTCACGCAGTAGGGGTCGCCACCCCCACACATCACCCCAGGGCTCGTGTACGGGTACGGTGCTGCGGGCGTCGTCAGCATGTGGGCCACGTCGAGCAGGACGAACCCGACGAGGACCGTGATTACCAGCGTGGGGACCCGAACGCCGAGGACGGCCTCCCGCGCGAAGATGCGGCGCTTGACCACCATCACCGCGAACATCAGGAGGATCGTGACTGCCCCGGCGTAGACCGCGAGCTGGAGGAGCCCCAGGAACGGTGCGGAGAGCAGGAAGTACACAACGGCGAGCCCGGCGAAGAACCCTCCGATGAAGATCACCGTGTGGACGATCTCCCGCGAGAGGAGCGCGATCGCCCCGGAGGCGAAGGCGGCGACCCCAACGAGGACGAAGGCGACTGTCGCGGGATCCAACGTCAACCGTGGGACCCCCAGTAGAGGCACTCCTTGGGGCAGACCGAGATGCACGTCCCGCAACGAACGCAGTCCTCGTCGTTCACCATGGGCTCCTTCCAGATGCGCTTGGGGAGCTTCTCCCCAGGCTTGGGGGCCGAAGGCTTTGGGATATCGATCATCGTGATGCACTTGGTCGGACAGTCGCGCGCGCAGGCGTTGCAACCGATGCAGAGGTCCTCGTCCAGCAGGATGTTGTCCTCGTTCTCCGGCCGAGCGAGGCGGATCGGGTTCATCGGGAGCTTCGTCCGATAGATCGCGTACATCATCTTCGGGCTGTAGACCATGTGCCCGCGGTCGTTCGTCGTGAGCGTGTAGCGCGAGGTCATCGACAGGCACCCCTCAGGACAGGCGTCGGAGCAGAACCCGCAGAAGGAACACTTGCCGTAGTCGATCTGCGGGCACTTCTTCGTTTTCCCGTCGGGGGTCTCCGTCGTGACCATCTCGATGCAGGTGTCCGGGCAGGAGAACATGCACAGGTTGCACGAGATGCAGGTCTGGACGTTGAGCGCGTGGACCCCGCGGTAATTGTCCCAGACCTCCCCCACGCCCAGCGGGACTCCCGAGCGGATGTCCACCTCCTTGCGGAACTCGGGGTTCTCGAGGCGTTCTTCGGTCTTCCCGAAGGGCGTCTTGAAGGGGTAGACGATGGTCGAAGGCCTCCACAGGCTCTTCATGAACTGCCGTCCGGCGCGGGCGAGAGGGTGGACGACCAGCGAGGCCACCCCCGTCGGCTCGGGCGGCGGCAACGTGAACTTGATCTCCTCCGCCGCGGGGTGTCGCGAAGGGATCGGTGGGCTCGCAGGGGTCGACATCGTTCTTCCTTCTCCTTCTCCGTCCTTCGTACGCTTAGAGCAGCTTCGGGAACGGAGGCCACCCCTCGGCGACGAACGCCGCCGCGAGGAACACGTTCGCAAGCGAGAGCGGGATCATGCGCTTCCATCCGATCTGGAGCAGCTGGTCCGTCCGGACCCGGGGGAGGCTCGCGCGCACCCAGACGAAAACGGCGAAGACGATGTAGACCTTGACCTGGAACCAGAGGATCCCCGCCAGAGGGAACCCGTTGATCGCGGCCGTGTAGGGACCGGCAGGCATCCACCACCCTCCCAGGAAGAGCAGGACCACGAGGTAGCTTCCGACGAGCGCGCGGACGTAGTCGCCCAAGGTGGTCATGGCGAAGAGCATCCCGCCGTACTCGGTGTTCCAGCCCTCGACGAGCTCGGCCTCCGCCTCGGGAAGGTCGAAGGGGATGCGTTCGACCTCGGCCAGCATGGCCACGAAGAATATGATGAGTCCGAGGGCGAGCGGGAGGGCGAACCACCCGTCGTGGATCTGCGCGTTGACGATCCCGGTCAGGTCGAAGGTGCCCGCCAGCAGCACCACCGAAACGATCGCGAAGAGGAGCGGGACCTCGTAGGCGACCAGCTGGGCCGCCGTCCTCATCCCGCCGATCAGGGAGTACTTGTTGTTCGAGGACCACGCCCCGACGAAGATGAAGAACGGAGCGAAGGAGAAGAGCGCGAGCGCCATCAGGAGCGAGAGCGGCGCCACGCCGGGGACCCACCCGGTGGAGACGGGAAGGAACCCGACGATCGCGAGGGAGGTCGCGAGGTAGGCGGTGGGGGAGAGGAGGTAGCCCAGCTTGTCCGCCTCCCGGGGCCGTAGCGGCTGTTTCCGGAAGAGCTTGAGCCCGTCCGCGAAGTTCTGGAGCAGTCCCGCGTATCCGACGTGCATCGCGCCGCGCCGGTCCATGAAGCGGCCCAGGAGCTTGCGCTCCCACCAGATCAGCATGATCGAATTGACCAGCCCCGTAGCGAAGACCAGCGTGCCGGCGAGCAGGTAGCCGGTCGCGAGCTGCGCCTGGGGACCCATGAGAGGAAGGAGCGGCGCTGGGGTGATCGGTCGCAAGGTCGAGAACATCGTCTGAGCGAGCCAGAACGAGACGCCCAGGAGCGTAGCTGCGCTCATCGACGCCCCCTCCTACCTCCGGACCGCTCCCCTCGACCGCCCATCATATCGCCTCGGCCTCACCGGTCCGACTCGCCGACGCAGATGTCCACCGAACCCATGATCGCGGGAATGTCGGAGACCCGGTAGCCCACGAGATAGTCCCGGGCGGCGGAGATGTTCACCATCACGGGGGAGCGGAACTTCACCCGGTAGGGTTGCTCGCCGCCCTCGTTGACGACATAGGCCAGGGCCTCGCCGTGCGGCTCCTCCATCGCGGAGAACCCCACCCCCTTCGGGTAACCTCGGCGGACGATGTACGATTCCATGCCCGGAGGAGGCGAAGGGGTCCCGACGAACCGCGGGACCTTCTCCGCGATGACCCGTCCCGGCTTGTGGTCGAGCCAATCCAGGCACTGGCGGACGATCCGTAGGGACTGGCGCATCTCCTCCATGCGAACGCGGTAGCGCCCGTAGACATCGGCCGCGTCGTGGACCGCGACCTGGAAGTCGAGCTCGGGATAGACGGAGTAGGGGCGGTCCCGTCGGAGGTCGCGTGCCACCCCGGCCGCCCGCAACATCGGACCCGTGATCCCGTCCCGGATGCAGTCCTTGGCCTTGAGCACGCCCACGTCGATGCATCTCTTGAGGAAGATGTCGGAACGGTCGCAGAGGTCCTCGTAGTCGTTGACCCTCTGCTCGAGCCAGCCCATCACCTTCCGGCACCGGTCCGTGAACCCGACGGGGAGGTCGTTGCGGACCCCCCCGACGCGCATGTACTCGTAGGTCATCCGGGCGCCGGTGAACGACTGGAAGAGGTCGAGGATGATGTCCCGGTCACGCATCCCGTACCCGAACGGGGCCATGAGGCCGACGTCCATCACGAACGCCGCGTACCACATCAGGTGGGAAGCGAGCCGCTGGAGCTCCTGGCACATGACGCGGATGTACTCCGCCCGCTCGGGGACCTCGACCCCAAGGGCCTGCTCGCTCGCCATGAGGTAGAGCTGCTCCCAGGCGAGTCCCGCAACGTAGCAGCAGCGGTCCATGAGCGTCACGACCTCGTTGTACCGCCGGTACTCACAGATCTTCTCGATGCCCCGGTGCAGGTAACCCATCTCGGGGACCGCGTCAATGACCAGCTCGCCGTCCACCTTCACGCGCAGGTTCCACAGTCCGTGCGTCATGGGGTGCTGCGGCCCCATGTTGATCCACATCTCGCTCATGGTCCAACGCCCTCGTCCGGTCTACCGACCGGTGCGGGCCTTCACCTCCAGGTCCTCCGGCTCGTGAAGCTCGAAGGTCTTGAGCAGCGGGTGGAACTTGTAGCCCTCCGGAAGGAAGAGACGACGCAGGTCCGGGTGATGGTCGAAGAGCACCCCGACCAGGTCCCAGGCCTCCCTCTCGTGCCAGCTCGCCCCCGGCCAGACCTGCGAGACCGACTCGATGTGGGGGTCGTCGGCGGGGAGCGTCGTGGTGAGCTCGAGGTAGGACTTGAGGTGGTCCGACCAGAGGGTGTAGAGCACTTCGCGCGTCTCCCGCCAATCGACGGCCGCGACCATGGCACAGTGGCCGAAGGTCCCCTGGTCGCGTAGCCACGTGCACAAAGTCACGACCGAGCGGGAGGGGAACTTCACCCTCGCCAGGACCCCCGCCCGTTCCGTCACCTCGAGCGACTCACCGAGGAAGTGCTCCTTCATGCGGTCGAGGAGGTCCTTGCCCATCTTGTCCCGCTCGGCTTCCGATGGCAGGGCGACCTCGACGACGCGCGCTTTGTCGGTGCGAGGAGCCAGGGCGCGAGAGGCCGCTGGGGCGGGTGCCTGCGAGCCAGGCTTTGCGGGACCGATGGCGACCTTGGGTGCGGGCAGAGGCTTCGACGCCGCTGCGGATCCCTCCTTACTCGTGCCAGCCATGTGAACGACCTCCTCCCGCGCGCCTCACTCCTTGCGCTCTTGGATGAGGCGCTCAAGTCGGAGGACCCCGTCCAACATGGCCTCGGGGCGCGGCGGACAACCGGCGATGTACACATCGACGGGGACGAGCTTGTCCACGCCCGGGACGACCGAGTAGGCCGAGCGGAAGGGTCCTCCCCCGGTCGCGCAGTTGCCCATCGCGATGACCCACTTTGGCTCGGGCATCTGCTCCCAGAGCGTGATGAGCTTGTGGGCGACCTTCCACGTGACCGTCCCGTTCACGATCAACAGGTCGCACTGGCGCGGGGAAGACCGCGGCACGAGCCCGAAGCGCTCCCCGTCCCAGCGGGAGCCGAAGGCGGCGGCGAACTCGATCGCGCAGCAGGCGAGCCCCCAGTGGAGCGGGAAGAGCGAGTTCCGTCCCGCCCAGTTGAACACCGGCTTCACGACGGGGGCGACCCCCTCACGCGTGATCATGGCCCAGAGGCCCTCCTTCGCCCGGGGGATGAACTCCTTCGCCCGGACGACCTCGATCTCCCAGGGCTCGACCTGCGGAGGGGGGACCGGCGCTGTGGCCGCCACGATGGGGCTCACGTTCGAGCCCGAGGGCTTCGGTCCCGCAGCCGGCCTCGGCACGGGGGGAGCTGAGGAGCTCACACCCATAGGGACCTCTCCCCTCGAAGGACGTAGTAGATCCCCGCGAGTGCCAGCAGGGTGAACCCTCCGAGGATGGCCGCGAAGGTCGGCCAGGCTGTTCGGAAGGCCCGGAACGACACCGCCCAAAGCACCAGGACGAACCCAAGGATGTCCACGGCGACGAAGACCAGAGCGTAGACGTAGTGCGCGCTCGGGAAGTCGATCTGCGCCTCTCCCTCAGGCTCCTGCCCGCACTCGTATGTGGTGCGCTGGAGGTACGAGTAGCGACGGCGTGCTCCGAACACCCAGTTCAGGACGATCGACCCCACGGCGAACCCCACGGCGATCCCCAGGAAGACGAGGAAACCGATCGTTCCGCTGTCCAATCCCGCCATGGTCCCTCAGGGAGGCCGGTTCCCCCGCTACCGTCGGACCCGGAGGGGGTTATAAGAACGACCCCGGCGCCTGTTCGGCCGAGGCGGCGAGAGGCCCTAAATCCTCGCGTCCCTCGAGGTTAGTCATCCTTCTTCCCTGAACGCGCGCGTTCAATCCGAGAACGTCTATCGGTCGACCAAGGTCGAGGCGCATCCTCCTTGAGCTCGCTTCCGGACCTCGCTCCCCGAGGCTCCGGGACCTCGAGTGAGGAGCTGGGTGGGGGGACCTAGGGGAGCGGCGGAGGTCCACCGCCTTCGGAGGAGCCGGGCTCGAAGCCCGTGCCCGCACCGCCTGAGCTCCCTGGCGTTTCCGGTTGGTCCGGGAGGGGAGGTAGGCCACCGCTGCTGTCGGGGGGAGGCGGTGTCGGAGCTGGGGTGATCTCCCAAGGGGTCTCTGGGGCGGGCGCCTGGGGGAGCGCAGCTGGTCCGGTGTCCGGCGGACCACCGGGGGGCAACGGTGCCCCTCCTCCTCCGCTCTGATCAAAGATGGCCTGCTCGGCCGAAGCCTTCGGAGCCCCCGCCGGCTCCTCCTTTTCCTCGCTCTCGGGTCGCCGCACCATCCGCGCGGCCACCGCGGTGATGAGGATCATCGCCATGGCGAGGAACGGGATGATCGCCCAGCCGTCCACGAGGAACAGATTGCGATAAGAGTGGTAGGCCGACGACTCCGCGGGCGTGAGCGTAGGCGGGACGGGCGCCAGGACCAGATCGACCTCCTCCGAGGTCCCGTTCACGACGAACGTTGTGCACGAGGCGGCGCTCGGATTGGGATTGTAGAAGCCCGAGAGCGTGGCGTAGGCATAGTAGATCGGGTCGATGTCGGTGTTGTTCGGGAGGACGACCGAGTAGATGCCGTTGAAGTTCGACACCCCGGTGGCCGCCGTCGTGGGCCCACATCCGTTGGAGGTCTCCACGCCCTCCTCGATGGTCACCTGGGCCCCGGTGAGCCGCTGCCCGTAGGTCGAGACGACGACCCCCCAGACAGGGTACGCGCACGGTCCCGTGGCACAAGCGGTCGCGAAGTTCGGGGTCAGATAGATCCGAGCGAGCGAGGAACCCGTCCAGCCGGGAGTGCCCACCTCGATAACAAGGTCGTCGAACACCGCGCTCCCGAGGAAAGGAGCTGTGTAGTTCACGAACGCCACCCCGAGCGGGGGCACTCCCGCCCCGCCCATGCTGACGGAGACGTTGTAAGAAGAGAACTGCCCCGAGTACTGGTCGTTGAAGAAGAGCCAGATGCCGAGCTGCGGAGTGAGCGTGAGCGAGTTGTTCGCCCAGATCTCCAGAGTAAGGGAGCTGCCGCTCGCCACCACCGGGACTCCCTGGGGCGTGCGCTTGGGGTCCAGGATGTGTACCGCGAGGTCCACCTGCGTGGTGCGCGACCCATCGGGATAGAGGAAGATCACGATCCCGAAGATTCCCTTCTGCCAGACCTTGAGCAGCGTCGTGTTCGGAAGGTAGGGATAGACCTTCGCGGTGAGCGAGCCCGTCCCTTGGGGCAGGTGGATGAAGAACTGGCCCACCGTGCTCGTGTTCTGGGAGGAGGTGACCGCGACGCCGTTCTGCACGGTGCTTCCGACAACGTTCGCCCCCCAGACCGGGACATGCCCCACGTAGGAGAGGACGAGCCCTTCGACCGTCACCCGGGGATACGCGAGGCGAATGATCAGGTTCCCCAGGTTGCTAGAGACCGAGACCTGGATCGAGGAGGAGTTGAGGTAGGGAGCCGAGCCTGTGAGCGTGTAGGCGCCCACCGGGAGCCAGATCCCGAACTGCCCCAGGCCGTTGGTGCCGCTCGACCCCACGAACGTCGTTCCCTGGTCCGCGACGACGAGCCCGTTGGTCACCAGCGCCCCGACCTCGGTGATCACCGTCCCGGTGACATAGTAGGACGGCCCTGGGTAGAGGGTGATGTTGACGTCGGAGAGATCAGTCGTGTTGACGACGACACCGCGCGTGGCAGTGGCGAATCCGGTCGCCGTGGCCTTGAGCGTGAGGCTTCCGGGAGGAGCGTAGAGCAAGTAGTACCCGGTGGTGTCGGTGGTGGCCTGAGCGAACCCGTTCGAGACCAGCGCCCCCGAGACCACCCCACCCGTTGACGCCAGCACGTACCCCGAGACCTGGCGCCAGGCCGGGAACGTGTTGTTCCAGTC
>JAGWLG010000076.1 GCA_028864975.1 Thermoplasmata archaeon | reverse complement strand
CAGCGAAGCAGAGGACCTCCAAGGAGGGATTCGCGAGCTTGGCGCCCACCGCGAACGGAAGCGACCGACCGTGGAGAGTGTGGACGCCGCTGAGGTTGAGGAAGTGAGCGATCTTGCCGTGGCACCCGATCCCTGAGAAAACGGCCAGGCGCTGGACCGGGATGGCCATCTCCTTCAGCGCGGACTGCGCCGCCGCAAGAATACCATAGTCGCCGCAGCCAGGACACCAGTCCTGGGGAACATCGGTCCGGAAATCGTGCGCCTCACCGGCCATGCGTCATCACGATCCTCGCGGGGGCTTCCGGTCCCAGCGCGGTCTCCAGCGCTTCCTCAACCTCGTTCTGAGACAGCGGTCGCCCATTGAACTTCACGAGGTGATGGTCCATGACGATCTGGGTCTTCTCCGCGACGAGACCCGCGAGCTGAGCTGAGAAGTTGGTCTCGATCACGATTCGCCGCTTCGCCCGTTTCAGAAGTTCTTTGACCTCCGCCGAGGGAAACGGGTCCAGCAGACGCACTTGGAGGAAGCCCAGGCTCCGGCCCTTGCGCTCGAGGGCGGCGAGCGCGTCGAGAATCGCCCCCTTCGTTGACCCCCAGCTGACCACCACCGTCTCGGGTTCCTTCGGTCCGTGCCAAGCGACCTTCTCCTCCGTGGGGATCTCCCGCGCGGCCGCGCGCATCTTCGCCTCCCGCTTCTCCATCATCAGGCGACGGTTCTCGGGGTCCTCGTCGATGTGACCATGCGGGTCGTGCTCGTCCCCCGTGTGCCAGAAAGGTGGGAAGCCCTCCTGTCCCAGCGCGACCCTGGGAGAGACCCCATCCTCGGCGGACGGGTCGAACCGCAGGTAGGTGGGGGGGCCGGTATTCGCGGGAGGGCTCTCTAGGAGCTTCCCGCGGTCGATGTGGATCAGCGATTGTGATGGGGGCGGTACCAGGGAGTTGCTGTTCGCAAGGGCCTTGTCGACAAGGTGGATCACGGGGGTCTGGAACCGTTCCGCGTAGTTCAGGCACCGTGCTGCATCGTAGATGCACTCCTCGGCGTCTCCTGAGGCGAGGACGATCCTGGGGAACTCTCCGTGGCCCGCGTGGAGGGCGAACCGGAGGTCGCCCTGCTCGTGGCGTGTGGGAAGCCCCGTGCTGGGACCCGCCCGCTGATACAGGGTGACGACCATGGGCACCTCGTTAATGCCCGCGAAGCCCAGCCCCTCCGCCATGAGGGAGAATCCCGGACCGGACGTGGATGTGGCGGCCCGTGCACCGGCGAGTCCGGCCCCCGTGGCCATCGTGATCGCCGAGATCTCGTCCTCCGTCTGGACGACGACGATTCCTCCTTGGTGCTGGTCCGAACCAGCCTGAGCCGAGAGAGGGAAGACCTCGTGGGACTCCAACCACTCGCTCTCGTCCGAGGCGGGCGTGATGGGGTAGTATGTCTGGAACCGGCACCCTCCAAGGATCTTCCCGATGGCCACCGCTTGGGTCCCGGTGAGGAACAGCCTTCCTGCCGCAGCTCCGGTCCTGAGGGGAGGGATGCGGGACGGAGTCACGTGGTCCTTGACGTATTCGTAGGTCGCCCGAGCGACCCGCACGTTGAGCTCTCCGACCTCCTTCTTCGCGGCAAAGACATGGAGGATCCCGCGCTCCAACGGGGCCAGGTCGAACCTGACCAGCGCGAGCGACGCAGCGACCGCCATCGTGTTGGTGGCGCGGACGAGCTTGCTGGGGGAGACTTCTGGATGATCGCGCCGGAACTGGGCGAGGATGTCCCCGTAGGGCAGGGGATGGAGCAGTACTCCCCGTCCCTCCGCCTCCTTCAGGACGCCCCCCGTAGTCGTCGGGAGGCCGGCGCCTTCCAGCCGCCGTCGGACGGCTCCAGCCTGGATCCCGTGGAAGGTGCGCACCTCGGAGAGGGGTTTCTCGACCTTCGCAGGGTCGTAGAGAATAGAACCGTTCGGGACAACGCTGTCCGCATGTCGGAAGAGCGTCTCCTCCTCGAAGGCGACCAAGAGGTCGACCGGGTCGAGGTGCGAGCGCACCTCGACGGGGCTGGCTCGGAACTGAAAGTAGCTGTGGAGCCCCATGATGTTCGAATGGTACTCCCGCTTGCCGAAGACCCACAGTCCCCCTGCGGCGCAGGCCCGGCCCATCATGCTGGCCGCAGAATCGACACCGCTCCCCTGCGGCCCGCCAATCATCCAGGAAAGCTCTCCGTTCATCTCCACCCAACCCCCCGCTAGTCCCTTGGTCATCCACCCGTAACGACATCCGGTCCCACGGCGCAGAGGCAATGCTCCGAGCCTCCGCAGTACGGACACCGGCAGACGCAATCGTCCGAGAACCTGTGGCACCGACTGCAGATGGTTTCGCCCGTATCAGGGTAGAAGGTTCCCTCGTCCTTCATCGGTCAACCTCCAACAGGGAGCAGAGAGTCTACGGGGCGACTCCAAGAAGTCGTGAGCTAGAAACGTCTAGGCCCGCACACTTAGCCATTGGGGAAGTTGTCGATGGGGGCAGGGGCGCGCCCCCAGGAAGTTGGAAGATGGACCCTTCATCGTGGGCTCGGAAGGAGGCACGGGAACTCGCCCGACAGCATTTCGCCGGCAAGGCCGACACCGTGGAGCGGCTCATCGTGGAGCTCGCAGAGCACCACGAGTGGATCTGGCGGCGTCGAGGTAGACCGAACCTGCGGCCGACGTCCTCCATGTACGCCCTGGCGCTCCGATGGGAGCTCCAGAAGCGGGGCGCGGTCTGCGCCTTCTGCACCAAGCCCATCGAGCTTCCCGCGAAGGCTCCCTCCGGGACCGCGTGCCGGGGACCCCTCGCCATGGGTCCTCGAGTTCCACCCACCCGAGGAGGCCTGAACGTCCCGCAGAACCTGGCCCTCGGCCACGATGCGTGCCTTCCACCATGGTAGGAGACGGAGATGGACGTCAAGGTGCAGATCGAGAAGTGCACGGGCTGCCGCCATTGCTTCGATGTTTGCCCGGTCAACGTGTTCGTGATGCATCCCCGGTCCGAGTTCCCGGAGGTTGTGGACGACCCCGAGGTGTCGGCCAAGTTCAAGTTCCGGGTCGAGAAGTCGGTCGCAGAGCACGGCTCCGAGTGCATTCTTTGCAATGCCTGCTTGACGGAATGCGAGGGGAGTTGCATCACGATCTGGGATGACGAGGGGAAGACCTACCAGTCCACCTACAAGTGAGGCCGGGACCCGCGATCGATCTCCAAGGAGCCGACCGGGGGAGGGAGAAGGGATGATGGAACAGGCCTCGATCGCGGAAGAGTCCGCACCCGCAGAGTGGACCTGCGAGCTCCTGAAGGTGAGGCAGGAAACTCCCACCGTCAGGACCTTCTTCTTCGGTCGGCCGCGGCTTCCCTGGAGCTTCCGGGCGGGCCAGTACAGCGTGCTCACCCTCCCGGAGGTCAGCGACCCCCGAGGGTCCTCGAGGACCTTCTCGATCTCCTCAGCCCCGGGCGACCGGGACGTGGTGGCCATCACCACTCGTCTGGGTCCGAGCCCCTTCAAGACCTATCTCTTTGCGATGAAGGCCGGAGACCGTGCCCGTCTTTGGGGGCCTTTCGGGACGTTCGTGCTGGATCTTCAGCGTGCTGCGGTCCTCCTCGCGGGTGGGATCGGGGTCACCCCCTTTCGCAGCATGGTCCGACAGGCGCGCCAGGACGGGAGACATGCGCCCATCGTCATGCTCTCTTCGAGTCACACCGCAGACGAGCTCGTCTATGGCGAGGAAATGGAGGAGCTTTCCCGTGCGTGGCGAGGGCTTCGATGGCTCCCGTCGGTGACCCGTCCTCAGGACGGCTCGCGGCCGTGGGCCGGGCGGACGGGTAGGATCGATGCGAACCTGGTCCGATTGGAGACCGCCTCCCTGGAGCAGCCCGTCTACTACCTCTGCGGTCCGCCGGCGATGGCGGGCGAGCTCCATCACCTTCTCGTCCGCGAGATGGGCGTCCCGGAGCCCGACACACGGACCGAGCTGTTCCGCGGATACTGAGAGGCAAGGGGTACCATGTCCGAAGCGACGAAGACGGGAGCAACCGGGGCGCACGACCACAGCCAACCCAGCGGAAGATCGACGGAGAACCTGGGCCTCTGTGAGGTGAGCGACCTCTGTCGCAAGGAGGGCCATACGATCGCCCGCACCACGCTCCCCCGGAAGACGGGGGAAGCAGGCTCCGTGGGCGAGGTCTGTCTCAGCTGCACCGAGCATGTGGGCCGGCTCGAAGGGCTCCGTCTGTGGCAGAGCGTCTGCCCCTGTTGCTTCTCGAGCGCCTTCCCGGAAGGGATGCCCACCCTTTCCCAGTCCCATAGCCGGGCTCGTCCCTGATCCCTGTAGCTCGCCGAGGAGCGATGGCGGGACACTCCCTCCGGGGCACGGTCGAGACCTTCTCCGTCCGAGGTGAACGCTCGACCGTCCACAGGGCCGACCGGCTCGAGGGAGTGGACCCTCGGCGTGTCGCATGCCGCCCCTTTACGGTGAAGGTCTTCCTGGAGAACCTGTGTCGGAACTTCGACCCTCGCTTCACCGACCTTTCGGTGATCCAAGAGATCGCTCGAGGGGGATACTCAGGATCTCGCGGGGAGTTCCCGTTCTATCCAGGGCGCGTGCTCATGCAGGACTTCACGGGGGTCCCGGCCCTGGTCGACCTTGCCGCCATGAGGTCGGCCGCCCGGCGTCGCGCCTTGGACCCCCACCGCATCCAACCGTGCATCCCGATCGACCTCATCGTCGACCACTCGGTCCAGGTCGACAGTTTCGGGACCCTGCGGTCCTTCGCCATCAATCTGGACAAGGAGTACGAGCGGAACGGGGAACGCTATCGGTTCCTCAAGTGGTCGCAGGAGTCCTTCCGGGGTCTCCGTGTGGTTCCCCCCGGGAACGGCATCTGCCATCAGGTCAACTTGGAACACCTGGCCCAGGTGGTCGTGCGGCGAGAGCGGCACGGGGTCGCGGACGCCTTCCCGGACACGCTCATCGGAACCGACTCCCACACGACGATGGTGAACGGCGTCTCGGTCTTGGGCTGGGGCGTGGGAGGGATCGAGGCGGAGGCGGTCCTCCTCGGTGAGCCATACTTCCTGGGACTCCCGAAGGTGCTCGGGGTCCGCCTGACCGGCCGGATGCAGGGGGGTACGACCGCCACCGACGCCGTCCTGACGATCACCCGCGAGCTTCGGAAGAGGGGGGTCGTCGGGAAGTTTGTCGAGTTCACGGGGCCCGGACGCGGCGCTCTCGCCGTGCCAGACCGGGCCACGATATCCAACATGTGCCCGGAGTACGGTGCCACAGCTGCGCTCTGGCCGGTCGACACCGCCACCCTCGATTACCTGCGCCTCACAGGGCGCGAGGATGCCCTTGTCGAGCGCGTGGAACAGTATTCTCGGTCGATGGGGTTGTGGGGAGGCGAGGGGGTTCCCGAGCCGGAGTTCGACGAGGTCTTCGACGTCGACCTTTCGGCGATAGTACCTTCCCTTTCAGGTCCGCGCAACCCCGAAGAGACGGTCCCACTGCCCAGCGTCCCTGAGGTCCTTCGGCGAGCCCTTGGAGACTACCGCAAGGCGCACCCGCCACCGCCCCACCCCGGACCTCTCAGCCCTGACCCCCCGGGGGACCCTCGGGACGTCAAGGACGGCTATGTCGCGATCGCCGCGATCACCAGCTGCACCAACACCTC
>JAGWLG010000075.1 GCA_028864975.1 Thermoplasmata archaeon | reverse complement strand
CACCGACCGTCCCAGGTCGTCGTAGACCGTGACGGTTCCCGGCCCCGAGGGATGGGGCACCGGTCGGAGCGTGTAGTAGGCCGCTGTCGCTCCAATGGCGGCCGCAGCGACCAAGATCACGACGATGACCGCCAATGTTGTCGACACGGAACGCGGGCGGGGCAGGGTCTGGGGAGCCTCGGGGGCCTGGGGCTTCTCCTCGTGATTCAAGGACATTGGAATCTCGTCAATCTGCCTTTCATTTAACCCTTCCTGGGGGCGACCCCACGTTCCGGGACCCAAAGCGGGAAGGACCCCCAAGGTTCCACCCTGCCGTGGAAACTGCGACCACCTCCGCACCGCGGCTGATGATCGCGGGTCTCGGCTCAGGAGCCGGCAAGACGACCGTCGCCGCGGGGATCGCGGGAGCGCTGCGGCATCGGGGGCTGGAGGTCGCGACGTTCAAGGCTGGCCCCGATTTTCTCGACCCGCACGTCCTGGGGAGCGCCGCGGGGTCGCCCACCCGCAACCTCGACCTGTGGCTGGTCCCCCCCGCTCAGGTCCGTCAGGACTTCGCGCGGGCGGCCCCGCGCGGGAGGAGGGGGATCTCGGTGGTCGAGGGGGTCATGGGAGTCCTCGACGGCACCACGTGGGGGACCTCCTCCTGGGACATCGCTCGGCTGCTCGGTCTTCCGGTCGTCCTGGTCCTGGATGCCTCGGCCTCTTCCGAGACCCTGGCGGTCCAGGCGCGCGGAGCACGTGAGCTCCTGGGAACTTCCCGGCTCGCGGGAGTGATCGTCAACCGAGCCGGTCGAGGATGGCATTCGACGACGGTACGACGGGCGGTCGAGGAGCGCGCCAAGGTCCCGGTGCTCGGCGTCCTTCCGTGGCAACCCGAGGCCATCCTGCCGGAGCGAAACCTCGGCTTGAAGACCCCTCGCACCGACCCCGGAGCAGGGCTGGAACGAAGGGTCCAAGCTCTGGCGGACCTCGTGGAGGCGCACGTGGACCTGCAGGGGGTCCTGCGCATCGCCCGTACCACTCGACCTCTCCCCCGCGTGAGGCGCGGCCACGACGGCGACGCTCGAGGGAGCGCTTCGACGTCCGTAGTGGCGGTCGCGTCCGATGCGGCCTTCTGCTTCGTCTATCCCGAATCGCTCGAAGCCCTCAAGCGTGTCGGCGCGAGGGTCCGAAGGTTCTCACCCCTCAAGGGCGACCGGGTCCCTTCCGGGGCGGACGCGCTCTACCTTCCCGGTGGGTATCCTGAGCTCCACGGGCGCCAGCTAGCAAGGAACGAGCCGCTCAAGCGAGAGCTACGCTCCTGGGTCCGGGACGGTCGGCCGCTCTTGGCCGAGTGCGGGGGCATGATGTACCTTCTCGAGCGGATGACCGACCTGGAGGGGGCGCGGCATCGGATGGTGGGGGCTTTCCCGGGTTCCACTTCGCTCTCGCCCCGACTGGGTGGGTTCGGCTATGTCGAGGCCCGGGCAACCCGGGCTGGCCTCCTGGGACCTCGGGGGACCACGGTCCGGGGCCACCTCTACCACCACTCGGCGCGCGAAGCCCCTCGTGGGTACCCTTGGGGCCTTTCCCTCACCCGGAGGGCCGGTGGCCCCTTGCTCCACGACGGATACGTCCAGGGAAGGGTCCTGGCCTCCTACCTGCACGTAAGGTTGGACACCGTCCCTTCCCTTCTCCGGGGGCTCGTCGAAGCGACCTAAGCCCTGGTGTCCATGCGGCGGGTGGCGGACGAAGCTCCCTCTCGGCTGGTGGGCAGGCGGACGAACGCCCCCCTGGGTCCCTTCCAGGCGAACTGGTCTGGATGGAAGAGATGGGCCAGAAGCTCGATGCCAAGCGTCAGTCGTGGACCGGGGCGCGAGAAGTAGGCGCCCGAGTCGACGACGAAGGTGCGTCCCTCACGCACCGCCGGGAGGTCCTGGGTGCCTGGCATCTTTCGAAGGAGCTCCCACTGGCCGATCGCCTCCTGGAGCGGCACGCTGCAAGGGGAGAGCACGAGGACCTGGGGTGCCCACCGAATTACATCCTTCCACGGCACCCGGAAGGAGAACTCGCCCGGTCGAGCGAGCCCGTCGTGGCCGCCCGCGATCTCGACCATCTCGGGCACCCAGTGTCCAGCACAGAAGACCGGGTCGATCCACTCCATCATGAAGACCCGAGGGGGTGGGAGCCCCCTGACCCCCTTGCGCACCCGCGCGATCCGCTCGCGGGCATCGGCGACGATCGCTCGCGCTTCTTCGCTTCGACCGGTCGCGTCCCCTAGCTCCTGGAAGTTCTCCAGGACCTCCTCGAGGTTGTGGGGGGTCTGCCAAAGGACCTTAGGGGCGTGAGGTAGCGCGCGGACCACCTGGGTCATCTCGTTCCCCGAGGGCGCGCAGACCTGACAGAGGTTCTGGGCCACAATGAGGTCCGGCGAGAGGCGGCGCAGCAGCGCCTCGTCCGCCTGGTAGAGGCTCTTCCCGTCGTGCAGCCGGGCCGAGACCCGCTCGTCGATCTCCCGAGGGGAAAGCCCTTCGAGAGGGAGGGCCGGTCGGATCACGACCGGTTTGGACCGGGCCTCCTCCGGGTAATCGCACTCGTGAGTGACCCCCACCAAGCGGTCCCCGAGTCCCAGCGCGTAGATCATCTCGGTCGCACTGGGAAGGAAGGAAACAATGCGCTGGGGGGAGGCGGTGGCCGTCGCCATGTCTTCGACCGACGGGAGAGTTACGGCCAGGTTATAGTCATGCTGCGCTCCTAAAACGCCCCACCATGGCTGCTGCGGTCGTCGCGCCGGAAGCCACCTTGACCCCTGAGCTCAAGGCCCGGTCCGAAGCCCTCCACACCCTCGTGGTCCGCGCGGTCCGGCGTGCCCCGGCGGAGTCCATCCAGCTTTCGGGGGGGCTCGACACTTCGGTCCTGGCCCAGGTCGCGAAGCCCCAGGGCCTCCGGTGGGCCTTCACGGTGCTTGTCGGGAAGGACCCTCCCGATCAGGACTACGCCCAGCACGTCGCCAAGCGGCTGGGTCTCGAGCACCACGAGGTGCACACGGACCTCGAGGGCATCCTGGAGGAGGTCCCTTTCGTGGTCAAGGTGATGCGGACGTTCGACCCGATGGAGGTTCGCAATAGCATCGTCGTCGCCAGGGGTCTACGGGAGGCGAAGGCCCAGGGGGTCTCGGCCACCCTCACCGGGGACGCGGCCGACGAGCTCTTCGGAGGATACTCGTTCCTCTGGCCGAAGAGCGAGGAGGAGTTCGCGCGGTCCTCGGATCGCATGGCCCGCGTCATGCGCTTCTCCTCCTTCCCGATGGGGGAAGCGCTCGGGGTCCAGGTCCACGCGCCCTACATGGACCCCGAGATCGTCGCGTTCTCGCGCCGCCTTTCGAAGGCCGAGAAGGTCGCTTCCGTCGACGGCGTGACCCACGGGAAGTTCCTTTTGAGGCTCGCCTTCCCCGAGGTCCCGAACCGGTGGAGAAGGAAGGACCCCATCGAAGTAGGCTCGGGGAGCGCGCGGCTCACCGAGCACTTCCGCACCACCATCACCAAGCGCGAGTTCGAGCGGGAACGCGAGCGGGTCCTCCGAGAGGACCAAGTGGAGATTCGTGACCCGGAACACCTTGCTTACTACCGGGTCTTCGGAGAGGTGTTCGGGGAGCGGCCGCCCCTGACCCGCCACGGCAAGGACCCTTGCCCCAAATGCGGGTACGAGCTCCCTTCCCCCGAGTCAAACTTCTGCGTCACCTGTGGGGCCTGGCCGGCCCGGGTCCGGAAGGAGAGCGACACCCCCTCCGCGTAGGTCGACCTGCGTAGACTCGGACCTCTGGAGCGGCCTGCGCCTGCATGGCACGACACATGTCGAGGGCCGACGCCCGGGCGATGACAACGGCTATATGGGAGGAAGCGGCGGTTCTTCGCATGTCCTCACCGCGACCCCCCCGCGAACTCCCGAGCCCGATCCGTCCGCGTCTCCTTGTCGGGGCGCTCGTCCTCTCGATGCTCTTGCTGCCGATGCTCGCCTCCGGCGCGGCTGTCGCCCATGTGGCGACGATTTCCGGCCTGCGGTTCACGCATGGCCACGGTGGGGGCGGAGGAAGCGGATCATGTGGGACGAACGGTGTCACCTCGACTCAGAGCACCAACTGGGGCGGCTACGCGGCGGAAACCTGCTTGTCCAACCCGGCCTCCAACTCGGTGAGCGACGTAAAGGGAAGCTGGGTCCAGCCTGCGGTCACGTGTGGCAACACCGCGTCCTACGCCGCGTTCTGGGTCGGGATTGACGGCTACTCGAGCTCCACCGTTGAGCAGACCGGCACGGACTCGGACTGCAGCTCCGGCCAACCGACCTACTACGCCTGGTACGAGTTCTACCCGGCGTACCCCGTGAACCTGGACAAGACGAAATACACGGTCTCGCCGGGCGACTCGATCAGCGCGGAGGTCTTGTGGACCGCGGGGTCCTCGTTTACGGTGAGCGTTAGCGACTCGAACCCGGCCCACAGCTGGACATTCACGACGGTCGGCACAGTCAACAACGCAGCGCGCTCGAGCGCCGAGTGGATTGCGGAGGCGCCCTCCTCGGGGCACGTGCTCCCGCTCGCGAACTTCGGGACGGTCCAGTTCACCTCGTGCACCGCGACCATCGGTGGGGTCAACGGCGGTATCCAGAACCCGACCTGGGCCGCCGCCGAGATCACCATGGTCGGGCACTCCTACGCGAAGGCGACGCCGAGCGGGCTCACCAGCAGCTATCAGGACTTCTCGGTAGTCTGGGACCACAGCTGAAGGGTCACGAGCGGCTTCGCGGACCCCCGGCTCCCCCGGGGGTCGCGTGCCGGGCGAAGCGACGGCGGGCCGCGGCCTCCGCTACGTCTCCTTCGATCTCGAGGAAGGCCCGCTGGAGCAGGGGAACCCAGGCGGGGTCAAGGTCACGTCCCAATCGTGCCGCCTCATCCTCGAGCCACCGGAGCGTCTTGCGCTCCGCCCCCCGAGCGCTCTCGGGGGGCCTCTTGACCAGGCGGAGCTCGCTGTAGAGCTCTACCGCCCGCTCCAGAAGTGTGTCGCCCAGCCCCTGCAGCACCTCGAGGTCGTCCCCCTCGGGCTGCAACGGTTGAACGCTCATCGCCGCAGCCAGGCCCCCTTCGAGGAGCGCTACGCTCAGCCCTGGGCCACGTGGTAGCCCAGCGTCTCGAGCTTTTCCCTTGCCCTTCGACCGTGGTCCCCCAGGAGGACGATCTCGCCATCCTTCCCGGTGCCGCCGGTCGCGAGCGAGGTCTTGAGCTGCTTCGCGATATCGTGAAGGTCCGCGTCCTTCGGGAAGCCCGAGATGACCGTCGTCGGCTTGTTGTACCGACGCCGCTCCACGCGGACGCTCAGGACGGCTTCTTCTCGGTCCAGCTCTTGGGTAACTTCCCTGAGGGGGTCGTACTCTTGCACGGGGCTACAGGTAGGCAGAGCCCGTCAGTATATCAAAGGCTTTGCGTCGAGCGTGACCGAAAGGTGAGGGACCCGGTCCGAGGCCGGGGAACGAGGGGACGGGCTCCGCGTGGGCCCGGGAATGTGGAATAACCCCCTGCTCGCGTGTGCAGTTATGCATATAAACCGGGTCGCGCTGGGTGGCCCTCGTGGCGGAAGTCTCTCCCCGGTTGCGGGCGCTCCTGGTGGGGGAGGACCCGATGATTCGCTACCTGGTCCGCGAGTCGCTGGCCTCGCAGGGCGTCC
>JAGWLG010000011.1 GCA_028864975.1 Thermoplasmata archaeon | reverse complement strand
GGAGGGACGCGCGTCGCGGGCCGCGGCGAAGACCTCCCCCCCGCGGGGAGGGGCGACGTGGGGCCCAGTGGCGTGGCCAGCGAGGCCGGTCGGAAAGGGCAGGAGCAGGAGGAGCGATAGCATCGCGACGACCGGCCACGAGTCTGATTGGCGGACGGCATGGGCGAGGCGCATGCCCATCCAATGAGCGCCGAGGGGGGATAATCCCCTCGAGCTCATTCACCGTGATTCAGCCCTTGCGGCCCCGATCCGAAAGGGGGAATCCCTGACGAGGCCGACCGGACGGCGGCCGAACGGGTTGGGCCGTGTACGTAATAGTATGTGCATAAAATATACATGTAGAGGCTATTTAGACCGGTATTTCTCCGACCCAAAGCTAAAGAGGACCCCGAAGGCCTCGAATTGTGGCCGGCGTTGTCGATCCAGACCGACCCCTCCACTTACTCGGTGCGGTCCGAGCGAGCCACGGGAGCCAAGGGCCCGGTCCGTCCGTCACCCGAGACGACGCGGCCGAGCACCGATCTCGGCTGGGACGAGCTGCTCCTGCTCCGCATGGGAGAGGGCATGGTCCGCGGAGCGCTTCTCACCCAGCGACAGCTCACGACACAGCTCCGGACCTCCCAGCCCACCGTCTCCCGCGCGCTCGCACGTCTCTCCCGTGGCGGGTGGGTCCGGGTCCATCCGGTCTCGGCGCTCGGCGCAGCCTTCGAGCAGGGCTACTCCCTCACCCCCACTGGGACCGATCGCCTCTCCTCGCTCGTGTCGGAGGTGCGGGCGCTCCGATGGCCGGGCTCCTCGGTAAGTCTGGGAGAGCTCGAGACCACGTTCCAGGGGGTGCCCTTGACCAAGCTCCTGAACGACTCCCGGTCCGGCGGGTCGCCCGAGGACCTCTTGGCCTTGCACCGTCCCGAAGATGACCTCGTAGCACGACAGGAGCTCGGTCCACGAGCAGCCCGTGGCGCGGCCTCCACCACGCCAATCCCTACCTCCGGGCCGCTGCCCCTCGTCGGCCGGATCAACGAAAGGTACCGTCTCGCGCGGGCTCTGGGCCGTTTGAGGGCCGTCCCGGCGCGCGGGGAAGTCCTGGTGCTCTTGGGTCCCGCCGGGGTCGGCAAGAGCCGTCTGCTCCAATTCCTCGAAGAGGCGGCAGTGGGAGCGGGGGTGCACGCTCTTCACGGCCAAGCCCTCGCAGGGCCGTCCCTCCCTTTCTCCCCGTTCGAGGAGATGCTCGGTGCGACCGAACACCGTGAGGGGACCCCCCCTCGTGGCCGGGGGGCGCCGCCGGCCCCAGAGCGGCCGGACTTGGTCGCGCCTACCGGGCCTCGAGGTGGCCTTTCTCGGATCCGGAGGATGCTAGGCTATCTCGAACGCCTCGAACGGATGGCACGGGAGGGGCCGGTCCTGCTGGTCGTGGACGACCTTGAACGCGCCTCCCCTTCCGCCCTGCAGGTCTTCCACTTCCTGGCCACGAACATCCCCCGTCTCGATGCCCCGGTCCTTCTGGTCGCGGCTTCGAGGGACGAGAACTGGTTCGCTCCGGGGGTGGAAACCCCTCGCTCCCGGCAGTTGGTCCAGGTGCTGGACGTGCTGCGGAGGTCCGTCTCGGAACGGTCGGGGGTCGTCCCGCTCGGGCCGCTGACCCTCCAGGAGTGCCGGGTCCTCGCGGGGGCGAGCCTCGGGGAAGGAGTGGGGCAAGGAGCCGACGCCCGCCGATTACGAGAGGTCATCCGCCGCGCGCAGGGGAACCCTCTCTTCCTGCTCGAGGGGATCCGGGACCTCCAGACCGACCCAGCCGACCCTGCGGCACCGAGGTCCCGTCGGGTCGGGGAGGGGGGACGGCCGCGGTCCGCAGGGCCCCTGGAGGGCACCCTACCGGTGCCCCCGGTGGTGCGGCGTCTCGTGCTTGCCAGGATGGAGGGGCTTCCACCGACCCAGACCCGACTGCTCGAGATGGCTTCGTGCCTGGGCGAGATCTTCGAGATCGCCCCCCTGGAATCCCTCGCGACGATGGACCCCTCGATGCGTGGGGTCCAGGTCCGTGACCTGCTCGAAGAGCTCTCCCGCCGACGGCACCTCCTGCGGCCGGACGGACCCCGCCGATACGCCTTCTCCCATCTCGTGATCCTCGAGGTGCTCGAGGGACAGGGTCTCGAGCGGAGGCAGTGGGCCGCGCGGCTCGCGGAGTGGTGGGAACGCGAGCGCCCCGGCGATGCGACCACGATCGCGCGTCTATTCTCCTCGGCCCGGGACCCCGCGCGCGCGCTCCCCTGGATCGAGTCGGCGGTCCGCGACCTGCTTCGAAGGCAGGAGTACGAGACCATCGAGGAGCTCGTGCGGTCGGCCCATGACCTGCTCTCCACGCGACCTCAGGCCCGCGCGGAGCGCTCGGCGCACGACGTGGCCCTCGCGAACCGCCTTTGGACGCTCGGGGCAACGTCGACGGCCCTTGGCATCCTCGACCTCGTCCTTTCCATCCCCCTGCCGAGGACGCTCCGATGGGAGGCGGAGGCGTCGCTCTCGAACGTCATGGCCGCGACGGACCCCGGTTCCGCCCGTCGCCGGCTGGAGGACCTTCGGAGGGAGATTCAGGAGTCCGACGCTCGTCCGACCCCTCTCCTTGAGGGACAGGTCCGCGCCGTCGCGGCTTTCCTCTACGGGCAGGCGGGAGCTTGGGAGGACTGCCTGCAAGAGTCCGAGGATGCCCTCGAACGGCTCGCCCAGGCGAACGACTGGATCTGGACCACCTGGGCCATCGTCTCGCGGTCCATCGCGTTGCTGTGCCTGGGGCGGGCGAGCGAGGCCCTGGCGGAATGCGAGAGCGCACGTTCCCGCTACCGTGGGGAGCTCTTCCTGCCGTTCCTCGCCTTCCTGGACAACATCGAAGGCCGCGTTCGGCAGGTCCTCGGCGATGCCCCCGGGGCCCTTCGGCGATTCGATGAGGGACAACGACTCGCCCGCCGCATCGGGAATGTCACGACCCTCTCGAGCCTCCTAGCGAACCGGGCCGCGGCGGAACTGACCCTGCACGACCACGGCGCCGCTCGGAGAACGATCCAGGAGCTCCAGGGGCTGGCCCAGAAGTTCGACCTCTCGGTCCACGCGGTCTGGGCCAAGTACCGTTGGGGGCAGTGGCTGTGGGGTCAGGGTCGGAAGGGGGAGTCCGAGCGGGTGTTCGCCGAGGTGCAGGAGGTCTTCGGAGGGCTCGGCCTCGAGGGGGCGTTGCTCCTCCCGCAGGTCTACCGGGCCGTGCATGAGGTCGAGGAGGGGGACCGACGGAAGGGGAGCGCCTGGCTTCAGGAGCTGCGACCCCATCTGGTCCGGGTCGACCTCGATGAACGGGTGCTACTTCCGACCTCTCCGGGGTTCGACGCGTCCTCCAGGGGCCCGTTGCGACCCGGTCCGGGTCCCGGTGTGCCGTCCGTCCCCCGCCCCGTACCGACGACGGGGGTGGGGAAGGCCCTCCCCGCTCTGCGCTCGGCACGGGCTCCTTGACTCCCCCGGGCCGCGCTCCCCCCGACCCTCCCCGGAACGTTCTTCAGCCTCCGGCGGCGTAGAAGAGACGTGCCCCTCGTCCTGCAGTGGTCGAACCTCTGGGACATCGCGGTCCCGTTCTTCATCTGCATCTCCCTGGCGACGATCTTCACGGTCTTCCTGTGGCGTGTCGCTTGGAAGAGCGGGCTCCCCCATCGACGGGAACCCTGCGCCTCGTGCGTCTTTGAGCGCGAGCTCATCAAGAACGGCGAGTGCCACAAGGTCTGTGCGGTGAACGTCATCCCCACCTTACCGCTCCTGCTTTTCCTCTTCGACTGCTCCTTCGGGCTCTTCTTCCTCCTCTTCCCGGCCCTCGTGATGCAGTTCCTCTTCCCCGCCGGGTTCGATCAGACCTGGTCCGAAGCGGTGATCGCCGCGCTGGGCGCGACGAGCGGAGGGGCCGCGATCCTGCTGGTCGGCTACTTCGTCCAGGACAAGGCCTGGCACCGGGAGCTCTTCTTCCGCATCGCCGCGGCGGGGACGACCACGGGACTCCTGCTGGCGGTCCTCGTCCCGACCCCCATCGATGGATGGGCGGTCGGGTCCTTCGCGCTGAACGCGACCCCCTTCGGCATGGTCGCGGTGATGCTCACCGCCGGGATCGAGCACCGGGCTCGCTGGGGCCGCCCGGTCCTGGGACTGCGGGCCCTCGGCGCGACCACCTTGCCGCTGTTCTTCGTCGCGCTCGTGGCCTGCGCCCGGATCCTGTTCATTCTCAACGCCGCTTACGGTTGGACGTAGCCTCCCCCGAGGGCGGAACGGGGCCGAGCGTGCTCCGGGCGGGACCGCGGCGCCACGCCCTCATCCGAGGAGGCTTGGGCTGCGGCGTGGGGGTCCGCGGCGGTTCCAGGGGGACGGGAAGGAGCCACTCCCCTACGCCGTAGAGGATCACCGCGAAGACGACAGCCACCAGGATCTGGGGTTCGATCGGGCCGCAGGACGGAGGGCGGGTGGAGCTGCACTGGACGTACGTGAGGGCCGCCACCGCGAGGGTGGCGAACGAGACCGCGACCACCACGCTCCGAAACAGCCTGATGTCCCGGTTGCGGTAGATCATGCCCTGGGAAGGGCAGGCGGACGCGGGCCAATGGAGCTTGCGGCCCTACGGCCCGCTCTTCCGTCGTCGGCGTGCGTTCTTCTCATGGTCGATGTGCCGCTCCTGGGTCAGCTTCGCGGCGGATGACGCGTCTTCGAGGAGCTGGTCCAGTTCGTCCACGCTCTCCGCCTCCTTTGGAGGCTCGACCTCCTTCGCTTCCTCGGGAGAGGGAGCTGGGGGAAGCGGTAGAGGGAGCGTCGCTGCCTCTGGAGCCTTCCGTGGCGCCGATCCCGGCCGGGGGAGGGGCTTGGGCCCTTCACGGACGAGGGTCGACCGCATGGCGGCCAGTTGCCGTTCGAGATCGTCGATGGCGGGAGCAGGTTCGTTCTCTTCCGAGAACGTCTCAGGTGTGAGGGGTGCGGTCGGCTCGGGGGCGGGCGGCGCGGGGGCTGCCGCTTCCGTCAGAGAGGGGACTGGCTCGGGAGGGACCACCTCCGGCTCAGAACGGATCTGGGAGACCATGCTCTCGAGGGTCCGCGCCATCTCCTCCAGCTGGCCCTCCTTCGTGCCCAACGCCTCCTCGATCGTGGGCAGGCTCGAGGCAGCGTCCTTCATGTCGGTCGCGGGTGCGACTTCGCTCGGTGCTACTGTGGTAGGTCCAGGGGCCTCCTCGGACGGTGGGGAGGCGCCGGGAACCGGCCCGCTCAATGGCTCCACAGGTAGGGGGAGGGGAGCTGGGAGCTCTGGCTCGGGAAGGGCAGACGAGGGAGTCGACGCTTCCGCTATGGTGGCAGGGAACGGTTCCTCTACGGGTGTCGAGATCGGCGCGGGAAGAACCGATTCAACACGGGGCATGGTCTGGAGCTCCTGCTCCAGCTGGTCCACTTCGCCTACCGCCTCCTGTGGAACGGTGGAGGTCGAGATGGGGGGTCGCATGGACTGGGGCAACCGGGGCTCTTGAGGGGCCGAGGGAGAGGGCTGACGGAGAACCTCTTCGAGGTCCGAGAGCGTACGCTCCGGGGGCTTCCCGTTGACGAGGGCGAGCGGGTGTGCGCCATTGGTCTGCAGCGCTGCCGCCCCTGCAAGATCCTCCAACGCTCTCTTGAACTGGGGTTCGAGCTCGGGCGTCACGGCCAGGCTCGCCACCGCCTCTTCCTCCTCGAGGTATTCCGCCGGGGGAGGTGCGGTTGGTCGGAAGGGTGGGAGGTGAGGACGCGGTGGAGCGGGTCTCGGGGCTACCGGTGCTGTTCCCAGGGCTTCGAGCTCCGCTATCGTGGCCGCGGCTTCCATCGGAGTTGCGGCTCGGAGGCCCGCGGAAGCTGCGACTCCAGCCATTGGAGGGGACACGGGGGAAGGGGCGGGGACAGCTCTCGGTCGAGCAGCGGCTCCCGCAGGCCTCCGTCTGGGCGCAGGGAGCATCGGGAGCTCCTCCTCTCCCTCGAACTCCTCTCGGCCTCGGCGTCCGCGCTCGAGCGACGCGGGGATCGGGACAGGGAAGGGCAGGTAAGGGCGCCGGGCCATCCGCACACCGGGTGCGGGAAGGCCGAGCTCCCGGGGCGCCATGTAGGGCGCGATGAACAAGGCACCCACGCTGATCATCGACATCCCGAGCAGGGCGTCGAACATCGGGGCTGCTCCGAAGTTGTGGAGCGCGAACATGTTGAACAGCCCGACCGCCGTCGCAATCCCCCCGAGGAGGAGGTTGATGGCCAGGTATCCGCGGTCGCGGATGTCACGGGCTTCTTCGACCACGAGTTGACCTTGTGCCCTACGGGCGACCGGCCCCCTCCCCTATCATGGTCCGGGGTGCAATAGTCCTTTCACTCGCGTCGGCCGTCAGAGAAGGCCGCGACTACCGCACTGTGCGCGGGGGTCGGGCCTTCTCGAAAGTGAGGTTCGAACCGGCTCAGCAGCCCGCGGTGGGACAGATGGTCACCGGGATCGAGTAGGTATCGAGGACAGTCGTCCCCCCCGCATAGGCATCGGTAAGCGACACTCCATAACTCACGTAGAGGACTGTGATGGGGGCGGTGAGCGCACCGTTCATCGTGCAGGAGATCGGGCCTCCTGAGGGAGCAACTGCATTGGTCAGGTCGACTGTGACCATCGCGTCGTTCCCACAGTAGGTGGACGCGGCCACCGGGACCGTGGGATTGTAGATGCCGCAAGCGGAGGTCCCCGTTAGCGTTCCAGAGACCGAGGTCGGTGGGAAATTGGTGATGAAGGCATAGGCGCAGGTCAGGCCCCCGGCCGTGAACGACCCGGTCCCCACGTTGATCGTTCCGAAGGTTGCGGTGTCTGCCGCCGCTAGGTTCGCATTCAATTGGAAGATCGTTCCCTGGAGGACTTCAACCGGCACATCCTTCACACCGGAGACCAGGGTCGAGACCGTAGGGCCCGCCGGTCCCCCCGCCGGCCAGGTGTTGGTCAGAATCCCAAAGCTGTTGGCGAGGGGTTCGTTGGCGCCGTTGTTGAAAGCGAACGGCGAGCTGCCGGCGCTGTTGACCGAGTTCTTCGCGGTGTAGACGAGGATCACGTCCGCAGTCACGAAGGCGGAGAACGTGATTGCGGCCACGAGGACCGCCAAGCCCATCAGGGTGCGTCGCCGGGATTTCTGATCGTCCTTTCTGGGTGCGCGTTCTAGTTTCAATCGGTAGCCGAACAAGCCGACACCTGTGCGTGTAATACGCACGCTCAGTCCTTTAAGTCTGTCACCGAAGTTATGCGGGGCCATCTGTGTGCAAGCCTGGCTTTCATCGCAAGGCCGGTTTACTTCGACAGGGATGTACCACGCCCGTTTCCGATTCTTCGGGCGAAGATAGCCACTAATTCATCGCTCCCTGCCCACGAATATGGAAGAATGGGTTGGTGGACCTGGGCGCCGCCGCGCCCCGGCCCACCGATAGTCCGGGCACTCGGAAGGGTTGTCTTGACACCTACGATCCCTGCGTCATGGTCACCGGGACCGAGAATCCGTCAAGGACCGTTCCAGAGGTGACCACAAGGTCGCTGGTAAAGGAATAGGTCACGAAGAGAGATCCGGTCTCGCCCGGGCTGACGGTGCTGAACGATGAGAGGGAGCAGAGCGTCGCTCCCGCTGCCATCCCTGACTCTGAGTCTTCGACTCCCGACGTCAGATTGAACACCGCGTAGTTCTTTCCCCCGATGCATCCTTGCCCTGTTGCGGTCGCACCGTTCACGCCTAGAGCGGGCCCAGGAATGAACGCCCCGCAGTTAGCCCCGGAAGTGCTGACACCACCGAGAGAAGTTACGTTCCCCGACGGGAAGTAGGTGGTCACGATGGCGTAGGCGCAAACAATCCCATTCACCCCCGCCGAGACAGAACCAAATGTCCCAGGGGACTTGATGTAGGCATGCTCGTGAAGAGCTAGGGCATTTGTCAAGTTGAAGCTGGTTACGTTGACCGCTTCGATCTGGACGTCCTGGACGAGACCAAGCGTGGCAAGAACTGCCTCGTGGGCGCTGGCCGTAGTGAAGGTGTTGACCACCAGGTTGTAGTGAGAGGCAAGGTTGTAGTTTCCAGCGTTCTCAAAGCCGAAGGGGGTCGTACCGGCTCCCGTGTTCGTGCTCGCGAAGTAGGTCAAGACCACGTCGGCCAGGACGGCTCCGCTGACTGTCAAGACAGCGACGCTCATCAGTACGGACATCCACCGTACGGGCTTGTGTCGTCCATTCCGAGTGTCCCGCGTCGCCTTGCTCCTTGATCCAGTGTTCATCCAACCACGCTCCCCCTTACGGGTCGCAGAGATAGAATTGCCGAAGGGGTGTAATAAGTGTGGCGGCGCACGTCGCGGCGGCGCGGGACCACTACGTCTAAATACGCATGGCTCCGTGTGCGTCCCTACTGGTTCGGTGGGTCGAGCGCCCGTCGGGCCTTATCAATCGCCTCTTTCGTAAGCGCATCCGCGCGCGTGTTCCTCTCGCGCGGCACCGAGATGAACCGTATCGAGGGCGCGAACTGCCCCGCCAGCGCACTGAGTCGCCGGTGAAGGGACTTCAGGTGGTCCTTCCGAACCTGGTACCGCCCCTCCATCTGCCGTATAACTAGTTCGGAGTCGCCCATTACGAGCACCGGGCCGCGATATCCCCGCGCAAGGAGGTATTCCAGCGCCCGGATCGCCCCCGTGTACTCGGCGACGTTGTTGGTCGAGCCCGGGGAAAATGGCGGCGCCGCCAGCCCGGAGTCCTCACGGTCCAGTCCCGCCCCCTCCACCGTGAACGCCCAGGTCGCAATCCCGCTCGAGTTCGGCGGCTGACAGGCCCCATCGAAGTGGACGACCACCTGAGCCGCCGAGGCCGCAGGGTCACTCGCCATACCGCGGATAGCTCGTGTCAGATGGCATCGCTGTCCGGCGGCGGCTCGTCGTTCGACGGGTCATTGAGCCCACTCACCAGTTGCTCCGAGTACACACGTTCGTCCGCCGTCGGCGGGAGCGCCTGGGTCGTCCCCACCATGGCTCCGGCGCCCGCCTCCTCGCTCATCGATTCGGCTTCGGTGGGAACGGCCGCGGGGGGCCCCCGCTTGCCCCTGCGGACCACGACCGCGAGCATCAGCAGCGCGGCCGCCACCGCGGCCACGACCAACGCCCAGAGGACCCAATTGATTGCCGTGACGTTCGTGCCGGCCTTATGCGCGTTGCACAGGTTCGAGCCCGCGGTGCAGGCCACGGAGAGCAGGACCACGTTCTGGCTGGTCGTTCCACCAGAAGTGACCACGATGCCGTTCGTCGCGTAGGGCTGGTAGTTCGTCGCGTTCACGAAGACGGAGTAGGTCCCGGCGGGGAGAGAGATGGAATAGATCCCCCCGGTACTGGAGATCGTGGCCTCTCCTCCGGGGAAGAAGTAGAGGTGGATGAGCGAGAGCCCGTTGCCCGAGGCGGCCGAGCCGCCGTAGACCGTCCCGGACACGACACCGGGCTGGACCACACGGGGGACCGGGACGAGGGGGATGTTGAGCGTCGTGGTCGACGACGCGCTCACGGTCGCGTTCCCCCAGAACGGATGGTAGCCTGTGGAGTTCGCGAAGACGGAGTACGAGCCCGGGTTCAGGCTCACATTGTACGCCCCGCTCGTGCCCGAGGTCGCAGCGACCGGTCCTGCCGCCGAGCGGAGCAGCACATTGACCGCGGAGAGCGGAGCGCCGGTGCTGCTGTTCGTGATCACGCCTGCCGCCCATCCGGGATGGGCGCCTCCGACCGGCTGGAGCGTCGCGTTCCAGAACGTGGTCAGGTAGGAGCGGACCGCGATCGTGGTCGATTGAGGGTTGTACCCCGTCGCCGTCGCCGCGAGCACGTACGGGCCAGGGATCAGGGAGAGCGAATAGGTCCCGCCGGCCGCGATCGGCTGCGCGGTCCCGTTCACCGAAAGAATGGCGTTGGTAGGAGCGAGTCGAACGTCGGCGAAGCCGGGGTGGATGCCGGAGGGGGTGAGCGCCACGTTCAGCGTGGTCGTCTGGGAGGGGGTGACGCTCGTGCTGCCGGTCTTCGGCAGATAGCCACTGACGTTCAAGAAGAACGCATAGCTCCCCCCGGGGAGGGAGGCGTTGAAGTTGCCTCCCGCGCCCGTCGTGGCCGTCACCGGCCCCCGTGGCGTCGTGAAGAGGACCGAGGCTCCGCTGATGGGCGCCCCGGAGGAGACGTTCGTGACCGTGCCCGCGACCCATCCCGGATGGACCCACCCGTAGACCTCCCCGTCCTCGGCCGTGATGTAGAGCCCCCCGGGGACGACGGTGGGACCCCGGTAGAACGAGGTCCCGCTGTGGAGCACCTGGATCGGGGTCCCGCCAGCGGCGGGGATCTCGTAGAGATAGCCTGCTCCGGTCCCCACCCAGATGTTGTTGCCGCTCACCGCGGGGGTACCGGCGATGTCCCCCCAGAGGGAGGCGCTCCACGAGGTGGCCAGGCTCGGCAGAGCGTAGGCCTGGAGGAACCCGGTCTCGTTCCCAGCAATGAGCGTGGACCCGTCGATCAGCGGCGCCGTGACAGAGGAGCCGGGCAAGGCCGCGGGAGTACCAACGACACCCGAGCTGGTGACGACGGGGTAGACCCCGCCCGACGTGGTGGTGGCGTAGTAGGTCCCCGACGCCACGGCGCCGCCACCGAAGATGCCGCCCGGGACGGGGGAGGTCCAGTGAACGCTTCCCGACAGGTCGACCCCGATGACGTCGCCTCCCGAGGGGTTCGCCGTCCCCAGGATGAGGAGACTGTCGCTCGGGTCGTACGCGAGCGGCGCGTAGACCCGGTCCTTCGTGACCTGGTGCCACCAGAGCAGGGTCCCGTTCTCGGACACCGCGAAGACGGACCCGTTCGTCGTGGCCCCGTAGTAGGTGCCTTGCACGGTCGTGAGCCCGCTGTAGATCGGGGCCCCCACGCTCAGGTTCCAGAGCAGGGTGTTCGAACTGGAGTACGCCACGATCGTCCCTCGAAGCGTCGTGGCGATGACCCCGTCCCCGGGCAGGAGCGCAGTGGGGGTGCGGGACGCGGTGCCCAGAGCATCGCTCCAGAGCTCTTGACCTGTGAACGGGTCGAGCGCCCTGAGGATGCCATCCATGCCGGCCACGTAAAGTCGGGTGCCATCGGAGGTCGCTGTCGGGCTTGCGAGCTGGGAGTTCTGGGTGGGGATTGCCCAAGAGAGATTCCCTCCGGAGATCAGGGCGGGCGTGTAGCTCCCTCCGCCCAGGCCGACGCTGGGGGGCTGCTGGGGCCACGGGAAGGCCGTGAGCTCGTTCGGCAATCCCCAGTCGCTCTGGGGGAGGGGTGGGCGCGGCTGCGGGGCGCTGAAGTTGAAGAAATCGAGCGGGAGGTTCGAGATCCCGTCGAGGGAGCCCAGTGCGGGGAGGTTCCAGTTCCACTCGATGAAGTGGAGCAGCGAGGAGGGGGTGTAGTAGGTCTGGGAGACGTACCCCTCCTTCGCCCAGGGGGAGATGACCACGAGCGGGATGCGGATCCCATCCCCCAGCCCCGTCACGCTCGGGGGCGGCACGTGGTCGAAGAACCCTCCTCCTTCGTCGTAGGTGAGGAAGATGGCGGTCGAGTTCCAGTAGGGGGAGTTCTCCACGGCACGGACCACCCCGTCAAGGCCCGCCTGGCCGTTCGTCACGTTCCCCCCGAACCCCGCGATGGTCCCCGGGTGCTCGGTCCCATTGAGGTAGTCCTGGGTGTACCAGGAGACCGACGGAAGATTGTTCGTGTAGAGGTCGGAGTAGAGGTTGCTCCAGGGCTGGAGGTCCGAGAGGCTGCCGTTCTGGATCCAGTTGAAGTAAAGCATGGGCATCAACTGGGAGAGCGTCGTGTCAAAGTACCAGCAAGGATTGGGCGGGAAGTAGCCCACCACGCCCATCCAGCAAGCATAGACCGAGCTCCCCGAGTTGTAGGACCCGTCGAAGGACGCCCAGCTGACCCCCGAGCTCTGGAGCTCCTGGGGGAGGCTGTTGAAGTAGACCAGGTTCGAACCATTGGAGGGGCCGCTGTTGTCCAGGACCGACCCCGAGGTGATCGCGTAGTCGTAGAAGCGGTTCGGCAGCGTGGGGCCCGCGTAGGCGTGGAAGTACTGGTCCGCGAACCCGTACTCCTGCGCGAGGCCCAGTTCGTTGGGGACGATGTAGGAGGGGTAGATCCCGTTCGAGGTCTGGCTGTCCGTGTACATGTACCCGTCCATCGTCCCGTTGTCGATGTTGCGGTCGATGTTCTCGACGCCGTGAGCGGGATCCCCGGAGCTCTGGTTCCCGCTGTAGTTCCAGCCGAGAGTGTACTGGTTCCCGTAGTACTGGATGCCCGACTGGTTGGCCGGCTGAGGTACGCCCCCGGGCGGGAGCCCAAAGGCGCCCGGGAACTGGTTGAAGTAGTTGTCCGTTCCGTGGTTCTCCTGGATGATGACGATCACGTGCTGGATGGGCGTCGCGGTCCGGATGGAGGAAGGTGTGGAGGGGTTCTCGTGCGTGGCATGTGGCGTCCTGGGGCCGCCCGACGCCTCAGTACTGAGGGGTCCCACCGGGGCCAACACCCCCGTCGGCAGCGCCATGAGGCCGGTGATCCCAAGAACCGTCAGCAGCAGGGGCACTCGGAAGGCGAGTCGGGGACTCATCGAACTCCGACCTACCGAGGGCGGGCCAGGTATAGCGTTTCGTCCTTCCAGAGCGTCTATAGGGATGCCGAGGGGGCGCCCCGGGCGGGAAGATCCGCCCCCGGAGCCTTGCATGTCCAGACCCCCGCTTTTATGCTGCTGAACGTTGCCGGATTGGAGCCCCCATGAGCGCCGAGGATGATGCACCACGATTCCGAGCCCACGTACAGCTGCTACGAGAAGCGACCCACGGGATCGGGAAGGACATCGAGATCGAGTTCAAGGACGTCGAGAAGGACATCGCCCGTCTGCCCCACACGATCGGCCATGACTACTCGGTCCTGCACGAGGAGATCGAGTTCAAGCTCGCAAGGCTGAGCTACAAGGCCCACAAGTCGCTCAAGGACTTCCCGAAGCACGTCGAGGAGGACCTGAAGAAAGCGGGCCGCGCCGTAAAGTCCGGCGCGAAGATCGCGGCCGAGGCGCCCGTCGTCTACACCGCCCGCGGGATCAAGGCCGCCAAGAAGGGGGCCCAGAAGGGCTTCGCGAGGGCGGCGGGGACCTACCACGACCCGCTCGAGGAGTGGAACCACCCGAGCGAGCCGAACCCGAAGTAGGGCGCTCGGAAGCGATCGGCGGCAGCGAGCCCCGCTCGATTGGCCCCTGCTTCGGCCCTTCGCAGCCGAAGTCGTTCCGCGGGACCGGGTGCTACGCAACAGCCTTCCCGTTGTCTGTCCGTCCCACCAGGTCGCCCACGGATGATTGACATTTCCGTTCACTGAAGTATTAATACTAACGTGACTTCTTAACTAACGTGCGGCTAGCGACGACGCTCGTCCACTCGCCAAAGGACCGGCACGTTCCGCGAGCCCTCGTCCTACCAGAGCGGCGTCCTGCCCATCGTCCGCACCGGACCTTCCGGTTGCGCATACGGACCATCGAGGACGCGAGGGAGGCCGGTCGGGCCGGGCTTCCCGTCCATGCGATCCCGCCGGAGGTGACGGCCGCCTGGGGCTTTCCTCGCTCCGGGGGGACGTGGCTCGTGGTGGCGAAGGGGCTCGTGGGGCTCGTCGGGACCAGCTTCCCTGTCCTCGCTCTGCGGTCGGAGGAGGCGGCCAGAAGGCCCACCCTGGAGGACCTGGTAGTCGTGCTCCTCATGCGAGAGCCCCTCCTGGCCCGCGCCCTGGCCATGCGCCACCGGAAGTTCCTCCATCCGGATCGTCTCCTCAAGCGCATCCTGCAAGAGGACCAGGAGAGGAGCGCGACGCTCGTCGGTCTTCAGGAACTCGTCCCGGGACTGCCGCGGGTGGGCGAGAGCCTCCCTCGCTCGAGTTTGGAGCTCCAAGACCGCAATGCCTGGGTCGGTGGGCGGCTATGAACCGAGAGCACGTGCGAGCGTTCGCTCGGATGCTCTCGCGGAACGGGGTCCGCTTCGTCGTTGTCGGGGGGGCGGCCGTCCTCACCGTCTATCCCTCCGAGTCACGGGACGTGGATGTGCTGATGGTGGCCCGCGACTACGACCGAGCCGTCGAGGCCTTGGACCACGACCCCTCTATTGAGTCCATGACCCGCGAATCCGGTGAGATGGCGGGGGGGCACTTCGTGGTCGGTCCGACGCTGGTCCGGTTCGATCTGCTGAATCCAAGCGCGTTCAGCGGGACTCTAACGGGGGACGAGTTCTTCGATCACGTGGTGAGGTACGGTTCGAAGGAAGCCCCGGAGGGGAGGATGGCTACGGTCCCCGTGGTCTGGTACATGCGCCTGTCCATCGAGGGGGAGGCCTGGTTGGTCCAGGTCCAGAAGGTCCTGCGCGACCTTCGCGCCGGCGCACCTTGGGGACTCATGACGCAGGTCAAGCGCCTCGCCTCCCGCTTCGGGGTCGGGCCCCGGGTGGCCGAACGGATCGAGCGGGTCCGAGAAGAGGCCGAGCGCGCAGGGCTCCTGCGCCCGGAGGAGAAGGGTACGGACGCGCGAACGAAGCCGGCGGGCGCGCTACGTGAGGTCGATCGCTCGACATCTACCGCGGCCCCCGGCGCACTACAACCAAAGAGCCGCACCACGAACCGCCAGAGCGGTGTGGTGGGCCGCAACGGCCCGAAACGAGGGAGGCCCTTGGAGCGGCTCGCATCAGGTGAAAAGGGGGGCTGCGTGCCCCCGGCCCTTCGCCGCTATTTTCCTTCGTACTCGAAGTAGATCCTCAGGCTAGCGTGGTACTCCACGACCTTGCCGTTCTCGCAGCGGCCTTCCATCTCGGATACGCGGAACCACTTGATCCCACGGACCGTCTTGGAAGCGGTCTCGATGGCGTTCGATGCGGCGTCGGCGAAGCTCTTCTTCGAGATCCCTACGACCTCGGTGATGCGTTGGACCATGTCGGTCACCCGTGCGTGGGCCAACGCGACCCAGGTAATCAATCCCTGGGTCTCCCTTCTCCGAAGGTGCTTCGATCCCAAGCACCTCGCGCAGGGATCTCCCTTGGCCGCGGAGCCCTCCAGGGCGTTCCGCCATTCGCGCGCCGCCACGTCGGGGCCAGGTGGCCCTTCAAGAGGGGGGACCCGGTGTTCCGATCTGCTCGACCAGGCGATCCACCCTCATGCGGGCCTTCTGGGAGGAGGGAGCATTATGGAGGGCCTCTGCGGCGGCCTGGACGCGTCGGGCGATCTCGAGGGCCCGCGGCAGGTCTCCGTTTCGCTCCAGGAAGTCGCAAAGGTCCGGCAGGGAGGACTCCGCCTGCGGCGCCCCGGTGAAGGCCCCCTCACGGTCAAGCTCGTCGAAGGCGGAGATGGCGCGGGGGAGGTCACCTGACCGTCCTATCACCACGGCTTCCACAATGCGCCCTTCCCGGACGTCGCCGGTGATCTGGGTCTCTGCCGCCTCCGCCCTCGCCCGGGCGGCCCAGCGGAGAGCGGCGGAATGGTCGCCCGCGCGGGAAGAGAGCTGAGCCAAGAGCAGCGCACCGAGGTAGCGTGTGCGCGCGATGTCGAACTTCCTCCCCACCTCGAAGATCCCCTTGGCGAGCCGCTCGGCCTCCTCCCTTTCGTCCAGGTCCATGAGGATGTTGGCGGCATTGTACTCGTCGGTCACCGCGGCACTGAGGAACCCTTGCTCTCGCTCGATCTTCGCCGCCTCCAGGCTAAGCCGGACGGCAGCTTGCATGTCGCCCGCCACGAAGCGGCAATACGCCTCCGCGTTCCTGAGAGGAGAGGCGGCCCGGGGGTCGTCCCTGACATACGGCTCCGCCCGGGAGAGCCAACCCGGCACATGGTCGCCCCGCCCCAGGGCCTGCTCGCACATGATCAAGTTCCGGAACGCTCCCACCCGCAAGAGAGGCGGGAGGTCCGACGGGGGGGCCTCCACGGCCAAGCGGTAGAGGGCGGAGGCCTCCTCGAACTTCTGCAGATCGAACGCCAGGTCGGCGCGCATGATCTGGACGCGGTGCCGCGCGAACCCGGGAACGTCGTCCCCACCGCGCTCGATCTCCTGCTGGAGGGTCTCCAACATGGCCACATGCTCCCTGCGGTCCAAACGTGCCAGGCCCATGGCGAGCTGGGTGCGGACCCTCCAGCGTAGCGACGGACCCAGTTCCTCGGCAAGGAGGCCCCTGAGGGCGTTCATGGCGCTTCGCCCACCCCCTGCGTTCGAAGCGCGGCCGATGTCCTCGGTCTCGTCCTCAAGTTCCGAGGGCATGGGGCGGCGGCCGGCGGACCTGGTGAGCTCGTGCTCCCACGCGAGGTAGGTCAACGTCGCCTCGGGGGCCAGCCGCTCGGCCGCATCCTTCAGCGCCTTGCGGACCCAAGGAAGGGCTCGCGGGACCTCCCCGGTGTCGTGGCCCAGTCGCGCGAGGGCGCCGAGGTCCCCGGACCGGTGGATCTCCCACCATCCGAGGAGCGAGAGGGCATAGGCCCGTCGGTGCGATGGGACGAGGGTCTCGATCACCGCCTCCCAGACCATCGGATGGGCGAACGACCATCCCTCCTCGGCGGTCCCGGTGGCAGGCTCGATGAGACGATATTGGAACGAGAGCTCCTCGGCGATCGCAAGGGTCCGCTCCAGCGAGAGGCCGAGCGCCGCGGGCAGGGGAGCCACCTCGAACTCGCTGCCCGCGACCGCGGCCGCGTCCAACCAAGCACGTTGCTCCTTCGAGAGGCGCGAAAGTCTGTGGAGGACGAACCTACGGATGGACGGCGGGACCGCGTTGGCCGCGGCGACGCGGCCGGTCTCCCCCGTCAGTTCCGGCACTTCGGTCGGGCCCAGGCGATGGAGCTGACCTTCCTCCTGCCACTGGAGAAGGATCTCCCGAAGGAAGTAGGGGTTCCCTTCCGTCCGCTTGAGCAGGGCCGCGACGGCCTCGTCCGAAGGCGGGGCCGGGGAGCTCCCGATGAGCTGCCGCGAGAGCTCACGAACCTCCGACGGCCCGAAGGGGCGGAGCGCGACCCGCTGGAGTCGTCCCTCTCTCTCCAGGGCGTCAAACCGCGAGATGAGGGAGGGGCCTCCGTCGTCACTCCCGACCGGGAGATCCTCCTCCCGGGCCGCCCCGACCAGCATCAGCCGAAGGTCCGATGTGTTCCGTCCCAGGAACTGGAAGGCGAGACCGGAGAGCGCGTCGGCCCAGTGCAGGTCGTCCACGATCAGGAGCTGAGCCGCCCGTCGTCCCGCCTCCTCGAGGATGCTGAGATAGCCCAACATCGTGACCGCGGGGGTGGAGACTTGCCCCGCGGTCCGAGACGAGGAGCCCGGAACGTTCGGAGGGGGAGCGCGAAGGACCTGCGCGTCCGTCTCGAGGAGAGCAAGGTCGCGGGGATGGAACGCCCCCGGTCGCAAGCTCACGAGGACCGTGCCTCGATGGGCAAGCGCGGTGTCGCGGACGTACTGGAGCAACTGGAGGACGGAGCGCACGGGGTTCTGGCTGCAGAGGAACTCCAGGTTCTCGAACGCAACCGCCCCGCCGGGATGCCTGAGCAAGTGCTCCTCCGCTCGTTCGGCGATCAGGTCCAGGGACGTCGGAGGCAGGTGGTCCACGCCTTCGACGCGCGAGAGGATGACCGCCCCTACTCCCTGGGTCCCCCCGGGAAGGAACGGCCGAGGTGCCTGCCGACGGGTGAAGAGCAGGAGCGGTCGGGAACGGGCCAGGGTGGTGAGCATCGAGGGCCATCGCCGGTCCGCCCCTTCCTCCAGGATCACGAGCGGCGCGAGGGCCTCGGGAAGGGGGGCCGATCCACCCTCGGGAGAGGCGAACGCATCCCACTCCTCGTTGGCCGGGCGGCGGAAGGCCTGCTGGAACGCGAAGAACGGCGAGATCTCATCCTTGAGGGCGTAGCCCCAGCGGACCTCGAACCCCCGGGCACGGGCCTCCTCCTCGAGCCACCGGAGGACCTGGGTCTTGCCGATCCCCCCCGGTCCCAGCAAGAGCCAGGCTCCGCCCTGGCCGTGGTCCGCCCGTTCGAGGCCGTTCCGCAGCCTCCCCAGCTCCTCCTCCCGTCCGATAAGGTGGGCTGTACCCCCCCGTTCGCCGTCCATGGTTTGCGCGCGGTCCCTCCTTCCAGGCGAGGACAAGCCTCCTCAAGGATTCCTCGGTCGTTCCCCCCGTGACGGAAGGGCGGGCCCCTTGGGCCCGAAACCCGAGTCAATACAGGTTCATGCGTACCCGTATAACCCCCCCGAGCCGGCGTGGCTAAAGTGTGATATCTGGGGGGAGCGCTTCTTGGCATGTGGACCTGGGACCGATCCGCATCACCCGGGCGCCCCGCTCTTCGGGGGGGTCCCGACGTCGGACAGCACGGTGGTCGCCCGCGGCGTGGATCGCGGTCGCCTCCCTGGTAGGCCTGTCCGTGGGGGCGGGCGTGGTCGCGGCGGATGTGATCCTCGCCTACCGTGCCTTCGGGTCGGTGGGGTCGGCCGGAAGCCCCTTCAAGTTCGTCAATGGGGCCAACTACGCCACAGCGAGCGCCCAGGGCTTCCAGCTCGACACGTACGCGAACGCCGCCCAGACCTCCGTGACCGTGGCCGTCAATGGCGCGGACGGCGCCGCCTCGACCTACACGCTCGACACGCTCGCGTTCCAGACCGTGGTCGCAACCACGGTCGCCTGGACCCTGAACGTGGCCGTCAGCTCCGCGCTCGTCGCGACGGGGGTCAACGCGGCCTACGTGTCCTACTGCACCGCGGCCCCCACGGGGGTCGCGGACACGGGTCCCGCTCTGGCGAGCGGGATCGACGGCAACGGGAACCCCTGGGCGATCTACGCGCCCACCTGCGCGGGGACCCAGGTGAACCTGCCCATCACGGCCGTCGGCTCCGGCGCGAGCATCATCGTGGCGTCGGGGACGGGCGCGGGGGTCACGGTCCTCTACTTCTCCTTCCTACTGGCGGTCACGAACACCGGGGCCTCGACGACAACCCCCGCTACCATCACGGTGTTGGCGGTGGCGTAGGAGGGTCGAAGCGAGATGGGCGGAGCCTTGCGCGTCGGGTCGTGGAGAGAGACCGGGCCCCGAGGGAAGTGGGCACCGTGGGCGGGAGCGGGTGCCCTGTTCCTCCTCGTCCTGCTCCTCCTCCCCGACAGTGTGGCCCATGTGGCGGTGGCCGAGGACAACCTCGGCTCCGGGGGAAGCCAGGCCACCCCTGTGCCGCTCTCCAGCGCCGCCGCCAACGTCCGTCTGCGATGTGGGACCGCGGTGGTCACGACCACGGTGTACCCCTCCTCCACTCGCGCTCAGGTCACCATCACCCTGCCTCGCGGCTGTCGGGGGACCGCCTTCACTTTCGCCGAGCCCGTGCGATTCACCGCTCTTCGCGGGACCCGGGGGGAGATCGGCCTCAGCTCGAACTCTTGGACCGCGAACATGGGACGGGTCGCGGTCTGCCTGGCGAGGGCCGGCGCGGGATGCACGACCAACACGATGAACTTGCAGAGCACGAGCGTTCCCCCGCTCTCGACGTCCCTGAACCCGCTTCAGGCCGCCCGCGCGTTCGGTCCCCGGATCACGACCACGTTGGGCGCCCCCGGAGGGACCGCGACGATCGTCCTCACAGAGGAGATCGCCGGGACGGGAGCGCGGGGGACCTTGGCGTGGGTCCAGCAGGACCAGATCGTTCTCTCCATCACACAGGCCTAGGGGTCGCGGCCGCTGCCTCCACGGCGGCCCGGACCTGGAAGGGGCCCCAAGGTTCAGGGGCCCTGGGAGGGTCCCCACGGCTAGGCCGGAACCCCCTCGAGCGTAGCTTCATGAGGAGCCACGTCCGTTAGACCCGGCGATGTTCGCGAGCCGGCCCGCACTGCTGATGGTCGTGTCGATCGCCCTGCTGATGGCCCTGCCGAACGTGGGGGCCGCGCCTCCCGCTACCTGGGGGACTCCCGCACCTGTCCATGCCGCCGCCGCCTCCGGGACCGTTCGTCCCAACTACGGGCAGGACACCTGGACGGAGTTCCAGCACGACTCTGCGAACTCCGGGCTCTCCGGGGACACTCCGGTCGCCTCCAACGTCGATTGGAACACGACATTGCCCAACTTCCCCGACGGGGGCGACTATCCCATGGTCTCGTCGCCGGTCGTTGGTCAGGGCTTGGTCTTCTTCGCGGCAGGAGATGACATCCTCGCGCTCAACGCGACGACGGGGGCTAGAGTCTGGAACACGACGCTCGACCGGGGGGTCCCCGGCGTCGCCGTCGACGGAACGCCCGCCCTGTGGCGCGGCATGCTCTTCCTCTCCCAGGACCTGGGCGGCTTTCCTCCCTGCACCGGCGGAGCGGCCGCCGGCTGCAGCTCCCTCTACGCGCTGAATGCCACCAACGGGACGATCATGCAGTCGATCCCGCAGACCGCGGGGCAGTGGGGTGGCGGCGCGGCGCCCAACTCCCCGGTCCCCCTGAGCGGGCCCGATTTCGGGGGCAACGCCGGATTGCTCTTCACCGACTTCTACGGTTTCGTGTACAGCTACACCTGGAGCGGCACCGCTCTGACCTTCCTCGGCTCTAACGCAGCGGCGAGGGCCGGGGGGACCCGTACCACGAGCTCCCCCTCCATCGCCCTTCTCCCAGGTATCGGGGGAGGGGGAAGCCCGGTTTGGGGGGCATTCTACCTCGACGGCAACGGTGGAGGAGGCGGCCACAACGTCGTGCGCGGCTACCAATTGAACGGGGCGACGGCCTATCCCAACGTCCCCGGCTACCCGGCTCCGAACGGGCTCGGCGGCGGACAGGCCCTCGCTTGGACCGGGACCGACACGGGGTCCATATCCGTCGCCAACATGACGGCCGGGGGCACCTCGTTGTGGCCGTACGGGTTCTTCGGTGACGACGCAGGCCCGGGGGCGGCGAGCCATCTGGTCGCGATGAACCTCACCGCGCACAGCTATCCCGGGGTCGCCCTGCTCCAGACCACCAACCCCGCCACCGACTGCGGTCTCGTTTCTACCCCAACGATCGTTTCGGACTGGAGGCATGGGGTAGGGCTCGTCGTCACCGACCTCAACGGCACGGTCAGCCGTTGGAACTTCACCGTATCCTCCGGGGGGGCCCAGCTCTCGCAGCAATGGAACCGCACCCTGGGCGGGACACCTGTCGGCTCGGCGGCCATCGCGGGGGACGTCGCCTACGTCGCGGATTCCGCGGGCGACCTCTACGCTCTCAGTGTGAACACCGGGAACGTGGAGTGGAGCACCACCCTCTCGGCGGCGGTCCGGAGCAACTTCGCTCTCGCCTACAGCCGCCTCTTCGCCGCTTCCGACCCGGTGGGCGGAGGGACAACGGGAAACCTCACCGCTTTCGGCCCCGCGCCGGGACCGGGGGTCAACCGGCTTTCGCTCGCCACCACCATCGCGACGAACCCCGTCGCCTCGGGCCAACCCACGGCGCTCGTCGCCCAGGTCCAATGGCACAAGCCTGGCGGGGCGCTGGGCGGCCCGGCGGCGGGTGCGTTGGTCAACTTCTCCGCGGCGCTCGGGACGTTCTTCCCCGCCACAACGACCGCCGACAGCGCGGGATATGCCTACTCCAACTGGACCGCTCCCGCGGTTTCCCCGGTGCCCTACACCGTCGCGCTGAACTCGACCGCTTGGGCGCCCATGAACGTAAGCGCGGCGTCCTCTTCCACGGTCACGGTCCTTGCGGGAGGCTCGGGCGGCGGCGGGGGTGGGGGTGGGCCCAAGGCGCTCTCTATGACCGTCTCCCCTCTGACCCACACGGTGAACTGGACCGCGCCCACGGTGGAGCTCATCTTCACCGTTCACAGGCCGACGAGCGGGGGCGGCGTTCCCGCGAACGGAGCGTCGGTCTTCATGCAGGTCGCCTCGGGCCCGGGATCCGTGAGCCCGACGACGGGCACAGCCAACGGAGCCGGCGAGGTGTTCACGAACTTCACAGGCTCGACGAGCCTCTCCCAGTCGGCGACGAGCCTGGTCGTCGGGACCGCCACCCTGAACGGGTACAACTCGACGACCGCGTCGTCCGCGATCGAGACCCTCGCGGCGCCGCCGCCCGGTAGCCGGGGGTGGGTGCTCAGCCTGGTGGCGACCCCTACGTCCGTCGCGATCTGGCCGGGGAACGTCACCGGATTCGTGGTCACCCTCACGAACGGCACCTCTGGCTCGGTCGAAGCTGGCATGGTCGTCACAGCGTCCCCTCCCGCGCTCGGCACTTTCGCCAGCAACACCGAGACGACCAATGGCATGGGCCTGGCCTGGTTCAATTTCACGGCCGGTTCGACCACCGGGGCGTCGCTCGAGACCTTCAGTGCGACGGTCCGGGGCGTGTCCGGCGCGACCTCTGTCGCCATCTCCGTGTTCCGGCCCAGCAGCTCGAGCACGTCCATCGCGCCGCAGAACAAGGGGCTCAGCACCCTCGACTGGGGGCTGATCGCCTTGGTCATCGCCCTCGCGATCGCGCTCATCCTGGCGCTCGCGTTCGGACGGCGGCGCAGCAAGGGGCTGCCGACGACCGCAGAGTCCGGCGGCGCCGGGGGGGCGGCCCTGATGCAGAGCGGAGCCAAAGAGGAACCCCGCGCGGAGAGCTCCTCCGGACCCGCATCGGCTCGACCGGAAACCGAAGAGCCCCCCGCCGAGGCTCCGGCCAGCGTTCTTCCCACGGACGAGAAGCCCGCGTCCGAGGACACCTCCCCCATCTCGATCGAGGAGCCCTCGGAAGCTCCCGCAGGTGATCCTCCCTCCTCAGGGAGCTCTTCTTCTGCCGCTTCGGACGACGGGGGTCGCGCCGGTCCGCCCAGTGCGGACGAGCCCAGCAAGGCGAGCCCAGGTCCGAGCTCCGACGAGGTCGCCTCGGGCGGGGATGACGCGTCGGACGCGTAGGTCCTCTTGTCACTTCGCGAGCTCTCGGCAGCGCGCCACGAGGGATTCGGATCGTCCCGAGGCCGGGACCGCCTCGAACTCCCGCTGCACGCCCGGGGTGAGGCGGAACCGAGGTCCGTGGACGAGCAGTCGTGGCACCCGGCGCGCGGGGCCCTCGAGGTCGCGCATAAGGGCCTTCGTCGCACCCGAGACCGGTTCGTCGCTGACGACCAGGATCAACCGGAGCCGAAGGCCTCGGGGGGAGCGCACGTACCTCAGGGCCTCCGACGTCGCGCGGGTAGGGACGACCTCGAACCCCCCCTGGGCTAGGACGGTCGCCAGGCCGGACGCGAGAGAGGGGGTCTCCTCGAGCAGGAGGAGGGTGGGTCCGCCCATGCCGGAACCACGTGGAAGACCTACTCCAGGGGGCCGGGAGGCCCACGATACGTGATTCCCAGAAAGTGAGCGAGGGACGAGGTGGGCTCGAGCCGTTCTCCGCCGTTCCCGCTAGGGCTCGAGCGTGAATCCCGGCCGGGGCTCGAAGGGGGGGTAGGGAAGGGGGAACCTCGCAGGGTCGACCGGGCGAAGCTCAGGGGAGGAGCCCTTGGCCATCGCGTCGGCCAACCACCGGGAGGACGCCCCGGCGCGCATGACCCCGAAGCCGTTGAACCCGCTGATGACGTGCAGGCCTTGGGCCCCCGGCACCGCCCCGATCAGAGGGCGTCGGTCGGGGGTGGAGACGCACACGCCGTGCCAGGAGGACCCTACGGAGGCGGAGGCCCACTTCGGGAACCGCCGCTCCATGAACGAAGCCACGTTCTCGAGGAAGGGCAGGTCGCTGGAGGGAGTGAGGTGCTCCGGGTCGACCTCCTTGAGCTCGGTCCCGTCGCCCGCGAGCACGTCCCCGCCAGGGAAGGGACGGACGTAGACGTCGAGGTCGGCGTCGTGCACCCAGGGGAAGGCCCTCTTCTGGCCCGCCTTGAGCAAGCAGGCGCGGGTCAGGTACGGCGCGAGCGGGAGGGGATGTCCGAGCGTGGAGAGGACCCCCTTCGTCCAAGCCCCGCACGCCAGGATCAGCCGCGGCGCCTCCGCGTGGACGCGCTCACCGCTGAGCGACCACCCCTCCCCCGTTCGCTCCGCTCGGACGTCCCCCAGATCCGACTCGACGACCGCGCCGTTCTCTCGGGCGAGGCGCCCGTAGAGCAGGGTCAGGTCCGTCGGAGCCACCACCGCGTCCAGCGGGGTGTGGAGGCCCGCCCGCACGCCCTCGAGGTTCGCGGAGGGCAGGAGCTTGCCAATCTCGGCAGGGGAGAGGACCTCTACTTGGACCCGCGCTTCGCGCAGGCGTGCGCGGGCGAGTTCGAGCTCTTCCTCACCCTTCTCGGTGGACACAACTCGGATTCCCCCCGTGGTCTGGAAGAGCGTGGGGTCGTGCTCCCGGGAAAGACGGTGATACTCCCGCCGGGAGGTCTCGACAGCCTTCACGTCCCAGGAGTTCCAGCACTGCGATGAGACGATCCCTGCCGCTTTCCCGGACGCCCCCCCGCCGGGGGCCCCGCGCTCGTAGAGGAAGACCTTCCAGCCGTGCTCGTGGGCGAGGTGGTACGCGAGAGCGTTCCCGGCGATGCCCCCTCCGAGGACCAGGGCATCATATTCGCGGGGTAGAGGGGACGTGCGGTGGGCCATGGAGGAGACTACAGTGCCCTACGAGTAAGAAGCGGCGACATCAATCCATCGGGGGACCGCGCTCAGGAGCTGAGCGGTTTGCATAGTGAGATATCTTATTATCCACCGTAGTCTTAGGGCCCCACATGTCCACGCGAGCTCTCGAGAGCGCGCCCATCCCGCGGTGGGAGAGCCGCCCCCGCCACCCGTCCGGTCCTGGAGAGCCCAAGGACTTCGGGGACTGGCACAAGCAAAAGCTCCCCCGAAGAGCGTATTGCATGGACGTCGACAAGATCGAGTACCGCATCCTCCCCGACGGTACCCTGGATGTGGTCGGGCTCTACGACCTCATCGCCTGGGACCGGGCGGTCCCGCCGGCGTCCCTCCTCCGCGTCCTCGCCCCCTACGCGGGAAAGGAATCGGTCATGCTTCGCCTGGGAGAGGTCCTCTCGGTCTCGCAGCGCCATCCGGTCCCCTCCTTCTTCGTCTGGCATCGCAAGGACCTCTCGGAGTTCGTGGTGGGGCGGGCGGGCGAGTGGGACCGCACGCTCTGGAAGCTCTCCGAGGAGGAGTTCCAGGAGCTCCTGCTTCGCCTCCCCGATTGGGAGGTGCCTTCCCCATGGAGCGGTGGGACGTAGAGCTCGAACGGACGCTCCACGACCGCTTCGGCTTCGAAGCGTTCCGTCCTTTCCAGCGGGAGATCGTGGAGCGCGTGCTCGCGGGCCGTTCGGTCCTCGCGGTCCTCCCTACCTCTTCCGGGAAGTCCCTGTGCTATCAGCTCCCCGCGCTGCTCCTTCCCGGCAAGACCCTCGTCGTCTCCCCCCTCATCTCCCTGATGAAGGACCAGGTGGCCTCCCTGAAGAGGAGAGGGGTCGACGCCGTCGCGGTCACGGGCACCGACCCCCCCGAGACGACCTCCCGCAACCTGGAACGCATCCGCGACGAGGGGACGCGTCTCGTGTATGCCGCCCCCGAGAGGCTGTGGCAGCCCGAGTTCCTCTCGGCCTGCCAGGGGTCGCGTTGGAGCTTGCTCGCCGTGGACGAGGCCCACTGCCTCTCCCAGTGGGGACACGACTTCCGTCCGCTCTACCGATTGCTCCCCTACTTTCGCGAACAGTTGGGCCACCCGCCGGTGATCGCGCTCACCGCAACGGCCACCCCCTCGGTCCAACAAGAGATCGTCCAGGAGCTGCGGGCGCCGGTGGAGCCCGTGGTCGCCCCCATGGACCGGCCCAACCTCTCATACCACGTCACGACCTTCCGGAAACCGTCCGACCACGAACTGTGGTTGGAGGAGCAGGTGAGGGGCCTCAAGGGCCCCTTCCTAGCCTACGCGCTGAGCCGCAACGCCGCGGACGAGTGGGCGGCCAAGATCCAGGGCTGGCTCGGGGAACCGGTCCCCTCCTACCATGCCGGGATGGACCCGGTGCGGCGGGAGGAGGTCCAGACCCGGTTCATGGCGGGGGAAGTGCGGGCGGTGGTCGCCACCATCGCCTTCGGGATGGGGGTGGACAAGCCGGACCTGCGGACCGTGCTCCACCTGGGCCTCCCCTCGTCGCTGGAGGCCTACACCCAGGAGGTCGGCAGGGCCGGCCGCGATGGTGAAGCGGCCCGCGGCATCCTGGCCTGCGTCCCTTGCCGCGATCTGAGGACGCAGGAGTTCCTCGCGGAGAAGAACGAGCCTAACTGGTCGTGGCTCGAAGGCAAGTTCGAGGAGGCCCGAGCGCTCCACGTAGGGGACGTCTGGCACGTGGCACGTAGCGCGGAGGAGGAGGACGCCGCACGCAACCTCATCTCCTACCTGGCGGCAAGGGAGCTCCTGGAGCGCCAGCGCGGCCGGGACCCCTGGTCCCCCGTGGTGCTTCACCGGACGATCGGGGACGAGGACCGACGGGCGATCCTCGAGGCCATGCACCGCCGCCAGGAGATCCGCCTTCGTAACCTTCAGTACATGCGACGCTACGCGGAGAGCAGGTTCTGCCGGCGGGAGTTTCTGCTCCGGTACTTTGGACAGGTCCTCCCTCGGCGCCCAGAACCCTGCTGCGACGTTTGCTCACCGGCTCGGGTCTCCGTTCCTCGAGCTCCCTCCCCTCTCCGCTCCCCCTCTTCGGACACGGGATACCTTGGTGCCTCTTCGTCCCCTTCTACGTCGTCGTGGACGTCGGAGGAGGAGACCCTTCTCCGAGCTCTCGTGGTGTGGAGGAACTCTACCGCCTCCCGACTCGGGCTCCGCCACCGTGAGGTGCTTCGGACACGGGCCCTCCGCGAGATCGCACAGGCCCGGCCCCGTACCGACGCCGAGCTCCGGGTCCTGCGGGGAGTACGTCTCCCTCCGGAGGTGCGCCCAGAGGAGGTCCTGGCCATTCTCGAGCTTCATCCCAAGCTTTCCCCCGCTCTTCCCCTCGGCTCCGCTCCCCCTCCGAGTCCATCGCACGGGCACGGGCAGGTGCCCGCGGGGACGCGAGGAATGGAGGAGGTCTCGGGCCACGTTCCTCCCACGCCGCACGGTGCCCTTCCTGTCGAGCCGGTCCCGGGACCGACCACGGCAGAGAGGGTCGGCTCGGCCCACCTCGAACAGGCCCTGCGAGAGTGGCGGAGGAGGCGGGCGCGACAGGACGCGGTGCCGGCGTACGTGATTATGCACGACACGACCCTGCGCACTATCGTCGAGCGGCGCCCTGCCTCCCTCCCCGAACTACGGCTCTGTCGAGGCATCGGCTACACGAAGTGCGAACGCTACGGGCGCGAGATCCTGGATGTCTTGCTGGGGGAGGCACGGCCAAGGGTCGGCCCCCCTCCCGCTCCCCCCGGCCCGTAGCCCAGGGGGGGACCGGTGCCTTACCGGCGCCTCGCAGGTTCGAATACCAGGATACGCGCCCCAGACCACCGACCGCCAAGCCGGGATGTTGCAAAGGTGGGTTCCATGACCATGACATCGAGGAACTCCCGGCACAATGTCATCGTTGTCCGAGGACGGCCCGCGCAACTCTTGAGACGCATGCGTGCATGCGTACGCCATGGCAGCCCTGACTTCCGTCCGAGTCTCACGCGCCACGCTGAGGGACCTCGAGCACCTCCGAGAGGTTTACCACACAACTACCGCAGAGGAGACGATTCGCCGGCTGCTGAAGGAGCGTCGGTCGAGGGCGCTGGACAAGCTCCAGGGGAGCTGGAAGAGGGTGGGGCCCTTCACGGAGGCGGACCGCCTTGAATCTCACGATTGACTCATGGGCGTGGGTCGAGCTGCTGGAGGGCACGGAGATGGGCCGGAAGGTCCGTCAGCAGATCGAGCAGGCGGACTTCTGCGTCTGCCCGGCCCTCGTCCTGGCCGAGCTCGCCGCGTTCGGCCGCCGAAAGGGAAGACCCGACGCCCAGGTGCTCCAGGACCTGGCCCAAGTGGGGGTCTTCACCTACGTGATCCCGACCGACCCTGCCCTTGCTGTCGAAGGGGCGCGCGCCGCCGACGAGCTTCGGTCCCGGGCGCGTTCGCGCAAGTCCCCCCTCCCGGGCCTGGGCGACGGGGTTGTCCTCGCAACGGCGCGGCGCTTCGGGACCCGGGTCGCGACCGGAGATGCCCATTTCGAAGGGCTCTCAGAAACTCTCTGGGTCCCTGGACTCCCGTAAACGAGTCGCGATATCCGAACCCTCGGGGGCTTCACGTCCCTCGTTTTCGCCTCGTGAGTGAGATGTAGGGGGACCGTCGGGTCCGGGTCGCAGAGTGCCGTCCCGCAGGCCTCGGGACGACGCGTCGACTTGGAACCTCGACGTGTCAGTTCCGCAGACTTCTCCCCGAGGTCTCCTCGAAATTCCTCACTCACGTCACGGGGTAGCAGGGGAAGCTATCCTCTCATCTCCCCCCGGGCCGGCGAGGCACCTTACACGCTGCGCCCAGGTCTCCTTCGGCTTTTGGAGCCGTTCGTGGCGTGATGCGCGAAGACTGCGGCTTGAAGAGGAGGCAGAGGCCTGGTAGGAGCGACGGTGGGAGCAGCGGTGGAGAAGGTCCCGGGGTGGCTCGAGCGGCTCCTGCTGCCCAAGCTGAGCGAGATCAAGGGAGAACTCGCGGGCGTTCGGGGGGAGATCACCGCCGTTCGGGGAGAGCTCGCGGCGCTTCGCTCGGATGTGGCGCGCGTCGAGGGCACCACGAAGAGCGATATCGCTAGGGTGGACCTGAAGATCGACTCCCTTCGGAGCGAGTTAAAGGCGGACATCCGGACCGTGGACCAGCGCGTCGTCGAAATGGGGCTTCGCGTGGATGTCGTCCGGGAGCTCGATGACCTTCGGGCCCAAGTGGCCTAGCTCAGAGCTTCTCGTGGGACAGCCGCATCTCCGGGCTAGTTCAGACCCGTGGGGAAGGCCGTACGGCCGTCAGAAGTGCCTGGGCCCCAACGCGAAGAGCTCCCAGCATAGTCCTCCCGGTTGGAGCATCCCACAGCTCCCATCGCAACGCTTCGCCGTCTTGTAGCAGAGCGGCAGTTCGGCCGCCTCCGCCCTCGAGGTGGCGGAAATGGCCGGAGGACCCATCTTGGAGGTCGATGCAGGGGCGGGAGCCCGAGGACTCGGGGCAGACGGCACCGGTGCCACGGTGGCCGACGAGGGCGGAGAGCTCCCCGTCGCCAAGGTCCCCGTCGTGGTTCGTGCTTTCAGCGCCTTCCACCGTTCCTCTACCATCTTCTTCAACGATGCCACCTCGGCGGGGCTCATCCCCGCGAAGCGTCCTTGCAGTTTGAGATACTCCTCGAGCGGGGTCGGATTCGACGGCTCCCAGGTCACGCGGTAGGCGCCCTCGACGACCTCGTAGAGGGGCCAGAGGTGGCTCGTGGTCGCGAGCCTTCCCACCTTCACCATCAGCGACGGGTCGTGCTTCCACCCCGTCGGGCAGTCGGCCAGGACGTGCAGGTAGCGCAGCCCGTGCATCGAGGCGGCTTTCTTCACCTTCGCGACGAAGTCCTCCGGGAACGACGGGTTGAGCGTGGCCACGTACGGGATGGCGTGCGCGGCCATGATGGCGGGCATGTCCTTCTTCGGGGTGGTCTTGCCGACCCCGGCGGGAGTGGTCGTCGTCCAGGTCCCCGGGAGCGTCGAGCCGCTCCGCTGGATCCCGGTGTTCATGTACGCCTCGTTGTCGTAGCAGACGTAGATCATGTCCTCGTTGCGCTCGGCCGCCCCCGAGAGCGCCTGGATCCCGATATCGGCGGTCCCTCCGTCGCCCGCGAACCCCGCGACGAGCGTCTCGCCGCGACCGGTCCGTCGGAGGCCGGCCTTAATCCCCGAGGCGACCGAGGCCGTCGCCTCGAAGGCGGAGAAGGCGGTGGGGACCTTGAGGCAGGTCGTGGGCATGGGTCCCGCGATCACGGCCCAGCAGCAGGCGGGGATGACGAGCGCCGTGTCCGGTCCCGTCCCCTTCAGGAAGAGGCGCATCGCGAGCGCGGCCCCGCATCCCTGACAGGCCAGGTGACCGGGTTCGACGAGCTCCCGCTCGGGGAGGGTGAGCTTCGCCATGGTCAGGTCCCTCCCGCGGGTGCGTGGAGCCCCACCCACTCTTCCTTCGGGGTCTCCCCTCTGAGCAGACGGCGATAGAGCTTCACCAGGTCGTCAGGTCGCACATCCCGGCCCCCCAGCCCCAGGATGAACGAGGCGACCCTGGGTGGACGCGGTAGCCCGTAGAGGGCGGCACGTACCTCGGAAGCGATCGGACCCCCGGCGCCATACGAGTAGGCTCGGTCGAGCACGCCCAGGGTCCCGAACCGCCGCCCCAGGGCACGGACCTCCTTCTCCGGGAACGGGCGGAAGGCCCGGACCCGGACGAGCCCGACCCTCTTTCCCTCGTTCTGCAGGAGGTCGACCGCGTCCCGGGCCGTCGCGGCCAGCGACCCGGCGGCGAGGAGGACCACGTCCGCGCCCTCGGTGCGGTACTCCTCGACGAGCCCGAGCGCAGGCCGACCGGTGAGCTCGGCATACTCCTTGCTCGCCCGGAGCAGGAGCCCGCGTGCCCGACCCATGGCCTCCGCCATGGCGGACCGCAGCTCCATGAAGCAGAGGTTCGGCGGGGAGAAGGAGCCGAAGAGCTGCATGCTCCCTGGCGTGAGCTTCTCGACCGGCGAGAACGAGGGCAGGAAGCGATCGACGACGCGGGCATCGGGTAGCTCGACCGGCATGTAGGTGTGCGAGAGGACGAAGGCGTCCAGCATCACCATCGCGGGGAGCATGATCGACGGGTCTTCGGCGACGCGGAAGGCCTGGAGGACCGTGTCGAGGGCCTCCTGGTTCGTCTCGGCGTAGAGCTGGATCCATCCGGTGTCGCGCTGGGACATCGAGTCCGAGTGGTCGACCCAGATGTTCCATGGGGGCGCCAGCGCCCGGTTGACGTTGGCCATGACGATCGGAGCCCTCTGCCCGCTCGCCCAGTGGAGCATCTCGTGCATCAGCGCGAGGCCCTGGCTGGAGGTCGCCGTGAAGGTCCTCGCGCCCGCAAGGGAGGCCCCGATGCACGCGGCCATCGCGGAGTGCTCGCTCTCGACGGTGATGTAGTCCGCAGCGAGACGGCGTGAACCGATGAGCTCCGCCAGATGTTCCACGATCGTGGTCTGCGGCGTGATGGGATAGGCGGAGACGACCTGGGCCTTGGCGAGGCGGACGGCCTCCCCCACGGCCTGGTTCCCGCTCAGCAGTTCCGCCGCCATCAGAGCCCCTCCGTCTCCATGTGGATGGCCCTCGGTGCGCAGGTCTCCTCGCAGACGCCGCACCCCTTGCAGGCGGAGAGGTCGAACCGGACCTTCTTCCCGTCGGGGATGATCGCCGGCTCGGGACAGAACTTCCAGCAGACCATGCAACCGGTGCACTTGTCGAGCTCCAGGATCGGCCGCTGGGAGCGCCAAGAGGCGGCCGAGGAGATCTCCCGCGTCGACCGCCAGGCGTAGGGGACGGTGATCTCTCGGGAATCGAGACGCGTCACGGGGACCCCTTGGCCGTGTAGGCCTTCTGGGCGGCGGCGATGTTCGCCTCGGTCTTCGTGGGGACCTTCTTTTCGATCGCAGCTCGCAGGGAGGGCCAGGAGACGACCCCGGTAAGGCGGGAGAACGCTCCCAGCACGACCGTGTTCACGATGGGGCTCGCGGCGGAGCCGAGCCCGTGCTCCCGGGCGATGGTCGAGGCATCGAAGCAGACGACGTGGCCGGCCACGTCCGAGAGGCCCAGTTCCTTCGCCGACCTTGAGGAATTGAGAAGGGCGAAACCTCCGGGCCGCAAGGCCTTCAGGGAGGGCCCCGCGACGCTCGAGATGAGCGAGGGGTCCATGACGATGAGGGCGTCAGGGCGGTCGACATCGCACGCGAGACGGATCTGTCCGTCCGCGATCCGCGTGTGCGCGACGACGGGGGCTCCCCTTCGCTCGACGCCGAAGAAAGGGAACGCCTGGACCCCCTTTCCCTCATGAAAGGCGGCCTCGGCGAGCAGGACCGAGGCGATGACCGTGCCTTGTCCTCCTCGACCGTGGAAACGCACCTCGTAGAGTCCCCGCCCTCCCGGAAGGGGAGCTCCCGTCGACCTCTCCATCGAGGAGGCGACGCGGGGCCGGGGCTAATCGGTACGACCGCACGGGTGAGGCACCGAGGAGCCGGGCCACCGACCCGACGAAGGCGCTCCGCCGGAGCGGCTACCGTGGCTGAGGTCTCTCCCGCGACCGGTCCCTCGGACCCGGGGCCTTTCCGTTCCCGATCTCGAGCCGGATCATCTCCAGGTTCAAACGGGTCCGGTCCTGCAGGCCCTCGATCTCCCGCATCAGTTCGCGGAAGGCCGGTTCCACGTCGCGTGGCGCACTCGCTCGGGTGGTCTGAGGCCAGGAGCGTCCTTCACGGAGCTCGGACCCCCGTCCGTCCGCCTCGATCATCCACCGCATGGCGGGGCGAAAGGTCGTGGTGCTCCTCATCCGGGGGGGATGCTGGGGGTAGGAATTGAACGGTCGCGATCCCGAAGCTAACGTAGTGGCCTGGAGGTCACGGCGCGACACTCTGCCGCGGACCTGTGCGAACCTTCGAGAGTTCTCTCAAGGCCTCACGAAGTGCGACCTCGAGGTCATCACCTTCCCGCCGGTGGGACCGGGGACTGGGGGCCGACGGCGACCCATGGGTCCCGCGGCTGGGCCAGAGGCCCCAGAAGCGCTGCGCGATCGAGCTCGACATATGGGAAGACACTCACGTTCGGGGCCATGAACGGGCCCGTTCATGTCGGTGAGCACGTGGACGACAGGTGACGGACCCGAAGTTCGAGGTCGCGTGTGCGCGGGGGAATCTTGCACCTTCCTCCCCCGGTCGGAGCGGCGATAAGCTCCGACCGGGCAGCCCGGGTGGCGAGGGTTCAGCCGACCGGGATCTTTCTTTCGGGGACCGGGTGCGCCTTGGGGACGCTCACCATCAGGACCCCGTCCTTGTACTGAGCCGAGATCTTCTCCGGGACGACGTCCTCCGGGAGATCGACGGTCCTCTCGAATCCTCCGTAGGTCCTTTCGTGGCACAGGTAGTTCTTCCTCTCCTCGGAGAGCTCGTGGGTCTGTTGAGCCTGGATCTGGAGGCTGTGCCCCGAGACCTTCACCTCGATCTCGTCCTTCCGGGCACCGGGGAGGTCCGTGCGGATCTCGTAGGTGCTTCCCTTGTCCTCCACATCCAGAAGGGCAGGGAACCAACGTCCACTGGGCCATCCTTCGAAGAGGGTCGACCGGGGGAGGAGCCCCGTCATCATTTCTTCCCGGAAGTTCTCGAAGAGCTGGTCCATGTAGTTCGACAAACCCCGGGCCGGGGTCGTCCGCAGGGTGGTCGTCGTGGTCGTCGGGTGGGGTTTCTTTGCGAGCATGCTTTCCTTTCCCGCTCCGCTCGGAGCCTAAACACTTCCCGCGGAGAGTACTATTCTCGTCAGTCTCTCCAAGTTCACGCACACCCGTGCGCGCTCCGAGCCGCGCGGAGGTTCACGCCGTGATCGGAACTCGGGTCCTCGCGTCCCCAGCCGCGTTCCGACGCTCCTCCTTCTCCTCCGGGACCAGCCCGATGTGGTGGAGGACCCGCTGCTTCGCCATGAGGTTGAGGCGGGTCAACGGCGTCGGACGGATGACCAGAGGCTCCCGGACCACGCGGAAGCCGTTCGCCTCCAGGCCACGGACCTTCTCCGGGTTGTTCGTCATCAGCTGGAGGCGAGCCCCCACGGGAACCCCGAGGGACCTGAGCACGGCCGCCACGCCCCCGTACGTCCGCTGGTCGAGCTCCGCTCCCGGGTCGAGTCGGCTCACCGCTTCCAGGTTGCTGATGCCAAGCTGCTCCTGCAGCCAATGCGCTGCGAGCTTGTGGTGGAGACCCCACCCCTTCCCCTCTTGCTCCGGGACGCGGATCACAAAGCCCCGGTGGCGCCGCGCCATCCTCTGGAGGGACCGGTCAAGCTGCGCTCGGCAGTCGCAGGTCAGGTCGCCCCCTGTCTGTCCCGTGTCGCATCCCGAATCGATCCGAAGGGGGAGCGCCCTCCCCCGGTCGAGCCTCGGAAGGAGCCGCTCGCCGAGCTCTCCCGGAGAGAGGACCGCGTAGCGACGCCAGCGGTCCGAGACCTCGAACTCGCTCTGGTAGAACCGGCCGTACCTGGTGAGGAGGGCACCAACCCCGACCCTGGACACGCGAAGGCGGACCCTTCGACCGCCATCGACCACGGTGAAGGTCTGGCGCATCGGCCGAAGGCCCTCACGGACCCGCCCGAGAGCGAGCTCGTCCTCAGGGCGCGATGATGGCAGGACCATACGATGCCCTTCCCCCCTTGGACCTCTCTTGTCCTCCCTGGAGGAGCCCGAGGGGCTCCAGGTCTGAGCGGAGCTCCGTCATCTCCGCCGAGGTGAGCGGCAGGACCGGGGGGCGGACCGGCCCATGGACCATCCCGACTAGCTCCCCCCAGTACTTCACCATCTGGACAGGGAGGGCACCACCGGTCCTGCCGGCGAGCTTTCCCCACCACTTCCGGGAGACGCGCTTCACGGGCCAGATCCTGGGATAGAGGGCCCGCGCCTCCTCGAGGTCGCCGCGCGTCGCGAGGTCGATGAACCGGACGTAGTCATGCCGGGAGGGGGTGTCGAAGCGCCAGTCGCTGGTGTTGGCGAACATCACCTGCTGGTGGATCCCGTACGGCTCCCCGACGAAGAAGATCTCCTCGTCCGGCACGCTGACCACCGCCTTCGCCCCGGCCTGCAGGTGCGTGTCGATCGAGAGGGAGAGGTTGAAGCTCGCTTCCTTGATGGCGACCAGGGTCGGAAGATCCGCCATCGTGGAAAGGGCCTTGGCCGAGAGGACGATGCCGAACTGAGGAGAGTTGTAGAACGCCAGGCCCAGGTCCACCTGATTCGCAACGCGGGAGACGAAGTCCAGGACCTGCTCCTCGGTCTTCGTCATGATGTAGGGGGCCGCGAGGATCGCTAGGTCGTACCCCAGCTCCTGAGCTCGTCGGGCGAGCGCGACCACCTCGCGCTCAGACGTGTGGGTCACTTGAAAGGCGGTCAAGGCACGGCCGCGGACGAGAGGAGGGACCGCCTCCATGAGACGAAGCCGCTCCTCGTGGGTCAGGCTCCAGAACTCCCCCATGTTCCAGGAGAAGCCCAGCCCCTTCGTGCCGAGCTGGAGAACGCGCTCGATGTTGGAGGCGAGTCCGCGAAGGTCCAGCTCCCCGTCCGTGGAGAAGGGGGTCATCATGGTCGTCCACTGACCGACCATCTTCTCACGGGCCCAGGACTTCGCCTCCTTCCGGGTGTACCTCATCGCCCCCTCCCTCAGCTCCCGATCTCGCCGTGGTCCATGGAAGGCCCTTTGGCGAGTAGGAGCTCGAAGCCGCCTCCTCGATCGCGGGTACGGTCCTCGAGCACGCGGTGCCCCCTCCGGTCGGCCCAGGCCCGCACATCGACACGGGTCGGTACGTCGCCGACGATCGCCATGAAGAGGCTCCCCACTGGAAGGTCATGGAGGCCGGTCTCGAGCTTCGCGATGACCCCCTTGCAGGTCCGGTCCGTCCCATCGATGGTCAGTGCGACAGGAGGCATGTTCGCTCCCTCAGGCCACCAGCACGTCGGGGGGGCCAGGTTCCGAGTAGACATCGACCCTGCCGGTGAGCCTCGCGTCAAGCTCGGTGCGGAGCCTCGCTACGGCCGAGGCGGCGACCGCGCCTTTCTCCCGGTCCCCGTTGGCGCAGACCGCGCCCCGGACCCCCACGATGTCCGGGTTGATCCGGACGAGGGCGTTCAGGTTCGGGATCCTCAGGTGACCGGAGAGGGCCGTGCTCATCCCCGCCTCCTTGCCCTCGGTGACGAGCGAACGAAGCGTGGCCTCGTCCAGGAAGTCGAAGAGGTTCCTGCCATCCTTGGTCAGGGTGTCGATGAGGATCCCATCGCTGCGGCTCTCCTTCCCCAGTCGGACCACCAGTTTGGGGTCGATGCCACCGGGGAAAAGGGGAGCGTCCGCGAAGGTCGCGGCGATGAGCTTCGTCTGCGAGCCTTCGAGCGCCCTTCGGCTCTCCTTGAGGATGTCGAGCGCCGTGGCGTAGTGCGTCTGGACGAACCCGACCTTGACCGAGGTCGCCTCGAGCGCGGCGGCGCCATACACGGCCATGGCCACCGTGCCGGGTTGGTTGGGCGCGACCCCCAAGGTTACGCTCACGTGGATGCGCTTCGGGAACGCCCTTCGGACCTCACGGACCACCGGGGGGAAGTTGGAACCGACCAGCGCCTCCTGGAGGTTCTTGACATCGACGATGTCCGCGCCGCCGGCGACGCTCTCTCGGGCCTCCTTGAGGTCCTGGACGCTCACCATCAACATCATGGTCCCACGCTCTTGACCGCCCTCGCCCTCGAGGAGTTGGGCCGGTTCGAGCCTCATCTCGGCTGGGAGGTCTTAGAGAATTGGTGGATTCCAATTCATCCCCCGAGGGGCGGGTGTCCCGAGGGTCAGTCCCACGCGCTGCTGGACCCTCAGGGTTCCACGCGGGTCAGAACCGGACATCACGAACGGGCGCCTTGACCAGGGGAAAGGTAGAGAGGTGACGAGAACAACGGGAGATTCCTGGGTGGATAGGGATGGGCGCCGCCTGTCCTCGTCCATCGGGGCTCTGGCATCGCGACTGAACCGAGGGGCGGCACGAGACTATCCGGTCCCGGCGAGACGCGAAGAGCCCCCCCTATTGACGTGCGGGGGCGGTGCTCGGGCCATCCGGGCTCAAGGAGGAACAAAGGTGCCACCACCGCGACGGCACCATCAAGAACCCGGAGACGGGTCCCGTGAAGATGCCCGCGCCTCCTGCCGCTGAGTGGATCCCCCGCCTTGCACACTGGTCGGAAGCCGACGGGAACGTCCGCCTGGCGATCCTCGTGGGTTCGCAAGCGCGAACGAATAGACCGGCGGACGCCTTCTCGGACATTGACGTCGCGCTCTTCGTCCGTCAGCCCGGTCTGCTGCTTCGCGAATTTGCGTGGGTTGAGAAGCTGGGCCGTCCCTGGACCGTCCATCGCGAGCCGAACGGCTTGGGCTCGGGGGAGGAGGTCCGCGTGCTCTTCGAGGACGGCCAGGATGTGGATCTGGCGGTCTTCCCCTTCGTGGGGCGGGGTTCGCTCTTCCTCTACTACGCTCTGAAACGGCTAATGCGCCACCCCGAGGAGGTGGTCCTCCGGACCCCCGGCGCGGCCGAGGTCCTGGCACGCGGGTTCCGGGTCCTGACGAACAAGGACGGGATCGTCATGCCCACGGCGGTGAAGGCGGAGCCGCCGAAGCTGCCTACGTCGGACGAGTTCGCCAATCTCTCGAACGACTACTGGTTCCATCTCATCTGGACCGCCAAGAAGCTCCGGCGAGGCGAGCTCCTCACATCGTTGGGTGCCACCAACGGGTACCTGCGAGTCCTGCTGGTCCAGATGGTGCGATGGCACGCCCTAGCGAGAAGCAACCGTGCCGTGGACGTTTGGCATGATGCGAGGTTCTTCGAAACGTGGGCGGATCCGCGCGCCGTACGTGACTTTTCCCGCACCGTCGCAAGATACGACCGGGGGTCGATCGCGGACGCGCTGAGGTCAGGACGCGACCTCTTCTCCTGGCTCGCCCGGGATCTTGGTGAACGAATGTCCTTCCCGCCCCCCGTTCGCGACCTTGATGGGGTTTCGGGGTATCTCGACCATCTCCTCGCTTGAGCTCCCGCATGCCGATCCGTCTCGCCTCGGCCGGAGCTGTCGGTCATACGCACGGAGGCGGGGAAGGGAAGGGAAGGCCTCTCGGGCTTGACCGACCCTTCCCGCGAGGAGGGGTCGAGAAGAGAGGGCGAGAGCGGGCGGCCTTGATGAGTATGGGTCTGTCCGGATTTGAACCGGAGTCTGAGCGTCCCGAACGCCCAAGTCTAGACCAAGCTAGCCCACAGACCCAAGCCGCACGTGGCGGACCGTTTCACCATCTGGTCGCTCTATTTGAGCACCACGACCGTACTTTGTCGGTCCAACGATGAGCACGGACATCTTCCCCGAGAGCCGTCGGGTGAGCTCTCCCCTCCCCGGGGCCTCGTCCGACCCCTCTCTGATCTGGACCATCCCCGGGCTCCGAGAGGACCCGACGATGTGCCTGAGGTGCCGTTCGGCTCAGCTCCTCTGCGGGAAACCGGTCTGTCCGCTCCTCCTTCGTTACAATGGCCTGGGGAGGACCCTCCCGATGCTCGGGCAGAAGGACTGGGAGGGGAGCACGCCCCCGGGGATCTTCGTCGGCAGGATCGGCTACCCCCACGTGAGCATCGGTCCGCTCCTCTCTCCGGAGCACGGGGACACGCTCCTCTACGATACGCCCGAGCGCTGGGTCGGACGGCCCCTCCAGGAGATCGTGAACTACCGTACCTCCCTGGTGCGTGGGACCGCCCCCGTGAAGGTCACGGACGCCGAGAGCGGCACGCGGCTCATCCAAGATGTCCAGCTGGTGGCGCTCGCCCAAGACAGCGCGGAGACCGAGGCCCACTTCCACCGGGCTCCCCGCGTCCGCCTGGAGCTCTCCGACGAAGCTCCGCCCTTCGGAGCGTCGGCCCCCCTGGACGACTTCCGCTCGGAGGTGAGGAAGGTCGACGCTCGCCTGGAGAAGGCCTCCGATGACCTTCACGCGACGGCCCGGATCGGGGTGGCCGAGCTCTACGAGAAGGAGGTACCCGTTTCCCGGATCCAACGCGCCTTCAGCGCCGGGACCCTCGGACGTCGTGGCCATCGGAGGTTCGTCCCCACGCGTTGGTCGATCACGGCGGTCGACGACCTCCTCTCGAAGGAGAACCTGGAGCAGGTTCGGGACCTTCCCGAGCTCTCCGAGTTCCTTCTCTACACGCTGAACGCCCTCGGGGACCGCTGGTTCCTGCTCCTGCTTCCTGGGGCCTGGAGATACGAATCGATCGAGGCCTGGTACCCTGGCACGCTCTGGAACCCCCTCGGGGAGCAGGTCGTCATGCTGGGGGACTGGGAGGGGAACCAGGGGCGGACCACCTACGCCGGGATGGGGGGGTGCTACTACGCGGCCCGACTGGCGACGAGCGAGCACCTCGAGTGCCTGCAGCGGCAGGCGGGCGTTGTCGTCCTGCGGGAGACCCATCCGGAGCAGGTCATGCCCCTCGGGGTCTGGAACGTCCGGGAGCACGTCCGCGCCGCGCTGACCCATCCACCCGAGCGGCTGGCGACCTACGAAGACGTGGTCCGCAGGATCTCCTCGTTCTTCGAGATCCCCGTGGGAAGATGGCTCACCCAGAGCCACTGGCTCAAGGACTGGAAGCACCAGAGGCGGCTCGAGCAGTTCGCCTGAGGTTTCGCGCTCGGACCCGCCCTCGAGGAGGAGCGGGGCTGGCTACCTCGTCATGGCCCCTGACTTGGGCTTCTGCGCGACGATCACCTGCCAGAAGTGCCGATGGGGACGGCCACCGAACCTGCACTCCAGAGCGAGTTCGCGGTCCTCGAGGACCGACCAGCGGCGGTAGTAGGACCGAAGTTCCCCCCGGCGGAAGGGGAGTCCTCCGGGATCGATGTCCGGCGACGGTCGGGCGTACTCCTTCGCGTCGAACACGTTGATGGCGTGGATCCCCTCCGGGACGGTCGCACGCTGGAAGTGGGCGAAGCGTCGTGCCCGTCCGCTGGGCGGCAGGTGGTTCAGGGCCGAGGAGGAGAAGAGGACCTCGTAGGAGCCCCGGAGCCGGTAGGTCCGAAGGTCCGCGAGCTCCGTTCGTATAGGCAGCCCGAGACCTGCCGCCCGCCGCCGGGCCCTCGCGATCGCCATCGGGTCACGGTCCACCCCCAGGACCCGGAAACCGTGGCGCGAGAGGAAGATCAGGTCACGTCCGCGGCCCATGCCCAGATCGATCAGAGCACGTTCCCTTCGGGGGAGGCGCTTGCTCTGCCGCCCGAGGGCATGGATCAGGTCCCAGCCTGCGAGGTCGAAGCGCCCCTCGTACCCGGGAGGCCCCGCGGCTGTTGTGGACCGGGGGGCAGGGAGGGCTGGCAGCTCTTCAGCCCCCCACCCTCAAGAGCACCGTGAGGGCACGCAGCGTGACCATCTTGCTCGGTTCTCCGGGCCTTTCCAGGACGAGCGGGGTCGGTCGTTGTCGGGGATGCTCCCGCATCCATCGACCGTAGGCGCCCCCCGCATCCGGATGCTGGGCGTCGAGGTCCCACCGCCCATCCCTGCGTCGCTTAGAGCGCAGCCACTTCAACACGAAGCTCAGGCGAGGGTCCGACCCGTAGCCCAGGGCGGTCAGCACGTCCAGACCCACCAGCAGGTCGTAGTAGTAGTGGACCGGGTAGTGGAGGCGGTACCAGGGCGCGTAGCGCGCACCCTGGCGATGTAGCTCCCGTTCCAGAAAGAACTCGGCCCCCTTCTGGACGCACTCCTTCATCGCCGGGGACCACTTCGACCGCGGGTAGACCGTAAAGGCGGAGAGGCCTTCCCACGAGTCGAGGTTCCGCCCGGCCCAGTAGTCGCTGAAACAGGACCATCCCCCGCGTGGGTGGGCCGTTTGGACCAGCCACTCGAGGCTCCGTCGAATGCGAGGGTCGTCCACGTACCCGAACCGGATCAGCGCCCGGGTCATGTTGCCCACGACGCAGTGGTGGCCCTTTCCCTTCGAGTTCCTTCCCACGCCCCCTCCCTCGAGCGCGAAGACCTTCATCCAGAGCTCGCAGGACCGCCGGATCTGGGGATGGGCCCGCGTGAGGCCAAGGTCGGAGAGGACCAGCAGCTGCCAGTTCGTGCTGAGGTACTTCGGCGTGTAGAGGCTCTTCGGGCTCACCCACCAACCCCCCGGGTCCCGCCTTGCGAGGAGGTCCGCGGCCCACCCCCGCCGAGGGATCTCCGCCCGGGCCTCGCGGACCTGGGGGTCGCTCTTCGGCCTTCCCAGGAGCTCGGTCAGGGCGCGGTAGCGCACGGCGGGCTGCTCGCGTTCGAGCAACCACGCAAGCGTCGGGTCCTGGAGCAAGACGTGTCCCTCCTCTTGCGTCGGGACCAGCCTCGCCAGGGGGCCTCGCGAGAGCGTTCAGCCCCCGAGCGGGCTTCCGCAGCCGTGGCAGAACCTGTCGTCCGCTTCCACAGGGCGGTGGCACCGGGGACAGCTGGGAGGAGCCAGCATGGCTCCGCAGCCCCGACAGAACCGGTCCCCGGAGTTGTTGACCCGACCGCACCGGCCACACGACATCGCCGGGGACGTTGGGGCCGTGGCGGAAGGGGGCGCGGAGGTGGCGGCCGTTGGGGGTGGAGCCGAGGAGCGGCGCGCCGTAGGGGAGAGCTCCTCCGGGGGAGCCTCGACGACGGTCCCCGCCCCAACACTGATGGTCGAGATCCCGGCCCCGCCGAGCCTCCTTCGTCCCCGCATGGCAAGACGCAGGCTCTCGGTGTAGTCCTTCCGGTCGAAGGAAGCCTGGCTCTTCTGGGCCCAGTCGCGGGCCTCCCGGACCGCCGGGTCCTGCTTCCGCTCGGCGGGAGCCGCATCGAGGTCGTTCTGGAGCGAAGTTAGCATGAAACGTGCCTCCATGAAGTCCTTCGGTCGCTTCGCGCGCTCGGCGGTGATCGTCCCGTCCTCGATCTCCTCCGGTGGAGCGCTCCCCTCCTCTTCGTCGTGCTCCACGTCTCCCCCCGCTCCAGCTTCGGTGGCCCGGAGCGGAGGGGAGGAGATAGACCCTCGGGTCGGGGAGGGCCTCTCCTCGGGGTCGGGGTCGCCCACCCTTCGGGCAAGGTCTCGGTGCGTGGGGCCCTCGGGTTCGGGCTCGACGATCGGCTTGCCGACCGGCTTGGGGGTCGAGGCGCCCGGGGTTTCGCGGGGGCGCTTGCGGCGAGCCGCGAGCTTCTCGGTGACCTCCTTCGCAAGCCGCTGCGCCTCCACGTAGCGCCTCATCTCGTACTTTCCCGTGGCCACCTCGATCTGCACGACCGCTTCTCGGATGTCGGTCCCTTCCCGGTCGAGGAAGTCCGCGAGCGCCTTCGCGGCCTGGATCTGGTTCCAGGCCCGGTCCTCGATCCAGGCGGTCCCCTCGGCGACCTGGGCCTGGCGTCGCTTCACCCACATCGGCACGATGACGCGCCAGACCAGGATCAGGACGACCACGAGGACGATGAGGACCCCGACACCGAGGAAGATGGGACCGATCGCGACTGTCGCCATGAGGTTCTAGGCCCCTCTAGGTGTCCCCACGGGTTGTCCCTCGTGGACCTCCCACCGGGCCGATCCTCGAGCGTCACACGGGGCCATCGGACGCCTTCGCAAGGAGAGGTCGGGCCCCCCGGTCAGCGCCCCTTGCTCCCCATGGGTCGGCGAGGGGGAGGGGCGGGAGCGGCACGGGAGGGAGCCACCGGGGCCGCCCCTCCGGGCGCGGCCTGGGGGGTCTTCTGCCATCGCGTGAGACGGATCAGGGTCAACGTGGCGTCCACTCCATCGAGGGCGCGGATCGCATCCAGCTCCCGATTGAGCGCGTCCATCGTTCCGCACTCGATGATGGCCCCCAGGTCGTACTCTCCCGAGGACTCGAAGACCTCGGTGGCCCTCTGCCGGACGTGCTCGAGGATGGTCGCCGTCTTCCCGGGCCGGCACCGGATCAGGACCAGGCCTTCCGGTCCCAGGGGGAGGGTGACCACGGTGAACCGAAGAATCGTTCCCTCGGCCCGCATGCGGGCGATACGCCGGCGCACCGCCCCTTCCGAGAGGCCGATCTTCGTCCCGACCTCGGCGTTGGTGGCCCGTCCGTCCTCCTTGAGCAGCTGGAGGATGCGACGGTCGATGTCGTCCACGTCGTGGGATAGCGATTTTCGTAGAGATAAAGACGCGCCCTCTCGTCGGATAGCGTGCTAGCTCTCACCGAGCAGGTAGGTCGAGCGCGCTCCGCGGACCGTGAGGTCGAGCCAGGTCCCCAGGGGTCGGCGCTCGGGCAGGACCACGGGGAGGTAGTTCGGCATCCGGGCGACGCACGTCCCCTCGGGCCCATGCTCGGTCACGACCCCGCGGCCTTTCCATCCGACCCACCGTTCCATTCTTCCTCTCGCCAGTCGGAGCCTGAGCGCGGTGACCTCCCGGGAGCGTTCCTTCACGACGCGGCTCACGATCGGCTCCCATCGTGCGGCAGGGGTCATGGGGCGCGGGGAGAACCTCGTGAGATTCAGGACCTCGGGGCGGACGCTCTCGAGGAGCCGAAGCGTCGATTCGTGGTCCTCGGGCCTTTCGCCGGGGAAGCCGACGATAACATCGGTCGACAGCATGAGGTCGGGGACGAGCTCCCGGGCCCTCGCGACCAGCCTCAGGAAGGTCTCGACGGCGTAGCCCCGCTTCATGGCGCTCAGCACGCGGTCGGACCCTGACTGGACGGGAAGATGGAGGAACCGGAACATCCGGGGGAGGGAGGAGAGGGCCTCGAAGTAGGGCTCGGAGATCGTCGAAAGGGTCTGCGGGCTCATCATGCCCACGCGCAGTCGGAAGTCTTTGGGCGCGGGAAGGGCCGAGAGCTCGCGGACGGCCTCGGGGAGGCGCGGACCGCCCTCCCCCAGGTCCTCGCCCCAGCAGGAGGTGTCCAGGGAGCTCACCCGCAGCTCGACCGCCCCCCCCGCGATCGCCGCGCGTGCCTGGGCGAGCAAGTGCGGGAGCGGGGTGCTCTTGAGGGGTCCCCTCGCCAGACGAGAGAAGCAGTACGTGCAGTGGCTCGTGCACCCTTGGGCCAGGACGAGCTCACGGTGGACCGTCGCTTCCGCCGGAGGGACCTTGGGGCGAACCTGGAGGAGCCCTCCATGTTCGGCGTTCCCGACCGGGGGGGCCGCGACCGCCCCGGGACCGGGCAGGGACCGCAGAAGCTCCGGGAGCTTCTCCTGCGCCCGGATCGGAAGCAGGTGGGTCGTTCCCCGCGCCCCGGGAGCGGTGAGTCGCTCCTGGCGGAGGGGAACCATGCAACCCGTGACCACGGTGTGCGGCAGCACGCTTGAGAGCTCTCGCCACCGTTCGACCATGTGGTCCTCCGTGTGGCCGATGACCGCACACGTCACGAGGACCCCGACATCCGCCTCCGACGGGCGGTCGGCGAGGAGATGTCCCTGCGAGGTCGCGAGCGCTCGGAGCGCCTCCGCCTCCCCCAGGTTCTGGGCGCACCCGTAGGCCTCGACGTAGACCCTCATCGGCGTCGCTCCGCTCGACCCCGGGACGGCTCGCGACGCCCGGTCCCGGCCCCCCCGTTCAGAACGTGGTGAGCTTCGAGGTGAGCAGGAGCTGGGGGATGGTGTGGGCCTTCGTGAGCCAGCCGTCCGCGACCTCGTGGGCGGTGTGGAAGACCTCGTTCTTGTTCGCCGAGTCCGTGGTGAGCACGTTCACGGCGCACACGAGCGGCTGGTCGACCGGCTTACCGATCTGGGAGAGGATCCGGACGTGGACCTCCTTGACGTTGCCCCCCGCCTTCTTCACGATGTCGTTCGCGATCTCCTTCGACAGGAGGTTGTAGATCTTCCCCACGTGGGTGACGGGGTTCTTGCCGCTCGTCGCCTCCATGCTCATCGGCCGGTACGGTGTGATGAGCCCGTTCACGCGGTTCCCGCGGCCGGTGGACCCATCGTCCCCGTTCTCGAGGGAGAGGCCGGTGACGGTGAGGTAGTAGACACCCTTGTCGTAGTTGTCGCCCGTGTTGATGTCGACGCTCACCTGGCGGCGAGTGTACTTCGCCGCGTTCTTCTCCACTTCGTCGTGGATCTCGCGGATCGCCGAGACGTAGTCGTCCCGGCCCTTGAGCTCCCGCGCGACCATCGCGGCGGCCACCGTTAGGCGGATCTCGTCGCCCCGGCGGCACCCCATGACCTTGACGTCCTCACCCAGCGACCGGACCTTCTTCTTGAGCTTGAGCGTCAGGAAGCGCTCCGTCTCCAGCACGAGCGTCTCGGTCTCGGAGAGCGGGGCGTAGCCGCACCCGAAGGAGGTGTCGTTGGCAAGGTGGCCCTCCTGTTCGAACACCCCGCGAAGGTCGACGGAGCCCTGACCGATCTTGCAGTCGTAGTCGATCTGCTTCTCCGCGTCCAGGTGGGAGCAGACGCCCTTGATGTAGGTCTTGGCCGCATCGATCGCGGTCTGTCGGAACGGGAGCTTCTCGCCGTTGACCTCGGTTGTCGCGCGGCCCACCAAGCAGACGTAGGCCGGCTGGGCGACCTTCCCCGCACCGAAGGCGGGCGTGGCCTGGCCCCCGACGACGTGGGTCTCGTCAGTGTTGTGGTGGAGGATCCTTCCGTACTCATCGAGATACATCTTCGACAGGGCGCGGCTCACGGCCTCGGAGACCCCGTCGCAGATGCTGTCAGGGTGTCCCAGGCCCTTTCGTTCCACGAGCTCAACGGGCTGCTCCTCGATGAACTGGGTCTTCAGCGGCTCCACGTTGATGTTGCGCTCGACGGCGGGCATGCGGAGCGGCGCTAGCCAGGTCGGACTTAAGCCCTTCTCTCCGAACCGCGGCCCGGGACGGGACCCTTGGCCCGTCCGCCCGCTTGCTCCCCGCGCAAGCGCAGCCCTTCCCCGCCCGCCCCGGTCCCGTGTTGAAGACAGCGTCCAGGCGCAACTTCCTCTTTCGCGTCCGATGTGCTTAATTGCTTCAACGAAGTCGGTCACCTGAAGGGGGCTCCGGGGCCGGCTCCCTCTTCACGGTGCCATGGACCAGCCGCGCGAGCAGCAGCTCAGTGAGCCTTCTCCCGGCGGCTCGGGCGGGCCCCCCGAGACGCCCGCCGCCTCCCCAGGGGACGTCTTCGACGAGATCCTGAAACGGGGGAGCCAGCTCTACAAGGGAAGCTTGCGGCCCCTCCAAGAGGACTACGTCCCGTCGCGGCTCTTGCACCGCGACACCGAGATCCGGGACGTCCTCCGCGTCCTCGCCCCGGCGGTCCGGGGGAACCTTCCCTCGCACCTCTTCATCTACGGGAAGGTCGGGACGGGGAAGAGCGCGGTCGTCACGCAGGTGCAGAAGGAGTTCGCGAAACGGCTTCCCGCCGACGCGAAGGTGACCTTCCTCAACTTGAACTGCGCTAATGTCAACGGTGAGTACGCCGTTCTTCAGAACCTCGCGAACCAGATCGTCCAGAAGGGGCTCTCTGACGAGGACATGATCCCCACGGGTTGGTCGCAGGACCGGGTCTACCAGGCGCTCTGCCGGCTCTCGGACAAGCGGGGGGGCGTGCTCTTGCTGGTCCTCGATGAGATCGACTGCCTCGGCAAGAGCGGCGGGACCGACGCCGGAACGTCGATCCTCTACACGCTCGCGCAGATCAACCGCGACCTCAAGGAGGCCCGCGTCGGCATCATCGGCATCTCGAACGACCTCCAGTTCGCCCAGCGCTTGGACGCGCGCGTCAAGAGCCGCCTCTCCGAGGAGAAGGTCTCCTTCGCCCCCTACACCCAGCCGCAGCTCCGCGACATCCTGAAGGAACGGGCGGCGGAAGTGTTCGTCGAAGGGGCCCTCGATAACGAGGCCCTCGACCGCTGCGCCCTCTACGCGGCCCAGGACCACGGGGACGCCCGAAGGGCCCTGGCCCTCCTCCGCAAGAGTGCCGAGGTCGCCGACCAGCTGAGCTCCCACACCATCCGGAGCGAGCACGTCATCCACGCCAAGAACAAGTTGGAATTGGACGTCATCGCGGACTGCGTTCGGAAGCTCACGCTCCAGCACAAGATCCTCCTCTGGGTCGTCATCTCGCTCTCCGAGAAGCGCCGGGGCGAGGGAGTCTCGATGGGGGAGGTCTACCACGGCTATTCGACGCTCTGCCACCAGCTGGGCCACAAGCCCCTGGGCACGCGCACCGTCGCCGACTATGTGACCGAGTTCGAGACGCTGGGCCTGGTGCACACCGAGATCCACTCCGGGGGCCGTCGCGGAAGGACCCGGCTCATCTCCTCGGCCGTTCCCTCCCACGAGACCCTTCGCGTCCTCGAGGAGGATCCCACGCTGCGTCCCCTCTCCCGCCAGAGGACCTTCGGGCAGACCGACCTCTGGAGGTTCGACGGCCAGACCCCAGGGGAGCGCCGCACGGGGTCGGCCCCGCGGTCCTCGGGTCCCGGTCCCGATGGGCTCACCCCGATACCAGAGTGAGACCGACCGTTTCGGGTCCCTACCCCCGTCGCGATGCGGGGAAGCGTTCGAGGGCCCTCCCCAGGTAGCGAAGGAGCCCGCTGATACTTCTGTCGGAAGCGTGGGGCATTACGACGAACCGTAACGCCGACGGGGTGCGGATCGAGCTCACATCCCATCCCCGCTCCAGCATCCAGGTCTGCACTCCCATGGGGTTGGGATGGTGGAAGGCCACGATGTTGACGGTGGGCTCGACCACGGGCTCGAGGCCCCAGCGACGGCCTCCCTCGAGGAGCTTTCGGGTGAGCCGAAGTGTGCGCGCGGCCTGGGCCGAATAGCCCTGCCTTCCCAAGGACAACAGCGCCGCATACGTGGCCGCGACCGCGGAAGATGCGCGGGTCCCGAGGAGCCCGGTCGTCTGAGGTGAGGAGAGATAGGGGGACGCGACCGAGATCGACCCCGACATCTCCCGGTGGCGCACGAGCAGAACTCCCGCCGGGACCGGGGCCAGGCCCATCTTGTGAGGATCTACGGTGAGACTCGTCACCCCCGTGAGCCCAAGGTCGAACCCCGGGGCCCCGGGGAGCCACGGGAGGACGAAGCCCCCGAAGGCGGCGTCGACATGCAGGGGAACGCCCCGGTCGGCGGCGATCTCCCCGATCTCCCGGACAGGGTCTACCGCGCCTAGCTCCGTGGATCCCGCTACCGCGACGACCGCCGCGGTCCGGGAGGAGATCGCCCGACGTACCTCCTCGGGGCGAGAGCGTCCCGCCGCGTCCAGCGGGACCCACTTGGGCTCGAGCTGAAGGAGGTCCAGCGCCTTCACGAAGGAGAAGTGGGCGCTCTCGGGGAGGACGACCTCGTTCCGGTGAGAAGCGTTGCGCGCCATCCAGAGGGCGGTAAGGTTCGCCTCGGTCCCGCCGCTCAGGACCCACCCTCCCGCGCCGAATTGGGGACCATGGAAGAGATCGAGGAGCATCGAGACGACCTCCTCTTCCAGCCGAGCGGTCCCAGGGCACAGGCCAGGGTTCCCGAGGTTCGCGGTCAGGAACGCTCGAGAGGCCGTCACGGCCTCGGGGAGGGGTTGGGTGCACATGCTCCCGAAGATCCGCCCGTTGGAGAAGTCCCAGTCCTCGACCACGGCCTCCCGGAGGCGCCGCCGGAGCAGCGCTGTCGGGATGGGTCGGTCGGGAAGCGTCAGGGTCGGAGACACCGCTCCGCGCACTCGGGGGCTCTTCGGCGCACCGCGGGTGCGCGCGGTCACGGAGAAGATTCCTCGGAGACGGTTTCGCGCTCCGCGACGCTGACCTGGGAAGTGCGCCGCGCCCTCTGGAGCGCCCGGAGCTCACGAAGGTCGCGGTCCAGCTCGCGCATCTCGCGGTTGTATCGGCGGAGTCGGACCCGCACGATCTCCTGGATGGTCTCGATCTCCCTCGCGAGCTGCTCGTCGTTCATCGAATGGACGACCGCCTCACCTCAGGGGGGATATTTCAAGCCGCGGAGCGGGGAGTGGGCCCCTACTCCGAAGGCGGCGGGGAGGGGTCGCCGGGGGGCGTCCCCGCGTCGCCTGCCGGCTCGTCCTGCACTTCGACATCGGGGGCAGGACCTTCCTCGGAGTCCTCCGTCCATGTGGGCTCCTCCACCTCAACCCCAGTGTTCGGCGAGGGCTCGATGGGGCCGGACTGCGCGGTCTCCCCGTCTTGCTCCTCGCTCGGCGGAGTCGGAGCTGCTTCGGTCTCTGCCGGTGTGGCTTTCTCTTCCCCCTCTACCGCGGAGGTCTCCGGAGGAGGGGGAGGCGGGATGTCGTCCGCGGGGGGCTCGGGGGCCGGCGGAGGTGGTGGAGGGGGCGAAGCGTCCGCGGTCGCGGAGGTCGGAGAGGTCGAGGGGAGCTTACGCCTTCGCCGCCCCACGACGATCATGAGAATGAGTATGCCCAGGAGAAGCACGATGACCACCAGAAGCCCGTAGGCGAGAGGTGCCGCGACCCCGAGGATCGTGGGGGTCCCTCCCCCGCTCCCGACCGTGATGTTCGCCCACGCCGTGTGCTCCACACCGTTGAGGGACGCGACCACGAAGAGCAGGTTGTCGCCCGAAGAGGACGGTGCGGCGAAGTTCACCTGGGTGCCCGAGGTTCGGTTGAGGCTCCCGAAGGCGCTGTTCAGCGTCCAGGCGAAGCTGACCGCGGAAGGGCAGGACCCCGAGCACGTCGGTGTCGCCGTGAACGTCTGGGCCCCACCCTGGCCGATGCTCGTCGAGCTCGGGGTGATCGCGACGGAGAGGAGCGAGACCGAGGGCGTCAAGATGGTCACCAAAGCCGAGCTCTCACGGGTCGTCCCGTTCAGCGAGGCGTTGAGGAAGACGGTGGCTTGCCCGGCGAGGTTCCCCGCCTGGAATGTGGTGCCCGAGCCTAATGCGGAGGAGAGCTGCCCGAGGGTGTTGGTTAGGCTCCACGCATAGGTGATGGTCGTCGGGCACGGAGCCCCCGTACAGCTGGGAGAGGCCGAGAGGAAGACCGCTCCTCCGAGCGGGACCGAGGGGGCGATGGGGCTCACGGCTACTCCCGCGAGGGCGGCGCCCGCAGAGAGCGTGATCACGTCAGGGCTACCCTGCACCCGCACACCGTTGAGGGTCCCGTTCACGAAGAGCGTGTCCGTCCCGGCCTGGGTACCGGCGGTGAAGGTGACGGTGTTGCCGGAGGCCCCGGACAACGTTCCGAGCGCGTTCGTGAGGGTCCAGGTGTAGCTCGTCCCGCTCGGGCAGCTGCCTCCGGAGCAGCTGGGCGAGGCCAACAAGGACACCGTTCGGCCGATCGGAACTGAGGCCGGGCTAGGCGAGATGCCCACGGCGGAGAGGATCGGGCCAGTGATGGTGACGACAACAGGGTTGCTCTGGACGGTGACGCCGTTGAGCGTGGCGTTCACGAAGAGGGTGTCGGTCCCGGTTGTCGATCCTGCCGTGAACGCCACCCAGCGGCTCACCGTCGTGTTGAACGTCCCGAGTGCGTGGGTCTGCGACCAGCTATAGGTGGTCCCGGCGGGGCAGGCCCCGCCCGCGCAGACCGGCGCGGCGACGAAGTCCGCCACGGTGGTGGTGGCCATCGTCCGGGAGGGCGGGGTGGCCTGGACCCCCGTGAGGACCGGCGTGACGGAAGCGGGTGTGAGATAGGAAAGCGAACCGGAGAACTGGTTCGCCACCACAACGTTGCCGGTGATCGGGTCGAAAAGCAAGGCGACAGGGCCCAGGCCTACCGGGACCGATCCGACCACGGAATCGGTGGATGTGTCGACGACCACCGTACTTCCCGAGACGGTGTCGGTCACGTAGAGGTAGCCGTTGAGCGGATCGAGCGCGACGGCCATCGGGCTGCCACCGACCGGGATGGATCCCACCGTCCGGTAGGTCGTCGTGTTGATGATCGTGACGTTCGCGGACCCGGAGTCGGCCACGAACACCTCGCCCTTCGCGGCATCGTAGGCCAGCCCGAGCGGGGAGATCCCCACGGGAACCTGCGCCACGACGGACCATGTCGCTTGGTCGAACACCGTGACGTTGTTGTAGCCGTTCACGGTGGTGGAAGCGTAGATGGTCCCCGATTGCGGGTCCCACGCAAAGTCCCCGAGGTTGCTTCCACCCGGCAGAGGGATGCTCCCCACCACGCGGTTCGTCGCTCCCGAGATGATGTCGATACCACCGAGCCAGAGGTCGTAGACCCACACGGCGTTCGTCGTGCCGTCATACTCCGACGCCTCCCCGTCGTACCCCGGCAGCGTGATGGAGAGGACATCGCGGTTCGTCGCGGTGTCGATCACGCTCACGTTGTTCGAGTTCCAATTCGGGACGTACAGATCGCCGTTAGTACTGTCGAAGGCCACCGAATACGGTTGGAGGCCGACCGGGGCGGACGCGATGGTCCGCCCCGAGATTGGGTCGACAACATCCACCGTGTCCATAGCCTGGTCCGCGACGTAGACGTCGTGGTTGGTCGGATCGAAGGCGAGCCCGTCCGGGCCGGTCCCGATCTGCACAGTCGCTTGCAGCTTGCCCGTCGCGCTGTCGATGACGCTCACGTTGTCGGAATAGTAGTTGGTCGCGAAAATGGTCCCGGTGACGCTATTGCAGGCCACCGTGGGACTGCCGCCGACCGGCACCGAACCGAGCAGCCCCCCGGCGGGAGTGATGACCCAAACGGCGTTGAAGGCGTCCGCCACATAGAGGTCAAGGCTCACCGGGTCGTAGACGACGTCGACGGGCGTGGAGCCCACGATGGCGACCGGGGTACCGAGCGTGTTCGAAGAGGTGATGACCGTGAGGTTGGAGCTGAATTCGTTCGCGACGTAGGTCTCCCCGTTGACGTTGTCCACAGCGATTCCCGCGGACCCCGCCCCGGCGTTCAGGGTCGAGACGACCGTGGCGGTCGTGGGGTTCACGACCGCGACCTGGCTGCCGAAGAAGCCGTCGACGTAGAGATCCCCGGAGACGGGATTGTAGGCGAGGTTCGCAGGGGTGAACACGATGGGGATGGACCCCACGACGCGGTTGGTGGCCGTATTGAGGACCGTCAAGTTGTACGAGCTGTAGTCCGCCACGTAGAGGTATCCGTTCGAGGTGTCCAGGGCAAGATCGATGGGGCCGAGGCCGACGGGGACGGACGCTACCACCGCACGTGTGGTGGCATCGAACACCGTGATATTGTCGGACCCGAAGTTGGCCACGTAAACCTCGTGGTTCGAGGCATCGTAGAGGATGCCGGACGGGCCCGACCCCACGGGCAGAGCGCCGGCGAGGGCGCTCGTGCCGGAATTGACGACCGTCACTTGGGAGCTAGAGGAGTCTGTGACGAACAGTTCGTTGTCCGCCGGGTCCGGGGCCCCGTCCCAAGGGTTCGCGCCGTTCTTGGGCAGGAAGTTCCCGCCGACGATCGTGTTGTTCAGTAGGACCAGGGTATTCGACACAGAACCGGCGCTGGAAGCGCGCGGAAGGGCTGGGTTGTGGCCCAGCATGTGCGGGAGCCTTGCTGGAATCCGGTGAGCGGAGGAGGGAGCCCTCGGGGGCTTCTCCTCGAGCGCGGGATGGAAGGAGCTTGGTCGTGGGGCTGGAGCGTGCCCGGTGGCGATGCCGGGGACCGTCAGAAGCGCCGCGACGGAAAGCACACAGAATGCCCGAAGGTACCGTGGAGCGGTTCGTGCCATCGAAGGGAAACCATGCACTCTCCTTGCTTATGCTCCTTTCCGGGGTCCTTTCTCACTCGGAGGCTGCATCTCTCCATGCACAAAACATCCGGAACGGCGGGGCATGACCCCACCGGTGGGGGGGTCGAGGTCCCGGGCAGCCCGAGAGGTCAGCCCTCGATCTGCGCCTTCTGGAGCTTGTTCGAGAAGTCGACGAAGACCGTCTTGATCTCGGTGAACTCGTCGATGGCGGTGGTCCCCGCCTCCCGACCTCCGTTGCCGGTCTGCTTGATCCCTCCGAACGGGAGCTGGACCTCGGCCCCGATGGTCGGGGCGTTGATGTACGTGATGCCCGCCTCGAGCCGCTCCATCGCCTGGAACGAGAGGTTCACGTCCTTCGTGTAGATCGAGGAGGAGAGCCCGTAGTCCACGTCGTTCGCGACCCGGACCGCCTCCTCGAAGTCCTTCACCTTCATCACCGAGAGGACAGGGCCGAAGATCTCCTCCTTCGTGACCCTCATCCCGTGCTTAGCCTCGAGGACGGTGGGCGCGACGAAGTACCCCTTGTCGTAGTCCCCTCCCGTGAGCTTCTTGCCCCCCGCGCGGAGCTTCGCCCCCTCCTTCTGTCCCACGTCGATGTAGGTGAGGACCTTCTTCTCCTGGTCCGCACTGGCAACCGGGCCCATGTCCACCCCCCTGTCCACCGGGTTCCCGACCTTGAACGACTTGAGCCGGTCCAAGAGCATGCCGAGGAACCTGTCGTAGACGCCTTCCTGGATGATGAGACGGCTCGTCGCCGTGCAGCGTTGCCCGCTCGAGCCGAAGGCCCCGAAGAGGACCCCGTCAAGCGCGAGGTCGAGGTTCGCGTCGTTGAGGACGATCTGAGGGTTCTTGCCCCCCAGCTCGAGGTGGACGTACTTGAGGTGCTCCGCGCCCTTGAGATAGACCTGCTTCCCCGTGTCCGTTCCGCCGGTGAAGCTCACGGCCTTGACGCGGGGGTCGCGGATGAGCGCGTCCCCGACGATCCCTCCCGCCCCCGTCACGAGGTTCAGGACCCCGGGAGGGAGCCCCGCATCCTCGTAGGCCTTGACGACCTTCGTGCCGCAGAGCGAGGTGTTCGATGCCGGCTTGAAAACGACGGTGTTCCCACTGATGAGCGCAGCCGCGATCTTCCAGTTGGGGATGGCCGTGGGGAAGTTCCACGGGGTGATCGCCGCGACGACCCCCTTCGGCTGTCGGACGGTCATGCAGTACTTGTTGCGAAGCTCCGAGGGGACCGTTTCGCCGAGCAGGCGGCGTCCCTCGCCGCTCATGTACTCGATGAAGTCGATGGCCTCCTGGACGTCCCCCTTCCCTTCGGGGAGGATCTTGCCCATCTCCATCGTCACGGTCTCGCCCAGCTCGTCCTTGCGCTCCCGGTAGATCTCGGCGACCCGCAGGAGGAGCTGTCCCCGCTTGGGGGCCGGCGTCTCCCGCCACTTCGGGAAGGCCTTCGCGGCGGCGCTGACCGCCCGGTCGACCTCCTTGGCCGTGGCCGAGACGAAGCTCCCAAGAACCTCTCCAGTCGCAGGGTTCCTCGTCGTGAACCGCGAGGCCCCCCCGGGGGACTCCCACTTGCCGTCAATGAACAGTCCGTATTCCTCGACCTTCGGGACGGTCTTCGCGAGCGCCATGGCTTCCTGCTCCTGCCCCCTCGAGGGAAGGTCGGGTAAAATGCTTCCGTGAAACCTCGAGGGTCGGAAAGCGAACCACTCCTCCGGGCCTCGTAGGGGTCTCTCGCAATGCCTTTGGGGGGGACGGACTAGCCCTCGCCGTGATCGACCTCGACCTGGTCCGCCGGGAGCCCGAGAAGGTCAAGGAGAACCTGGGGCGTCGGCAGGTTCCCCAGTACCTGGAGCTCTTCGCGACCGTCCAGGCGGCCGACAACCAGTGGCGGCGTCTGCACCAGGAGGGGGACCGGCTTCGGAAGCGACGCAACGAGCTCTCCCGAGCCCTTGGGGAGGCTCGGAAGAAGGGGGAGGACGCGAAGGAACTGAGCGAAGAGGCCCAAGGTCTTCCCGACAAGCTGACCGAGGTCGAGCGCCTGGAGAGGACCTCCCAGGAGACGCGCGACCGGACCCTCATGCGGGTGCCGAACCTGCTCGAGACGAGCGTCCCGTACGGCAAGGACGACCGGGACAACGCGACGGTCGCGACCTGGGGGGAGGTCCCCAAACCCTCCTTCCCGCTCCTCTCCCACGGGGAGCTCGCGGAGAAGCTGGGCATCGCCGACTTCGACCGTGCCCGGCGTGCGAGCGGGGCCGGCTTCTTCTACCTGGAGGGCGCACTGGCCCAGCTCGACCTCGCGTTGCAGCGCTTCGCGCTCGATCTGATCCTGGCCAAGGGGTTTCGACTCGTCGCGCCCCCCTTGATGTTGAGGAGGGCCCCCTACGAGGGGGTCACGGACCTCTCCGACTTCGAGAACGTGATGTACAAGATCGAGGGGGACGACCTCTACCTCATCGCCACGGCCGAGCACCCCCTGGGGGCCCTGCACCTGGGGGACCTCCTCGAGGAAGAGGACCTCCCTATCCGCCTCACCGCCGCCACCCCGTGCTTCCGAAGGGAGATCGGCGGCCATGGTGTGGACCAGAAGGGGGTCTTCCGCGTGCACCAGTTCCAGAAGGTCGAGCAGTTCGTCTTTTGCCGGCCCGAGGACTCCGATCGGATCCACGAGGAGCTGCGCGCGAACGCCGAGGACATCTTCCAGAAGCTCCGCGTGCCCTACCGGGTCGTCAACGTCTGCACGGGCGACATCGGCACCGTGGCCGCGAAGAAGTACGATATCGAAGCGTACTTCGCCAAGCAGGGGGCGTACCGCGAGGTCGTGAGCTGTTCCAACTGCACGGACTACCAGGCCCGGCGGCTCGGTATCCGGATGGGCAAGCGAGGGAAGCCCGGCAAGGTCGTGCCGCACACGCTGAACTCGACCGCGGTCGCCACCTCCCGGGCGATGGCGGTCATCCTGGAGAACTATCAGAACGCGGACGGGACCGTCACGGTCCCCGAGGTCCTGCGCCCCTACATGGGGGGTGTGGAGCGGATCGCGCCCCCTGCCCTCCGCCCGAAGGCCGAAACGGTCGCGACTGGCGACGCCTCATAGGCCCAAGGCTCTCTCCTGCCAGATGAGGTGGAGCGCCTGCGAGCCCCGGGGAAGAAGGCCGGTGCGGCCTCCTCGGACGCCCCCGTCGGACCTCCCTCCCCTGTAGCGCCGAAGCCCCAGAGAACCCTCGACGACTTTCTGGTGGGCGGGGGGGAAGAAGGCGAGCAGCCCTCGGGGCACCCTTCCGTGGGCGTGCCCGCCGCGGCCCTTCCTCCCCCCGAGCCGCCGCTGCCCGAGGGGATGCTCCTCCAAGAGTCGTCGAGCGAGTTCGTCGACCATCCCTTGCTACGACCTTCCCGCGTTCGGGCCTACCCCTTCCAGCTCACGATCACACGGATGGCGCTGGAGACCGATGTCCTGGTGGTTCTTCCCACGGGGCTCGGGAAGACCGTGATCGCCGCGATGGCGGCGGCCGAGCGGCTGCGTTGCCGCCGCGGGAAAGTGCTGTTCCTCGCTCCCACCCGCCCGTTGGTGGAGCAGCACGCCCGCTCCTTCGCGGGGTGGTTCCGCTCCCTCCCACGGGCCACCTTCACTGGCACGGTAGGATCGCCGAAACGGGAGGGGGCCTGGGAGCCTGCGCAGGCGGTCTTCGCCACGCCGCAGCTGGTGGTCAATGATCTGGTGGAGGGGCGGTACTCCCTGCGGGACGTCGCGTTGCTCGTCTTCGACGAGGCGCACCGGGCCGTCGGGAACTACGCCTACGTGAAGATCGCCGCCATCTACCGGACGCAGCGCCCCGAGGACCGTCGAGTCCTCGGCCTCACCGCATCCCCAGGTGGGAAGGGGACGAAGATCGACGAGGTCCTGGGGGCGCTCGCCATCTCCCGCGTGGAGGCACGGACGCGCGAGGACCCGGACGTCGCGGCCTATGTCCAGGCTGTCGAGACCGAACACGTCAGGGTTCGGCTCCCCCCCGAGCTCGAGGAGCTGCGCAAGGGGCTCCGCGAGGCGGCGAACGAGTCGATGCACAGCCTCCAGAAGATGGGGTTCCTGCGGAACAAGCCCCTCCGGGTCACCGGGGTGAAGGACCTCGTCGCGACGCGGGGGATGATCATGGCCCGCCCCGGCCCGATGGGGCGGAAGTTCGGCGCCCTCTATCGATTGATGCTCGCCATGCACTTCTACCACGCCGGAGAGCTTCTCGAGACGCAGGGGGTCGCCCCGCTCCTGGGCTACTTCGAGCGCGTTGCGGCGAAGGACAAGCTCGGAAAGGCGGACAAGGCCTTCCTCGCCCATCCGATGATCGCGAAGTCCCGGGAGGCCGCAAGCGTGAGCTTGGGTCCCGAGGGCCGCGCTTCTCATCCGAAGCTCCCGGAGCTGGCCTCCGTGGTCCAGGAGACGCTCGAAAAGAACTCCGCCGCCAAGATCCTGGTCTTCGCACAGTTCCGCGACACGGTCCGTTCGATCGTCGAGGGGCTCGCCGAGCGAGGGGTGGTCGCGCGCCGCTTCGTGGGGCAGGCCACCCGGTCGGACGAGGACAAGGGGATGGACCAGAGGGAGCAGGCCCGGGTCCTCGAGGACTTCCGCTCCGGGAGGTTCCCCGTCCTGGTGGCGAGCTCGGTCGCCGAGGAGGGGATCGACATCCCCAACGTCGACCTGGTGGTCTTCTTCGAAGCCCTTCCGAGCGAGATCCGTACCATCCAGCGGAAGGGGCGGACGGGGAGGAGCGCCCCCGGGCGCGTGGTCATCCTGATGACACAGGGGACCCGAGACGAGGGGTACCACCGGGCCGAACGGAAACGGGAGTCGGCGATGCTCCGCCACGTTCGAAGGTTCTCGGCGGATGGCAAGGTCTCCTCGGGGGATGCCACCGTGGAGGCGTCGCCAGGGGTACCTCCCGCGGGGGCCTCTTCTCAACAGCGGCGCAAGACCAAGCCCGAAGCCTGACGTCGGGGAACTCCGGCAGAACGCGAAGCCTCCTACGGAGCTGTCGACAGCATAGTGAAGCTCGATTGACCCTAACCTCATCGGCCCATGGACCCAAGAAGAGATACCCGGCTTCGACCGGCGGCCCCTGCTGCTCGAGAGACGCGACGACATGGGCCATCCCCGGCCCGGCCGGCAAGGAGCATGGCGGGCACGAGCTCGGGGTCGACGGGGCCCCTTGGCCTGACCGAGGCCGAGGCCGCTCGCCGCCTTTCCGAGGAGGGCCCGAACGAGGTCACGACGGCTCGCGACCACGGGGCGTGGTCCCTCGCGTGGGAGGTCGTGAGCGAGCCGATGATCGCCCTTCTCCTGGTCGCGGGGATGGTCTACCTGTTCCTCGGAGAGCCGCGGGACGCGGCAGTCCTCCTCGCCTCCATCGCGATCATTGTGGGCGTGACGATCCATCAGGAGCGCAAGACCGAGCGTGCGCTCGAGAGCCTGCGTCGCATGGCCGACCCGTGGGCGCAGGTGCTCCGGGAAGGCCAACGACGTCGCATCCCCTGCCGCGAGGTCGTGCGGGGGGACCGAGTCCTCCTGAACGAGGGAGAACGGGTGCCCGCGGATGTCCTTCTGGTGGAGGGTGACCACCTCGAAGCCGACGAGTCCCTGCTCACCGGGGAATCTATCCCCGTCCCGAAGGAACCCGGTGGGATGAGCGGGGGCGCCCGCCCCCAGCTCTTTGCGAACACGCTCGTCGTCCGAGGCTCCGGAGTTGCGGAGGTCGTGGCCACAGGACCTCGGACCGAGTTCGGCAAGATCGGAGAACGCCTCAGCACGCTCCGACCAGAGCCGACACGGCTGCAACAGGACAGCCGGCACCTCGTCCGGGGGCTGGGGGTGGCGGCCCTCATCACCATCGTCTCGGTCGCGGCGCTCTCCGACCTGCGATTCTCCTCCTGGGTCCAGGGACTCCTGGCCGGTGTGACCCTGGCCATGGCCCTCATCCCCGAGGAGATCCCGATTATGCTGACGATCTTCCTGGCCCTGGGAGCGTGGCGCATCTCGCGCGCAGGGGTCCTCACCCGTCGCTTCGAGGCGATCGAGGGGCTAGGCTCGACCACGGTCCTCTGCGTGGACAAGACGGGGACCCTGACCGAGAACCGCATGCGGCTCGAGGTTGTCGAGCCCCTCGGAGAACTTCCCGTCGCCTGGGGGCCCCAGGTCCGAAATGTCGAGGGTGCCAGGGTAGTCCGCATCGCGGCGCTGGCGTGCGACCCGGACCCGGTCGACCCGATGGAGAAAGCCCTGTTGAGGTCCGAGCGCGACCTCGGATCTCCCGAACGCTCGCCTGAGCCGCGACATCTACGCAGCTATCCCCTCCGCTCGGACCACCTCTGGGTCACACATGTCTGGCTGACCGGAGGGGGCGACGGGTTCTTGGTGGCCGCCAAGGGCGCCCCGGAATCGATCTCGGAGCTCTGCCATCTCTCGGACAGCGAGACGCAGAGAGTCCTCGCCGAGGTAGGCCGGATGGGAGGGGAGGGTCTTCGGGTGCTGGCGGTCGCGCGGGCAACGCTTCCCTCCGGGGGACCCCTCCCAGGGTCCGATGAGGGCCTTCGATTCGAGTTGCTGGGCCTCGTGGGCCTGCGGGACCCTCTGAGGCCGGACGTCCCGCGCGCGGTCCGAGCGCTGCGCCGAGCGGGCATCCGGGTGCTGATGATCACCGGGGACCATCCGACCACGGCTCGGTCGATAGCACGCCAAGCAGGGCTGCCCTTGGGCGCAGAGGTGCTGACGGGCCCCCAGATCGCGCTCCTCCGCGAGCAGGAACTGGGAGCGCGGCTCGGGCATGTGTCCGTCTGTGCCCGGGTTCGACCCGAGCAAAAGCTCTCCGTGGTCAGAGCGCTCCAGCATGCGGGGGAGGTCGTCACCATGACCGGGGACGGAGTGAACGACGCTCCCGCCCTCCGAGCTTCCACGGTCGGGATCGCCATGGGCGAACGAGGTACGGACGTGGCTCGTGAGGCCGCCTCGCTCGTGCTGCTCTCGGACAGCTTTCCCGCCATCGTCGGGGCTGTCCGGGAAGGACGGACGATCTACGACAACCTCCGAAAGGCCGTCGTGTACCTCCTTGCGGTCCACGTCCCGTTGGCCGGCATCGCGTTCCTTCCGGTGCTCCTCGGTCTCCCGCTGGTCCTCTTTCCGGTGCACATCCTCTTCTTGGAGTTCATCATCGACCCCACCGTCACGGTCGTCTTTGAGGCCGAGCCCCCGGAACCGGACACGATGGACCGACCACCCCGGGACCCGAAGGCCTCGCTCTATGGCGGGGGCACCCTTCGCTGGAGCCTGACCTTGGGGTTCAGCGCGCTCGCAGGGGTCGCCGCCCTCTTCCTCTTGATGCTCGCGTCAGGGCGCACAGAGGACGTGGCGCGCACGACAGCCTTCGTGGCCCTGGTCTCTTCGAACCTCGCACTCATGTTGGTCAGCCGGTCCCGGACAGAGAGCCTTCGGACTCTGCAAGGGAGGAGGAATCCCTACCTCCGCACCGCCATCGCCGCCGTCGTCATGGCGCTGGCCGCGGCCCTCTACGTCCCCGCGGTTTCCGGGGTCTTCCGTTTCGTTCCGCTCTCGCCGGGCGACCTCCTGATCGGGGTCGGGGCAGGCTTGCTCTCTGGCGGCTGGTACGAGCCCGTCAAGGCCTGGCGCGGGCGCTCGCTTCCCCCTGCCCGCATGGGGTTGGCGACGCTCCCAGCCAGCGCGCCGCGGACCGGTGGCGAGGTTGCGCGGTCGTGAGGGGGGAAACCACCCCTCAATCTACGGTACGCCGCCGAAGGGGCTCTCTCCCTTCACCCCGAGGTACGGAAGCGCTCCGGAGGGCATCACGTGCCGGACCGCTTCCAGGAGCTCCTCCTCGTCGGGGGGTCCGTAGAAGTGAGCGAAGTCGTCGATGGTCACCGTGGGGAGATGGCGGACCGCCCTTCGGCGCGCCTCCCTGGGGAACGTCTCGACGTCGATGACGTCGAGCGCCCATCGTTCCGGCTTGAGGTGGACGAAGCGCCCGAGCGTCCTGATCACCGGCGGTGCGTCCGCGTTCCGGGCGGCTGCAAAGACCCGGAGGTGGTGGTGCCGGTTGCTCCGGGCGGCGAGGTCCTTCCACCCTGGAAGAAGCGGGGGAGGGTCCTCGGGGACCACGATGCTTCGCAGGACCATCGTCAGCCCTTCCAGCAGGTCGCCGCGGGGCGGGCCCAAGAACCGCACCGGGCCGGTCTCCTCTCCTGGGAGGAGGATGCGTAGCCAGGGGGGCGGTGCGGCCACGCCCTCTTGTCCGGGAAGGACGTGGGCGACCTCGACCCAAAGGATGGGGACCTTCTCGCGTTCGAAGAGGGCGCGTAGGGCCCTCGCGGCCGTGCACGCCGCACAGGCGTGCTCGGGAGGGTGCAAGCCCTGTTCCACCTTGACGGGGGTGGGGAGCGAACGCAACCTCTCGAGGTGTTCCTTCTCCTCCTCAACCCAGTCGGGAGGCGCCCGTGGGACCGTCCCGCCCTCCCCTGTTCTCGCTGGCATCCCTCCTCCTTGCGCGCTGCGGCGAGTGGGCCGCCTAGCTCTGCCCGTTCGTCGAGGGAAGCGTGGAAAGGAAGCCCTCGACGATCTGGGTGAACTCCCCGGGAAGCTCCAGTTGAGGAATGTGCCCACACTCCTCCAAGACCACAGCACGACTACCGGGGATGCGCTCGGAAAGCTCGATCGCCCATTGGCTCGGGAGGATGCGGTCCTGCCTACCCCAGACGATCAACGTCGGGACCTTGAGCTTCGGGTAGTCCAGTTTCACGAAGCCCTGCTGCACCCAACGCCCCAGAGCCTGCCGGGTCGACCTCCAGCGCGTTCGAACCTCTTCCGGGGAGAGGGTCGGGAAGCTCTCCCTGCCCCTCTCAGGGCGATAGAAGAGCCACTGATTGACCTCCCCCGGGACGACGCGCGCCGCCTCCGCGTGCATGTTCTCGTTCTCATGCAATCCCCCAGGTGCCGCAAGGACCAGCCCGCGGACGAGCTCGGGGTGCTCGAGGGCGATGCCGGCGGCGATACCGCCCCCCATCGAGTTCCCCATCAGGTCAACGCGGCCGCGCCCCTCGGACCTCAGGAGCTCGATGAGCGCCGCTCCGAGGTCGCGGAAGTTCTTCAGGCGTGGATTGTCGGGTGAGAGCCCGAACCCCGGGAGGTCGGGCAGGATCACCCGATGATGCTGGGCGAGGAGGGGGAACGCTCCGACCCAGCCTTGACCGATGCTCCCTGCCCCGTGGAAGAAGACCAGCGGAGGCCCCTCGCCGCCTTCCCACAGGTGGACCGGAGAACCTTCGAGGTCCACCATGCGCTCGTGCGCCTCCGGGAGGGCCATCACGTTCGAGGAGGAGCCCACGTATGAAAGCCGAGCGTGGCCGGGGGACCGCCACCCTAGTTCCCGCTCGGCGGGACCGAGGGAGCCGCGGGAGGCACCCCCTGCGGTGGTCCTCGGTAGTGCTTCGCCGGGGTGTGGCCCTTCGGTAGGATCCCCCGCAGGAGCTGTTGGTAGGCGTCGCGGTAGGCGAACATGAGCAGGAAGTAGCTCACAAAGAGGATGGTCGTAACCACCAGCAGGGAGCTCAACGAGTTGGCGACCGAAAGATTCCCCGTTCGCAACGAGGCCACGAGCGAGACGAAGTTGGCCCCCACCTCGTACCCGGCGATCACCGAGACCAGAACGCCCCAGGCCAGGGCAGCGACCAGGCAGGCCTTCCCCCGTTGTGTGGTGATGTGGAACCCGATCAGGAGGTAGCTCAGGAAGGAGCTCCCCAGGCCCACCGCGACCGCGACACCCATGACCCATGGGAGGAGGATGGGCACCGCAGCACCGGGGAACTCGTAGACCAGGAGGGCGACCACCGTCGCGACGGACCCCAGGAGGGCGATGGCGATGAGCAGGGCCTTGTGGCCATGCAGGACGTGCCTGCGGTGGAGTTCCGACCACTCGTGGCGTCCGGCGAAGGCGAAGAGGAAGCCCACCACCGTGGTCGCCGGGCCGATGTAGTAGATGTCGAGCAGGGCGTTCGGTAGGTGGGCGAGGAGCCACTGCTTCGAGACGAACTCGAACGCCTCCCCGACGCCCTCGATCATGAACCCTACGGTCAGGACGAGGACCGCGAGCCGCGTGCTGAGGGTCATTCCTCACGAAGGACGCCGCTGGACGAAGATGAACGTTCCGTGCCTCCTGCCGCCAACGACCCACCCTTATCTTCCTCTCCTCCAATCCGCTCGGCATGGCAGAGGCGCCCACGATGGACCTCTCGGTCTCGACGTTCTTCCCGCTGCCCGCTTCCCAGGTCTTCTCCTCGCTTGTGGAGGAGCTCGCGCTCGCCCTGGGCGGGGTGGAGCTCAAGCTGGAGCCGAAGAAGGGAGGGCGACTTCTGGAGGCTCCTAAGAAAGGCCGTCCTACCGAAGTCGCTCGCATCCTGGCCTGGGACCCGGGCGAGGGGATCCGTTTCCGGTGGCACCCCCCGACCTGGGCCAAGAACGCTCCGACCGAGGTCGAGGTCCGCCTCGCACCGGAACAAGGAGGGACCCGGGTCACCATCGAGCACCGAGGCTTCGGGCACGGGCTCCTGAGCGAAGAGGGGGAGGAGCTGGTCGGTTGGTTCGCGAGCGAAGTGGCGACGACCCTCTTCCGTGCGACAAGCCCCGCTCGCCTCGGAGACTGGGTTACCGACCGTCACGCTCGCCGCCCTAGCGGCCGAGCCGGGCGGGAGACCTACCGCGACCCGCTCTACCACCGGCCGAACTTCGCCGCGATCTTGGAAAGGCTCTCGCTCACGAAGCAGGACGACCTGCTCGAGGTGGGATGCGGTGGTGGGGCCTTCCTCCAGGATGCCTTGAAGAGCGGTTGTCGGGCCGCCGCCATCGACCACAGCCTGGACCTGCTCCGGGTGGCCGAGGAGATGAACCAGGAGGCGATCGCCCAAGACCGGCTGGAGCTCGTGCACTCGGAGGCCGATCGCATTCCGTTCGCCGATGGAAGGTTCACCCGCGCCGTCATGACCGGGGTGCTCGGCTTCCTGCCGGACGCCCCCGCGACGTTCCGGGAGATGTTCCGGACCCTCGCCCCCGGGGGGAGGGTCGCAGTCTACACCACGACCGAGGCGCTTCGGGGGACTCCCGCCGACCCCGAACCCATCGCGAGCCGGGTCCGGTACTACAGCGACCGCGAACTCGCCGCGTTGGCCAAGGATGCGGGGTTCACCGGGATCAAGGTCGAGCACCCGGACCTCACGAAGTTCGCGAAGGTCGCAGGCGTCCCGCTCGAGGCCATCCCCGTCTTCAAGGGGCACGCGTCCCAGTTGCTCTGGGCAACGAAGCCGACAAGCAGGCCCGTTCGGCCAGGGACCCGGCCCTCCTCCTCCCCACCCAAGAACACCCCACGCCGTCGTTAAGCCCCGCGCGGAGCCCCTTTCACTCTCCGGGGCACGATGTAGGCCGCGGATCCCAGGATGTCGTGGTGCAAGCGCCTCGATTTCTATGCACACGCCGGGAGCTTCAACTTCTTGAATCACAGGTTCTTTAACGCGGAAAGAAGGATTGATAGGCTAGAAATCCCATCTTTCGCCCCTCATGTCGACGGCGGACCCCCCGAAGACCCCCTCCGGCACCTCCCTGGCACCCCCTTCCAGGACGCCTCGCAGCTATCGTATCCTCGTCGTCGACGACGACGCCGACATGCTCCTGCTGATCGGGAGCGCGCTCCGCCATGCGACGGGCTTCGCTTCCGAGGTGTACGTGGCGAACGACCCGAAGACCGCGCTCTCGAAGGCCGAGGGGGACCCCTTCGATGTGGTCATCACGGACTACCAGATGCCGGGGATGAACGGGCTCGAGCTCCTCAAGGAGTTCCGAAAGAAGCACCCACATGTCCTCCGCGTCCTCATCACCGCCCACTCCACCGAAGGGCTCGCGCTGGAGGCTTTCCGAGGTTCGGGGGTCCATACCTACCTCGAGAAGCCGTTCCACCCGAAGACCCTGGTCGCCGTGCTCCAGGAGGTGGTCTACCGCCGGGACCCCCTCCGTGTGGGCGCGGGCCTTGGGGCCGACGGCTCGGACACCGGGATCCAGCTGCTTGCGGACCTCAAGAAACGCCTGGGAGAGGTCCCGCCCGGGCTCGCCGAGATCACGCTCACCCTGACCTTCGACTCCCCGATCGACCTCAACGCGGTCATCTCCGAGGCCCGGGACAGGGAGCTCGCGAGCGATTCTGAGGTCCGGTACGCGGCGGGGAAGTTCCTCGTCCACCTCACCCTGCGCAACGAGGACGGGTCGCCGCCCCCGCCGCGCCAAGCTTCGGAACTGCCGGTTCCGAGCCGGTGAGGCGCCCCGGAGGGCGCCCGCTCGGCTTGGCTATCCAACGTGCGTCGCTCAGCCGTACATCGGGACGTCCGGGCCCGTCTTCGGCCCGGCGGTCGAAGGCGCCTGGGGTTTCACCGGGGAGGTGAGCGTTGTCTGCAAGGCGACCAACCGTTCCATCATCGAGGCGAGCGTGCGGAACATTTCGGCCTGCTGCGCGGCCATCTGCTGGAGCGACGCGATGAACTGCTTGCGGTCCTCCGGCCCCACACGTGACGCTTGCTCGCCGAGCTCGAGCAGCCGTGCGTTCACTTGCTCCGACCTGTCGCGCAGAGCTCGGAGAAGCTCCAGCGGGGACGCCTCTGGGGTTGAAGGTTCCGACTCTTGGGGCATGGGTCACCGTTGCCCGTCCCCCGCGGTCGGGGAGTCCGGAAACAGGCCTGTCGCGTGGGACGTTCTTGTACGCGCCGGCACCGTCATCCCACGCGCATCCCGAGGGGACATGCCTCCCTGCATCTCCGGGGCCCTATCAATAGGCCGCGAGCGGAAGCACCGGTGCCGTCGGAGCCCAAGGCCTGGGGCGAGAGCCACCGGAGGGATTTGAACCCCCGACCTGCTGATTACGAATCAGCCGCTCCGCCAACTGAGCTACGGTGGCGTCGTGGGCCGGCGACATCCATCCCGTATATATCGAACGGCCGTGGGCTCAGCCGGAGCCCTTGGCCGCGCTGGAGTTGCTCGCTCTTCGGGACGCCCCGGAGGAGGCCCTGCGCCTGCTCACGGACTACGAGGCCGCCGCCGCTCCCTCGCAGCAAGCTTGGCTCGCCCTCGCCCTCCCGCCGCTACGGGAGGAGATCCGGGAAGGACGGGCGACGGGGGCGATATGGGTCGGTCCGAAGGAGGACGCAATCGGGATCGCCACTTGGAAGGAGGTCCCCCGTCTCGGTCGACGCATCTCGCACGTCTTCCTGGCCGATGGGTACCGACACCCCACTACCCTCGCGCGGTTCCTGGACCTCCTCCAGCGACGAGAGGCCGACGCGCCCCTCGTCGCGGTCCCCGAGGAGGTGCCGGGGATATCGTCAGAGGATGTGGGGCTCGTCCTGCGGTCACGGGGATTCGCAAGGCAGAGGCGGACGGCCATGCGACGCACGGTCCGAACTTCCGACTCCGCGCCCGCCCCTCTCGAAGGGCGCCGGCCGGGCGGCCGGCCACCCTCCCCCATCTGCGATGAGGACCGCCAAGGCCTGAAGGCCCTCTACGTGAAGGCTTTCGGCGCGAGCCTCGACCGGGGCTGGGTCGACGACGGCGACCTGGGGCGAGACTTCGATGGGGTCTGGGAGGGGCTTCTCGGAGAAGTGTGGGGTCCGTGGCTGGGAGAGGCCTCGCTGGCTTATCGCGAGGAGAGAGGTCTCCTCGGTGCCACGCTGGTCACGGTGCCTCCGCGCCGCTGCCCCCTCCTCCTCGAGATCATGGTGGACCCCGCGGTCCAGGGACGAGGGATCGGTCGGGCACTGCTCGCCGCGACCCTCGAGGCGGTGGACCACGCCGGTCACTCCGAGCTCGAGCTCAACGTCCTCCGCGAGAACCTCGCGGCCTTCCACCTCTACTCCTCGCTCGGGTTCCATGTAGTCGAAGGGACTGAAGCGGTCTTCTGGGTGAGGGCAAACCCTCGGACCGAGGATCCCCCTCAGCTAGCGTAGAAATAGTCCGATGGGATGGACGCCCGCGAACATGGCGCGCTCCCAGAGATCGTCCACGCCGCCCGCCGCGTTCTTCCCGTATTTCTGACCGCGGCGCCCGAAGATCGGGCGACCGCTCAACGTCGATGTCCAGAGGACACTCTACCCGGCCCCGGGATCTCCGGGGCGAGCATCTCCCCCGCACGCCGGGCCTTGGGCTCAGAGCGTGGAGCGCGTCGCCGGAGTTTCCCGTCGTGGCATACCAAGGTGAGCCAGGGGCGCACAGCGAGATCGCGCTGCGCAAGCTGCTGGGGCCCGGGGTGCCCGCCCTCGGGGTCCCGACCTTCCGCTCGTTGTTCGCTCGCCTCCGGGAGGGCCGGGTCGACCAGGCTATCGCCCCCATCGAGAACTCCACCATGGGGACCATCCCGGAGACCCGGCGAGAGCTCCTTCGCGGAGGGCTCGCTGTGGTGGGAGGCCTCCATCTGCCCATCGACCACGCCCTTCTCGCTCTTCCCGGCGTCCGTATCTCCGAGCTCCGGTCCGTCCGATCTCATCCGCACGCCCTTGCCCAGTGCAAGGGGAACCTCGCTCGAATGGGGCTCAAGCTCGAGACGGCCGAGGACACGGCAGGAAGCGCTCGAGAAGTGGTGGAACAGGGGGAACGAAGTGTCGCGGCCCTCGCGAGCGCGGAGGCCGCTCGTCTCCACCGATTGAGCGTGCTCCGCGTCGGCCTCGCCGACCGCACGCCCAACGTGACCCGGTTCCTTCTGCTCCGTCGCTCCCCTTCGCTCCCCCCCCAAGCCGCTGCCGCGAGACCTCCACCGTCCCGTCGGACGACCGAGCTCGATCTTCTTCGGCTCGAGGTCCAGCGCGTCGACCTCCAATTGCAGCGGGGGATCCTGCATCGGCTGGACCTCGCCCGGCGCATCGGGGAGGTCAAGGCTCGCTCAGGATCGGAGGTCCGAGATCCCAGGACCGAGGCCCTCGTCCGCACCCGCTGGAGGGACGGTCTTGCGCTCGCCTCGATCGAGCCGGAACGGGCCGATCGGCTCGCGGAGTGGCTCCTCGCGGAGTCGGTGCGGGTCCAGAAGGCCCTCACCTCACACGGAGGGAGACGGGCCGGGACCCCGGTCAGACCTGATCCAGCGCTCTCTTGAGGTCCGCAAGGAGGTCCCCCGGGTCCTCGACACCCAGGGAGAGGCGCACCATCCCCTCCGCGATGCCCCGTCGGTGGAGCTCCTCGAGAGAGAGCTGCCTGTGCGAGGTCTCGACGGGCATGCTCGCCAGGCTCTCGACCCCTCCGAGCGAGCTCGCGGGATGGATGAGCCGCAACGCTCCCATGAACCTCCGCGCCCCTTCTCGCCCGCCGCGGACGACGACCGAGACCATCCCCGTTCGTCCACGCATCTGACGCTGGCAGAGCTTCTCTTCCGGGTCGGAGGCGCTGCCGGGGAAGTGAAGCCGCTCGACCTTGGGGTGGCCCTGAAGCCCCTCGACCACCGCCCGCCCGTTCTCGTTCTGACGCCTCACGCGAAGGGGGAGGGTCTTGATCCCCCGGACCAGCAGGAACGCCGCCAGAGGGTCGAGCGAGCCTCCCAGGGTGTGGGCGAAACCGTCCATCCGCTCGAGGAGCGAGGTGCGCCCCGCCAGGGCCCCCGCGATGATGTCCGAGTGGCCCCCCAGCGACTTCGTCGCCGAGTGCATCACGAGGTCCGCCCCGAGCGCCACCGGGTTCTGGTTCACCGGGCTCGCGAAGGTGTTGTCGACCAGCAGGAGCGCCCCCGCGTCGTGCGCGACGCGCGCCCAAAGCCCGATGTCGTGTACGCGGAGCGTGGGGTTCGTGGGGCTCTCCAGCAGAAGGAGCCGTGTCTGGGGCGAGAGGAAGCTGCGGACGTCGGAGGACCGGTCGGACGGGACCCATCGGACCTTGAGACCGAAGCGTGGGAAGTCGTCGCGAAGGAGCGTCACGGTGTTCCCGTAGAGGTCCTCCAAGGCCACGACCTCCTCTCCCTGCTTGAGGAGGCCGAGAAGGGCCGCCGAGAGCGCCGCCATGCCCGAGGAGAAGACCCGCCCCGCTTCCGCCCCCTCGAGCCGGCGAATCACCTCGCCCGCCTGCTCCTGGTTGGGATTGTCCACTCGGGTGTACAGGTGGACCCGCCCGGGCTCTCGGGCCTCCGAGAAGGGCGCAGGGTAGTGGTAGGTCGAGGTCTGATAGATCGGGGGCAGCACCGAGCCCGCGTTCAGGTCCGGTTCGTGCGCGCCGTGGACCGCGATCGTGTCGAACGCCCAGGTCGGGCCCTCGACGTCACCGGCCTTCTTCGCGGTGGATGGAGGGCGCGCGGGGGAGGGGGTCTCGCCCTGTCCCATGGTTGCCCTGCGCTAGCCGGGCCGCTTCCGGCGACCCGGAGAGCAGTCGCACCCGCTCCTCCCCCTTAATCTCTTCGAGGTAGACCCGGACCGCGGCCGGGACGAGCTCCTGCCAGGATTGCCCCGCGGCCATTCTCCGACGGATCTCGCTCCCCTCGTACTGTCCTCGGTTGAAGAACGGTAGGCGGGGGACCTCGTACCCCTCCTCCCGGAACAAGTGGACGGTCAGGGGGTCGTTGGAGTAGACCTGGTCGAAGGAGGGCACAAGGGACACGACATGGGCGACCCATATCGCGTGGCGATCGACATCGGGGATGGGGAGGGGCCAGAAGTCCTCGAGGTGCTCCGCGAAGAGGGCCCTGCGGACCATCTCGAAGCGTTCCCCCGCGGTGAAGGGGTTGTGCGGGGTGTGCGAGACCTGAGCGCTCCCGATGCCGATCAAGAGCTCCTGGGGGTGGAAGGTCCCCAGGATGTGGTGGACGAGCTCGAGATGCCCGTTGTGGAAGGGTTGGAACCTCCCGATGTAGAGCCCCCGCATCGGACCGCGTTGTCCGGGGGATGCCCCAAGGAGAGGATGAAGCCTCGCTCAAGCAGGGAGGTCCCGCGAAAGATCCCTGCAGGGGCACCGTGCGCGGCCCCCCTCACCCCATCGGAGGTGGGGGAGGGGGCGGAGGAGCGTACGGTGGAGGAGACGGTGCGTAGGGTGGCGGAGAAGGTGGCACCGAGGGCGGCGGGGCGTACGCCGGAGGGGCCGTCGGAGGCGGGGCGTACGCGACAGGAGCCGGTGGGGGTGCCGCAGGGGGAGCCGCCGCCGGGGGCAGAGGCGCACGCTTGCGGCGGCGCAAGAACAGGAAGAGGAGAAGCACGGCCGCCAAGATGGCCACCACCGCGACAATCACTGGGAGCAGGATCCCCGAGAGCGGGCTGGAGGAGGTCGTGCCGCCCTGGTGCGGGTTCTGTGCGGTCCAGGTCACGACGTTGAAGCTGTAGACGGACGTCGAGACGAGCGTCCCCGCGTTGTGGGACGTCGCATTGTAGGTGTGGTGCCCCGCGGTGAGCGGCGTGCTCACGAAGTTGAACGTCCCGCCGCCCGCGGCCCAGGTCGACACAGCGCTCCCATCGATGTAGAGCGTCGTGTAGGTCGCCGAGGCGAGGTTCACCTGCACGGTGAAACCGATCGACTGGTTCGAGTAGGGTGTCGCGGGGGAGTGGGTCGCACCGATCGTGAACGGGATCACGGAGACCGTGGTCGATCCGGTCGAGACGTTGTATCCGTTGATGGTGAGCGTAGCGACCACCTGATAGAGCCCCGTAGGGGTCGGCATCGAACCGGTGAAGTTCGCGTAGGAGAACGCGACCGAGTAGACCGAGGAGGAGGCTCGAAGGGTCACGTCCTGGTTCTGGGTGACAGAGGGAGAGGTGTCGCCCGGTCCCCAGACGGCGAGATTCACCGTAGAACTGGTGGACTGGGTGCGTGTGCTACCGATCGTTACTTCATCGGAGAACGACTGGCCCGGGTTGTACTGGCTCCGGTCCGCGGATACCGCGTTGATCCGCGCGCTCCCCTGGGTGCCGCCGCCACCGGAACCGATCTGGCCAAGGCCGTACTCGATCCCAGCGTAGCTCGTGGTCCCAGAGGACATCGTACCCAGGTCGTAGAAGAACTGGGCGGCGGAGTCGCTGGTGACCGTTTGAGTCGGGTTGGTCGTGTAACTCCAGTTCGATCCGCTACTGAGCGGCCAGGCCGTGAGCTGCGTGAGGTAAGGGCTGGGGCTCCCCGGAAGGGGGGAGAATAGCCCGACGATCGTCGGGGTGTTGTAGTTGTCGTAGTCCTCGATGTAAGGCCAAGCCGCGGTGATCGTGGTCTCGTTCTGCACTTCACCGATCCCGGGGACGAAGAAGGGAGCTCCGTCGTTGCTGTTGAGCTGGGTGTCGAAGTAGAAACGGAGGCGGATGTCCGCCGTCGGCCCTGAGTTCGTGACCGAGGCGTTGTACTCCACAAAGCCCTCTCCCGGGTGGCCCGGGACCGGCAGGATGGTGTAGGTCTCATTGATCCGGAGGTTCGGGGTGACCCAGAGGACGTAACCCGTGGTGGAGGAGGTCGTGCCGGAGCTCACCACGTGAGCCCCCAGCGTGCCGTCGTTCCCCCAGAGGATGGCGCCGGGGGTCGCGCTGTCGTTGACCGAGAGTGCGTCCGAGCCCCAGGGGGACCCGCTGCCGAACGTTAGGGCGCCGTCGCCCCCCGCGCTCGGGTAGTACGAGCCTTCCCAGAACGTGCCGCCGGTCCCTTCGACCGCCAGAGAAATGTTCGCGTTCGCGCTGGTGAGGTTGAAGTTCGTGACGGCCCCAGGGTGGGACGAGCTCGGGGCCGCGCCGAGGGCGGAGGGCAGCAGTAGCGCGACCAGGAGCCAGACGGATCCGAGGAGCAGTTTTCGAGCGGTGGGGCCGGTTCGGTCCATGCCCGAGCGACCGTACCCTAGTATTTTACATGCGACGGTCGAAGAGGCAGGCCGGAAAAGACCCTCAGAGCCGACCCGCACGACGCTGCACCCGAAGGGCCAGCATCGTCGCCCATCGGCTGGGCTGACCGGGGTACTCCAGCATCATGGGGTAGACGGGGGTCTTCGGACGATAGGGGCTGTCGGGTTCCAGGTCGGGGTGGATCCCCTCCAGGGCCCAGGCTCCGTCGCGCCGTCGCTTCGAACCGAGAAGGTCGAGCGCCCTCCGCATTCTCGGGTCGGAGCCATAGCCGACGGCGGTAAGGAAGTCGAGCCCGACCAGCAGGTCGTAGTAGTAGTGGTTCGGGTAGTGCAGTCGCTCCCAGGGACGGTACCGCACGCCGTCCGGATCACGTAGGAGCCGTCGGCCCAGGTAGAACTCGGCTCCCCGCTCGATCGCACGGCGCACCCCCGCGGAACGTTCCTGAGGGGGGACCGCCGCGAAGGCGGCCATCGGCTCCCAACCATCGAGGGTGCCCGTGCGCGAGGGAAAGCAGTGCCATCCTCCGTCCTTCTTCTGGACCTTGACGAGCCAGTCGATCGCCCGTTGGACGCGCTCATCCTCGCGGTAGCCGAACCTCGTCATCATCCGCACACAGTTCCCGGTAACGCAGACCTCGCTGTACTTTCCGCCGAAGACCCCGCCACGCGGCTGGTCCCAGGTCTTGAGCAGGAGCTCGGCCGCCTTGCGGACCCGGGGGTCGCGTCGGGTCATTCCCAGGTCCGAGAGCACGATCAGGCGCCAGTTCGTCGCGATGTACTTCGGGCCGTAGAGCTCGTCGCCATCCCCGTTGAACCGCTCCCAGAAGCCCCCCTTCTGCTGCCCCCCCAGGATGCGAGCGGCCCAGCCCTCTCGCCCGATCTCGCTCCTTGCCCTGCGGACGGCAGGGTCGCTCTCCGGTCGGTCGAGAAGATCCCTCAGCGTGAAGTAGCGGACGGAAGGGTCGGTCCCCCTGAGTAGGAACCGTCGGAGCTCCTTGGTGAGCATGTGAATCGCGCTACCCGCGACGTGCTATAGGCGTCGCTGGGGGAACGGGCCCGCGCGGTCTCCGGAGAGCTTTCTCCAAAGCCTCCTCGAGAGACCGCAGCGGTTCCGCGAGGGCGCGGGCACGGTGCGGACGCTCAGCCTTCGGGGCTCATCTCCTCGAGGTCTTCCATGAACTCCTCGAGGTGAGGGCAGCGGGACGTGAGGTAGAAGCGGCAGTGCTCGCAGGCCGTGTCGTCGAGGTTCCTCTTGAGGATCGGGTTGAACACATAGCAGGGCCTTCCCGTGCGAGGGGATTCCTCCTCCCCCTCTTCCTCCGTCGAGAAGGCGCCCGCCGAGGGGGCAAAGTGGCTGGGGATCGTGGGTCCCTTGCGCCCGGCCGCCGGGGGCATGATCGAACCCTCCCCGCGGATCGTCTAGCTCGGCTTGGGCGAGGAGAGCGGGGGAGCGGCGACGGGGGCGACGGGGGGGAGATCTCCCCGAACGCGGACCATGCGGTCCGCGAGCCGCTCCAGGAGCGAGGCCTTCTTCTCCTCCATCCCCACCAGGGCGTACTTCAGCACGTCCCGGAGGGTGCGGACGGGGAGAACCTCCACCTTCTCCTTGAACCGAGGCTCCAGCATCAGGTCGGCCATGTTGTCCTCCGGGATGAGGACGCGGGAGATCCCCACGTCGCTCGCGGCCTCGACCTTCGCCGTGACCCCGCCCACGGGCAGCACGGCTCCGCGGATGGAGAGCGAGCCCGTCATGGCCACGCGCTGGTCGACCGGGACCCCTTCGAGCGCACTGATGACGGCCGTCGCGATCGAGACGGAGGCCGAGTCGCCTTCCACGCCCTCGTGCGTCCCGACGAACTGGATGTGGATGTCGTACTTCGAGATGTCCTCCCCCGTGTACTTCTTGATCAGGGCGCTCACGTTCTGGACCGCCTCCTTGGCGATCTCGCCAAGCTTACCCGTGGCGACGACCACACCGCCGCCGGAAGATTGCGCCGGGGTGACCTCGGCCACGATAGGGAGCACGATGCCGGAGAACTCCGTCATCCCTTCTTGTCCCACCAGGGCAGCGAGCCCGTTCACCACGCCCACCGCCGACCCCTCGGTCGTGAACATCCGATAGTCCTGGCGACGCTGGATCACCCGCTCGGCGATCTGCTGCTCGAGCGAGCGAGAGGCCTTCTTGGCGCGAAGCACGTGGTCGGCCTCGACGATCTTCGCACCCTCGGAGTTGGCGATGTCCCCGGCGACCCGGATGAGCCCGCCCAGCTCACGCAGGCGGAGCGTGAGCTGCCCGGCCCTTCCTGCGCGGCGTTGGGCTTCCCGGAGGATCTCCGCGACAGCGCCGCGGTGGAAGTGAGGGATCTTCTTGTCCTTCAGGACCTCCTGCGCCACGAAGCGGACGAGCTTCTGGCGGTTCGCGACGGTGTCAGGCATCGTCGACTTGACGTACACCTCGTACCCGTAGCCCCGGATGCGGCTGCGGAGCGCGGGGTGCATCTCCTGGACGGAATCCAGGTTCCCCGCGGCGACGAGGATGAAGTCGCAGGGTACAGGCTCGGTCTTGACCATCGCTCCCGCCGAGCGCTCGGATTGGCCCACGATCGGGAACTTCCTCTCCTGGAGGGCGGTCAGGAGCGCGTGCTGGCTCTCGGGCTTGAGCAGATGGATCTCGTCGACGAACAGGACGCCACCGTGGGCCTTGTGGATGGCCCCCACCTCGACCCGATCGTGCGGCGGGGTCTCGAGGCCCCCGGACTGGTAGGGGTCATGCTTCACGTCGCCGAGCAAGGCCCCGGCATGGGCCCCGGTCGCATCCACGAACGGGGGCTTCTCGTCGGTGGCATGCCCGATCAAGAGCTTCGCCACCACCTCGGAAGAGTCCGGCTTCGCGGAGGCAACGCGGACGAAGACGAGGAGCATCATGAAGATGAAGAGCGAGAAGAGCCCGATCAGGATCAGGTCGATCACCGATCGGTCGAGAAGGAACACGTAGACGTCGAGCGCGATCAGGAGGACGCCCAGGGCAAGGAAGCCCAGCGCGCGGTTCTCCTTCTTCTGCGCCGCCGCGAGCTTCTGGGCCGCAACGATCTCCTTGCCCTTCGCCGCGGGGACCACCCGGACCTTGGGCTCGTTCGGGTCTTCGGCGTTGGGGTAGGCGAGGATGTCCTGGAGCGGCTCCTTCGGCATGAAGTCGATCATCGACCGGGCGAGCATGCTCTTCCCGGTGCCGGGCTCGCCGATCAGGATCATGTGGCGCTTCTGGGTCGCGGCCTTCTTCGCCACCTCCACGGCGTCGTCCTGGCCGATGACCTGGTCCAAGAGGCGGGCAGGGACCTCCACATCCTGCGTGGTGGTGAAAGGCTGGCCGCGGATCCAGGTGTCGACGTCGCCCGGAGCGGCGGGGGGCGGCTCGGTCCCGCGTGTCGATGGCCCGCTCATCTCCCCCTCGAGGTCGACCAGGTCGGGGTATGCGATGTCGTCCTCAAACCGGGTCTTCTCACTTCAAATAGCACCGCTGCCCACGATAAACCCTTGCTGCCGAGCACTCGACGGTCGGGCAGCGAGTCATCATAAGGGACCGCCGTCGTGGGACTCCCCGGTCGGTCCTCCGTGCTCTCTCGGAGGTCCCCTCCGGAGCGGAACGCGATGGTCGCGAACCCAGCGGCCCAGTCTCCCACCGCGCGATGGGAGGGCAAGAAGCTCGCCGAGGAGATCTACGAACGGACCACCGCACGCATCGATAGGGCGCTCGCCCCAGGCCGCGCCCCACCCCGATTGGCAAGCATCGCCGTGGGCGAGGGAGGGCCCTTCAATGTCTACCAGCGGCAGCAGGCGAAGATGGCCGCCAAGGCGCACATCGCATTCCTTCCCTCGGTCCTCCCCGCCACCGTGGGGCAGCGCGAGCTCGAGGAGAAAGTCCGCGCCCTGGACCAGGACCCGACGGTCTGCGGGGTCATCCTCCAGCATCCGCTCCCGCACGGACTGGACTTCCTCCGTGCCGTCTCCTTGTTGAGGCCAGAGAAGGACGTCGACGGCGTCGGGAGCGAGAACCTGGGACGCCTGGCGGCCCATCGGCCCGTGCAGGTCCCGGCCGTCGCGCTCGCTTCCCGCGACCTGCTTCTCCACTACGGCGTGCGCCCTGAGGGGCGGACGGTCGTCGTCGTCGGACGTTCCGAGACGGTGGGGGTCCCCACGGCCCTGCTCTTCCTCCTTCGAGGCAACGAGGGCGACGCGACAGTGACCATCGCCCACTCCCGGTCGAAGGACCTCGACTCGGTCCTGCGGACCGGCGAGATCATCATCTCGTGCGTAGGGCGACCCGGGCTGCTCACGCGGGCCAACGTCGCGCAACGCGCCTACGTCGTGGACGTGGGACTCACGACGACCTCGGACCCCTCTCGACCCACCGGCGTGCTCATGCAAGGGGACGCGAACGCCTCCAGCCTTCAGGGTTGGGCCTCCGCGCTCACCCCGGTGCCCGGCGGGGTCGGTCCGGTGACCGTCGCGAACCTGATGGCGAACTGTGCCCGGGGGTACGAGCTCCTGGCGGGGACCTCTTGATGCCCGACGCCGACCGTCCTGGAGCTGTGAACGGGGAGGATGCGTTCGAGGGGGTACCCCCCGAGGCCCATCCGGAGACCTCGACCACGGCGGACTCCGCCGCCGGTCATCACGGAAGGACCAAGGCCGCGACCGAGGCGACGACGGTCCCCTGGGGCTCCGACCTTCCGCTCGCCCCGCTCCACTGCCGGGACTGTCCGCTCTGGTACGGAGAGGAGGACCGCGGATGGGGCCCTTGCTCGATCAAGCACCAGCGGGGCGATGTGCGGTTCATCACGTTCGGGGGCCACTCGTGCGACGAGGGCTATCAACCGCCGGTCGGCCTTCGCGAGGGGAAGGCCGCGCGGTTGAGCGGCGTCCGCTCGACCTCGAGAGCGTCCGCGGTGGGGTACTCCTCCACTTCAAAGCAAGGGAAGGGGAGCGTGCGGGCGACCCGGCGGAGCAGCACCGGGTCGACCTCGACCCGTCGGCGTCGCTCGTCGACGCGGTAGCGGTCGGGCGGGACCCGGCGAGAGCGGTCCAATCGCTGGCGGACCTCTTCCAGGGTCGCGCTGGGTCCGGGGACCTCCACGATGCCCTTGACCAGGGTCCCGTCCGGCGTGATGCGATGGAAGGGCAGGGCGGTCCGCTCGGCCCGGCGCTGGAGCCTGCGACGCAACTGCACTCCATCCTTGAAACCGGAGGAACAGAAGTGCACCGGAAGCGAGCCCGAGAACCTGCGGACGAGCTCCCGGGCGGCCGCCTGGCTCCCGACGACCCCCCAGCCCCCCTTGGGCTCCTGCCGGTAGCCCCGCTCCCACATCTTCCGCTCGTTGGTGGGAGAGAACTCGAGCTCGTTCAGGTTCACGAAGTCGACCCCGATCCGCCCGAGCGCCAGGAGCAACCGGCGGAGCTCCGGGACCTTCCCTGGCAGCACCGGGACCTCGACGCCGCGCCGCACGCCCCAGGAAGGGGCCTCCTCGAGGACGCGGCGATAAGCGGAGCCCGCTCCGGCGAGGTCGCCCCACAGGAAGGAGGGAACGTGCAAGCGGAACTCGTCCAGCCCCGCACGGGCGAGCCGCGCCAACTTCTCCGGGTTGGGTTCGTGGGTATAGAGGTGGATGTGGTGCTCGGGTCCGAACTCTCGCTTGAGGAGCTCGACGTAGTGCACGGTCCGGTCGATGACCCCGAGAGGGTCCCCTCCCGTGATCCCGGTTCCCGCGGCTCCGATGGACCGGGCCTCCTCGAGGACATCCTCGTCTCGCTCGACGAGACGCTCGTTGGCGTAGGTCACATCGATCTGGTTGCGCCGCTCGGAAACCGGGCAGTAGAAGCAGCGGAAGCGGCAGCGGCCCGTAACGAACAGGACCATCTTCCTCCCCTCGAGGCACTGTTCGCACCCCACCGCGAGGGAACCTCGGAAGGTCGACGACATGGGGAGTCGCTGGAGTCCCGAGAGGTCCGGGGGCTCGAGGGGTCGGGCGGACGCGCTGGCCACGACCCTTCTCGCGGCGGGGGCGTAATGAGGCTTGCCGTCGTGCCTCTCGCTCGACGGGAGCGGGGGCCTGCCCGTAAGGGTCATCTTTGCGCCCTCCTCGGACCGGGCGATGGCGAAGGGGATCGACCAGACCGCGCTCGATAACATGGCCGCCGCGAAGGTCCGGCAACAGCAAGCCGAGGCCGTCGCGCGCATCGTCAAGATCTACGAGGGCCAGCCGGGCATCCCGGTCGCCAAGGTCATCCAGCTCAAGGCGGTCCTGATGGGCATCACCTCGAGCGGCGGACAGCTCTCCCCCTTCGAGCAAGGGGCGACACAGAACCGCTGGACCCTGGACCAGCTCCTCTCGTCCGCCGAGCAGTATCGGAAGACCCTGCGGCCGGCCATCCCCAAGGAGGTCGCGCGCGCCCCCACGCGGCCGGCCGAACCCGCGATCGTCCCGTGCTACCGCTGCAAGAAGCTCGTGCAGGTGGGAGAGACGCAGTGCCAGTTCTGCCGCACCCCTCTGGTCTGGCGCGGGAACGCGAACGGACCTTACGGCGGGTGAACCCTCAGGGTCCTCCGGGAACGCTCCGGAACGTCGCTCAGGTCGGACCTTCCGCCGAGTCGACCCCTTTATGGGGGGGACCGCGCTTCCTCGTGCCACATGGCCGCCCAAGCCCGCTTCGTTCGATGCCCGAGCTGCCAGTGGGGAACGCTCGCCGACGGATACTTCTGCGCCTACTGCGGCCGCCCGCTCCGACCCGGCGGGCCCCAAGCCGGTGCCGCTCCCGCGGCTCCTCAGCAGCAGGCCCCTCAATCCCCCCAGTACGGCGGTGGATCGCCGGGGGCGAGCGCCGCCTACCGTCCCCCGCCCTCTCAACCCCAGTACTACAACCCGAACGAGCGGGGTGGGAGCATGAGCTACTACCAAGGCAGCGGGGGCGGGGGTGGTGCCCACGGGCCGGTGCAGTGCCCGAGCTGTGGCGCGTACAACGATCCCTGGCTCACCCATTGCAAGCAGTGCCAGCGCCCGCTCATGACCAGCGGGTAGGCAGGGCCGTCCCTCTGCGAGCGGCCCCCCTGGCCGCGGACCTCGAGACCCTCGACCGTGCGATCGAGCGGTGCCGCAAGTGCCCTCGCCTCGTCGCCTTCCGGGAGAAGGTTTCGCGGGAAGGGCAGGCTCGCCGGGGGGAACGCTACTGGGCGCGGCCCATCACGGGGTTCGGGGACCCCACCGCCCGGCTCATCCTCGTCGGTCTCGCGCCCGCCGCCCAGGGTGGGAACCGGACGGGACGGGTCTTCACCGGGGACCGGTCCGCAGCGTTCCTGATGGCCGCGCTCCACCGCAACGGGTTCGCGAACCAACCCACTTCCCTCCGCCGCGACGACGGTCTGGAACTGGTTGACGCGTACATGACCGCGGCGGTACGTTGCGTCCCTCCGGACAATCGTCCTTCGCCCTCGGAGTTCCAGCGCTGCCGACCGTACCTGGTGCAGGAGCTTGGGCTCCTCCCCCGCGCCAGGGTCGTTCTGGCTCTCGGGGGAGGCGCCTGGGACCAGGTGCGGCGCGCCTCGGCCGAGGTCTACGACGTCCCGCGACCTCGGGAGCCGTTCCGCCACGGTCTGCGGGTCGAGCTTCCCGAGAACGCCCCGATACTCTGGGCGAGCTACCATCCCTCTCCCCGCAACGTGCAGACCGGTCTCTTCTCGGCCCGGATGATGGACCAGCTCCTCGCGAAGGTGCGGCGCGACCTCGTGTAGCGCACCAACCGTTATCCGCCCACAGGCTGCGACGGGGTCGTGTTCGAGCTCATCGACCGGGATGGCCTCGCGCGACGGGGGCGTATCGAGACCCCCCACGGGGTCCTAGAGACCCCTGCCCTCCTCCCGGTGGTCCACCCAGACCCGGGCCGGCAGACCGTGCCGCCGAAGGAGCTGAGGGAGACCTTCGGTTTCGGTGGAGTGATCACGTCCAGTTACATCCTCCACCGTCAGCCCGTCCTGCGGGAGCGGGCCCGCAAGGAGGGATTGCACCGCTACCTCGGCTTCCCCGGGGTGATCATGACCGACTCCGGGGCGTTCCAGCAGCACGCCTGGGGGCAGGTCGAGGTCTCTCCCCAGGAGATCCTGGCCTTCCAGGGAGAGATCGGCAGCGACATCGCAACGCTGCTCGACGAGTTCGTCGAGCCCGAGGCCACGCGCGAGGAGGCCGAGAGCGGGGTCGAGACGACCGTGGCGCGCGCGCGCGAGGCGCGCGTCCAACGGCCGGGGAAGCTCCTCGCGGTGCCGGTCCAGGGAGGACTCTACCCGGAGCTCCGGGCGCGCTCCGCGTCCGCGGCTTCAGAACTGGGCGACGTGCTCGCCATCGGAGGGATCGTCCCGCTGATGGAGCACTACCGCTTCGCGGACCTCGCGCGGGTCCTATGCTTCGCGCGGCCTCACCTCGCCCCGGAGCACCCGGTCCACCTCTTCGGGCTCGGCCATCCGATGGTGTTCGCGCTGGGAGCCTTGCTGGGTGGGGACCTCTTCGATTCCTCCTCCTACCACAAGTTCGCGAAGCGGGGGACGCTCCTCTTCCCCGAAGGGTCGCTCGCGCTCGAGGAAGTGCAGGAAGAGGTCTGCGGGTGCTCGCTCTGCGGGAAGATCCCGCTGACCCAGCTCAAGGACCTCCCTGCCCTCGAGCGCGAGACGCACGTGGCGCGCCACAACCTGCTCCAGTGCTCGCTCGAGATCTCCCGGGTGCGCCAGGCGATCCGCGATGGGGAGATCTGGGAGCTCGCCGAACGACGCAGCACTGGGCACCCCGCCCTCGCGGCCGCGCAGGCGGAGCTCCGCTCGCACCCCGAGGTCTTCCTGCCCACCGAGCCTCCAAGCCGCAGGAGCTTCCGCGTCGTCCTCCCCGGAAGCCTGGAAAGACCTGCTGTCGCTCGGTTCCATCGGGAGCTTTCCAAGTGGCGGCGGGGGACCGCATCGCTAGGAGCGGCCGAGCGCCGCCCCCTGTCCCCGTCCTCCCTTCGGAACGCCCCACCGCTCGGCGCGGCAGGGACCCCACGCTGGGCTTCCTGGGACGTCCCGACCCCGATGGGGCTGGTCCCGCTCGAGCTCACCGAGATCTATCCGGTCGGACCCCTCGTCGCCCCAGAGGAGTTCCGGCCATGGGAGCATCGGCCTCCGAAGCCCATGGCTCCGCCGAGCCAGGCAAGCGAGGTGATGTCGCCCCCTTCGGCGACGGGTGTGAAAGACCGCGAAGCGACAAGCGAAGGGTGGGTCGACCGCCATGTCGCGTCCATCCTTGCCTACGCTTGGGGGTGGGAGGCCGTCGAGAAGCTCGAGCGAGCGGGACCGCTGCGGGCCCGACATTCCCGTTCGACCGGGCGTCTGCGGGAGATACGGCGGGAGTCAGACGTGCTCTTCATCGTCGGGAATGACGGACTGCCCCGACCCACGTTCCGTGGAGGGCTGCTGCTCAAGGAGTCTCTTCCCGTTCCCCGGGCACGGGTGGTCGCACACTCGGACGCGGTCCCGTTCGTCCGCGAGGGGCGCAGCCTATTCTCACGCCACGTCGTGAACGCCGACACGGAGATCGTCCCGTTCGGACCCGTTCTCGTGGTCGACGCCGCCGACGAGCTGCTGGCGGTGGGCTCGGCGCTCCTCGCGGGGGGAGAGATGGGGCGTTTCCGTCGCGGGGTGGCCGTGCGTGTGAGCTCCCATGCCAAAGGCGGGGAACGCGGGTTTTCCGAGGGGGAGGGCCCCACCAGCGAGGCTCCGCAATGACTCAAATACCGCATCGGTCTCGTGCGGCCGGTCCATGAAGACCTACGTCCTGCTCCAGATGAACTCGGAGGGGTCCAACTTCTCCAAGGTCGCCGAGACCTTGGAGGACCTGGGGTTCGAGCCCATCACCGGGGAGTACGACTTCGTCTACGAGTGGGACAAGCATGCGACGGTGAAGGACTCGCTCTGGTTCGCCGACCGCATCCAGGCCGCGCTCCGCGGGTCGAACGTGTTCTTCCGTATCGAGACCGTCCCGGATTGAGCTGCGCGCGGGCTCACCTCCGAGCCCCGTACATTTGTTTATAGTCAGAGAACCCCCGGTGCACGAGGGGTCGTTCGGTTGAGCCCAGGGTCGTCGACCGCCCCGGCCGGGACCCCTTCCGCGGTCACCCCGCGCTTCGCCTTCCATACCCTGGTGATCTTCCTGAACTCGGTCGGCGGCCAGGTGCTGGGCTGGGTCGCCACCAAGGAGCTCTTCCTTCACGTCGCCCCCTCTCCGGGTGAGAACGCGGGCCTCGCCTTCCTCGGGCTCGCGACCCTCTACACGCTGATCGCGTCCATGATCTCGACCATCGGGGACCTCAGGATCGGCAGCGCCTACGTCTTCTTCGTCGCCCGGGGGGGCCGGGCCGGGAACCTCACGGCCGCCTACCTCCTGTTCCGTATCGCCGCGTTGGCGCTCCTCGCGGGGGGGTTCGCCCTGCTCGCCCCGGTCATCGCCCCCTGGCTAGGGCTCTCGCTCCCCAAGGACCTGCTGCCGTTGGACCTCTTCCTGTTCCTGCCGCTGCTCGAGACCCCGTCGTTCGTCTACGCGTACCTCACGTCCGCCCAGGCCAGGGCGGCGGACGGGATCTGGCCCTTCGTCGTGGAGAACGTCCTCCGCACCGCGGGGCTGGTCTACGTGGCGTTCATCTGGACCTTCGACCCCACGGTCGCCGGGCATTCGGTGGACCTCCTGGGGTTCCGTACGACCATCCAGCTGGTCGGTCCGGGGCTGGTGCAGGACATCGCCGAGGTCTATGTGGTTGCCGCGGCCGTTGCGTGCATCTCGATCATCGTCCACTCACGCGTCTCCGCGAGAGGTCTCTTCCGGGGCCTCTCGTTCGACGGGATGCGCGGAGAGCTGCGAACCATGTCGATCTTCGCAGCCCCGCTCGTCGGCGCGATGTTCCTCACCTACGCCGTGAGTTCTCTGCCTCCGTTCGTCGTGGCCGCCGCGTTCACGGGTCCGAACGCGACCAAGTACGTTCAGGGGTTCGCGAGCGCGAACGCGTTCCTCTTGCTCTTGATGTTCCTGCCGAACGCGATCACGGTCCCGCTCTTCCCGGACATGGCGTCCCTCTTCGTCAGGGGGGAGAACCGGGAGCTGCGGCGACGGACCCGGAAGTCGATGCGGTGGACGGTCCTGATCCTCGCTCCTGCGGTCCTCGCGTCGATCGTCTTCCGAAAGGTGCTGCTGAACGACCTCTATACCGGGGCCATCACCTCAGGGCCGTGGGATGCCGAGCTCGCGCTCGCGATCCTGGCCGCTTCTTCGATCCCCCAGGCGCTCTTCCGGATCACCGGCTCGGTGCTTGACGGGGTAGGGCAACAGAAGCGCGAGCTCTACCTCTCCGCGACGCAGCTCGTGGTCCTGGTCGCCGCCTCCCTGGTCGTCCTCTGGCCCACGAGCCCGTTGCGGTTCCTCGGGATCACCGGAGCCGCGCTCGCGGTGCTCTTCTCGATGTCCGCGGGCTCGCTCGCGAACTTCTGGTTCCTCCACCGTTACGTCAAGGCGAACCCGTCCCCCTGGCCGTACCTCAAGATCATCGGGGCCGCCGCGGTCACCTTCCTCCTCTTCTCGACGACCTTCTCGAAGGCCCTGGGCTCGCTCCTTGGCGACCCGGACCTGGCCATTCCGGTCCAGATCTCCTGGGTCCTTGCGATCACGATCCTCGCCGGGGTCGTGCTCTACACGCTCATCCTCGCGGGGATCGGCGAACTCACGAAGGAGGATGTGCGCGAGCTCGGAGGGAGCCTAGGGCTCCCTCGACGCCTCATCGAGTTCGTCGCACGGTTCTGCTGGAGGGTCTCGTGGCCGGACCCTCCGGGGGACGACGAACCGTTCCCTCGGCTTCCCACGCGATGGCGCAGCGCCGGGCGATGAGACCGCCGGACCGGTCCTTGCGTAGTCGATGCCCGAGGGCGTGTGGCGGGTAGAGGGCCCTCAACTTCGGGTGCCTTCGGGGGGCCGCACGTTGTCGTACCTCCGGTCAACGTCTTGAGCCGACGACCCGGTCCCTGTGACGTGCGCATCCTGGGCATCGAATCCACGGCCCACACCGCCTCCGTCGGGATCGTGGACGAGGGGACGCAAGTCCTGGCCTCCGCCACGGACATGTACCGTCCGGGCAAGGGGGGCATCCACCCCCGCGAGGCGGCGAACCACCACGCCGAGGTCCTGCCCGACCTTGTGGAGCGAGCCCTCTCCGACTCCAAGGTCGACCCCGGCACGCTCGATGCGGTCGCCTTCTCCCAGGGTCCGGGCCTCGGCCCCTGCCTTCGCGCGGGGGCGACGGTCGCGCGGATGCTCTCCCTGAGCTGGGAGCGGCCCCTCGTGCCGGTCAACCACTGCGTGGCGCACCTCGAGATCGCCCGTGCGCTCTCGGGGTTCTCGGACCCGGTGCTCCTCTACGCCTCCGGGGGGAACACCCAGATCGTCGCCTACGCCCACGGTCGCTACCGGGTCCTGGGCGAGACCCTCGATATCGGGGTCGGGAACTTCCTGGACAAGCTCGCCCTGGGGATGGGGTCGACCTTCCCCGGAGGTCCCTGGATCGAGAGGTGGGCGAAGGAGGGGAAGAAGGTGCACGAGCTCCCCTATTCGGTCCACGGGATGGACGTGAGCTTCTCCGGGCTCCTCACGGCCGCCAGGGCCCTCCAGACGAAGGGGGTCCCGAAGGAGGAGGTCGCGCTCAGCGTTGAGTCCCACGCTTACGCGATGCTCTGCGAGGTCGCCGAGCGGGCGCTCGCCCATCTCGGTGCACGCGAGCTCGTCCTCGGGGGCGGGGTCGCCTGCAACGAGCGCCTGCGCAGAATGGTCGAACAGATGGCCCACGCGAGAGGGGTGAGGGTGTACGCCCCTCCCCCCGCGCTCTGCGTGGACAACGGAGGGATGATCGCCTGGACAGGCCTGCTGGCGCGGGAGAGGGGGATCAGCGTCCCGGTCGAGGGGTCCGAGGTGCTCCCCCGTCAGAGGACGGACCAGGTGGAGGCCACTTGGCGGCTCCGTCTCCGGGAGCACATCAGCGAGGCCTAGGGTCCCTGGGTCTCGCGAGGACCACGAAGGCCGCGGTCGAAGCTGAGAAGGCGAGCACCCCCACAGGCGCAGCGTTCACCAGAGCAGCTTCGTGGGACAACGGCAGGTCCTCCCCTCCTACGATCGGGCCCGACATCGTCGCGCCCGCCGTTTGGAAGAGCGTCGGTCCACCCACGCCCATGCCGGCGCCCACCCAGCCCCACGTGAGGAAGATGGTGTGCCCGCTGTGGTACTGCTGCACGAAGCACTGGGGCACTTCGCTGGAGGTCTGGTAGTCGTCGGCGAGGTAATTGAGCACCAGTCCCGGTCCCTGGTCCGAAACCTGTCCATCGACCCAGAGCCGAACGACCTGGTTCGCGTTGCTCGTGTAGTTGAAGAGCTGGGTGTTCGTGTAGTCGACGGTCTCAGAGTTGCCGTTGATCGACACCGTGCCGTAGGACTCCTTCCACATGTTGAAGAAGTCGCCGAGCGTGTAGGTGAAGTTCCAAGGCGAGGCGATCTGGACGACCCCTCCGGAGTCCCCGCTACCCGACCCGCTCGAATTGTCCGTGAAGACCGGCATGGTGCAGGTCCACCCCCATTTATGCTGGTTGATCTCCCCGATGCCCCCAGGGATCCCGACGTGAATCCCGCCGAGCACGATTGTGATGCTCACCGCCATCCGTTCGTCCAAGGAGACACTGTTGTTGACGCACCAGGAGGGGGCGCTCTCGTCGGGCACCCCCGAGCCGGAAGGGGGCGCGCTGATCCCCAGGCACGGGTGAGGGAGGAAGAGCACGATGACCGCAACCGCCGCGATCACGGCCCCGGCCGTGCCACCGAAGACCCCGATGGACTTCCACAGCGGCCAGGTCGCGAGGATCCCTCCGCCGTGCCGGGTCGCCTGCTTCTGTCGCGCCCGCCGCTCTCGTTGCCGACGTGCCCTGCGCTCCTCGGGGCTCTCGGCGATCTCCTTCTCTTCGACCTCGGCCGCCCCCTGAGGACGGACCGGACGGCGTTTCGCCACGACGTGACCGAGGTCCGTCCGTCCTTAACCCTTCGGGGGATGGGGACCCTCTTCTCGGAGTTCTCTCAAATACGCCCCAAGGGTCGAGACCCGCGTGGGAGCCCTGGAGGTCGATGCCCTGGTGGTCGGGGCGGGCCCTGCGGGGAGCACCGCGGCCTTTGAGCTCGCTCGGCGCGGCCACTCCGTTCTGGTCGTCGAAGAGCATCGGCGGGTGGGGCACCCGGTCCAGTGTGCGGGACTGGTCTCCCAGCGCGTGCTTGACATGGTGGGGACCCGCAAGATGGTCCTCCACGAGGTTCGGGGCGCGACGGTGTGGAGCCCCTCGCTTCGCCCGCTCTCCTTCAAGGCCCCCGAGACCCGGGCCTACGTGCTTTCCCGCTCTCAGCTGGACTTCCTTCTCGCAGAGAAGGCCGCGAGGGCAGGGGCTCGCTTCGAGACCGGTACGAAGTTCGTGGGAGCCGAGCGGTCTGAGCTCAAGTCGAGTTCCGCGGTCTCCGCGCACCTCCAGGGTCCAGAAGGGGAGGAGCGCGAGGTCCGAGCCAGGCTGGTCATCGGTGCGGACGGCGTCGCGAGCCACGTCGCGCGGGGCTTCCGGCTTCGGCGTCCCATCGAGATCCTTCCCGCTTTTGAGGCGGAAATGCCCTTCCCGGGCGGCGACCCCGAGCAGGTCGAGATCTACCTGGGGAACCACCTCTCTCCAGGGCTCTTCGGTTGGTGGGTCCCGGATGGCCATGGGAATGCTCGAGTGGGGGTCGGGGTCCGTTCGGGGACCGGAAAGACGGCTCGGGAGTACTATGAAGCGCTGGGCCGGCAGATCGAGCGCCGATACCATCGGCCCCTCCCTGCCCCCGTGGAGATCGTGGTCGCGGGGATCCCGATCGGCTCGGTGCCCCGGACCTCCGGGGACCACGTGCTCCTCGTGGGGGACGCCGCCGCCCAAGTGAAACCGATCTCGGGGGGTGGCATCTTCACGGGGATGCGTTGCGCCGAGATCGCGGCCGAAGCCGCGCATGAGGCCCTGATCGCCAACGACCTGAGCGCCGCCCGCCTCGCCGCGTACGACCGGGCCTGGCGCGCCGAACTTGGAGAGGAGTTCGACAAGGCGCTCTACCTGCGCCGCCTCTTCCTTCGTCTCACGGACCGTGAGCTCGAGAAGCTCCTGGAGGTCCTGAGCGAGCGAGAGCTCCTCGGGAGCCTGGTGGCCTTCGGGGACATCGACTTCCCCACGATCGCCGCGAGGAAGCTCCTCGCTCAGTCGCCGTCCTTACTCCGGCTCTTCCCCAAGGCCCTCGCCGCCCTTCTACGGCGCGGCGGAGAGTTGGCGCCAGAGCTTGAGCCTCGCTCGGCGTCCCTACGCTTGGGACGGAACGCGACGTAGCCCGCCGCCCCAGCGAGCAGGAGCGACGCGGCGAGGACCCCGCCAAGGACCCACGGGACCCAGGGATTGACCACCGAGATCCCGGTCTCGGGCAGGACCCCGCTCACCCCGAGCAGCGAGAGGTTCAGCGTCGGCGTGCAGTTGTCGTTGGGCCCACAGCTGGAGAGGGTCGCCTGGGACCATAGGGCATCGGAGAAGTATCCGCGAGAGCGGAGCTCGTAGGTGGTCCCCCCCGCGGAGAGGGTCGCCTGGTCGCGGACGAAGAAGGAGCCCGTGCTCGCAGAAGAGGGTACGGCGACGTTCACGGAGAAGCTCGTCGTGGCTCCCGGCCCGAGGGCTGGGATCGTTTCGTTGATGAACTGGCTCGAGCCGAAGGATGCCGCCCAGGCGTCCCCCGCGGAGAGGTTCTGCGCGCTGCCTTCGTAGGAGAACCGGTAGATCTGGAGCTCCAAAGAACCCCCCGAGATGGCCGCGCTCCAGTTCGCGACGGTCGTGGGGTCGGTCACGGTGACCGAGAGGCTTCCGGAACTGCCGGGGTCCAGGCTGGGCGCGACGAACGAGAGGAAAGCCCCGCCGAAGTTCGTGGGGACGGGCGGCGGTGCCCCTGCCCTCAACGCGGTGGCCGTGCCGCTCCCGCCCCCGAGCAGCACGCTCGCACACAAGACGAGGGTCGCGAACTGGAGGGTGGGCCAGGTGGTGGACCCCGCGCGAGCTTCTCCCATCAGTGACCCGAAGACCCTGTCGCTTGCATCCCAAGGGGTCCCGCCGATAAACCCGAAGGAAGGAGGGGCGCGGCCCCAGGTCGGGTCGGGAAACGTTGAAGGAGGTCGGCCCTTGGGGCCGGCGCCCATGGGGGAGAAGCTCGCGGTCGTTTCGAACATCCTGGAGCTGATGGGCCACACCCCCTTGGTGGCCCTCTCGCACGTCGCTAAGGGGCTCCCGTTCACGCTCTACGCCAAGGTCGAGTACCTCAACCCGGGGGGCTCGGTCAAGGACCGCATCGGCCCTTCGATGGTCGAAGCGGCCGAGCGAGCGGGTCTGCTCAAGCCGGGAGGGACCCTGGTCGAGGCGACGAGCGGGAACACGGGGGTCGGGCTCGCCCTGTGCGCGGCGGTCAAGGGGTACAAGTCGGTCTTCGTGGTCCCGGACAAGATGAGCGCGGAGAAGATCCGACTCCTTCGCGCCTACGGTGCGCGGGTCGTGATCACCCCCAGCCAGGTCCCCCCGGACCACCCGATGAGCCACTACTCCGTCGCGCGGCGGCTGGCGAAGGAGATCCCCAACGCCTACTATCCCAATCAGTACGAGAATCCCGCCAACCCCGAAGCCCATTATCGGACAACGGGACCGGAGATCCTCGAGGCGCTGGACGGGAACGTCGACGCGGTCGTCGCGACCATCGGCACGGGCGGCACCGTGAGCGGCATCGGCCGCTTCTTCAAGGAGAAGAAGCCCTCGACCCGCATTGTCGCGGTGGACCCGCTAGGCTCGATCCTCGCGCACTACGCGAAGACCAAGGAGATCATCCGCGCCACGCCCTACAAGGTCGAGGGGATCGGCGAGGACATGGTCCCGAAGACCGTGGACTTCTCCGTAATCGATGAGTTCGTGACCGTGGGGGACAAGGAGTCGTTCCTCATGGCACGCCGTCTCTCCCGGGAGGAGGGCCTGTTCGTCGGCGGGTCGAGCGGCTCCGCTGTCGCGGGAGCCCTCCGGTGGGCGATCTCCTCGCCGCCTCGGCCGGGGGCGAACGTGGTGGCGATCCTCCCGGACTCCGGGGACCGTTACCTCTCGAAGTTCTATTCCGACGAGTGGATGCGGGAGAACCGGTTCCTGGACGAGGCGGCGACCGCGGGGGCCCTCCTCGACGCGAAGGACTTCCAGCCGCTCCTCGTCGCCGTGGACCCCACGACTACCGTACGGAGCGCGCTCGAGGTGTTCCACAAGCACGATGTCTCTCAGATCCCCGTGGTCGCGGGGCGGGAGAACGTGGGCAGTCTGGTGGAGGAGGAGGTGCTCCGGGCCGTGCTCGCGGACCAGAGCCTGCTCGACCGAACGGTGACCGCGGTCATGGGTCCCCCGTGGCCGGAGGTGGGGCGGGACGAGCCGCTCGGCGACCTGGTAAAGCGGCTGAAGGAGGTCCGCGTCTTGCTCGTGCGGGCCGAAGGGACCCCGGGGTTCCAAGGGCTCCTCACCCGCCACGACCTTCTGAGCTTCCTCTCGGAGCGAGGCGACCACCATGCCCTCTAAGAAGTCCAGGCCCCACCGCGCCGAGCGCCCCGCCACACCCGGACGCGGCCACGAGCTCGCGACGATGCGTTTCGACACCCTCGCGATCCACGGGGGACAGGGACCGGATCCCCAGACCGGGGCGGTCAACGTCCCGGTCTATCTGACGAGCACGTACGCCCAGACCGCTCCCGGGGTGACGAAGGGGGGGTACGACTACGCGCGAACGAAGCACCCGACGCGGGACGTCCTTGAGAGCTCCCTGGCCGCCCTCGAGGGTGGAGCGGGCGCGCTCGCCTTCTCCTCGGGGCTCGGCGCGCTCACGACCTTGCTCTGGTCCCTGCCCAAGGGCTCCCGGGTCCTCGCCTGCGACGACCTCTATGGCGGGACCTACCGGCTGCTGGAGCACGCTCGGCGGACGTGGGGGCTTGAGACCGAGTACCTGGACATGACCGACGCGACCCGTGTCGTGGCTCGCCTGAGAAAAGGGGGCATGTCGATGGTCTATCTGGAAACGCCGACCAATCCGCTCCTCCGCCTGGTCGACATCGATGCCGTCACCGAGGCGGCGTCGGAGGTGGGGGCGACCTCGGTGGTCGACAACACCTTCGCCACCCCCTACTTCCAGCGCCCACTGGAGCTTGGGGCGGACATCGTCCTCCACTCGACGACCAAGTACCTAGGGGGTCACAGCGACGTCGTGGGCGGCGCTCTCGTGTTCAAGGACCCTGAGCGGTTGGAGCGGATGCGCTGGCTCCAGAACGCGGCCGGGGCTGTCCCCGGCCCCTTGGACTGCTACCTGGTGATCCGAGGCATACGGACCCTGGGACTCCGCATGAGGGCCCACGCCCAGAACGCCTTGGCCGTTGCGCGTGCGCTGGAGGAACATCCGAAGGTCGCTCGCGTCCTCTATCCGGGGCTCCCCTCCCACCCGCAGCACGACCTCGCTCGGCAACAGATGAGCGGCCATGGGGGAATGGTCTCCGCGGAGCTCAAGGACGGACTGGAGGCGGCGAAGCGCTTCCTCTCCCGCCTCCGCTACTTCTTCCTCGCCGAGAGCCTGGGCGGGGTCGAGTCCTTGGTCGAGGCACCGGCGCTCATGACCCATCAGTCCATCCCGAAGGCGGAGCGCGAGAAGCGC
>JAGWLG010000010.1 GCA_028864975.1 Thermoplasmata archaeon | reverse complement strand
ATGGTGGAGGTGGCCAACGCCACCACAGGTGCACCAGTAAAGTGGATCTACACCGACGCGAACCCCGTCGGCGTCGCTTACGACGCGGCCACCCACGAGATCTTCACCGCAAGCACGGCCTCTGGCACGGTGCTTGTGATCAATACGACAACCAACACCCGCGTCGCCGTGATCTTCTCCCCTTCCTGGGTGCCCGGCTGGTGCGCCCTCGGCTACGACCCGGTGAACACCGAGATCTACATTGCGGGTTGCTACGGGAACAACGTCAGCGCGCTCAACGGCACGACCCGCACCTTCGTGGGCGGGGTCCCCACCGGGTCGGCCCCGGATGCCATCGGCTACGACCCCGTCAACCGCGACATGTACGTCGCGAACATGAACAGCCTCAACCTCACGGTCTTCGATGCGGCCACGCAGGCATCGGTCGCCTCGGTCACCCTGCCCACGGGGGCGCAACCCTCGTCGATCGCGTTCGATAGTGCCAACGGCGACCTCTACGTCGCAGATGGGCAGACCAACAGTGTGGCGGTGGTCGACCCCTCGACCCAGAGCGTCGTGACCACGGTGACGGGCGGTTGGGCTCCCACCGACGTCGTCTTCGATGCGTTCAACGGCGACCTCTACGTGACGGGGTGGGGGACCGCCCTGAACTACGGGGGGACGAACCTCGAGGTCATCGACGGGGCTTCGAACACGGTCGCCGGGACCTTGTCCATCGGTCCCACGGTCGTTCCACCCCTCACGAACCAGGAGGATTCCCCTGTCCTCGCGGTCGACCCGAGCTCGGGCACGGTCTTTCTGACCGGTTGGTCCACTGACCAGCTCGCGTCGATTTCACCCGCGCTCCCGGTGGCCGTGCAAGGGTCGGTACCGATGGGCACCGGTCCCCTGTCCATGGCGCTCGACCCCACCAGCGGGGACCTCTACGTCGTGAACGAGGGCGGAGGCAATGTCACCATCTTCTCGACGGCGAACGACCACGTCGTCGGATGGTTGCCCGCCGGGATCGCGCCGGACGCGATCCTCTACGACGCGACCAACGGCGAGATCTACGTGGCGAACGAGTGGAGCGACAATCTCACCGTCATCGATGCGGCGACCGGGGCCGCGGTCGCCAACCTCCAGATCCCCTGGGGACCCGGAGTGAACCCCATCGGTCTGGCCCTGGACACGGGTCGAAGCCAGGTCGACGTCATCGGTCAGTTCTATCCGGGGTACCTGGAGGTCTCGACCTCCTCGAACACAATCATCGGTTCTGTTCTTTACGCTGGAGGCGGGTCGTCAGGACCTCGTCCCTATGCCATCGCCTACGATGGTTCGAACCAGGACCTCTATCTTGCCAACCCCGCTGCCGGCAACGTCTCGATCGTCTCGGCGGCCACCGGGAAGAGCGTGGGGGCCGTCGCCGTGGGCACGTACCCCCAGGGGGTCCTCTACGACAACGCGACCAACGTGGTTTACGTCCTGAACTCGAACAGCGGAAATGTCTCGGTCATCGATGCCACGACCCAGCGCTCGACCGGCTCGATCGCAGTGGGGCAGCTCCTCTTCGGAGGCGTGATCGACACGAACGACCAACTCCTCTACGTCGCGTCCGCCCCCCTGTACCCCCAGGCCAAAGCGACGGTGATCAACACCGCCACCTCCGCCATCGTTGGGAGCTTCCCTCTGGGCATGTGGCAGAACGGCTTCGGGTTCGACCCGACGAACGACCTCGTCTATGCCTCCAACCTGCCGGGCGGAACGCTCTCCATCATCTCCCCGAACGGTCCGCTCTTGACCTCGGTCGCGGTGGCCCCGCCTTCCGCAACCGTCGCTCCCGGCGGCACGGCGACCTTCAGCGCGAGCGCGACGTGCTCCACCGGGCCCTGCCCTCCGGGCACGACCTTCGCCTGGTCGAAGACGAACGCCAAGGGAAACCTCTCCGCGACGACCGGGAGCAGCGTGACCTTCACCGCGGGCTCCGGCGCGGGCGTGGACACCCTCTTCGTGAACGCAACGCTCAACGGCAAGACCGTCCAGAGCTCTGGGGTCACGGTCCAGATCGTCCCGACGCTCGCCACGGTCCTCGTCAATCCGGCGACCGCGACGGTGACCGTCGGAACCTCCCAGGCCTTCGCCGCGAGCCCGACATGCACGGGAGGGCCGTGCCCCGTCGGCACCACCTACACCTGGAACGCGACGAACACGCTGGGTTCCCTCGTTCCCACGACGGGGGCGACCGTGACGTTCCACGCGGGCACCGTCGCGGGGACCGACACCCTCTTCGCGAATGGGACGCTCAACGGCGTCCGGGTGCAGAGCGCCGCCGTCAAGCTCACTCTTGTGCCAGTGAGCTCACCTACGCTGACCGGCGTCTCGATCACCGCGCCCAACCCCCAGCTCACCACCGGTGGCTCCGAGAGCCTGTCGGCCTCCCCCACCTGCACTCCCTCCCCCTGCCTCTCCGGCGTAACCTACGCGTGGTCAGCGAGCAACTCCGTGGGGTCACTTACGCCTGCCAGCGGAACCCCCGTGACCTTCACCGCGGGCCCCTCCGCAGGGACGGACGTGGTGTCCGTGACCGCGACCCTGGGGACCTCCTCGCACTCGAACAGTGTCACGATCACGGTCTCGGCAGGTTCCTCTGCTCCCACGGTCAGTTCCGTCGCGGTCACGCCGTCCTCGACGGGCGTTTCGACGGGAGGGAGCACGAGCCTCGTGGCGAGCCCCACGTGCGCGCCGAGCCCCTGCCCCTCCACCGGAATCACCTACAGCTGGTCGGCGTCCCCGAGCGACGGGAGCTTCTCCATGACGACCGGGACGACCACGACCTACACCGCCGGAAGCACCGCCGAGACGGTGACCATCACGGTCACCGCTTCGCTCGGTTCCTCGTCGGCCCAAGGCACCGCGACCGTGACCGTCTCCGCAAGCACTTCGACCTCGACCCCGCCCGCCGAGTTCCTGGGCCTGCCTGCGCTCGAAGGCTACGCTCTCGTCGGGGTCCTGGGTACGCTCATCGCGCTGGTGGTCGTCGAGGCCCTCGTCCTGCGGAAGCGTCGTACGCCACCCACCTCCTTCCTGGCGCCCCCCGCTCCGTCGACCCCCGCAGCACCGGCGGCGCCCTCCGTGCCCGCACCGCCCGCCCCCCCGACTCCGAGCCCGCCGCCTCCGCCTCCGTCAGCTCCACCGGTTTCCTATCCTCCGGCGGCGCCGCCCCTGCCCGCTTCCTATCCTCCCTCGGTCCCTCCCCCGCCCACGGGACCCGGATGAACCCTGGGAGGAGCCGAGCATGAACACCAAGAGCACGACCACTGCCGCCCTGAGAAGCGACCTCTCCGACCACCGATCCTCCCTGTGCGCTAGGGCCGCCTCCCGAGCCGCAGCGTCCTGCCCAACGGCGGACCTCCCTGTGTCCTCCCTGGCGTGCGCGGCGGTGCTGGTCGCGCTGCTCGCCGTGACCGCCACGGGAGCTGCGCTCGTGTCGGGGCTTCCGCTCCACGCCCGCGGGGCGGGCCCGACCACCCTCGTGGTGCGCTCGAGCTCGACCGTCTCCCCGAGCGCGGCCCCCCTACCTTGGCACCTTCGTTGGCTGGGCAGCTCGCAGGCCGTCCTAGGCTTGGGCAACGGCTATCGCGACACGATGGGGAACCTCGAGACCCAGGGCAAGACAGCCTACACTTGTTACACGAACTACTCCAACGGAGCCGGGGGCAACCTCTACCTCCTCAGCAATCAGAGCGGAGCTTGGCAGGCGACGCAGCTGGGCACCCCCTTGACGGCGGGGACCAGCGGCGACGGCCCGGGATGCTGGGTCGCCACCGCAAGCTGGAATGGCAAGATCGTCTCCTTCATCGCCTATCTCTTGACGGGCGACAGCTCGGCGTGGAACGACCTCTCGAACGGCGTGGCCGTGACCTACGACCCCAGCGGTGACCTGAGCGGGCCTTGGGTGAACGTGGTCGCCGAGCCACCGGGATTCCACACCCCCGGAGGCTGCTGCATCTCCCCCTCGATGGTCACGGAGACCGTGTTCAACAACGCCACGCTCCTCATCGCGTTCCAGGGGATGCCGCCGCTCTGGGTGTCCGGGACCGGAGGGAACTCCGCCGCCTCGGTGGTCTGGGTCGTGGGCATCCCGCTCTCGGCCCTTCCGACGACGCCGGGAGGCTCCACCTCCTCGCCCTGGCAGGAGTCAGTACCGGACGCGTACGACTACTGCTGTGGGGAAGCTCCGAACGCCCCTGCGGTCAACGCCTGGCAACCCCTGATCCTGTCCGGGTCGTCGAAGGTGGACGTCGTCTATGTCCGGGTGGACACGACCCCCGGTGGTCTGCCCCAGAAGGACATCGCGCAGTACGAGGGCACGGTGCTCGCGGACGGCAATACGACCTGGGCCTCGAGCTCCGGCGGGGTCGTCCCCGACCTCGAAGCCACCTACGAATCGGTGTACACGACCCCCACCGTTGGAGGCGGGATCGCGGGGGTCCTGCTCGGAGCCGGCACGACCTTCCTCGGGGTCCAGAACGCCTCGTCGAAGTCGGCGAGCCAGGGCGGGAACGGCTACATGGGGCTCAACGTCATCTGGGGGTCGGCCCCGAGCTGGCAGAACACGACCGTCAACGAGATCAACCCCGGGAGCGCCGTCTACGATACCATGGGCGCGACCTTCGGGGCGTGCGGCGTGACCCTTGGGGACGAGGCCCTGGCCGACCCCTCGGCGAGCTCGGCGCAACCGACCGTGGTCACCTACAACAACAGCGCATGGACCTACCAGACGATCGGGCCCGTGAACGTCTCGAACCAGGTTCCCAACTTCCTCGAGGTGGCGGCGCAGGGGCAGTACGTCGACACGATGTTCCTGAACCAGCCGGGCGGGGGGGCCTCCGGGTGGACGACCTTCTACACCGCCCAGGCGCTGTGCACGAACTCGACCCTCAATGCGCTCGCGGTCCGGGCGACCCCGTCCACCAGCGTCGACTTCAACAACAGCATCCTTCTCTCCGCCCAGGCCTCCGACGAGAACGGCCAGCCGCTGTACGCCGGTGAGGGGGTCCACATCTCCTGGGCGATGGTCCCCTCGACCCTGGCGACCCTGAACTCGACCTCGGGCTACCAGGTGAACCTCACCGCGCTCAGCACCGCGGGGACGGTCCATCTCTACGTGAACGCGAGCCAGTACGGCTGGATGGAACACACGGTGTACACCGTCCAGGTCGTGAATCCGGGCCACGCCGCGCCCCAACCCGCGGGCCAGGGGGGTATCCCTCCGTGGATCCCGATCGTTATCGCCGTCGTGGCGGTCGCGTCGGTCGCATCCTACCTGGGGTTCCGCATCATGCGGACGCGTCACCCCACGGTCCCTTCTTCGAGCTCTCCCGCGGCTCCCGCCACGCCGCCGGCACCCCCTCCCGCGGGGGGCACACCTCCTGCGCCTCCCCCAACGTAGTCGTGTAGAGGAGGCTGGCTCCCCGAACCAGAAGCCGCCCCTCCCTGCGAACGAGCCATTTCGGGAGAGGTTCCGCGTTGGCGCACCGAGGAAGCAGGACGCGGGAAGCTTCGCCGCGGGCGACGTCACGACGCTTGAGCCCGTGCGCGCTCAGCGCTTGCGCGTCTGGGCAGCCATCCATCGGGGGAGCCAGTCCACCTGCGCGCGAGTGGCATCGGTGAGCTCCTCCGAGAGGATCCCCCTCGGACGTCCGAGAGACTTCGGTGGGCGCAGCAGCCGCGAAGGGGTCGACGCTAGATCCAACGGGACGTCGTGGGGGAGGACGGGGAGCATCGAAGTGCGAAGCTGGAGGTCGTGGACCGTGGTCGCGACGACCGTGGAGGCATCGACCTTGTCCACGGCAGAGAGCAGCCCCCACTCGAGGTCGGAGAATCCCCCGCCCTTCCCCACCCGCTCGCCACGTGGGCCGACCGCCACACTTCCGGCCATGACCAGGTCGACGTGGGGAACTTCCTCGGGAACAAGGGGCCGTCCCTGGCGCATCGCCACTTCGATGGTGGGGACCACGTGGGTCCCCTCCGGGAAGATCCGGAAGCACGCGGGTTCCCTGAGGCGGGGGACCGCCATCACGAGCGACTTCCCTTCCCGGAGCACCAAGGTCCGGAACGGGAGCTGGGGAGCATCAGGGTTCGACTTGACCACACGGGCCCTCTGGAACTCAGGTGCGGCCGCGAGCCGCTCCGCGGCCTCCTTCGACCCCTCGAAGTTCGGAATGCGGTCGTGCGGAGGGAATGGGAAACGGGCGACCCCCTTCGCTTGGAGCGAGTCCCAGACCTCCCTACGGAGGCGCGACTTCTCTCCCTCCAGGCGCCTTCGGTCGTCCACCCCGATGGTGGGCGGGGCCCCCTTCATCTCGACTCCTGCAGCCAGTCGGCGGCCGGGGTCCTAAGGGCATCCGCCAGAGAGACCCCTCCCTCCCCGACCAGGGTCACGCGGGATCGCGGAAACGACCGGACGAACGCGTCGAGCCCCGTTGGAGGACCGCGGGGGCGGCCGCTCTTCACTTCGATCCCCAGTGTCGTCCGGGTGCCCCGAAGGACATAGTCCACCTCCCGCCCGCCCTCTCTCCAGTACGTGACCTCGACCCTTCCGCCCACGGTGGCCGAGTTGACCAAGTGAGACCCGACGGCGGTCTCGACCAGTCGACCCCAGAACTCCGGGTCCGACCTCCCCTCCCTCAGGGAGCGGCCGGAGGGCGCCGTCAAAAGCGCGGTGTTGAGGACCAGCAGCTTCGGGATCGAGCCCCGCGTCCGGACCCGCGACCCCGAGTACTTCTGCATCCCGAGAAGGAGTCCCGCCGCGGCAAGGAGCTCGAGGTAGTGGGCCAGGGTCGTGGTATTCCCGGCGTCCTGGAGCTGCCCGAGGAGCTTCTGGTAGGAGACGATCTGACCGGAACATTCGCTTCCGAGCTGGAAGAGCTGCCGGAGCAGGGCGGGCTTGTCGATGCGGTTCAGCAGGAGAACATCGCGGGACAGGGTCGTCTCGACCAGGTCGTCGAGGATGTAGCGCGCCCATCGGGGAGGGTCGCCGATGAGCGGCGCAGCCCCGGGGTACCCGCCGAAGAACAGGTAGCGGTCGACGTCCCACCCGAACGCGTTCTCCATCTCTGGGAAGGACCAATGAGGGAGACGGAGGACCTCGAACCGCCCGGCCAGGCTCTCGGTGAGGCCGCGTTGCACGAGCAAGGGGGCGGACCCGAGGACCACGACGTGAAGGCAAGTGCCGGTTCGGGTGTCCTGGTCCCAGAGGGCCTTGACGATCTCCGACCAGCCCGGGACCTTCTGGACCTCGTCCAGGACCAGCACACTGCCTCGAGGGCCGGCGGAGTGCGAGAGCTTTCGGGCCACCTCCCACTCCTCTCGGACCCATGGCAGTCTGCGAAGTCCGGACTCATCCGCGCTGGCGTAGTGATGCGGGAGGTCGCAAGCCTCCAAGGCTTGTCGCGCGAGCGTCGTCTTTCCCGCCTGACGGGGGCCCGAGAGGACCTGGATGAACCTCCGAGGCTCCTTCAGGCGTTTGACGAGCTCGTCGAACTGGGAGCGACGGAACCGTGGGAGGGTGCCAAGTCCGAATTCATTCATCATATTGAGTAAAATTACTCAGGTACTTGAGTATTCCGTACTGGGGCCCCCTGACCGAGGGGTAAGTCCCTCAGCTTGGCAACGCGAGGCGCCGGCCCCCTCGAGGGAGCGCGCTTTTTACCTCCAGCGAAATCGCGCGCTCCGTGCCTCCCAAGAGCCTGGCCGAGGAGCTCGCCTCCAAGCAGAAGGCCATCTCCATCGGGGAGTTCTTCGAGAGGAACCGCCAGATCCTCGGGTTCGACAATCCCTCCCGAGCTCTGCTGACGACGGTCAAGGAGGCCTGCGACAATTCCATCGACGCCGCCGAGGAGGGCCGCGTCCTCCCTGAGGTGCTCGTCGAGATCTCCAAGGTCACCGAGGAACGGCTGAAGGTCGTCGTCGAGGACAACGGCCCGGGGATCCTCCGCAAGCAGATCCCGAACGTCTTCGGGCGCCTCCTCTACGGGTCCCGCTTCTACTCCAACCGCCAGGCGCGGGGCCAGCAAGGCATCGGGATCTCCGCGGCCGTGCTCTACGCGGGACTGACGACCGCCACGCCTACCCATATCGTCTCGAAGGTCGAGGAGGACCCCGCCGCGAACGTCGTCGACCTCCTGCTGGACACGCAGAAGAACCAGGCCCGGGTCGTCAAGGAGGACGTCCAGGCCTGGGACCGACCGCACGGCACCCGGGTGGAGCTCGTCCTCAAGGCGCGCTACCAACGGGGACGTCAGTCCCCGTTCGAGTATCTCAAGGGGACCGCGATCGTCAACCCCCACGCCCGGATCGTCTTCGTCGAGCCGGACGGGACGAGGACCACCTGGGAGCGGGCTTCCCCGGACCTCCCGCCGCTCGCCAAGGAGATCCCGCCCCACCCTCACGGTCTCGAGCTGGGGGAGCTCGACCAGATGCTCCGGCGCAGCTCCGCCAAGAACCTCCAGCAGTTCCTGACCAACGACCTTTCCGGCATCGGCCGGAGGGCGGTCAGCGAGGTCCTCGAAAAGGGAGGGTTCTCGGGCCGAGAAGTGCCCGCCTCCTTCACCGGCGAACGATCGGAGAAGCTCCTTGCTGCGCTCAAGGAGACCCCGATGGCCACCCCCTCGGCGGAGTGCCTCTCTCCCATCGGGCCGATGCTCATCAAGCGGGGGCTCAAGAACGTCTTGGGCGCGGTGCGCCCGGAGTTCTATTCTCCCCCGGTGAGCCGACCTCCCAAGGTCCACGCTGGCTGCCCGTTCGTCGTGGAGGTGGGGCTGGTCTACGGCGGTGAGCTCCCCTCGGACCAGCCGATCCAGCTCCTGCGCTTCGCGAACCGTGTCCCCCTGCTGTTCCAGCAGGGCGCATGCGCGATCACCCAGACCGTGGCCGAGATGGACTGGCACCGCTATGGGCTCGAACAGAAGTCCGGCGCCCTTCCCGTGGGCCCGGTGATCCTCCTCGTCCACGTGGCCTCCACCAAGGTGCCGTTCACCTCCGAGGCAAAGGAGGCCGTCGCCCAGACCGAGGACCTCACGCGGGAGATCGAACTCGCGGTCCAGGCCGCCGCCCGGAACATGAAGCTCCACCTCTCACGCCGCACGCGGCGCGACCAGGCCATGGAGAAGTTCACGATCATCCAGAAGATCCTCCCCAAGATGGCGGAGAAGGCGAGCGGGATCGTACAGAAGCCGGTCCCGGACCTTACCCGGGTGATCACGCGGATCATGGACGTCGTGGCCGTCGAGGTAAAGGGAACGGGGGAGGACCCCACCAAGGCTTCCCCCAAGACCACCATCATCCTGACGAACTACACGGCCCGTAATCGACCGATCGAGCTCTTCCTGGAGCTCCCGCTCGAGGCGACGAAGGAAGGCTTCACGAGCGAACCGAAGCCCGAGACCGTGAGCCCCGATCTGGGACGCGTCACCTTCCCGCTCCTGAAGCTCGCGCCCAACGCCAAGGCGACCTACACCCTCACGTGGCCCACGGGCGAGGAGCTCGAGCCCGACGACGTCGATATCTACGTCGCAGGGGTCGATGAGGCGCACCTACTGGGGGCCGACCCGCTGCCGGGTGACTGGGACGTGAGGCTCCCGGCCGCGCTGGTCGAGGCCGCCGAGGACGCGCAGATCGCCGCGGCCCGACCGACGCCCGCCGAAGGAGAAGAGGAGGTGGACTACGATGCCGCCGAAGGGAAAGAGTCCGTCAGCGACGAAGAGTGAGCATCGAGGGCCCCTGCCCTCGACCGACAAGCGGGTCCTCCAGCCGACGCTGGACTTGGCCCAGCAGATCTACACCCAGCTCGACAAGGGGGACATTCCCCGGATGAAGCTCCCGCTCCGGACGAAGCAGAACATCGCGTTCAGCGCGCGTGATGGGGTATGGCGGCTCGGGAGTCAGAGCGGCGTGCGCTCGGCGAGGAAGCTCGACGGGGCGCTGATGCTCCTACGGACCTTCTGGCTCGTCGACTTCATCGAGGACATGGCCCGGGAGAACAAGCACTCGACGTTGAGGGAGCTCTACTACATCAGCGAGCAGTGGGAGGAGGCGAAGTTCCACAGCGAGAACGAGTCGAACCTCCTGGTCGAGGACCTGGAGGTCATGTGCGAGCGGATGCGAGAGGACTTCCGGCTGCGCCCGGAGGAGAACGGCGCCTCCGTCATCGGGGACCTTACGATCACTGAGATCAACCGCAAGGGCCAGAAGAAGAAGATCAATTGCCGTGACGACGTGGGCGACGGTGGCTACCAGCTGCCCGCCAACGTCGAGAAGGAGAAGATCAGCTTCGTCGACCACGGGGCGAAGTTCGTCCTTGCGATCGAGTGCGGGGGCATGGTCGACCGGCTGGCCGAGAACGGGTTCGACGAGTCCAACGATGCCCTCCTCGTCCACCTGAAGGGACAGCCGGCGCGCTCGACACGTCGGTTCTTGAAGCGCTTGAACGAGGAGCTGAAGCTCCCCGTCGTGGTGTTCACCGATGGGGACCCGTGGTCCTTCCGCATCTTCGCGTCCGTGGCGTACGGGGCGATCAAGACGGCGCACATCTCCCACTACCTCGCGACCCCCGGCGCGCAGTTCCTGGGGGTCACGGCCTCCGACATCGAGAACTACAAGCTCCCGAGCGACAAGTTGACCGACCGCGACATCCAGGCCCTGAAGGCGGAGCTCACGGACCCCCGGTTCAACGAGGACCTCTGGAAGAGCGAGATCGAGCTCATGCTCAAGAACGGGAAGAAAGCGGAGCAGCAGTCCCTCGCCAAGTACGGGCTCAACTACGTGACCCAGACCTACCTGCCGGAGAAGCTCACCGAGATGGGCATCCTTTGATGGGGAGAGTACCGAGAGTCTCCCCCGTCCGCTCACAGCGTGGATTGAAGAACCGCGCTCCCTACCGGGTCGAGCGGCGCGTGGCCCGCGGAGCGGATGACCGAGTCTCCGGATGACCCGAGGCCTGCACGGCGGGGGGAGGGTCGCCGCGGGGAACAACGTGCGCTCCGCGGCCTCGCGATCGCCGCGATCCTGATCGCGGCCTTGGCGATCGGAGGGACTTATCTCTACTTCGAGAGCCATCCCGCCGGTGCCCCGAAGGGGAGTTCTGGCAAAGCGATCTCGACGATCACCGTCGACGTTGCAGGGACCGGGGGCGCGATCGTGAATTCTACCGATGGCTCCTTCGTACCCTTGCCCTCCATGAGCGTACCGCACAACTGCACCTTCGTGGTCGACTCCCCCACGGGGACTGACGCGGTGGATGTACGCGTACTGGGCTCGGACGGATCCCCCGTCCCGGGGGCGATGGCTTCCCTCACCATCGACCAGGGGATCGAGAGCTTCCATGCATCCCCGGCCGCTTCCGCCGCGACCGACACGGGAGGAGTCGCCCACTTCACCTGGCTGCACGGGTCGATCCGTCCCGGATATCCCGCCGGCGGAATCCTCCTTGTCAACGCCACCGCGCCCGGCTACGGCGGGTCCGGCTTCACCTTCGGGGAGGTCGTGGTGGACGCGCCGCCATCGCTCTCATGTTGAGCGGGGGGAGAGCGAACTGAGCGATGGGCGGGCAATCCGGGGGTCTTGACGAACCGGCGCTTTCGAGGCGGATCTCCTCCGGGGAGGTGAACCGACGGTGGTAGCACGCTCTTCGAGCATGACCTCGTCCATCGAGCTCCCCATCGTGGGGCGCTCGACTGAACAGGAGCAGCTCTCGGACGCGCTCGAACACGCACGGACCGGCGCGGGAGGGGCGTGGGTGGTCTCGGCCACGGTGGGGATGGGCAAGACCCAGCTGATGAGATGGCTCGAGTCGACAGCCCGAAGGGGGGGGTTCGAAACCTCCTGGGGCTACGGGGTGCGCGAAGCCGCCTCTCCCTTCTTCGCCTTCGAACAGCTCCTGCGACCTCGCGAGGGGAATGCCGCGGCGGCCGTCGTCCGTCGATTGGGCGAAAGGGAGCCACCACCGCTCCTCCTGGTCCGGGGCGCCGCGGAGGAACGGTTCTGGAAGGAGCTCGCGGACTCGGTCAAGGGGCGGCACCCGCTCCTCCTTGCCCGGGCAGGCTCGCTCCCCGACCGCGCCTTTGCGCTTCCTCTTCAGGACGGCGGGACGAAGGTCCTTCTGAGCCGCGCCGCTTCCGACGCCCACCTGGCGCCCGAGCTCCTGGACATCGTCGCCGACCGGGTCCTCTCGCATTTGCGAGACCGCCGGGGAGAGGCCGTCGTCCTCGCTGCCCTGGACTATCTCGTAAGCTACAACGGGTTCGTGCCGGTGCTGAAGTTCGTCCAGGCGGTGCGGGACGAGGCGCTCCGGAACGGCGGTTCGATCATTCTGGTCCTGAACCCCAAGACGCTCGAGCCGCGGCAGATGAGCCTCCTCCAGGCGGAAGGCGAGGTCGTTCCCTTGACCGGTGAGGAGGAACGTGGCCCCGACCGCTCTGCTCCGCCTAGTGAAAGGATGCTCGCCTACCTCGATGAGCTCGAGCGCCGACAACGGGCCTCCCCCCAGCTCCTGCTCCTGGACGACCTGCAGTGGACCGACGAGCCTTCGCTGCGGACCTTCCATTTTCTCGCACGGAACGCGATCTCGCTGCGCGTCCTCATCGTGGCGAGCCTTCGAACCGAAGGTCGAGGAGAGGGGGTCCAGCCAGGGACCGTGCTGGCCGAGGTCCTCGCGAAGATGCAGGAGGACCGGCTCGCTCGGCGGATCGACCTGCAGGGACTGACGGAGCCCGAGGTCGAGCGCCTGGTCGGATCCGTGTCGGGGTCGCCCGTCGCCCGGGAGGCCTCGGAGGAGGGTCTCCGTGCCTTACGAGAACGGACGGGAGGGAACCCGTACTTCCTGACCGAGGCGGTCCGGGCGGGGCTCGCGTCCGGTCGGTTCCCTCGTGTGGATGGCAAGATCCAAGTTCCATCGCCGGAAGCGGCCGCGCACGAGATCCCGGAATCGCTGCGCCGGATGCTGACGCGGCAGCTCGAAGGGCTCAGCGACCCCGACCGCGCGCTGGTCGAAGTGGCCGCCCTCGTCGGAAGCCGCTTCGAACTTCCTCCCCTTGCGAGCGTCCTCGGGATGGAACGGGAGACCCTGACACAGGAGCTCCAGCGCCTGGGAAGCTCTTCGAGGCTCTTTGCGTTCGAAGAAGAGGAGGACCGTTGGCGATTCACCCACCCGCTGCTCTGGGAGTGCGCGGTTGCCTCCACCCCCGACGGGCGTCGAAAGGCCCTCTCTCGCACCCTCGCGGAGTGGTGGGCCACGCACCGACCGGACCGCGTGGACGAGGTCGCTCGGCTTTGGTACGAGGCACGAGAGCCCTCGGAGGGGTTGCCTTGGGCACGACGGGCCATCGACCAGGCGATCCGCGCCCATCATGCGGAGGGGGCCGAACGCTTCCATGGATGGCTCCAGGAGCTTCTCGCCCTTCGTGGGGACAGCTCCCAGCCCCGGGTGGAGGAGGGGCTCCGCGCCATCTCCGCGATGCTGGCGGACCAGGGGTCGACCCCCCAGGCCCTGCGCATGGCCCAGAGCCTCGAGCGTCTCGGCGCCGACCCCCCCGCGTCGTGGTATCTCGAGTCGGCGATGATCACCCTCCTGCGTCCTTTCGACCCTCCCGCCGCCCGAGAGCGGTTGGAGAAGTTCGAGGAGGAGATCGCGCGGAACGGGGACAAGGTCCCCCTCAAGGTCTGGACGAGCGCGGTCAATCAGAGGGTCACCGCCCTCCAGCGCTCCGGGAACTACGCCCGAGCGCTCGAACTCTCCCAGGAGAGCCTTCGCAGAATCGCGGACGCGAGGATGGAGGAGGAGCTGGCGGGGGCACGGTTGATGGCGCTCTACAATTCCGGTTGGGCGCTCAAGGAGCTCGGTAGGATCGAGGACGCTCGCAAGGTCCTCGAGGACGTCTGGTCCGTTTCGCGACGTTTGGGCTCTCCTCGCCTCGAGACCTACTGCCTCGTGCTGGAGGGGGCCCTGGCCGAGATCTCGGGCGACCTCGCGGCATGTCAGAGCGCGTTCGAGCGGACCCTCGTCATCGACCGTCAGATCGGGCATGTCTCCGGCGCCGTCCTGGATGCGCTCAACCTCGCGTCGACCTGCGCCCGACGGGGGGAGTTCGGCGCGGCGGAGGTGGCCCTGAGCGAGGCCCGGCGGCTCGCCCAGCGCTTCGGACTGCCGCAAGGCGATGTGGGGGTCCCGAGGGTCGAGGGCGACCTTCGCCTTCGTCAGGGAAGGCCCGCTCAGGCGCACGAGGTCCTTGTACGGGCCCGCGACGGCTACCGGAGGATCGGGCATCGCGAGATGGAGGCGGCCTGCGACCTCGCCATGGCCGAAGCGTCGCTCTCCCTGGGGCTGACCGCACGCTCGGAGGAGGAGCTCCAACGGGTCGCGGCCGTCCAGAAGGTCCTCCAGCGCATGATCGTCCCCACGTTGCTCCGCGTTCGCGGGGAGCTGGCCTTGGCGACCGGAGCTCCGGGGGTGGGCTGGTCCAGGCTGGAGGAGGCGTACGTGATGGCCCGGGGAGATGGGAACCTGGTCGAGGCCGCGAACGTACGGGCGGTCCAGGCCGATTGGGAGGAGAGGGAGGGCCGGGTCGAGGACGCATCGGCCCATCGGTCCGAGGCGTGGCAGATGTACGAACGCTGCGGTGTGCTTGCTGCGGCCCGGTTGCCGTATGGTCGAGGAGAGGGGAGCCCTCGCCCTAGCTCCTCTTCTTCGGGACCGACGGCATCGCGAGGCACGTCTTGAGGTACTCGACCGCGACCTTGCTCAGGTCGTATTGTAGGTTCACCCACGCGCGGAGCTCCTCCCGCGACATCTTCGCGGGGTCCGCGTGGCGGACGGCGTGGAGGGCGTCGTCGAGGAGCTCCCTCGCCGTCTGCAAGCGAAGCGGGTCGGAAACCTCCACCGGGGGAGCGAGCAGGATCTTCTGCTCCCCTTCGAGCTCCTTGACGAACTCCTGGTAGAGCTGGACCATCGTGTCGTGGCTCACGGCGGTGTCCGGGAAGAGCAGCGGCATCGGGGGGAATCACCGCGAGGAGCTCATGCACCTTTCGGTGCTGTCCTTGAGGGAAGGCCCTTCGCGGAGCCCCACGTCACGGTGTGCCGCGGTGTCCAAGACGAAGCCCGAGCGATTGTCCCGGAGTTCATACGGTACGCGGGCGGATACGCATTCACAAGCCCCGAAGAGGGCGGGAAAGAAGGTGGGAGAATGATGGCGGCCGTGAAGGTGGTCGACTACGAGGAATGGTCCCGGCGGAAGCAGAGCGCGTCTGCGACCTTGGCTCCCAAAGTGGAGAGTGGAGGGGTCCTCGCGAGGAAGGCGAAGGACCGGGTCCTGGTCGATGCCAGCGAAAAACGACCGGGTCTACCGTTCGTGCCACCCCGCCCCCCAGTTCCGGTGCACCCCTCCGAGGTCGGGGACGAAGGCGCGGACGGCGACGAGGAGTGAGAAACGATGGCCTCGATGAAGCTCGACCTCCGGGCCCTCCGGTGGCCACGAAGGAAAGAAAAGGACTGGCAGGGGCTGGCGGACCGGGCCTTCGCGGAGGCCGGTCGCACGCTCCTAGCCATCAATGGCCAATCGTACATCCTGTTCCCGGAGCTCCGACGGCGGCGTCTGCCGATCTAGCGGCCGACGTCAAAGCGGGGCGGGAAGGCCTAGGGACTCGAGTCCCTTCGTCGTGAGCAAGGCCCCGATTAAGGACCTCACGAGGTAGAGCTCGAGGTCCCCCGGGAACTTGCGGGTGACAAAGTCGATCCCCTGCTCTTGGAACTCGGCCGGGGGACGTGTTCCGTCCGAGCTCTGAAGGGCGACGAGCCCGCCGCCCTTTGGTCGTTTACCGTCCTTGCCGAGGACCAGGACCTCCTGGTTCCGGTCGGTGAAGACCCACTCCTGCGGAAGGAGGACCCACCTCCGCACCGTCTTGGGTCGGAACTTTGCTTCGCTCTCGGTCTCACGGCGTGTGAAGAGGAGGAACGACGTGCCCTCGATCGGGACCGTCCGCTCGTAACCGAAACTGGCGCCGAGGAAGGTCAGCACCGTGGAGGCGAGGTCCTCCTCGTCGATCATGGGCTGCGGCGAGCGGGTCGGTGGCTTGAAGACGTCGCGCGCGCCGAAGATGGGTCGACGAGGATTACCGCCTGCTCCCGTAGACGACATCATCCACGCGCTCGGAGGTGCGGTCGGTGCCCCGCCGCCCTCGTGCCCGGGGGAACGCCTTGAAGAGCGGGTCATCGGGAACGAAGCGGTCGGGAAGCAGATAGGCTCGTAGCGCCTCGCGTACTATCTCTTGCTTGGAGCGCCCTTCGGTCTTGGATCTGCGCCGGAGGAGCTCGTACTCCGCTTGGGAAAGGACGATCCGAACGACGGTCATCGTTCGTAACATGAGCATGCCCACCCATATGGACGCCCCGAGGCGGGCGCGCTTTCCTTCGGAGGCGTGCGGGCCCCGGAGGTCGCGCTCAGTCGCCTACCCTGCGGGTTCACTGCCCGAGGAAGGGCACTTCACGTCGACTCCCCCCAAGGTGTGCCGACTGCCCGTCGGGTCGATCCGTCGCATGGTTGGAGTACTCCCGAGTGGTCGCGTAGTGGCTCAGCCCAAGGCTCCGCGCGAGGGCGGCCGAGGCGAAGTCATCACGTCTGTGAGAAAAGAAGGCCACTCGCCCCGAGGCCAGGACTCGATGCCCCCACGCGGCGGTGACCTGGCGGGCCAGCCCTTGGCGACGGAAGTCCGGTAGTGTCTCGACAGCGACCTCGGCCGCCCAGGCGTTCTCCCGCACCGTCCACGCCTTCGTCACAGCGCGGCCGTCGCGGAGCACCCGGAAGCTGCCACGTTCCTCCACGACCTCGGGACTCTCGAGCGGCGTGGGTGCCACCGCGAAATGAAGGCCTTCGTAGAACGGGCTTGCAACGACCCGCGGGCCCGCGACCCGGTTCTCCCGCAGAACGTCCACGATATTCTCGGGATGCTCCAGCACGGCCTCCTCCCCCAGCTCGTCGAGCCGAAGTCGCGCGAGGCGCGGGACCTTCGGATGGAAGAAGAGAAGGTGTCCGCCGTCGTAGCGTAGGACGACGAGGAGGGGGAGCTCGTCATCGGACTTGCCCGAGAGAGCGAAGAGCGTCCCGTCAGAGGCGACCCCGTACTCCAATTCGATGTTCCAGCAGGCGAGGCGGCCGGGAAGCTCGCTCATCGGTGGCTTGCTCCTCGCCTCGCTTGGGGGACGCGCGATCCCGCACGGGTCGCCGTGGGTTGGCCCGAGGGGCACTCATAGTCGAACACCGATGACAGATTACATGAAGCTAGTTCGGACGCGCGTCCCCGATGCAGAGTATGATGCGCTCAAGGAGCGGGCCCGGAGAGAACGGCGGACACTCCAGGAGGTCATCCGGGAGGCGCTCCATACCTACCTCTTTCCCGACAGGTTCGTCCCGAGCGATCCTCTCTTCGAGATCTTCCCCCTGAAGAAGGGGAAGGGCCCCAAGCACTGGACCAGCCGGGACCACGACAAGCACCTCTACCCGGTTCGACGGTGAACCTTGTCGATACGAGCGCATGGCTCGCGGTTGCCGGCCCGACGATGAAGGGGAGGCCACTCCCCTGACGGAATAGACGAAAATCGTTGAACTAAGCCGAAAATCGAGAAACCCTTATCTGCGCGCTTCCGTGTGGGCGCGCCCATGCAGCCGATGCGCGGGGTGTTCACGGCGCTCGTGACGCCCACACGTGGCCGGGGCGAGATCGACTGGGAAGGAACGCGAAGCCTGCTTTCCTTCCAGGCGAAGGCCCGGGTCGACGGCGTGGTGCTCGGGGGGACCACGGGCGAGTCCCCTACGCTCTCCCACGGCGAGCTCGAGCGCCTGGTCCGGCTGGCGCTCGAAGAGCTCCCCTCCCGAGTTCGGGTGGTCATGGGCGTCGGGAAGAACAGCCTCGAGGAGACGTGCGGGTTGGCCCGGTTCGCGAGAGAGGCGGGGGTCCAGGACGCGATGGTCGTCGAACCCTACTACAACGCTCCGAGCTCTCCCGAGGTGCGTCGTGAGTTCCTAGGACCGCTCGCTTCCCAGTTCCCCGACCTGCAGTTCCTGGTCTACAGCATCCCGGCAAGGACCGGGACCCGGATGCACCCGATCGACCTCGCGCTGCTCCACGAGGAGCACGCGAACGTCTCCGCGCTCAAGGATGCCTGCGGGGACGACACGTACTCTCGCGGGGTCCGCTCGCTCCTCCCACGCCCGTTCTCCCTCCTCTCGGGGGACGATGCTCGGACCCTTTCCATGATGCGCAACCCCGCGTCCGCCGCGGACGGAGTGGTCTCCGTCGCGTCGAACCTCGCCCCCTTCAGCGTTCGGGCTTTCGTCGACGCAGCCCTTGACGGGGCATGGGAGCGGGCGGAGCGAGCGGCCCAGGCCCTCGAGCCGCTCTTCCAGAACGTGACGATCCGCGTTCAGGAGCCGACCCCACGAGGCGAGGTCCCCGTCGTGAGCCGCAACCCGGTGCCCGTCAAGGCCGCGCTCGCCGTCCTCGGGCTGCCCGGGGGCCTCTGCCGCGCTCCGCTGGGACGCCTGACCCCGCTCGGGCTGGAGCGGCTCGTAGGGTCGCTGCGGGAGGCGCGGGGACGCGACCCCGAAATCTTCTCTCCCATCGAGCGACACTTTGGTGTGAGTGTGGCAGAACGCCTCGCGAGCCCTGGCCCGTGGCGTGGAGTGGCCTATGAGCGCTACTGAGCTCGAGGCGACCTTGAGGTCGGCGCCACTCGCTTCTGCCCCGGCACCGCCCCCTCAGCCCCTGCCCCGCCTTGTCATCGCGGGAGGGACCGGAAGGCTCGGGTCCGCCCTCGTTCGGAGTGCATTGGGCGCGGGGTTCCCGGTCACCGCGGTCATCACCGGGCCCCGCGCCGGTTCGACGAGGGCCCCGGTGGACCGATGGGGGCCAGGCTCTTCGCAGCTTCCCCTCCTACCCCCCTCCGAGCTCACTCATGCGCTCGAGCGCGCCGACCTCTTCGTGAGCGCCGCCACTCCCGCCGCGGAAGCGACCAATCTCCCCGCCGTCGCGAGCCGTCGGATCCCCGCGGTGATCGCCACCACGGGGCTCGAGGGAACTCCGGCGGAGGAGGCCCTCGACCTCATCGCTCAGGTCGTCCCCCTGGTGGTCGACAGCAACTTCTCGGTGGGGGCGCATCTCTTGTTCCGGGCGGCCTCCTCCCTCGGGCCGCTCCCGGAAGCGTACGACCTTTCCATCACCGAGACCCATCGGCGCGGGAAGAGGGACTGTCCTTCGGGGACGGCCCGCACCCTTGCCGCGGCCCTCGCGCCCTCGGGTGTTCGAGGTTGGGCGCCCGCGACCGGTGAGCGCCATGACGGCTGCGTGGAGATCGCGTCCCTGCGCGCTGGCGACGTGCCGGGGATCCACACCCTCCAGGTCGCGGGCTATCACGAAGTGCTGCGGTTCGAGCACGTCGCCTTCGGTCGGGAGGCCTTCGCGGACGGGATTCTGGAGGCGGCCCGCTGGCTCCATGCCCCCCTCTCAGGGCCAAGGGCGCCGGGGCGCTACGGGCTCGAGGACGTTCTCGCTTCGAGGCGGAGCGCTCCGACTGCCGACCCGCGACCATGACGGCCCCCGCGTCCGGGCCCTACCGCCCGGAGGACGACCTTCTCATCGTGAAGTTCGGGGGTTCGATCCTCGCCACGGGAGAGAACGTCGCGCGGGCGGCCGAGCTCGTCCTCTCCGCCCCGCTCCGTCGGAAGCTCGTCGTCGTGAGCGCCCCGGGGGACGAGACCGATCAGCTGCTCTCTCGGGTGCGCGGCGTCGCCCTCCCGCTCGACGCGTGGGAGGTCGCCAGGCTCCTTTCCCTCGGGGAGCGCATGAGCGCACGATTGCTCACCAGCGTCCTTCGCTCCCACGGGGCCCGGGCGCGGGCCCTGGAGCCGGAGGACGCCGAGTGGCCGATCGTCACCCGCGGGGGACCGCTCGGGGCGACGGTGGACCTGGAGGCGAGCCGCGAGAGTGCCGGCGACCTCTCCCAATTGCTCGAGGAGACCATCGTGGTCGTTTGTGGCTTCGTCGGGCGACAGGACGGGCGCGTCACGACCCTCGCCCGAGGCGGGAGCGACACGAGCGCCATCGCCTTGGGGCGGCTCCTGGGAGCGCCGGAGGTCCTGCTGGTCAAGGAGGTCCCCGGTGTCCTTGACGCCGACCCAGGTAACGTGCCCGAAGCCCGGACCCTTCCGGAAGTCTCCTCCGAGGACCTCCTAGAGATGGCCGAGGCCGGGAGTCCGGTGGTAGCTCCCGAGGCGGCCCGGCTCCTCGCCCCCGGCCTCCTCCTGCGGGTGCTCCCGTTCGGCGCATCGCTCGGGGCGCCCATCGGCACCCTGGTATCGGCTCGAAGGTGTGCGCCGCCGCTGGAGCGAGGCGAGCGCTCGGGCCCTGGCTCGGCCCGGCTTGCGGCGGTGAGCGCCTTGGAGTCGGAGGGGGCCGAGGGCCTGGAAGCCGTTCGCCAAGCGCTCCCGTCCGAAGGATGGTATGGTCTCTCCGCCGTTCCCGGTCTGGTTACCGTCTTCGTCGATGAGGAGCGTGCCCCGGAGTTCCAGCACTTGCTCCACGCCTCGGGAGCGTTCCGGACCGTGGTCGCACGACGAGGGCTGTCGCGGCTCTCCCTTCCCCTCGGAGGGGGGGAGGGTCCGCCCTCCGAAGCTGCCCTCGGGCCCTCCTCCGAGCTCGTGGGGGCGACGCGGGGTCGGGGGGAGCTCCACCTGTTCGTCTCCGACGTGGAACAAGCGTTCCTCGCTCCCCGGCGCGGACCCCCTGCCGTGAAGGGGGCCCCATGAGGAGGGCGATCTCGCCTTGGGGCGATGAGCGCGAGCTCCCCGCTCCGTTCGCGGCCGAGGGTGCCGAGCTCACGCTGGAAGGGCTATCGGTGCGCGAGCTTGCCGAGCGGTTCGGGACCCCGCTCTACGTGACCTCGGAGGCACGCCTTAGGTCGAACGCACGTCGCCTCCGCCACGCCTTCGAGACGAGCTGGGAGCCGTTCCGCCTGCTCTACGCCGTCAAAGCGAACAACAACCCCGAGATCGTTCGAGCCCTTCGCAGCGAAGGGTGCGGGGCCGATTGTTCCTCCCCGGCGGAGATCGAGATCGCCCGTCGGGCGGGGGTCCCCGCTTCGAAGATCCTCTACACGAGCGTCTTTCCAAGGGAGGACGAGCTCGCCTTCGCCGTTCGAGCGGGGACGGCCGTGAACCTCGACGACCCTGCGCTCCTCCCTCGTCTGCTCTCCCACGGCACGCCTCGCGCGCTCTCCTTTCGCCTGAACCCGGGACCCACCGAGAGCGGTCCCGAGGGGCTTCGCTTCTCCGGGGAGAGCAAGTTCGGGACGAAGCTCTCACGGGCGCTCGCGGCGTATCGGACCGCTCGGCGATCGGGCATTCACGAGCTCGGCATGCACACGATGCCGGGGTCGAACATCCTGAACCCCGAGCACTTCCGTCTCGTCGCCCGGTTCCTCGGCCGCTCCGCGAGGGTCCTGCGACGCGCGACGGGGGCATCGCCTTCTTTCCTGGACATGGGGGGAGGGCTCGGGGTCCCGTACCGATCCCACGAGCTGCCGCTGGACCTGGAGGCGGTCGCCCGGGGGGTGGCGCGCGAGCTCGAGGGTTCGGTCGATCGCTCCTGCGAGCTCTGGACGGAACCCGGGAGGTACCTGATGGCGGACACCACGGTGCTGCTGACGCGGGTGACCCACCGAAAGGAGGGACGGGTCCCTTTCGTGGGCGTGGACGCTGGGATGCAGACCCTGCTCCGCCCGGCGCTCTACGGGGCGTACCATCCGATGTACGCGGCCACCCAGCTGGGAGAACGGCCGGCCCGCCCGGTCCATGTCGTCGGCCCCGTCTGCGAGAACACGGACGTCCTTGCGCGGTCCCGCCGTCTTCCCGCGCTCGCCGCCGGGGACCTTCTCGCGATCGGGAACGCCGGGGCCTACGGCTTCTCGATGTCGAGCCAGTACAACACTCGTCCCCGTCCCGCGGAGGTGCTCGTGCGCGACGGGCACGCCGTGCTCGTTCGCCGGCGCGAGACCCTGGAGGACCTTTGGTCGCATACCGGGGTCTGGGAACCGTCGCCCTCCGAGCTATCCCGTGCAGCCGCCTCGGCTCCCGGCGCCTTGGCGGGCCCGACGGGGAGTTGATACGCCCTCATCGCTCGCGGACCTCGCGATGAGCCCAGGTACCGCTTCCTCTCCCCGACCGACCCGAAGACCGAGTTCGAGGGTCGTTCAAGAGGTCCCCCCCTACCCGTTCGCCGAGCTCGAACGAAAGGCCGCCGCTTGGAGCCGGGGGAAGGAAAGGGCGATCAACCTCTCGATCGGGGACCCCGACCTCCCGCCCCCCCCGACGGTGGTGGAGGCGGCGCGAAAGGCGCTCGTGGCCGAGGGGTCCCACCGCTACCCGACCTCCCGCGGCGACCGCGTCCTTCTGGAGGCCATCGCGCGCTGGATGGAGCGAAGGTTCGACGTGAAAGTGGACCCCGAGAAGGAGGTCGCAGTCCTCTTGGGGTCGAAGGAGGGAATCGGGGGGCTTCCGCATGTGCTCGCCGATCCGGGGGAGGCGGTCCTCGTTCCGGACCCGGGGTATCCGCCTTACACTCGAGGGACCCGCCTCGCGCATGCCGAGGTGCAGAGCTTCCCTCTCCTCCCCTCCCGAGGGTGGCTACCAGATTGGGACTCGGTCCCAACGGAGGGACGACTGATGTTCCTCAACTATCCGAACAACCCGACCGGCGGGACGGCGACGCTCGACCAGGTGAGACCCGCGGTCGATATCGCGCGCGACCGGGGGATGTGGCTCGCCTACGACAACGCCTACAGTGAGGTGACGTTCGAGGGGTTCTCGGCCCCCTCCATCCTCCAGGTCCCGGGAGCGATCGATCACGCCATCGAGTTCCATTCGTTCTCCAAGACCTTCGGCATGGCCGGCTGGAGGATCGGGTTCGCGGTGGGGAACCGGGAGGTCCTCGCCTCTCTCGTGAAGTACAAGAGCCAGAACGATTCGGGCGCCGCGCGTCCGATCCAAGCCGCGGCCGCTGCCGCGCTGGACCTCTACCGGTCCGCGGCCCGTCCACCGGAAGTGGAGCGTTCTGTTGACGAGTATGGTCGGCGCCTTCGTCGGCTCTCGGAGGGGCTGCGCGCTCTGGGCTACGACGTGACCCGCCCGCGGGGGTCCCTCTACCTCTGGCAGCACGCGCCTTTGGGCGACGGGTCGGCCTGGGCGGACGAGCTCTTGGCGAAGCATGGCATCCTTGTCACCCCGGGTGCGGCCTTTGGTCCCTCGGGAACCGCATACGTTCGATGGGCGGTCACCGTGCCCTTCGGGCAGATCGAGGAAACGCTTCGAAGGCTCTCGCGAGCTCCGGGCCCATCGTGAGGCGTCCGAGGGAGGCGGCGGTGCCGACGCCGACCGAAGAGGGGAAGCCGAACCTTACCGTGGGGCGGTCTCCTCATGGCATGGCGTCCAGGCCACCTCCCCCACGAGGGCTCGTCGTGCTCGCGGGACTGCCCGGGACCGGCAAGTCGACGCTCGCGCGGGCGCTGGCGGAGCGCACCGGAGCGATCTGGCTTCGCGTCGATACGGTCGAAGCCGCCATGCTTGCGGCAGGATTGCCCCGCTCGCATGGGACGGGTCTCGCGGCCTACCTCGCCGTTCGAGATCAGGCGCGGGACCACCTCCGTTTAGGACACTTGGTGGTCATCGACGCGGTGAACGGGGTCGCGGAGGCCCGGGAGATGTGGAGCGAGCTCGCGGAGGAGCTCTCCGCCCCGCGGTGGACCGTCGAGCTCGTGTGCTCGGACATCGCGCTCCACCGTGCGCGGGTGGAGGCACGCAGGTCCCCGACCCCGCCGCTCCCGTCGCCGTCCTGGTCCGAAGTGATGGCACGAGAGTACCTGGCCTGGACAGAATCGCGCCTCACCGTGGATACCTCACGACCGCTCGAAGCGGTACTGGAGGAGGTCCACGCCTATCTTCGGCGAGGGACAACGGGGGCCGACACGCCTCCGGGCCGACGTACCGCACGAGGGTCGGTGCGCTCCGGTGCGAGACACCGACCCGCCGTTTCGCCACCCTTATAACGCCCTCAGAATAGGGCGCGGGGCTCTCGAGGGACGTCCCGGGATGAAACGAAGCTCACGAGTCTGGAAGAAGCGCGGCCACATGCGCTGGAAGTGGCGCAAGAAGCGCATGCGCAGGCGGATGCGCGAGCACCGGATGCGGGGCCAGTGACCCGACACCGCTAGGATAGCGGTCGGGGCAGCTCCAATCGGCTCCGCTTCTCGATCGCGGGCAGAGGGCGACGCAAGCGCACGATCCTCCGGCCAACGTGATTCGTGGCCCAACCCGGTCGACCGCGGCCCCAGGCACGTCACGCCCGGACCATCGGGGCGGCGCAGCTCGCGCAGAACTTTCCTTCTCCCGATGCGGGCGCTCCGCACGCGGGACATGACCGGACGGGGGGAGTGACGCTCGGAACCGGAGAGGGAGCTGGGACACCCGCGGAAACAGGGGTGCTCGCAGGTGGCCCCGCTACACTCGGCGGAGGCGCAGGGGCGGACGGCGAGGAAGCGAAGAGCGGTGAGGAGGGGGGTGGCGGCGGCACCATCCCGGCCGCCGGCCGAGCCCCCGCGGCATGGACCAGAAAGTCCCAGAAGGCGGAGCGCTCCTGGGACCAGTCCTTCTCGTACTCGTGCCAGGAGATGGCCGCACCGACCACCGCCACGGGCAGGAGCAGCACCGCCACGACCACGCCGCCGGCGGCCACGTCCGCCCGCACGTCGGCGCGGAAGTGGACCTGTACGCTCGTCCCGCTCCCCGAGCTCGCGATGGTGAGGTCGGCGACACGGTGAATGCCGAGCTTCGACTGGAAGGAGCGGCCTCGGAAGGACGTGGGCCCCGTCGACTGGAGCTGGTAGCCTCGCTGGGACCAGAAGTTCCAGGCCTGAGGGAAGACCTCGGCCGGCGCCGGTGCCTCGAAGTTCCAGTTCTCGAACTTCTCGAAGACCATCGTCCCCCCTCCGGGTCAGTTCTCCCCGGCTTTCGTGGCAGCACCGCCGGGGGCGGAAGGAGAGACCCCGTAGGGTGGAGGAGGGGGGTTCGTCGCCGACGGCGACGCGGAGGACGCCCCCGCCGAGCCCGCGGGTTCATCGGACCACGGAAGCACGCGGACGTAGGCGACCAGAAGGAGCAGCCCCGGAAGGATCCCGAAGATCGTCCCGAGGATCCCCCACAGCAGGAAGGGCTCCTGGAGGGCCGCGTACCTGCCGCGCTCCAGTTCGCTCCTCCAGCCGCCGATCCTCGCCAGGATGAACAGGTCGACGACGCCCCAGATCACAGCATAGGCGAGCCCTTCCAATCCCCCCAGGGGGAACCGAAGGGCGAAGATGGTCAGGAGGATCTCCAAGAGATCGATCAAGGCCACCAGCCCCGCGAGGAGGACCCACACCCACGTCAGGGTCCGTGTCGTGCCCAGAAACGAGGTCAGGCTCGCCGCACGTGGCAGCGCTGGAGCGGGACCGGAAGGCGCGGGGGTGGAGGAACTCGGAACGGTCAACGTCCTCCCGTCCAGGCGGCCGCGACCTTAGTGGTTGCTCTCTGAGCCGGAGGGGGTGGAGGTGGAGGAGGCGGGGGAGCGGGGGGCATCGCGGGGGAAGGGCTCCCTGAGGAGGCGGAAGCGCCGACGTGCGGCCGGCGGCGACGCCGTACGTAGCCCACGATCAGGAACAGCGCGAGAGCGGCCACCGCGACCGCCGCGATCAGCCAGGGGGCCATCGAGGCAAGCGAGTTGTCCGAGGTCGGGGAAGGCCCCGGGGAGCCACCGGGGGGAGACGAGGGGCCCACACCGCCGATCGCGGTGAGCAGGCCGTTGGCGTTCACGACCCAGGCGACCCCGCCGGCGAGGGCCGGGCTCGCGTAGATCGGCGCGCCGGTCCCCACCCTCCAGAGCTGGACGCCCGTTCCGAGCGCGAGCCCGTAGACGTTGCCGTCCTCGGACGGGGCGATCACCTCGCCTCCAACGACGACGGGAGAGGCCTCGACGGGCCCGCCGGTCGACGCGTTCCAGACCCAGGTCCATTGGGCCCGCGGCGTGGCGGCGAAAGGATCGAGCTCGACCGAGGAGACGGTCCCCGCACGGCTCCCGAAGTAGATCGAAGCAGTGGCGCCGGAAGCGACGACCGCCGGGGTCGAACGGACCCCCGCGTCGCCGCTCCCGAGGGCGGGAACCGTGAGCGCCAGCACGCCCTGGGGCGACGAAACGTCGACCGCGTAGAGGTGGCTCGCGGCGCCTGTCCCACCCTCCCCTCCGAAGATGGCCCATGTGGAGACCGCACCGCTCGGCGCGGTCAGGTTCACGAGGGCCGCTGACGAGAAGAGCCGGTCCAGGGACTGTCCCGTCGCGACCGGGAACCCTGGAAGGGGCACCCCGCTCAGGCTCCAGGCGTCGAGGGAACGGTTCCCACGGTCCGGCAGTACCCACGCCGCACCCTGCCCGTTCACGACCGTGAAGCTCGGCGTCGCGAAATACTCGGCCACTCCGGGGACCGCCGGAGCCCCCCAGAGGCCGGTGGAAGAGGGAGGGTGCCAGAAGAACCCACCCGAGGTGTCCGCCAGGACGAGCATACCCCCTTCCTCGACGACGGAGGAAGCGGAGGGGTTGCCTCCGCTCGGCGACGTGAGGGTCCAGGCGATCGTGCCGTTCCCCGGGTAGAGGGCGGCGAGCTCGTTTGGGCCGCCATCCTGGTCGAGATAGAGCATCCCGTTGTCGAGCAGCGGGGTCCCGACGACCGGACCATTGCCGCTGCCGCCCGGCATCCCGCGCAGCCACTCGAAGCTCCCGCTGGCAGCGGAAACGGACACCACGGCGTTGTTGAGCGCGACGTACACGCTGGTGCCGTCCGTGACGGGGGAGGCTTGGTAGGGGAAGTCGTTCCCGAGCGGGTCCGCGACGCCGGCCCCGAGGTCGCGCGTCAGGTCGACACTGTAGAGCGTCGTCCCACCGGGGGCGCCGGTCGTCGTCGTGCCGGTGAGCGCGGCGTCGCCATGGAACTGGGTCCAGCTCGCGGCACCGGCGATCGTCGGATGGGCGACCGACCCCGGGACCATCGAGACCAGGCACGCGGAAAGGAACAGGATGGGAACACGAAGGCCAGACGCAGTGTGATGGCGAGGGCGCGGCCCTCGGATGGGCGAGGGAACGGGCGATGTGGGCCGCGGCAAGGAGCCGGGGAGGAGCGCGATCGGTGGGTGCGGCAGGGACGAAGCGAAGTTCCCGCGACCCGCCTCCTTCGCCTTCGCGAGTCCTCGCGCGGGGGTGGGAAAGGGTTCAGGGACCCCGCCCGCCCTCGAGGCGCGGGGGTCCCTGCTTCCGGTCGGCGGACGGTGCCGTTGACCGCTAGGTCCGCTCATCGTGCTCACGAGCCGCAGGAGCCCGAGCCGCCATCGGAGCCATCGTCGCTCGACTCGTTCTCGTACTCCATCTCGCTCTCGTTCTCTCCGGGTCCGTCCGATCCGTCCCCCGGGCTCGGCTGGGTGTCCGATGGACACCCGGAAGCTCCGCTACCGGAGGCCGGATGGGAAAACGCCGGGAGGTGCACGACGGCCGGCGCGACCAGGGCGGTCGCCCCGATCACGGCCAGCAGCACCAAGGGTAGTGCGCCCATGTTGTCGACCTCTGGACCCTCGAGGCGCCACGAAGGGGACTAGGCTTTTGGTGCAGGCTCCGAACGGTGTGGTGCAACCCCCAGCCGCCCACACCGAGCCCTCATAGCCAACAGGTCCGTGCAGACGCCGTGGACCTCATCTCGGTCTTCTTGGCGGTCCTTCTGGCGGGTCTCGCGGGAACTCTCGCCCTCATCGCCGTCCTCGCGGCGAAACGGTACGAGGAGCGGCGGCTCTACTTCATTGCCGGCTCGTTCACCCTCCTCGCTGCGGTCGGGGTGGCCGCGTTGGTGGGTGAGGTCTCGCCCCTCTACGGCGCGCGTCTTCAGGTCGCCTCGCTCCCGCTCATGATCCTCGTGGCGGCCGCGGGCCTGCTTTACCTCTCCGTGGTCCGACGGAGGCCCACCGCCACGGTCCCCGGGCATGGATGAGCTCCTCCAGCAAGGCACCCGTCGCCGCATCTTCGAAGCGGTGCGCGCGAACCCCGGGATCAGCGCGCGAGAGCTGCAACGAGCGCTCCATCTGGGCTGGGGGCAGACCGCGTACCACTTGGACCAGCTCACGCGCGGCGGCGCGCTACGCCGCGAGCGGGCGGGCGGACGCGACCGCTACTTCCCCCAGGAGATGACGTGGGAGGACCGAAAGATCCTCCTCTTCCTCCGCAGCCCAGCCGAACGCGTGCTGCTCGTCGAGATGCTCGCATCCCCGGGGCTCACGTTCGCGGAGCTCCCCTCCCGGGTGGGGCTCAGCCGGTCCACGGTCTCCTTCCATCTCCGCCACATGATCGAGCGAGGGGTCGTCGAGAGCTACCTGGAGGGCGAGTCGCGCCGCTACCGCCCGACCTCCCCCGCCCGTGTGCAGGGGCTCCTCCGGTCCTACCGCGAGAGCTTCGATGATCGCCTCGTGGACCGGTTCCTGGAGGCCTTCGTCGGCCTCCTGAGGGAATGAACCCATGGCGGTCGGTGTCCGGGAGCCGTCCCCCTCCAGAGCTTGCACCAGCCAGTTCGGACCCTGCGCCAAAACGCTTGACCATCTGGCCGAACTAGACCGGTCAGGAACGACCGTGAACGACTCGACCTTCCTCTCTCGCCGGACCGCCGCCTTCCGGGGCCGAGCTCTCCCCACCCTCCTCGCGACCTTCGTAGCCGCCCTCCTGCTCCTCACCCTGGGGGCCTCCTCCGCCCGTGCCGACACGCCGGGCGCGCCGTCGGAGGACCCGCACCCTGCACCTTTCACCTGGACGAACGGAGAGGTCCGGCTCCAGTTCGCCGGAGAGACCCCCACGTTCTGGGTCTCTTCTGTGCAGGATGGCCGGGTGAACTTCAGCGCCTCTGCTGTGGGTCTCGCCGAGGTCGCGCCGTCAGGGGAGGTTGTGGCGTACGCCCCCTTGGGAGACGGTGATCCCGGCTGGAACCTCTCCTGGTCGACCACCTCCTCAGGAGTCCTTGTGCAGCTCACGGGCACGCCGAGCGCCTCTCCCGCGACGGGGACCTGGAACACCTCGGAGCCTCTCGACTACGTCTACGGGAACTCCACCCCGATCGACGTCGCCTTGACCTTCCATCTCTCGAACAGCGGCGGCAGCTCCGACTGGAGGGTGAAGTTCGACGTCCAGGCCTCGGGCTGGCCGTGGCAGGATCCCTCGGACAGCCTGGGATTGGTGCTCGGTGCCCGCGCGGCCCAAGCGACGAACCTCACCTCCGGAAGCTCGGGGGAGGACGTCGAGGAGTCGGGGGGCGGCTCGGGCTCGCCGATCGCTAGTCTGACCTGGGGACCGACGGCCTCGGTCAGCTACCCTGGCGGCGCTGGCGCTTCCGTCTCCGTCGTGAGCTCCGTCCAGGGCTCGAGCGACGACCAGAGTTCGTCCGTCGACCTGCTCTTCGTCGGAGCCCCTGGCGGTTATGCTTCGCTCTCCTACGATCCCACGGTGGCCCTTAGCACCCTACACTTCCCGAGGGCGCTGGTGCCGGCTTGGGTCCTCTCGCCCCCGGTCCTGGGGACGATCGCGGCCGCCGCGCTGCTCGCGGTCGTCCTGGGTACGGTCGCGGTCCGAGCGCGGGCCACGCCGTCGAAGGACGCGCTCGCGTCCTCCTCGGTGAAGATGGGAAGGGGCGGCGCTCGACCCGCCTTTCCCGCTTGCCGACGATGTGGAAGCTCCCTGATCCCCTCGGCGCTCACCGGAGTGAGGGTGCTCTCCTGCCCGCGATGCTCGACCTGATGCGTGGCCCCTCGCGCGGACGGTCTCGGAGGGTGTCGCCCTCCGCGTCGGCCGTCTGCCCTCGGGATCGACGGAACGCGCGTCGGTGCCGCGGTTCGGGCCTTGCGCCAAAAAGGATGTCTCCTCCGGACAGGGTAGTGGTCGTTCGATGGTACGTCCGAGGCCCGCCGAGGGTCCAACGCGGCATCTTGAGCGGGTCTTGGGGAGGACCGTCGGACGGAGCGCCTTCCCTCCACCGGCCCCGCGACCCGCCCCTCGCAGCCGTGACGCTGGCGGGGCGTCCTTCCCCTCGGGAGCCCCGGGGTCCCGGATCATGCTCCTTCGCCATCCGAAGGAGGACATCGCATGCAAGCAGAGGTAGCTGAGTGCAGGGCCGCCGGGGTTGCGCCGAACTCGCCTGTGGGGGCCCTCGCCCCGCGGCTCCGTCGCCCGACCGTTCGCGTCGCCTTCCTGGTCGTGGGGCTGATGCTCATGATGTTGGTTCCCGGCGCACACGCGCTACCGGCGGCCTCTATCTCCGTGAACCCGACCACGGCCACCGTGGGGACCCCGCTGCGCATCACCGGCGGGGGATGGGGCGCGACCGCCGCCGTCACTGGCACCATCACGTTCGCCGGGGGCCAGATCCTCCTCTTCTGCCAGGCGGGAGGCCCCGGAGCGCTCGCAGGGAGCTGCACGACCTCCGCCGGGGGCAACCTCGACGTCACGATCGACCTGTGGTGGGGCAACGCGGGAACGGCCAACGTCGCCGTGGTCCAGGGGGTAAACACCGCGACCGCGTCCTTCACGGTCAGCCCCACGTTCGCAATGAGCCCCTCCTCGGGCCCGGTGAACACCGTGGTCAGCGTCACGGGGACCGGCTGGAGCACCGGCGGGACCATCAACCGGATCTCCTGGGACGGGTCGGGCGGCCCCCTTGGGGGCAGCAGCTGCAACGGTGCCGGGATCGACGCCCAGGGGAACGTCACCTGCTCGTTCACGGTCCCCTCGAGCGTGGCGGGGAACCACTTCGTCACCCTGCGCGACAACAACGGCTACACCGCGACCGCGACCTTCATCACCGTGACCGACCTCCAGCTGTTCCCTGCGACCGGGAACGTCGGCCAGGGGATCACCGTCGTCGGAACGGGCTATGACAACGGCGGGAACATCGTCTCGCTCACGTGGAACGGGGCCGGAGGTCTACCCGGCGACAGCTGCACGGGCTCGGGCCTGAGCGGCAACGGCGGGATCAACTGCGGGTTCAACGTCCCCGCGGACCCGGCCGGCATCTACATCGTCCAGATGACGGACGATGCCGGTGACACCGCCTCCGCCCCCTTCGCGCTCGCCGCGTCGGTGTCGATCTCGCCGGGCTCGGGGTTCGTGGGCAGCACCGCGACCGTAGCGGGCGACGGGTTCTCGCCCTTGACCTCCTACCAGGTGATCTGGTCCCCCACGGGACCGAACCGGGCGCTCCTGGCGAGCGGGACCACGGACCCCGCCGGGAGCTTCGTGGTCGGGGTCACGATCCCCGCGGACACGGCGGGCTCGCACACCGTCGAGGGCCTCGACGTCGCCGGCCACGGTGCCACCGACAACTTCCAGATCGTCCCCCAGGTCCTCCTCGCCCCGGCGAGCGGCCCGGTGGGAACGGCCTTCTCGGGGGTGGGGACCGGCTTCGCGGGCTCCTCGGCGATCACGGTCTACTGGGATTTCGGGCTCGGGGACCAGCACACCCTCGCCACCGGGGCCACCAACACCCGGGGCGGGTTCTCCTTCTCCAACGGCGCCCCCCCGGCGTGGAACGGGGGCCACACCGTGACCTTCACCCCGGCGACGGGTCCCTCCGCCGGAGCCACCTTCACCATCGAGGCCTCGCTCACCCTGCGCCCCTTCGCCGGAGCCGCGGGGAGCACGGTCCTGATCACCTACGCGGAAGGGCTGAGCGCGAACGCCGGGGTCGCCCTCCTCTGGGACTACGGTCTCGCGACGCAGCGGACCATCTTCGGGTTCGGGGCCGGGATCACTTCGAACGCGACGGGCGCGGTCCTCCCGGCCGCCTTCGGCACGTGGACGGTCCCGGTCGGGGCATACCGCGGTGTCCACCCCGTGGTCGCGCTCGACGCCAACGGGGTGGTGGCCCCGGCTTTCTTCCTCGTGGGCCCGGTGCTCCTCCTCGTGCCCAACGCCGGCGTGGTCAACTCGACCGTTACCGCGCTGGGGTTCAACTTTGGTCCTAGCGCCACCGTCTCGATCTTCTGGAAGGGGATCGCCACCGCGCTCGCCACGGCGAGTGCCAACGCGACGGGGGTCTTCGCCACCACGTTCACGGTCCCCACGCGCGCGGCCGGCCCCTACCCGGTCTGGGCGAACGACAGCGCCGCCCACAGCGCGCTCGCGAACTTCACGGTCGAGCCCTCGCTCTCCGAGTCGGCCACCAGCGGTCCGTTCCTGTCGGTGGACACGCTCACCTACCAGGGCATGGGCGCCCTCTCCTACGTCCAGGTCACCTGGGACGGTGGACCCACCGGCATCCAACAGATGACGAACGTGCTGGGCACGGTGGTCATCGCCTTCACGGTCCCGGCGGCGCCCGCCGGAGCGCACGCGATCAGCGGGTACGACAGCCTCGGGAACGTCCCCAACTCCGTCGCGTTCACGGAGACCCCGAAGATCTTCCCGACGACGACCTCGACCTACGAGGGGAACTCGGTGTCGGTCCTGCTCGCGGGCTTCGCGGCCTCCAACGCGGTCACCCTCTCGTGGAACGGCCTGCCGCTGTTCGGGACCACCGTCGGCACGAACGCGCAGGGCTGGGGAGCGGTCGCCTTCACCGTGCCCTCGACCCCCGGCGTGCAGCAGCTCGGGGCCTATGACCAGGCGATCCCTCCCAACGTGGCCCCGAGCGTCCCCTTCAACGTCTGGGCCCTCGCGGTCCCGACCCCGGTTTCCCCGCTCACGGGAAGCTTCGTCAACTCGAGCGGGGCGACCCTCGTCTGGTCTCCGGTGGCGAACGCGAACGCGTCCTACACGGCGCAGGTCTCCTCCAGCGCGACCTTCGGCCCCGGGACCCAGACCTACGGCGGCCTCGCGGGCACCTCGCTCGGCGTGGTCCTGACGGACGGGAACTGGTACTGGCGTGTCGAGGCCGTCTCGGCCTCCGGCGGTACGGCGGGCTGGTCGAGCTCGGAGCGCTTCATGGTCGACACCCAGCCGCCGCGCGCCACGGTCCTGCCATTGCCCGCGTTCGAGACCGCGATGTCCTTCCCCGTCCCGTGGTCCGCGAGCGACCCTGGAGGGAGCGGCGTCGCCGGGGTCTGGATCTACTGGTCCAACAGCTCGGGGACCACCTGGTCGCTCGCGTCGACCACCCTCATCACGGCCAGCCCGTTCACGTTCAGCGCCCCCGGGGCCGGTACGTACGAGTTCGCGGCCGTGGGGCAGGACCTCGCGGGCAACCGCGGGACGTTCCCCGGGTCAGAGGCCTCGACGATCGTGGACCCGGTCGCCCCGTCTGTGGCCATCGTCCTCACCGGCCCCCTCGGGACCTCTGGGTGGTATACCGGGCCGGTCACGGTCTCGCTCTCGGCGAGCCCCGGTCCGAGCGGCGTGCGTGAGATCGTCGACCAGGTCGGCTCGGGCGCTCCGACCATCTACACGGGACCGTTCTCGATCTCCGCCCTGGGTTCGACGCTCTTGAGCGCCTACGCCGTCTCGAACTCCGGGGTCCAAGGACCGAGCTCGACGGTTACGATCGAGGTCGATGCCGTGGTCCCGTTGACGACCTCCAACGTGCAAGGAGGGTGGTACACGGCCTCCAGCGTCCCGGTCACCCTGACGGCCAAGGGGGGACCAAGCGGCATCGCTTCCACCTACTGGAGCCTGGACGGTTCGAACTGGACGCGGGGGAGTGCCCTCCTCGTCGCGGGCGACGGCGTGCACGCCCTGCGGTTCTACTCGGTGAGCGGCTCGGGGCTTGTCGAGCCCGTCGAGTCGCAGACGGTCCGCATCGACTCGACCCCGCCGGTGACCGCGGCCTCGCTCTCGGGGAACCTCACGGCCTCCGGATGGTACGCAACGCCGGTCGCGCTCTCGCTCTCGGCGACGGACAACGGTGGCAGCGGGGTCGACACGATCCTCTACAGCAATGCTTCTGCGAACGGCCCGTGGCACGTTTACCTGACGCCCTTGACGTACACCACCACCGGGGCGACCACGGTCTACTACTACGGGACGGACCTCGCCGGGAACCGCGAAGCGGTGGCGAGCGTCACCTTCGAGATCGACCTTAGCGGCACGGTCGCCGCCTTCGCGGAGCCGGGCGTGCCGGTCCTCAGCGGCACCGTGACCTACACGGTCACCTTGAGCGACCCTGCTGGCCTCCAGGCGGCCTGGTTCCAGATCGATGGCGGCCCCCAGGTCGCGATGGAGCTCGCCCCGGCGAGCGGCACGCCGGTCACCGCGTCGATGAGCCTCAACACCGCGCAGTATCCCAACGGGCACCACCTGGTCACCGTCACGGCAGTGAACTCGCTCGGAGAGAGCCGCAGCTTCTCGCAGACGGTGAGCATCGACAACGCGAGCCTGGCGCCGATCGCCCTCCTCGCCGGGCTCGTGGCGATCCTGGCGATGGGTCTGCTCGCGATGGTGCTCCACCGGAGGGGAAGGGAGCCCTCCCCGCGCGGTAGGGGGTCCGATAGGACGCAGGGCGCCCGCGGGGGGTCTCTCCCCACCGCAGGGGACGACGCGGATGGGGCGGCGGACACGGACCGACCGTCCACGGCCCCCGCCGCGTCGTCCGCCCCCACGCGACCCTCCCCGTCCTCGACCGTGGAGCCGGAGGGCTCGGGTCCCGCTGCGGGTCCTGAGATCAAGGGCGAGGACGCCTCGAGCCCCGCGGAGGACGCATGAGCGCGGGCCGGGCGCCGTGGGACGAGGAGGTCCTCTTCCACCGCGAGGCCTCGCCGTCGCGGTTCCCCTGTTTCCTTCTCGCGGCGGGTGGCCTGCTGGTCCTCCTCGCCCTCGTGCTGCCGTGGTACACCTTCAGCGCCCTGGGACCGGTCCGCGGGCTCAATGGGGTCGACCTCATGGGCCACCTCCCCGAGCTCGCCGTTCTCGCCGCAGGGGCCATTGGCCTCGTCATCCTGGCCGCCGCCCTGGTCCGTCCTCGGGTCTGGGGAACGGGACGCGCCCACGAGACCCTCCCGAAGCTCGCCGCCACCTTGGTCGCGCTGGGCGTCTTCGCCCTGCCGCTCGTCGCGGCGTTCCGGTTCAACACGGGGGCCCGGTCGCTATGGGGGGCGCTCTTCCTCGACAGCGCGGGCGTGGGCTTCTACCTGGCCATGGTCGGAGGGACGCTCGCGCTCCTTGGCGCGCTCGCACTCTGGCTCGCCGCGCCCTCGGCCCCGGCGGAGGAAGGCTACAGCGCCACCTCGGCGGCCTGAGAGGACGCGCATCCCCCGAACCGCGACGAAGAGGGCGCCCTCCGCAGGTCCCGCCCGAGCCCCCCACCGGGCGTAACCCTGCCTCGCCGTCGGCCCCACGTAGCTCGGCCGGGGCCGGGCCGCGGGACGCTTCGCGCGCGGGGCCGCCGGTCCTGCCCTCGGCGAGGGACGAGGAGAGGACACCTAGGGGGCGCTCTGCACCGGAAGCTTGGCGCCGCACTTGTGGCAGAACCGGTGCCTCCGTCGGTTCGGTGAGCCACACTCCTGGCAGAAGAGCGGCCGCTCCTCGGAACTCGTGGGGGGAGGGGGCGGATAGGCGGGTGGGCCCCCCGGGGCGTGGGGCGGGGGAAGGGGCGCTTGGGCCGGAGGCGGTGGAGGCGGCGTGGGGGGCGCACTCCCACCCGCACTCGCGCCCACGCCCACGGGTACGATTGGAACGGGACCCGCGGGGGAGGGCGGGGCGACGGGGGCCTCGGTGCGGACCGGAGGGGACGGTGGCGGGACCGAGGGCGATGAAGCTCCGGCGCCTAGGGACTCGGGCTCGGCCGAGGCGGCCGCGAGCTCCCTCCTCCGAAGGTCGGCCTCCCGTTGGTCGAGCATCTTGGCCTGGCGACGAAGCAGCCCCTTCTGCTGCTCGAGGTCCTGGAGCTGAGTGCGCAGTTCCTTCTCGCGCGTCTCCATCCCCTGCTGTCCTTCCGCGAGCTGCTTCTCCTTCCCCGAGAGCTCTTCCTCCTGGGTCCGCTGCGAAGCGGCCCTCGCTTCGAGCGCCGCTTCCCGTTGGTCGAGCTCCTGGGTCCGCTGGGTGATCTTGGCCTCGGCGGGAGCGAGGGACCTTTCGCGGGTCTCGAGCGAAGCCCGGGTGCGCTCCAGCTCCTCGTTTCGCGCACTCAACTCCGAAGCTCGGCGGTCGAGGTCCTCGCGCAAGCGTTGGAGCCCGAGCTCTCGCTCCTCCACGATCCGCGACCGGCTCTCCATGTCGTCAGCGCGCGGAAGAGGGGCGGGACGTGGCGCCGAAGTGGGGGCCGAGGCCCCGATGGTGAGGGGAGCGGGGGAAGGGGCCGGGCCCGCGTTCGGGGGAGACGGCGTGGCGGTGCCCGCCGTGCCGAGCGGCTTCCCGCAGCTTCGGCAGAACTTGGCGGAAGGCTTGTTGAGCCCACCGCACGACGGACAGATGGGGCCGGTGGTCGGTGGGCTCATACCCGAGGGACCCGCAAGGTGGAGCTCCTTTTTAAAGCGGGGTTCGCCGCGGGGGCCTTCCGGGTCGGGACCGTTGATAAGTATACCTCTTGTGTGAGAACCATGAGGATGCCATCGCTGGGCGTGTCGACCTGCGGGGAACGGGGGCCCCTCTCCGCGGGACGCTTCTGGCGTCGATCCGCGCAGGGCACGGCGGCCCGTGGGTGGAGCCGCCTCTCGTTGGTCCTCCTGTTCTTGCTCCTCGCGCTTCCCGCGACGACGCTCGCGGCGGGCGCCTCGCCGCTCCACATGCTCGGGCCCCCGTGGGCCTTGCATGGGGATCCTGTTCGCCTTGCGTCGGCAACTTCGCCGAAGGCCCCCACCTCCCACCTCGTGCCCGACGCGACGGGCTGGACGAACCTCACGAGCTCGATCTCGAACTCCCCACCCCCGCTCGCGGACAACGGGCTCGTCTACGACGCCCAGGACGGCTACCTTCTGCTCTTCGGCGGCGCCGGCTGTGGCGTCTCCGGGGCCAGTTGTGCGGGTGGCGGGGTCCCGGTCTGGCCCTTCACGTGGGCCCTCTACGGAGGGAGCTGGAAGAACCTCACGGGGACAACGGTGAGCACGCCCCCCGCTCGGGCGGGGGGCGCCATGGTGTACGATGGGCTCGACCATGAGGTCCTGCTCTTCGGGGGGTGTGTCTCCACTTCCGGGGCCCATCTTGTGGGCAACACCGGCTGCTACGACCAGTCGGACACGTGGGCGTTCGCGGGAGGGACCTGGACGAACCTCACGGCCTCGGCGGGCACCCCCCCTTCACCGAGGTCGGATGCGGCGATCACGTACGATTCCGCTGCGACCCGCGTCGTCCTCTTCGGGGGATGCACGTACTTCCTGGGGTACCTCTGCGGGTCGTCAGCGTACGACACCTGGGCCTTCCGGTCCGGGACCTGGAGCCCCCTATCGACGAACCCCGGCCCCGGCCCCCGAGCGGGGGCGGGGTTCGCGTACGACGCGACCGACGGATATTCGGTGCTCTTCGGGGGCATTACCGGGTGCGGCAACCCCTGCTACACCACGGGCGACACGTGGGAGCTCTCGGGAGTGACCTGGACCTCTCTCGCCCCGGTCAACTCGCCCTCACCCCGCGGGTTCATGGAAGGGAGCTCCGACACGGCGGCGAACGTCCTGATGTTCTACGGCGGATGGAAAGGGGACTTCCAGGGCGGGTCCACGACCGCTCCCCCCACCGGGTTCTACGGGGACACCTGGCAGTTCGCCGCGGGAAGATGGTCGAACGTGACCGCTGGGACCTCCGGCTCCCCAGGACCCGACGCCTGGAACATGGACTACGATCCCTCCTACACTGCCATTCTGGGGTTCGGGGGATGGGGGACCCAGTTCTCCGGCTCCAGCACATGGTCCTTCGCCGGCCCGGTTTCGCTCCCCGCCCTCACGGTCGGGATCAGCGCGAATCGCACGAGCGGCACGGCTCCCCTCGCGGTATTCTTCTCGGGCACGGCCACCGGAGGAACCCCCCCCTACTCGTGGAACTACTCGTTCGGGGATGGCTCGTACAACAATTGTTGCTCGAGCCTGTCGCACACCTACCCGAGGGCGGGCACCTTCATCGCGAACCTGACCGTTCGCGACTCGAACGGGGCCGTCGGGTACAAGACCGCGACCATCACCGTCACCCCGGCCAGCTCAGTCGCGGTCTCGCTCTCCGCGAATCCCTCCGGGGGGTCGCCTCCGCTCACGGTCTACTTCAACGGCGGTGCGTCGGGCGGCACGGGACCCTACACCTTCCGCTGGAGCTTCGGCGATGGCTCGGTCGTCACCTGGTCCAACGCCAGCACGGGAGGACGCATCGCATACACCTACGCCAGTACCGGGACCTTCGTCGCGAATCTCACAGCGACCGATCAGGTCGGGAGCACGGCCTGGCAGACGGTGACCCTCGCCGTGGGAACTTCCCCACCCCCCTCGGTCGCGCTGAGCGCCAACCCGACCACAGGGCCCTATCCGCTCACCGTGTACTTCCAGGGCAGTGCGTCCGGAGGCTCCTCCCCCTACGCGTTCCTCTGGACGTTCGGCGATGGCACCTCCCTCAACTGGACCAACACGAGCACCACCGTCCGCGTCGCGCACACGTTCACGGCCGGCGGGAACTTCCAGGTCTCGTTGAGGGCGACCGATGCGTCCGGGGCGAGTGCGGAGCACAGCCTATTCGTCAGTGTCACCGTCCCAGGCTCGACCTCCCCGCTCTCTTCCACCGTCACCTTGAGCCCGCTCTCGGGGACGCCTCCGCTCTCCGTGAGCCTCGCCTCGTCGATCCAGGGAGGAAAGGGCCCCTACACGTGGGTCTGGTTCCTCGCGGACGGCACACCCAGCTTCTGGCAGAACTGCTCCTCCCCCAATTGTCCCACCTTCCAGCACACCTATTCGAACCGGGGGACCTACATGGTCGAGGCCGAACTCTCGGATTCGAGCCCCCCGTCGCAGGTCAACAGACACTACACGAACGTCACCGTCGGAGCGGGAGGGCCGGGGAACTCCCTCAGTGTGAACGTCAAGTGCCAACCCTCGACCTCGAACGGCCCCCCTGGCGGCACGGCACCTCTCTCGATCTCCTGTCAGGCGAGCGCGACCGGAGGGGTCCCACCTTACACCTTCCGCTGGAACATCGAGAATTCCACCTACTTCTCCACCTCGGGCATCAACTACACGTTCCAGAACCCGGGGGATTACTACGTCAACCTGACGGCGACGGACCACGTTGGGAACAAGGCCTACACCAGCGGCATCGTGCACGTGACCCCCGGTAGTGGTCCGGGAACCGGTGGGATCGGCTCCGGAGGGCCGCTCAACCTCGGGGCGCCAGGAGGGGTCCCCACGCTTGTCGTGCTGATCGCGGTCGTCGGCCTCTTCGCCGCCGGGATCGCACAGTTCGCGCTCGCTCGCCGACGCCGTAAGGCGTTGATCGAGGCAGGTGCGGCAGCGACCCTCGGAGGAGCTAGCGGGGGTTCCACACCGATGTCGACGGCCTGGCCAGTGACGGTACCGGCGGCCACCCCGGTCGAGCCTCCCTCCATCGTCGGGGATACAGCTCCGCCCGCTGGGCCCCCGGCGGAACCGGGCGCTGGGACGCAGGCTCCACCGCCCGCGGCCGGCGTGAGGAAATGCACGTCCTGCGGGGCGGAAGTCGAAGCCGGCGCCGGCTTCTGCGACAGTTGTGGGTCTCCCGTGGTGGAGGTCGGGCCCTCAACATGAGTGCCTCTGGACCTGCCACCGCACCACGCCGCGTTCCGCCGGGGAACCCTGACGTGCGTCTGCCGCCCCCGGCGTCGCCGATCTATTCCTTCCTTGTCCTTGGAGGGGCGGCCTTGCTCCTGCTCACACTCCTGTTTCCCTGGACCGTGGTCGCGGTCAACGTTTCCTCAGGGTCCGAGTTCCTCCATGCGACCGCCGACTTTGACTCGTTCTCGGTCTGCCTGAGCGAGTCCAGCAACGCTGGGAACCACGGCTTCGCCGCCCCTTCCTCTCCGCCTCTGCACCAGGGCCACGCCGCGTCCCCCCTCGCCCAAGGCAGGATGAGCTCCTCCCCAGAATCTGCACGCCCCGAGGGCGCCTCGAACAACGGCTCCAACAACAACTCGGGCAACAACAACCCCCTAGTTCCCGGAGAATGTCTGGCCTACGCCGGGCTCGCGGGATCCGGTGGTGGCAGTCAGGGTCTCGAGTTCGTGGTCCTGCTCCTTGCTGCCGGGGCTGTCCTTTTACTCCTCGGGGTCGCGCTCGCGGCGGCGGGAGCGATCCTGGGTCTACGCACGGGCAGCGCTCCCGCCACTCGGAAGGGGCTCAAGAAACCGTACTCGCTCACCCGCTCGGGGGCCGTACTCGCTCTCGTCGGCGGCCTCATCCTCTTCGTCATCCTGACCCTCGTCACAGGATTCCTCGTTGGCCCGCTCTGCAATGGTGGGAACGGCGGGGGTGGGCCGAACTTTTCACCGATGGGGTCCTGCGCCGTGAACTTCGGAGGCAACAGTGGGGGTGGAGGAGGAGGCTCGAGCGGTTCCAACGCGACTGGCACGGTCTCGTGGGGACCCTCCACGGCGCTTTTCCTCGACCTGGGAGGTTTCGCCTTACTCCTCGTTGGAAGCCTAGGCCTGAGATCGTACTGGAAGCGTGAGGCTGCCCCCGATACAGCGGGCGCACGATCCCCTACCCCGACCGCGCCCTCCGAAGAGGTCCAGCGCCTGCGCCAGGAGCTCGAGGCCATCAAGGCCCAGATGAGCACCGCGGCACCTGCAGCCCCGTCGGCGCCGACTTCACCCGCCGCCGCCCCGGCACAGACCCACGAAGCGACCCCTGCTGTCCCTCCCGAGAAATGAGCATGCGAACCTCCCAGCTAGCGATCGGTACCGCACCACGAGGGCCATGAAAGTCTCGGCATCCCAGTTCTCGTCCGCCCTGCCTTCCTTCCTCCGCCCTTCGGAGGGGGTCTGCGGGACCTGGAGCGTGAAGGGGCCGTTCGCCCCTGGCGCCAATTCCTCCTTCGCGACCTGGCGACAGACGCCTTCCGGATGCCTGGTCCTGACCTACCAGCGTCTCTTCATGGTCCCTGCGGCGAAGAGCTCCACGATCGTCGGGAACCCGGTGTACTATGAGGTCCCGGTGCCCCCGTCCTTCGAGGTCCCCTTGGACGCGATCGACTCCGTCGTGACCGAGATGATCCCAGTCCCGGGGAACCTGCAGTGGCCGTTCCTGCGGGTACGCTGGAGAGGGGGATGGAGCCCCTTCGCCGTGGTCGGCGACATGTCCCCGGCCCAACGGAGCTTGACGACGGACGGGATCCGCGACGCCATCCAGCAGGTGTTGCCTTCGACCCGCCGCGCGGCCGCCCAGGCCCAAGCGGAGGCTCAAGCTCGGATCGCAGCGCTCCATCGGGCGGCCGCCCCTCAGGCCCCGCCCTCGCCTCAGGTGATCGTGAAGGAGAAGGAGACGATCCGAGAGATCGTCAAGGTCCCATGTCCCTACTGCTCCGCGCTGGTCCAGATCACCGACAAGCGCTGCGGCTCGTGCGGCGCGCCCCTTACCGGGCCCAAAGCTCGACCGCCCGCCAGCCCTCCAGTGGCAGCCACCCCCGACGAAGCCCCGGCCGCCGGCCCCGCCTCGGTCTGCCGTGCTTGCGGAGAAGCGGAACAGGAAGGCGCGTTCTGCTACAGTTGCGGCGCGAAGCTCTGACCCGTTCGTCACACGACCTTGGCGACCCGGGTCGTGGCCCGAACGTGAAGACGCGACGCTCGCGCTATGAGCCCGGTCCGGTAGGGACTCCATGGTTTCGACCATCGACCTGATGGACTTCGTCCACGAGCTCCGCTGCGACTTCTTCGAGCGAGCCGCGAAGCTTGGGTGGAAGGCATTCACCAAGGACCGCGGAGTGAGCATGCACTCCTTCCGGGACATCTTCCTCCACCTGGCCTACGTCGAGGAGCAGCACGTGACCGAATTCTGCGAGAACCGCGCCACCCCCTGGATGTACGAGGTGATGAACATCCCCAGGGACCGGTACCTGAGCATCGCCGAGGTACGAAAGAGGCTCAAGGAGGTCGAGGCGATGGGGAACGCACGGTTCAAGAAGTGGAACACCCCGAAAGAGCTCTCGAAGCCTGCCGTGTGGGTCGCGTCGAGGAAGTACCCCCTTCGTCTCACGCGCGATGCCGCGCTCGCGCAGTGCTTGACCGAGCATCTCCTCCACCTGGGGGAAGTGGAGGCCATGCTCTGGCAGATGGACGTTGAACCCCCCAACACGTTCTGGATCTTCCGTCGTGTGCTCCACGGAAGATGGCCCCCTCCGAGGGCGGCCCTCATATCTGGGGCCCGGGAGTGGGCGAGGCGCCACCCCGTGGAGCCCAAGCGACCCCGAAGGAGAAAGGCGAAGTAGGGAATGTTCGGAAGGGCTCGTTCGACGGGTTCTCGGTAGGGACTCGTCGGATCTCCTGCGGGCGTCCCCGGTCGCAGGGGGAGGGTCGACGCGCGCGTCAGGTCGACCGAAGTTGACAGGCGCCTGATGTCGTGTTTCCAGGCTGGGCCTGTAGGGGACGGGGAGGTCGGCTCGATGGAAGGGGAGGAGACATGGTCGATTCCTCAGAGTTCGCCTTCCACTTCCGGCCCGGGGTCTTCCTTGCGGTACGCCATCTCAGGCGACACCCCGTGCCCGTGGTCGAGACCCCGCTGACGGAGCTGCCCCGGCTGTCGCGACGGGCGATCGGCTGGGCGCTTCGCCTCATCCCAAGCTTCCTGGACCGGGCGGACCTCGACTTCCCCATCATTATCGCGGGAAGGAGGTGGTACCAGATCGCCCTGGACGGGCGTCACCGGATCTCCAAAGCGATCTGGACGGGGCGAGAGCATCTTCCCACGGTCCGGGTCCCCTGGTGGCAGTGCCTCGAGCTCCTCACGCCGGGGATCTTTGAGGTCGAGTGGCTCCTCCTCTTCTTGAGGGGGGAGCTACGGAGGGTCGGGCACCGTCGAGGGCCGAGACCTCCGCCCGGGCCCGTTACTTCGTCTTGAGCGCCCTCGACCCCAACGCGAGGGCGAGGAGGATCAGTGCCGCGGCCCATGCCAGGAGCCCGCCAAGATAGACGTAAGCGGGGTAGGCGTAGTAGGAGGCCCCGAAGAAGTTCTCCCGCATCACATTCACGGCGAGCGAGATCGGGTTGTACGCCGTGATGTGCTGGAGCCAGAGCGGGGAAGTCCCCGCGGGGTAGAGCGCGTTCGACGTGAAAAGGATCGGAAGGTTCAACAGATTGACCACTCCGAAGTAGGACTCGACCCGGGTGAACAGGAACCCAAAGGCGAGGAAGAGCGAGGTGAAGGCCATCGAGATCGCGAGGATGCCCACGACGATCTCGAGGACCCCGGCGGGACCGACGTTCTCCACGACAGTGAGTCCCGTGAACCCGGGGATGAAAGCGAGGAGCCGGGCCAGACCCAGGACGATGAAGATCGGAAGGACCACCAAGAAGCCGCGGAAGATGAGCGAAGAAGCGAAGATCACGCTCCGGCGGGCCGGGGTCGAGATGGTCCTCTGGAGGATGCCCAACTGCTTGTCAAAGATGACCCCAGTTCCGGCGAAGAGGGAGGAAGTGACCGCGACCATCCCCACCATGCCGACCGCGAAGTACGAGAAGTAGTCCGGGGCGCCCAGGAGCGCCGAGGAAAGTCCGGCCTGAGCCTGGGGATTGGGGGGGACAAGTTTCCCGAGGTCGAAGGCCTGGCCGAAGAGTGCGAGATAGAGGATGGGCATCATCAGGCCGGCCACGATCCACATGGGGGCTCGGACCCATCGCAGATACTCCCGTCGGAGGAGGGCGGCGAGCTCGCGATACATCAACCCCCTCCCTGTCGCCGGCGGTGGAACGCCGAGGACGCCGCCGCGCGTCCTTCATCGTACCCTTCTTCGCGGTAGGCCTTGCCCGTGAGCTCGAGGAAGACCCGGTCCAGGCTCGGCCGCAGGACGCGAATCCCCTCGATGGACGCGCCGGGAAGGTCGCAGGCCTTCACGAGCGAGGAGAGGACCGCTTCGCCTCTCGGACACTTCACTCGATAGAGGTCCCCTTCGCGCTTGACCTCGCGGACGGTGGGAACGGCCGACAGGGCGGTCGTGAGGACCGGAGTTCCCTTGCCCACACGGACCTCGATCTCGTCGCCCCCCACACGTTCCTTCAGGGCGTCGTTGGAGCCGCTCGCGATGATCTTGCCGTGGTCGATGATCGAGACGCGGTCGGCGAGGTTCTCGACCTCGTCGAGGTAGTGCGTCGTCATGAAGACCGTGACCTCCTGCTCCTTTCGCATCTGGCTGATGTATCGCCAGAACCCGGCTCGCCCCTGAGGGTCCAGCCCGATCGTCGGCTCATCGAGGAAGAGGACCTCGGGGGTATGGACCAGGCTCACCGCGAGCTCGAGCCGGCGTTTCATCCCCCCCGAGTAGCCTTTCACCCTTCGACCTGCCGCTTCCTTCAGGTCCATGCTCGCGAGGAGCTCATCGATCCGTCCTCGGCATTCGGCGGAGGACATGCCGAAGAGCCCGGCCGCGACCTCCATGTTCTCGCGTCCCGTGAGCTCGCCATCCGCCGTCGAATCCTGGAAGACCAGACCGATAGCCCTTCGGACCCGTCGAGGCTCCTCTGCCACGTCGATCCCTCCCACGACGGCCCGCCCTTTCGTGGGGCGGAGGAGCGTGGTCAGCATCGAGACCGTCGTCGTCTTGCCCGCGCCGTTGGGGCCCAGGAAGCCGAAGATCTGCCCTGGGGGGACCTGGAAGCTGATCCCCTTCACGGCATGCACGTCGGGAGGATAGGTCTTGACCAGGTCCTCGACCATGATCGCGTGCTTCGAATCCATGCAGCACCTCCCCCGGGATCGACTGACGCTTGGGGCGTCCCTGATGAGGCATCGGGGGTTGTTCGGATAAGGAGTAGGCACGTGGGGAGGTCACTCACGGTGAGTGAAGCGGCCGTCCTAGGCGACCCTGTCCAGGAGAGGGACCCGGGGCGCTGGGGCACCCTCCCGCGACCACGGCCACCCCGAGCCGAACGTCCTCTGGCCTCCCTCGCGGCGGGGACTGCCTCGCGACACGACCGCGTCCGCTCAGCGGCCCCGATTTGACGAAGTCGTCTTTCTCTCGCCTTCTCATTTCTCGGGCATGTCGACACTACCACCGGGGGCCCCGGTCCGGAAGGGAAGGAAGCGCGTTGCGATCCTTGTGGCTGTTGTCGTGGTCGTTGCCGCCCTCGCTGCGGTCCTGGCCGCGATCTATCTGCCGGTGAACTCGGCTTCGCAGAAGGTCCTCGTCTCCACGGCGGGAGGCTCCACGGCGAGCATGGCCCTGCCATCCTCGGTCTACGCGACGATGCACGCCTCCTACCACGGAGCGGAACCGATGATGTACTCCATGAACGGACCCGGGGGCGGCATGATGTACAACCACGCCCGCATGACGGACGGGGACTCCTACTCCTTCTGGTCCAACGGTGGAATGTACGAGTGCTGGGCGGGCTACCAGAGCGGCGGCTACGGTCCCGTGCCCGTGTGGTTCAATGCGACGTGGGGGATGCTCTAGGGCGGATGTCGCTCTCGATGTAGAAATCCAACATGTTGGGGTAAGAAACCATCTTCTCGCTCTTCTTTCAGGTTCCAACTACGGCTCCCCCTCCGGAGCTCCGGGGGGTTCCCCGCCTCGAGGAGAGGGCCCGCGGCGGAGAGGTCGAACGGGAGGTGGAGCGGCCGTTCTGGACGCGGGAGAGCCGACGAAGATGGAGGAACCTCTGAGCATCTGCATCAACACGCAGACCCCTCTTGTCCAGCTGTTGTCCCCTTGGCCCGCCACTTCACGGCAGCGACGGGTCGCGAAGGAGCTCGACCTCGACCGGCTCAAGGAAGGCCAGGACTACCGGCTCTCGCCGGGGGGAGTGACCCGGATGGTGCTCCCCCTGGTCGAACGGCTCCGGTCGCGAGGAACCCTGGGGAAAGCGCACTGGGTGGCGTTGAACCCCAACGCCCCTCCCAAGATGCGCTACCACGACCTCGCGCTCCACAACGTCTCGATTGGACGCGCCCGCATGCTGGGGTACGGAGTGGTCAAGGAGGCGATCTGGCGCCTCGCCCACGGGCTCAGGACCCCGGGGCGCCCCTCGGACCTCCTCTGGACGGACGACTTCTCCGAGTACGCCTATTACAATCGCTCGACCGCCGAGCTCTTACGTCGGCTCGATCGCAAGTACGATTTCCACCTGTTCTACATCCACGACTTCCAGCAGCTCCAGGTGGGTGCGATGCTGGGCGGGCTGAAACCGAAGCTCTTCCGCTGGCACATCCCGTTCGGTCCCACGACGGTCCCCCCCGAGTGGGGGGCCACGTTCGAGGAGTACCTCTCCCACTACGACACGGTCGTCGTCAGCACGGACCGCTACCGCTCGGCCCTCCGGGACTTCGGGTATCAGGGGGACACGCGAAGGCTCTACCCCTACGTGGACCCCAAGGAGTATGGGTATCCCTCGCCCCCGGAGATCGCCTCTCGCTGTGCGGCCTTGGGTCTTCGGCCCGAGGACGAGGTGGGGCTGTTGGTCGCCAGGATGGACCCCGCGAAGGGTCAGGACCGCGCGATCCGCGCTTTCGCGCGGATTGCCCGGAAGTTCCCTCGTCTCAAGCTGGTACTGGTCGGGAACGGCAGCTTCTCGGGGGCAAAGGGAGGGCTTGCGCTGTCAAAGTCCGCCCAGTGGCGCTCCGAGCTCGAGTTGCTGGTCCATCGGCTTGGCCTCGACGCACGCGTCCTGTTCACCGGCCACGTCACCCAGGAGACCCTGGACGCGCTCTACGAGCGCAGCCTCTTCACAGTCCTACCTTCCTCGAAGGAGGGCTTCGGGCTGGTCGTCGTCGAAAGCTGGTTACATCGTCGCCCGACGCTCGTTTCCCGGGAGGCCGGGATCACCGAGATCATCCGTTCGGGCCGCAACGGCCTCACCTTCGACCCGGCGGACGAAGTCACCCTCGCCGCCCAGATAGAGACCCTCCTCAACGACCCCGAGCTCCGTTCCATGATGGGAGACGAGGGGTACCGGACCTCCTCGCTCTGCTCGCTGGACAACGCGGCCATCGAGGAATCCAAGCTCATGGAAGAGCTCGCGGAGGCGTAGATGCTCCCCTATCTGGACCAGCTGGGACCGGTCGAGCCGGTCGCCCTCGCGGGGATCGTGCTCGTGGTCACCTGGCTCGTTGCGCGGGGCGTGGGCGGGATCCTCCGTGCGGCGATGCAGGAGAGCGTGCCTCACGTGGCGGCGACCGCCGTCCGCCTTTCCTCCGCGCTCATCTGGGTCGTGGGCATCGTGATCGCCGTCCAGACCCTCGGGGTCGCGACGGACATCCTGCTTCTCGTCGTGGCCATCGCAGGGGTCGCCCTGGTGGTCGCCTTCCGCGTGCCGCTCGAGAACCTGGGGGCGAAGTACTTCTCGGATGTCTACGTGCCGTTCAAGGCCGGGGACACGGTCCAGGTGGGCAACCACGCCGGCAAGGTCATCGAGATCAATCCGATCAGCACCGTGCTCCTTTCCGAGGACGACCACCTGGTCTCCGTCCCGAACTCCACCTTCGTCCGCGAGGTGGTGCTCAACCTCACCCCCAACGCCTGGCGCGAGGTGGTCATCCCTGTCACGCTCGACAACAACGTGGACCTCCCCTCCTTCGAGAGCGAGGTGCGCAAGAGCCTGAGCCGGCTCCGCCCTCGTCTCGACCCCAGGTTCCCACCGATCCTGACCAACCGTGCGAGGACCCCGGGGGTGGCGGAGCTCTCGCTGGTCCTCTTCGTCCGCAGACCTCAGGACCGTGAGCCGGTCGCCACGGAGGCGAACCGACGGGTCTCCCTCGTCCTGGAAGCGCTACGACGCCCCCGACGGAGGTGGTCGATTGCGAGCTAGCGCCGGGGAACTCCTCCTCGCCGGGCCTACCTCTCCCTTCGGCCCCGCCTCGGGGACGTTCCAGGCGTGGTGGGGGGAGCAGATGGCGAGACGCTTCCACGGCACGAAGAGGACCCGGCAGCGCCTGCTCGTGTTCCTGGTGGCCGCCGTGGCCCTTTCCCTGCTGGTCGTCCTGTACCTTCTCTACAGGGGGCTCTAGCGCGAGGGGCTGCCCATCCCGCGGGACGACGCATGTTGTGGGGCACCGAGGTCCGCGGCATGACCTTCGACCTATGGGGCACGATCTTCCGGCTCGAGCCCTCCGAAGCTCGTCGGTACGAGCGGCGCCGCCTGGAGATCTGGGAAGAGGAAGTGAGCTCGTGGGCGGCCCGAGGCGACCTCGCCGCCCGACCCACCCCGCCACGCGCGGCGGTCAAGGCGGCCTGGAAGGAGGCCCAAGCGTGCGCCGCCCGAGGGCGGTCGGCGTCGATCGAGAAGCAGAGCCGTCACGCGGCCGAGCTCGCAGGACGCCTCCACCAACCCGGGGCCATCGCCCGCAGGCTCGACCCCCTGGTGAGGAAGCTGCCGGTGCATGTGGATCGGGAGGTCCTCCGATTGTTCCCCCGCCTGGAGGCGCAGGGGGTCCGCTTGGGAGTGGTGTCGAACCTGCTCTCCGAGCCTGCCGAGAGCGTTCGCTGGCTTCTCGCCGAGCATCGGCTGCTGCGGCACTTCGATGTCCTGTCGCTCAGCGAGGAACTTCCTTGGTGCAAGCCGGACCCTCGCATCTTCCAGATGTGCCTCGACGAGATGGGGGTCCGCTCCCGGGAAACGGTCCACGTCGGGGACGCCCCCGAGGACGTGGCCGGCGCCCAGGCCGCCGGCATGCTGGCGGTCTTCGCCCTCGGCCGTAGCGAGGGGCGGTCCGCTTCACCTCCGAGCACGGGTCCGGGAGCGCCGTCTCGAGGGACCCGGGTGGTCCCGGTCGGCGACCTATCCCAGGTCACGATGCAGCTGACCCCACCGCCGGTGAGGGTGCGGCTAACGGGGGCTGGGGCCCGCCGGCCCGCTCTTTCCCGGACGAGGAAGCACGGCAGGGCCCCGGGAGAAGTGCGATGAAGGGCCACGTCATCGTCGGGGGCTTCACGACCGTTGGCGCCGCGGCGGTCCGCGAACTGCTCGCGAGCGGCAGGGAGGTCGTGGTCATCGCCGAGAACGCGAAGGAGGAGGAGGCCGCTCGGGGTGCGGTCCGCCCTGAGAGGACGCCCGTTGTTCGGGGCGACCTGACCAGTCCCGAGACCCTCGAGCGGGCCGAGGTGGGGAAGGCCGCGTCCCTGATCCTCTGCCACTCCGAGGACACTGTGAACCTCATCGCGGCGCTCTTCACTCGGAACGTGCATCCGACGGTCCGGGTCGTCGTGAGCCTCCATCGACCTGAGCTTCGCAAGACCCTCAAGGCGGCCGGGGTCACCTTCATCGTCTCGACCAAGGACATGGGCGGACGCATGTGCGCCTCCGCCGCCTTCCGTCCCGAGGTCGTTCAGACCCTGGAGGACCTGACCACGGCGGCCTACGGGGCCGACGTCCAGGAGTACCGTGTGCTCGAGGGCGCTCCGATCGCAGGCCTCCCGCTCCTTGAGGCCGAACGACGGGTTCGCCAGGCTTCCGACTGCCTTGTCCTTGGGATCGTGCGGGGCCCGGGCCCAGCGGGTAAGGAGGAATACCGAACGGTCATCAACCCCCCCTCGTCGACGCGCTTCGACGTGGGGACGGCCGTGCTGGTGATCGGGAGCCTCGCCAACCTGAAGCGTTTCGCCCAGTGGTACGGGCTCCCTCAGGGGCGCTGAAGCACGTGCCCACTGCCGCCCCTCGAGGCCCCGTCGCCCGGAGGGCCGCGGCTTCCCGCCGCCGCAGACCGCAGCGGCGAAGCGAGGAACTGTGACCCTCTCGCTGCTTCCCTTCCTCCTCCTTCTCGTCCTCGCGGTGGCCGTGGTGGCGGCCAGCAAGTGGGTCAAGGTCCCGCTGACCATCGCGCTCGTCGCGCTCGGGATCCTGCTGGGGCTCCTCTCCGAAACGTCCTGGCTCGGCCCGACGCTCGCCGGGGTGGCCTCCATCTTCACGCCTTCGGTCTTCTTCGACCTGTTGCTGCCCCCTATCGTCTTTGAGGCGGCCATCCATGTGAACTTCCGAGCGCTTCGTTCCAGGGCGGCGACCGTGCTCTTTCTCGTCTTTGTCGGAGTGGTCCTGACCGCGATCTTCACGGGGGAGGCGCTCGTGCTCGTGGGGCTTCTTCCCTTGGGGGCCGCGCTCCTCCTCGCCTCCATCCTCTCCCCAACGGACCCGATCGGCATCGTGGACCTCTTCAAGCGGATCCGGGTCCCCCAAGAGCTCTCGACCATCGTCGAGAGCGAGTCCCTACTGAACGACGCGGTCGGGGTCATCCTCTTCACGCTCGTGCTCACGGTGGTGGCGACCGGCCGGGTCGAACTCCTACCGGCGGTGGAGCAGTTCTTCTGGCTCATCGGAGGCGGGGCCGCGATCGGCCTCCTCGTTGCGGGAGGGGTCTACGTGCTGCACCGCGAACTGCACGACCCCGCCGTGGAGACGGCCCTCACCGTCGTGGCCGCCTATGGCTCGTACCTCATCGCGTCCTCGGTAGGGGCCTCGGGCATCGTCTCGACCGCGCTGGCGGGAATCGCCGTGGGGACCTTCGTGGCCCCGAGGGCCATGGACCCCGAGGTCCGGCAATCCGTGGTGGTCTTCTGGAACGTGGTGGTCTACATCGACAACTCGGTCATCTTCCTCGCCATGGGTCTCCTCTTCGCGGTCTCCAGCTTGGAGGGTTTCCTTCCGCTCATCCTCCTGACCTTCGCGCTGCTTTTCGTGGGACGGGCCCTCTCGGTCTACGCTCACATCCCCTTCGCGACCCTCTCTAGCGGACGGGACCACCGCCTCCCGAGGGAGTGGTACCATGTCCTGACGCTCTCGGGCATCCGCGGGGCCCTCCCGGTGGTCCTAGCGTTAGGGCTGCTCCACACCTCGACCGGACTTCCCACGTCGACGGTCCATGTGGTGGTGGCGGGGGTCCTCGGGGTCGCACTCCTTTCGATCGTGACCGGCAACATCGTCGCTGACCGCTACGTCGCGCGAACCTTTCGGCACGAGGTGACATCGGAGGGGGCCTCGACAGGCTCCGAAGGAGCCCTGGGCGGATGAGCGGTGCCGACCTCGGGGAGCGCAGGAGAAGGGTGGACGACACGTTCATCTGCGGCGGCCACCATCGGACGGGGGAGCGGTAAGGTGAGCCATGGTCCCGAAGGAACCGTCCGCCGACCCGTCCGTCCCGTCGCCCACCGCGCCGCATACCTACTCGGTACCGCCGAGACGCATCCTCGTGGGATACGAGGGGGACGACCGGTCCGGACCCGCCTGGCACGTCGCGCTGGAGATCGCGCAGCAACATGGCAGCGACCTGTGGGTCCTGCACTTGATCGACCTTCTCCACGACGCCGTCGCGCGGATGAACGAGAGCGAGCGCGCCTCGATGGTCAGGGTCAATCTGGAGCGCTTCCAGCCGCTCGTCGCCGAAGGTGCGGAAGTCGGCGTCCGGGCGACGCTGCTCGTTGAGCTGGGTCATCCGGCAGAGCGTCTCGCGGCGAAGTGCTCGGAGCTCAAGGCGGACCTTGTGGTCCTGGGGACCACCCAGCACGGTGCGCTGGTCAACTGGCTGGTCGAGGAAGTTTCGGCGAAGGTCGTCCCCAAGGTCCATGTCCCGGTCCTGCTCGTTCCAAGCCATCTGGCCCGCCCGAAGCCTCACACCTCTGGCCAGGACGGGGCCGTTCGACGGGGATAGGCCGTCCCGAGCGACCCCGTCCCGCTCGGCGCTGGTAAGGCTCGACCCCACCGACCGCCGCGAGATGGGTCGTTCGCATCGAAGCGCGGGAGCGACGCTGAGGTACGACGTTCTTGGGTGCCCCTCAAGCGGGGACCATGGGAGCGGGGATGCGTTCCCGAAGCTCCCGCACGCCCGCGATGAACCGGTCGACGTCCCCCTCGTCCGTGTAGAGGTAGAACGAGGCCCGGGCGTTCCCGTCGAGCCCCCGGGCGCGATACCACGAGTGAACGCAGTTCATCCCGGAGCGCACCAGGACCCCGTGACCCTCGTCCAGGAAGAGCGCCACGTCATGGGGGTTGATGCCCGCGAGGACGAAGGCGAAGATGTTCCCACGGTCCTCAGGGCGAGGCGGGCCGAGCAAGCGAAGCCCGGGGAGGTCGGCGAGCTCCTTCGTGACGCGGCGCTGCAGCCGCGCGTGGTGGGGAGGGATGTTCTCCATCCCGACCTTCGCCAGATAGTCGACCGCGGCGCGTGCTCCCAGCACGCCGGCGTAGTTCTGGAGACCGGCCTCGAAACGATGCGGAGGCGGGAGGAGCTCGTGGGCGTCGTAGTCGGACCAGGCGACGGTCTCCCCGCCCCGGAGGAGGGGGGAGAGCTGCTCCAGCGCCCCCGGGGCGCCGTAGAGGAGGCCGGTCCCCGTCGGCCCCAGCATCTTGTGGAAGGAGAGCGCGTAGAAGTCGGCCCCGAGCGACTTGAGGTCGATGAGTTCGTGGGGGGCGGCCTGCGAGCCGTCGAAGAGGACCTGAGCTCCGTGATCGTGGGCCCGCTGGACGATCTCCTTGGCGGGGAGGGTACGTCCGTCGAGGTTCGAGCTGTGGAAGAAGCTCACGAGCCGGACCTTCTTCGCGAGCGCCCGCTCGAGAGCCTCGGGGTCGAAGGGGCGGTCGTCGGGAAGAGGGAGGACCTCCAGGCGGATCCCCTTCTCCTTCACCAAGTACTGCCACACGACAAGGTTCGAGTTGTGCTCCTGATCGGAGACCAGGACCCGGTCGCCCCTCTGGAACGGGAATCCGCGTGCGACGACGTTGATCCCTTCGGTGGTGTTGCGGACATGGACGAGATGAGCGGGGTCAGGGGCCCCGAGGAACCGAGCGAAAGTCTCCCGAGCGTCCTCGTACCTGCGCGTAACCTCTTCCGCCCACCGATGGACGGACCGTCCCCCACACCCCGGGTACTCGGTGTAGTACGCGCGGAGCGCGTCGAGGACGGTCGACGGGACGAGGGACATGCAAGCGCTGTCGAGGTAGGCCGGCACCTCGCTCTTCCCTCGAGAAGGCTGGAGCGCCGGGAAGTCAGAACGGGGCACCAGGGCGGCCATGGCGGGCTGGCGGGAGCGTGCAAGATTATCAAAGCGATGCGGAGAGGGCACGCACGCCCCTTCCGACCGCTATCGCCCCTCGTTCTCCCGCACGCGCCAGCGGACGATCCGCTTCACGAGCGCAGAGGGCAAGGGATGCTCCGGCGTGAGGTGGATCGAGCCCTTCGTCCCGGGGAAGGAACGCAGTTCCCGGGGGAACTTCTCGCGCGCCCTTCCGCTCCCGGGGAAGAAGCTCGCATGGCCCTCGAAGGCCGCGAAGTGGACCAGGTTCCCATGGTGGAAGAACGTGGGGATCCGGTACGAGATCCCCTCGCGGGCCTCGGGCGCCGCCTCGCGGATCGTCCTTCGCATCTCCGTGAGCAGCCCCCGCCACTTCGGGGCCACCCCTCGGAGGTAGGCGTCCACCGCCTTGGTCCCAGCGTCCGAGACGCTCTCGCGTGTTGGGCCCCGCCCCTTTCTCGCTCGCCCGCCCCCGATGCGAGGGCTCGCGGGCCTCCGCCGAGGGAGAACGGCTCCGTGCCGTACCCCACGTGCGGCGGGAGGGGATCTCGGCATGTCGGTTCCCAGCCCCCGGGATTCCCGTGCCCCCGGCTCAAGCGTTCTGCCAGAGCATCAAGAGGTTGCCTTCGGTGTCATGGAAGAAAGCGGACGAGCCCCAAGGGGCGACCGCGATCGGGCCCTCGGCCTTCGAGCCGGGCATCCGCTCCGCGGCGTCGAACTTGACGCGCCGTCGAAGAAGTCCCTTGACAACCTTGCGAATGTCCTTCACGACGAAGGTCGAGTACGCCGCGCTCCGACGCTCCCTCTTCGAGGGGACAATGAGCCAGAGCTCGTCGCCCCCGACCTTCACCGAGGCCCATCCGTCCCTCATCTCCCCGGTGGCGCGCATGAGGAGCTTCCCCCCCAAGGTCTTCGTGTAGAACTTGACCGCGCGGTCCATGTTCCTGATCGGCACCAAGGTCACCAGTTGGGACTTCGCGAGCATCGGCAGCACCCGAGGCCGGGGACGGTGCTAGGGTCAAGACCCTTTCACCCTCGGCCTCACCGGTTCGGACGGGACGGTTGGCGGGTCGGTCCCACTTGCCGGACGGTGCTCGAGGAGGTCCCGGGTCTCACCCGAGGGCGCTGGCAGGGGCATGCTGGAGCGCACGCACGGCGCACACATGCCCGGCCATGCTCGTGAGGACCGCGCGCTCAGGAGGGAGGTAGCGCGCAGAATGCATCGCCTGGCCACCGGCGCCGCCGTCGTCCGTCCCCACGAACATGTAGAGCCCGGGCCGCTCCTCCAAGAAACGGGAGAAGTCCTCCCCGCCCATGTAGGGCTCCTCAAGATGGAGGACCCGTTCGGAAGGGAACTCCTGGCGGAGCGCCTCCTCGACGAGGGCCGCGACCTTCGGGGGGTTGACCGTGACGGGATAGCCCCGATGGTAGACGATCTCCACCTTCCCGCCTGCGCTCTCGACGATCCCGCGCACCCGCTGATGGAAGACCTTCTCGATGCGGTCCCGGGTGTCGGGGCGTACCGTGCGGATCGTGCCCTCCAGCTCGACCTTGTCGGGGAGGATGTTGTCCTTCTCGCCCCCGTGGATCATCGAGACGGAGACTACGACCGGGTCGAGAGGGTCGCGATAGCGGCTCACCACAGCTTGGAGACCAACGACAACCTCGCTGGCCATGACGACGGGGTCGATTGCCTTGTGCGGGTAGGCGGCATGCCCTCCACGACCCAGCACCTTCACTTCGAAGTGGTCCGGGGAGGCCATGGCGGGGCCTGGGCGGACCCCGAAGGTCGCGTTCGGTAGGACGTTCTTGAGGTGGATCGCGAAGACCGCATCGACCCTGGGTGTGGAATCGAGGACGCCGGCCTTGACCATCGGGAGTGCGCCTCCCGTGGCCCCCTCCTCCTCCGCGGGCTGGAAGAGGAGCTTCACGGGGCCGGGGAGGTCGCCCTCGTGGGCCTTCCAGTAGGCGGCCGCGCCCAAGAGAGAAGCGACGTGGACGTCGTGACCGCACGCATGCATCGCTCCGTTGGTCGAAGCGAACGGCGCTCCGGTCCCCTCGCAGATCGGTAGCGCATCCATATCGGCCCGGACCCCGACGCACCGACCCTTCGCCTTGGGTGCGATGAGGCCCACCACGGCGGTCGTGTCGCCCAACTTCTCCGCCGGGATCCCGAGCCGCCGGAGCACCTCCAGGACCGTCGCTTGCGTCCCTCGTTCGCCGTAGGCGAGCTCGGGAGAGCGGTGGATGGCCTGCCGCCAGGCCGAAGCTCTGGGCAGGATGTCCTGGAGCTCGGCCTCGAGAGGGGATAACGGAAGCGAGGGGTCAGAGGAAGGGGAAGTGGGGGCGGGCACGTCGGGCGGAACGTGGTGGGATACTTCGGGCTTTCTGCGGTGGCGTGCCGAGGAGGGAAGGTGAGAGCCTACGGGAGGCTCCTACTCCCGCTCTCGATGTCAAAGGGAGGGGAGACCTTTCGGTGCGGAGGGCGCCTAAAGGTCGAGAGGTCGGGGACCGAACCATGGGTCAGAAGGGAACCGCCGATAGCGGCCGCAGCATCGAGGCCTCGACCCTGGTGATCCGAGGAAGAGGCCTTGCTCGCCCTTTCTGACCTCCACCCACCCAACCCGCGAGGTCCGCGCGGGGGAAGCGTCCCCGCTGGCCTCAGTCGGGAGAATTTGAGCTTCTCGCAGGACGGAGGCACCGGTCCTCCGGCCCGAGACCTGCTTTCGGTTCAAGTGGCTCTCCCTCGACCGACACCGGCCCACGCACCTCTGGCGGTCCGCGGCGCCGTCGGCCGGTGAAGCGGCTCCCAGGATCTGAACGCGGCCGCTCGACGGTCGTCGAGCGCGGACTTAAGAGGCGCCCACCATCCGGTTGAGGTTACGGATGGCTCGATTCCCCCCTCCGGTGTTCCGGATCCGCATCGTGTTCCACGCACCGTTGGACTACGTCTTCAGGTGGTGCACCGATTACACGCGCGACGACGGGAAGCGTGCGGGAGCACCGTTCGTCCGAAGAGTGCTCCAAAGCGACCCGAGCGAGATCGTTCTGCAGGACCTCTGGAAGTCCAAGGACCGGTGGCTCCTGAATCAGAACAGGACCCTCCTGTTCCCCCCCGATCGGTGGCACGTGGACTCGTATGGGACATCGCGCGTCCTGTCTCTCGACTATACTCTGCGGGAGCTATCCGCGGGTCGGACGCAACTGGATATTCGGGCCCGCCGCCGCCCCCGGGAGATGTACCCGGGCCAACCTTCGCGCCGAGAGTACGAGCCGGGTCTGCTCGACCTGTGGCGCGGATTCGCTCGCTCTCTCGACCGCGACTATCGGAAGCGGACGGGCCGCGAGAATCGCCCCCATGCCAGGGGGAAACGCACCGGACCTCGTGCCATGCGCTGAGGAGCCGGTCGGCCCCCGGGGCGGCGCTCCGAGACGCCAGAGCCCCGTCGCGTTCCACGGTGTCGGCCCGATCCTACCTCGTAGAGCACCACCGAAACCTGAACGCGGGCCGCTCGACGCTCGTCGAGTGGAGAACGAAGCACGTGAACGGTCTGCGACCGCGCATGGTCGACCTCGTGACCCAGATCGTCCATCTTGTCTTCGGACTGGTCCAACTGTTCGTGGCGACCGGGCTCGCCGGCCTCGCCATCTACCTGGGGATCTCCATTCCTCACAAGGCCACGCTCCGGGTCCCGTTGATGGAGGAGCTCAAGAACGGGAACGTGGCCATGGCCATAATGCTCGTCTGGGTGTTCAACGGGATCTCCATCGTGCTTCAGGCCGGGGTCCTCGGTCTGGTCCAGGCCGTCGGAGCCTAGAGCGGGTCGCTCGCCGTTCTTCCCCCCCCCACCGAGGGGGGGACCCGGGTCGCCGACGGAGGGTTAGGTCAACCGCCATTCACGGAGAGCTTCAAACGCCATTTGGCGCCTGGGCTCCCCCAAGGCCGCCATGTCGGTGCTGTCGCGCTTGTTCGGCTCACAGAGCAGCGGTGAGCCCAAGGTCACCCACGATCGTGGGGCGGGGTCGGAGGAAGGGGGAGAGATGCGGGAAAGAACGCGAACCTCACCGCGGACGTCACCCCGCAACCTCTCAGGGCTCGAGGCCAAGGAATACCTCAAGAAGAACGAGAACGTCGTGCTCGACCTCTGGGCGGCCTGGTGCCGCCCCTGCCGGGCGCTCCGACCGATCTTCGATGCGGAGGCCGGGCGCTTCTCTGGCCAGGTCGCGTTCGGTCGGGTCAACATCGAGCGGGACCCCAGTCTCGCCGAACGCTTCGAGGTCCGGAGCATCCCAACGCTTCTCTTCTTTCATGAGGGGGAGCTCGTGCGCCGGCACGTGGGGATGGTGACCCCTCACGTCCTTGAGCGGCAGGTCCGAAGGACCTTCCGACTCTGAGCGAGACCGCCCCGGTCCCATTCGAGCGCAAGAAGCGCCGCCGCCGCGGTCACGGAGGTGAATACCAACTTCGGCGAAAAATGTCGAAAAGCGTAACATTATACCTTATATACGAGCACTCACATAGCTATGCGCGAAAGGTGCCGCATGACGACCAAGCTCAAGGTGCGCAAGACCGAGGCTCCGAGCGAGATCCTCCCGATCGTGGCGGGCTCCACGCAGATCGACCGCAAGTTCGACGAACTCCGCGACCACTTCTTCTCCTCCTTCTGGACCGACGACCCGCGAGCGACGACCCCGGGCGGGTCCCTCCCCGCCCTCTCGGACGTCGAGGAGACCAAGAAGAGCTACGTGGTCCACGTCGGCCTCCCCGGCATTCCGAAGGAGAAGATCGATGTTCGTTTGACCGGCACGACCCTCACCATCCGGGCGGACCACGCGTCCGAGGAGGAGACCAAGACGAAGAACTTCGTCCGCCGGGAGCGCTCGTACTCGGGGTTCCACCGGGCCCTGGAACTCCCCGAGAGCATCCTCCCGGAGAAGGTCGGGGCTCTCTACCGCGATGGTCTCCTCACGGTGACCGTCCCGAAGGCGAACCCCGTCCCGGAACGGAAAGTGGCGGTCGCCTGAAGGGTCGACGCACATCCGAGCGAGGGGAGAAATAGGGCGGTCCGCTCGCCCCGAAGGCTGACGTTCCACCACGTGGGAGAAGCGAAAGCACCGGAGCTGAAAGCAACATGGCGAAGATCATCGGTATCGACCTGGGCACGAGCAATTCCGCGGCCGCTGTCCTCGAGGGCGGGCGCCCTGCGATCATCCCGAGCGCCGAGGGGACCACCGTGGGCGGGGGCAAGGCCTTCCCCTCCTACGTCGCGTTCACCAAGGACGGACAGCTGCTCGTGGGCGAGCCCGCGCGGCGCCAGGCCGTCTCGAACCCCGAGGGCACCGTCTACGCCTTCAAGCGGAAGATGGGCACGGACCACAAGTACAAGATCTGGGGCAAGGACTACACCCCCCAGCAACTCTCCGGCTTCCTCCTCCAGAAGATCAAGCGGGACGCGGAGGCGTTCCTGGGGGAGAAAGTGGAGAAGGCGGTCATCACGGTCCCCGCCTACTTCAACGACAACCAGCGTCAGGCGACGAAGGACGCCGGGACCATCGCGGGCCTCGAGGTGGTCCGGATCATCAACGAGCCCACCGCGGCCGCGCTCGCCTACGGGCTGGACAAGGCCGGGAAGAACCAGAAGATCCTTGTCTTCGACCTAGGCGGCGGGACGCTCGATGTCACGCTCATGGACTTCGGCGAAGGGGTCTTCGAGGTCCTGTCGACGAGCGGGGACACCCAGCTCGGCGGGACGGACATGGACAGCTCGCTCACGGAGTATGTGGCCACCGAGTTCCAGAAGGAGAGCGGCATCGACATCCGCAAGGACAAGATGGCGATGCAGCGCGTGCGGGACGCGGCCGAGAAGGCGAAGATCGAGCTCTCGGGCGTTCTCGAGACGACGATCAACCTGCCGTTCCTGACCGCGACGCAAGAGGGGCCCAAGCACCTCACGCTCACCCTGACGCGGGCGAAGCTCGAGGAACTGATCCGCCCGATCATCCAGCGTTGCCGCCAGCCGCTCGAGCAGGCGCTCAAGGATGCTAAGCTCAACAAGGACAACGTGGACAAGATCGTCCTCGTCGGGGGACCGACACGGATGCCGATCGTCCAGAAGTTCGTCGAGGACCTGGTCGGGAAGAAGATCGAACGCGGGGTCGACCCGATGGAGTGCGTCGCGGTGGGCGCGTCCATCCAGGGCGGGGTGCTCGGCGGAGAGGTCAAGGACATCCTCCTGCTCGACGTGACGCCGCTCTCCCTCGGGGTCGAGACGAAGGGCGGGATCTTCACCAAGCTCATCGACCGGAACACGACCATCCCGACGCGCAAGAGCCAGATCTTCACGACAGCCTCGGACAGCCAGTCGAGCGTCGAGATCAAGGTCCTTCAGGGCGAGCGCCCGATGGCGGACCAGAACGTCTCGTTGGGGACGTTCATGCTCACCGGGATCCCTCCCGCGCCGCAGGGGGTCCCTCAGATCGAGGTCGCCTTCGACATCGACGCCAACGGGATCCTCAACGTCACGGCGAAGGACCTGGGGACACAGAAGAAGCAGGGCATCACCATCACCGCGTCCAACAAGCTCGCGAAGGACGAGGTCGAGCGGATGGTCCGCGAGGCCCAGAGCTTCTCCGACCAGGACAAGAAGCGCGCCGAGTCGGTGGAGGCCCGCAACAAGGCCGAGAGCCTCGCCTTCGAGGCCGAACGGCTCCTCAAGGACCTGGGCGAGAAGGTGACGAGCGAGGAGCGCTCGGAGATCGAGCAGAAGGTCTCGGCCCTGCGCGACGAGCTCAAGCAGAAGGAACCCACGGCCCTGCGTCAGAAGGCCGATGAGCTCACGCAGGCCATGCACAAGCTCTCGACCCGCCTCTACCAGGGTGCCCGCGGCGAGGGTGCCGCCAGCGGCAGCCCCCCGCCACCTCCGGCGGCCGAAGAGGAGGCCGGGGGCGAAACGGCAGGTCCGTCCGACGACGGCGGACCGAAGGGCGGAGGACCGGGCAAGAAGGGCGCGGTCGACGCCGACTTCAAGGTGGTCGACGACAAGGGCACGACCTAGGGCCGTCCAGCGGTCATCGCCCCCAGGACTCCTGGCCGACCGGCCGAGCCTCGCGAGACGTGGCTCTGCGGCCCTCGACCGGAAGGCCTGACCCTCACCGACAAGGGTCCCCTTTCGGGCCCCGAGCCCTCCGGCTACCTCAGGGCTCCCACGTCTGCGTCCGTCGGGCGCTCCACGCAAGACTTAAGGCGACCCCTTCGTGGTCAGGAATCGACCCATGGTCGCCCCGAAGGACTTCCTGGCCCGCAGCCAGGGGCAGGTCGTCGTCGTCGTCCTCAAGGACTCGCGCACGCTCAAGGGAAAGCTCGAAGGCTGGGACGAGTTCATCAACCTCTCGCTGGAAGAGGCCGAGGAAACGACCGAGTCCAGGACCCGCAAGCTCGGGAAGGTGGTGGTACGCGGAAGTCAGGTGATCGCGGTCCAAGCGGAGAAACTGGGGCCCGCTCCCGCGGTCACGACGGAGTCGCGACCCGGGGCACGCTGGCGGTGAGCGCGCTCTCCCGCGAGGCCTTCGGCGTCCTCAAGCTGCTGGCCTCCCGGGGCGCATCGGAAGCGCCCGTCTTCCTGTCTTCCCGCGAGCTGGGGGAGGCGATCGGGGCCTCCCAACAGGCCGCGAGCCAGTACCTCATCGCGCTCACGCAACAGGGACTTCTCACCCGCTCGCTCTCCGGGCGCAAGCAGGGCCTCTCGCTCACTCCCGCGGGCGCCCAGGTCCTGAGGAAGGAGCTCGAGGAGCTGAAGAGCATCGTGGAAGGGCCCTCGCCGCTCGAGCTCACCGGCGGTGTGGTCTCCGGGCTCGGGGAGGGGCGCTACTACCTCTCGATCGGGGGGTACGTCTCGCAGTTCCGCTCCCGCCTCGGGTACAAACCGTTCCCCGGGACGCTCAACGTGAAGCTCACGCCCGAGGGTCTCGCACGGCTGGGGAAGGTGCGCTCCTTGGCCGGGGTGCGGATCGATGGGTTCACCGACCAGGGCAGGACCTTCGGGGGTGCGAACTGCTACCCCTCCAAGCTGAACGGACGCCCCTGCCACCTGATCGTCCCGGACCGCACCCACTACTCCGACGTGGCCGAGTTCATCGCCGCAGTCGAGCTCCGCAGGGCGCTCCGGCTCAAGGACGGCGACACCGTCGAGATGGTCGTTGGGGACGGGACCCGACCGACGGGGCGCCGGAGTTGAACGCGATGACGCAGGCCCCTGGGTCGGGCGGGGCCGCACGTTCGGTGGCTCGGGCCGTGGCCCAGCAACGACGGCCCGCCCCCGGGACCCCGGCGGACGCCCGGCGCTACGTGAACCTCTGGTCGGAGAAGGAGGCCCTGCATGGCGAACGCGTGCGCGCCTTCGTCCTGATCCTTCGGACCCGGGGCTGCTACTGGGCGGACCTCAAGGGATGCACCATGTGCGGCTACGCCCGCGATACCCTGGGTCGCTCCGCGACGCCGGAGGAGATCGCCGAACAGGTGGACCGTGCCCTCGAGCGCTACCAGGGCGAGCCCTACGTCAAGGTCTTCACGTCGGGGAGCTTCTTCGACCCTCGGGAGGTCCCCGAGACCTCCCGGGCGGTGGTCGTTCGGGCTTTCCGCGGCCGCGCCCGCCGGTTCCTGACCGAGACCCTTCCTGAGTTCGTGAACGCCCAGAACGTGGGGTCGCTCCGGGAGGAGTTCGGCGGCGGGGAGGTCGAGGTCGCCCTGGGGTTGGAGAGCACGCAGGAGGAGGTGCTCCGCCGGGCGGTGAACAAGAACTCGCCGCCTTCCGAGTACTTCGAGGCCGCCCGTCGTGTTCGCGAAGGGGGAGGTTCTCCGAAGGCCTACCTCCTGCTGAAGCCTCCCTACCTGACCGAGCGCGAAGCGATCGAGGACACCGTGCTCTCGGTGAAGCTCGCGAGCGAGCACTTCGACACCCTTTCCATCAACCCGGTCCACCTCCAGGGGGGTACCGTGGTCGAGCACCTCTTCCGCCGAGGGCTCTACCGTCCCCCCTGGCTCTGGAGCCTCGTGGAGACCCTCGTCCGCGGCGCGCCGACCCGGCGGGAGGGGACCCGCCTCGTCAGCTTCCCGACCTCGGGGGGGAACCCGAGGGGGGTCCACAACTGCCTCGAGTGCGATGCGAGCGTGCTCGCGGCCATCGAGGAGGCCTCGCTCTCGCAGGAGTTCGCCCCGCTCGCGGACCTGCCGCCCTGCCCGTGCCAGGAACGCTGGCGATGGGAGCAAGGGCTGGAGGGCTTGGCCCCGGAAGCGGGCTGAGGCGGGAGAGCTCCCCTCGATCACTCGGCGGCCGCCCCAAGTCGCGAGAGCGCGTCTCGCGCCACCTTCCCCGTATGGGCATATCCTGCGACACGGGAGGCCTCGAGGGCCCTGCGCCATACGGTCGCGGACTCCTCCTTCGCTCCCTGCAACTCCAGGAGGTCGGCAAGCTTCTCGAGATAGGCGGCAGCGTTCGCGGGGGAGGAGAAGGCCCCGTCCCGGTCCATCTGTTGCAGCGCTTGGACGGCCGTGTCGAGCTCTCCGAGGTGGCCCCGCACCTGCGTGTGGAGCACTCGGCAGTCGAGCAGGTCATCCTCTCGCTTCATCGACTCGGCGTCCCTCAGGGCGCTCTCCGACCAGGGGCGCGCTTCCGCCCAGGCCTCCCGCGCCACCAGGACCTCGGCCCTGAGGTAGCTCCCGCTGCAGCGCAGGCGTGGCATGTCGAACTTCTTGCCGAGGTCGAGCAACCGTTCGGCCATGCCATCCGCCTCCTCGAGGCGGCCGAGCTCGACCAGGGCCCCCCCGAGGTTGTACTCGGCGATGCCCGCCCCCAGCACACGGCCGGCACGCCACAGGGCATCTTGAGCGGCACGACCCGCACGGATCGCCTCCTTCTCGTCCCCCGAAAGACGCGCGAAGATCATCCGCAGGTTCTCGACCCGGGCGAGACCCATGTCGCCCAGTTGCAGCAGTCGAGGGGTCTCGGCCCGAAGGAGCGCCTCCGCCTCCACGGGGCGACCCAGGTACACCTGGGCGTTGACGGTCGCGACGACCATCATCGCTCGCAGGTCGGGGTCGATCTCCTCCGGAGGGATCGCGAGCAACGGCAGCGCGTGGTCGAGGGTCTCCTGGTTGCGGTCCTGCTGGGCCTTCAGGCTCACGGTAACGGCCTCCACGCGATGACGGACGGAGGAGGGGACCGCATCTCCCGCCCGCGCGATCTCCGACCCCAGCCCGTCCAGGACCCGCGCCGCCTCTTCGGAATCGATCGTGAGGAGCCCGGAGACCAGCGCCGAGGTCGCCTCCCACCGGACGGAGCTCGGCAGAGGCTCTGAGAGAAGACGTTCGAGCGCGGGTCGAACCAGACGCCCCCCACCCGATTGAGCGACGCGCCAGGCGAATCCCACCTCTTCCTCGAGAAGGTCCCGGTCCATCGGCGCGCTCCCGCTCCGCCGCAGGTCCGCCGCCCAGAGCAGGTAGGTGCTCGCGGTCTCGAGAGCCGCGCGACCCATCGCGCGCCCGAAGGCCCGGGAGAGCCAGGGTCGCCCCAGGGCGGGATCGCCGGTCGCGTGGCCTAGCGCCGCGAGCGACTCCACCTCGTCCGACCGGACCTCTGACCACCAAGCGAAGAGTCGGCGTGCTTCTCGCCGCTGGCCCGCGACGCCGAGCTCCTCCCAGGTGGCCTCCCATACGAGCGGATGGGAGAACTCCCATCGGTCCGACTCCCGCGCCCGGTCCCCTCCCGCCCTCTCGAGCAGTCGATGACGTGTGGAGAGCTCCTCGAACCGAGCCTCGACCTGCTCCGCATCCCGACCCAGGACCGCCGCCACCGGTGCGACATCGAAGATGCTCCCCGCGGCGGCCGCGGTCGCCAGCAGCCCACGGTCCTCAGGGGAGAGGGCCGAGAGGCGCCGGAGCACGAGGCGTTTGAGGCTCGTAGGGAGCCGCAATGGAGGGCCGTGGGCCGTCCGAGACCGCTCGAAGCGCAGCTCACCTCCCGGGGCGACTCGGAGGGCGCCGTCCTCGCGGAGCTGGAGCAACGTCTCGCGAAGGAAGTACGGGTTCCCCTCGGTCCTGCGAAGGAGCTCGGAGACCTCGGGATCCGACCCCGCGGCGAGCCGGGAGCCGAGCACGCGTGCGGCGAGCGCGTACACGTCGGCGGCAAGGAAGGGCGTCAGGACAAGCCGTTCCAGCACGCCATCGCGCTCCATCGACTCCAGACGGTCCCCGAGCGAGGTCCCTTCCGCCGTGACCACCTCGGAGACCTCCTCCCCTCGCGCAGCTCCGACGAGGAGCACCGGAAGGTCCCGGCAGTTCCTGGCAAGGAACTGGAAAGCCAGCCCCGTCGAAGGGTCTGCCCAGTGGAGGTCATCCAGGACCACGAGCTGAGGTGCCCGGGCCGCGGAGGACTCCAAGCTTCCCAGGTAGCGCAGTAGCGTCGCCGCCGGAGGTTCCGAGTCTCGGTCGGCACCTTGGGCGTCGGGACCGTGACCCTTGGCGCTCCGGCGCAGGCGGAGCACCTCCGCCTCGGCCTCCAACCGTGAGACCTCGCGAGGGTCGAAGGCCTCGGGGTTGAGCGAAAGCACGAGGTGGCCTCCCGACTCTTGGGCCACGTCGCGTAGGTACTGGACCAGCTGGAGGAAGCCCGCGAAGGTGTTCTGGCTCACCAGGTACTCGGCCCCCTCCAGCGACACGATCGACCCGGGGGCGCGACGTAGGTGGGCCGAGGTGCGCTCCCCAAGGAGGTCCAGTTGTCCGGGAGGGACGCAGTCCTCCTCGCCGATACGGCTCATCCGGAGGAGATGGGCGGCGGGGGGAAGGGGCGTCCCGCGGAAAGCTAGAGTGGACGCACTGTCGCGCGAGACGACCAGGAGGAGCGAGGGATCCTTTGCGGCCGACCATCGCGTTCGGGAAGCGGTCGGACGGTCCTCTTCGATGAGCAGGAAGGGAGGCAAGCTCCCTCCGAGATCGGTCCCGACGTCGTGCGGCACCGCCTCCTCGCGCCCCTCGACCCGTCGGAAGACCTGCTCGAAGGCGAAGAAGGGCGCGACAGCCTCCTTGAGGCACGTTCCCCATCGCACCTGGAACCCTTGGTCCGATGCCGCTCGGTCAAGCCATCGGAGCAGGTGGGTCTTGCCCATCCCTCCAGGTCCGGTCAGGAGCAAGGCATGCCCTCGGCCGCTTCGGACCTCGGTCAGGCGCCCCCGAAGGTGCGAGAGCTCCTCGCTCCGTCCTACGAGCCCCTCCGAGGGCACTGGGAGACGATCCTGCATGCCAGGGGCGTTCCTGACGGCCTTGGCAGACGCCGATCCAGGAACGGTCCCGGGCTCGGGCTCCGCCATGCGCTCCGCGGGGAGGGACCCCAGCCACTTTATCGTTGGCCCACTATCGACCTCTGAATGCAGGAATCCCCCGGCGCGGAAGGCCCGTGGGGCGCAAGGTCCCCGTCGCTCGGCCGTGGAGGATCGCGCGCGAGAGCCTCGACGGGAGCCGGTTCTTGACCGAGACGATCCGACTGGCCCTCGCGACGTTCCTCATCGGGTTCACCATCGAAGGTGCCACCGAGATCTACCAGTTCGTCAGCTACGATGTGAACCAACCCGGGTGGGTGGGGTTCACCTATCTCGGTCTCGCCACCACCATCTTCGGCTTCTACGTCATGTACCGCGGTCGTCACGAGTGGACGGACCTTCATCGGAAGAACATCCACCGCGGGCACAAGTTCCTGTGGACGGCGGCGGCCATCTTCGGGGTCGCGGTGCTCGGCATCGCAGTTTTGGGGAGCGTGCACGGTGCCGCCGCCGCCTCTTCGACCCCGCCGGTGGTGGCCTGGACCATCGGAGGGCTCATCGCGCTCGCCATCGCGAACTTCTTCTTGGGACTCGCCGTTCTGGTCGATCATCTGGTCGGGCGATCCGGGAAGGTGCTTGCCTGGAGCGGCTTCGGCTGGTCGCTCGGCGTGGCCATCCTCGCGGGGGCGATGATCGGGGCGCAGTTCACGACCCTCTTCGTGGCCTTTTTCACCGCCCCGATATGGCTCTTCACCGACTTCGGGCCGCTCACGTACTTCCTCTCGCCCCTCTTCGTCAGCTATGGGCTTTTGGCTGTCGCCTATTTCGAGGCGCTCCGCCGGCTGCCACGGGTCGCGGGGTTGGGGCGCTCTGTCCCTCCCTCGGCCCCTCCTGCGGTCCCTCCGACCTCTCCTCCCTCCGACGCTTCCTCCCCCGCACCCGCGAAAGCGCCGGAGCGCGCGGCTCCCACAGAGGAACCCGGGCTCTAGTCGACACCTCGATCGACGACGCGTCCCGGGCGCGCCGAAGAAACGATATGCACGATGAGCGCAGGGTCGCTCGCCCATGGACTCCCTCGTCCCTCGGCTCCCGACCCATGCTCGGGAGACGATCCACCGCTTTCTCCGGGCCCACGTGCGCGAGGCGGGAGCGAAGGGCGTGGTCATCGGATCGAGCGGGGGCATCGACAGCGCCCTCGTGCTCCGCCTGTCGAAGGATGCGCTCGGCCCCTCGAGGGTCTGGGCGGTCTCGATACCCGACGAGCGCACTCCCCCCGCGCTCCGTGCGGAGGTCGCCGATTACGCCCGCGACCTGCGCGTGGGGTTCAGCGAGGTGGAACTGGCTCCGCTCGAGATCCCGTTCCTTCCGCTTCTGGAAACGGATGACCGTGTCGCCCGCGGGAACCTGAAGGCCCGACTGCGCATGGTCGTCTGGTACCAGGAGGCGCGCCGTCGAGGCGCCCTCGTGGCCGGGACCGGCAACAAGTCGGAGCTCTTGTTGGGCTACTTCACCAAGTACGGGGACGGTGGCGTGGACCTGCTGCCGATCGGGGACCTCTACAAGACCTCGGTGTGGGACCTCGCGGCGGAGCTCGAGCTTCCGAAGAGCGTCCGAGAGCGGGCTCCGACGGCCGGGCTCTGGGAGGGACAGACCGACGAGGAGGAGCTAGGGATGCCCTATGCGATGCTCGACCAGATCCTCTTCGGCCTGGAGCGATTGCTCGAGCCCGAGGAGATCGCACGGGCGACCGGGGTCCCCTTGGACCGCGTCGAGGCCATCGTGGGGCGCGTGAGGACCTTTCGCCACAAGCGCCGACCTCCGCCCATCCCGAAGCTCATGCTCAGGACGCTTGGGCTCGACTGGAGGGACTAGCGAAGGGCCGATGAGGGGGCATGACCATGGTTCAGGCGTGAGCGCCGAGCCCCCGCCCCCCTATCTGCCCCCTCCCCCGCCTCCCCCCCCTCCGACGGCCGTTCAGTACGTGCTTGTCCCCGTCGCATCCCTGCCGCCTAAGAAGGAAAGCAACGTCGTCACGATCGTGATCCTCGTCGTTGTCCTCTTCGTCGTCAGTTCCATTGTCCTATCCGCCATCCTGCACGTCCTCGAGGGGAACATGCTCGGGAGCCCCAACAGTCCCTCGCCGGTCTCCGTCTCCATGACCGCCGGCTCGGCGGGAACGTGTCTTGCCGATGGGAGCCCCGACAATACCTTCAACATCGGCCTCGGTGGGACTACTCACACCCTCGTCACCTCGGATTTCGGTCTGTCGCTTACCGAGTCGGGCCGGTCCTCATCGACCGCGCCGGGAACGGCGTCGACCTCAGCGAGCGGCACCTGCTATGCGTTTCCTGCCCCGGCGGGCTGGTACGTCCTCCTCATCCCGCCTGGCTCGACCGGCAGCAACTGGGCCATCTTCTCGGGCGCGGGGTGGCAACAGTGCACGGGCCCCCCTGCGGCTCCATGCACCTCCCTCTCCGCGCTGCCGGCGCCCGTGACCATCTCCGGGGGTCAAACCCTTCTCCTGGTCGCTTCGCCCAGCGTGAATCTCGTTCAGGCGTCACTCGCGGTCTACGGCTTGAATGGACAGACGGTCGTGGGCTCCACGACACTTTAGTCAAGGAAGCACCGATGCCCGTCGGCTACTCCGCCCGCGTATGGAGAGCAGAACCCTGGCCACGCGGATTCGCGAACGGTTGGAGAGGATGTCCTCGAGCGGATGGGGGAGCCTCATGCTGACGCATGTCAACACTAGTCTGCTTCGCCAGACACGGGTTCTCGCCCGGTGGGAACCATGGCTGGAGGCTACCCGGGGGGTGGACGGACCCTTACCGTTAAGCGCGGTCCGTCTTCGGAGCGGCCGAACGGTCCTTCCCCCACCATGACAATGCTCTCCCGCGACGAGTACCAATCGCTCTCGAGGCAGCTCCGGGAGTACGAGGACGTCGACAGGATCGCCCGGGAGCAAGGGATCGACCCGGACCTTCTCATGGTCATCTACACCCACCGGGTCACCCGCGACGCGACCAAGCGGTTCTACGTGGTCCAGAAGGATGCCCCTCGGCTCCTCAAGGAGTGGGACCGGGGGCGGAGCTACCTCGACCTCGCGCGGCAGTACCGCTTCCCCCCGGTGCTGATGGCCCAGCTCATCGAGAAGGCCCGCCAGACCCCGCGACGGACCTTTTGGGACGCCTTCCGGCGACCGGAGGCCATCCCCGACGCCCGCCTGCGTCGCGAGGTCATAGAGGTACTCGAGGCGGACTGGGTCTACTCGCCCAAGGGCGGAGAGATCCAGCGGGCCCGGGGGATCAAGGGCGAGACCCGCCTCGCGAACTGGCTGAAGAAGCATGGGTTGACCTACCGGACCGAAAAGGACCTGAGAGGGAAGTTCGCGAAGACCCCCGACGCGCTGCTCGATCATCCCATCGTCCTGGACGGACAGAAGGTCTGCTGGATCGAATCGAAGGCGAACTTCGGGGACGATGTGGAGCTCAGACGCAACCTGCGCAAGCAGCTCGAACCCTACACGCACATGTTCGGGGAGGGGGCGGTCGTCTACTGGCACGGCCACACCCGAGGAGCCGAGAGCCCCCCCGGGATCCTCCTCTACGATGGCGAGACGCTCGAAGGGCTGGCCCCCCGCCCCTGGACCGAGTCCCACGTCCCCTCGCGCCCACCCCGAAGGGACGCGGCGGCACCGGGCGCTACGGTACGCTCGAGGTCCCCGGAGGAGACGGCCGAGCGGGAGATCGAGCGGGAGCGGCCGAGGGTGACCCGACATCCGCATCGGCCTTCAGTAACGGCACAACCTCCCCAGAAGCGACGGCGACCTGTTGACCGGTCCGCATATTTCTGAGCGTGACCTCGCCCTTCGCGAGCTCTCGGGGACCCAGGAGCACGATCGACCGAGCTCCGCGCCTCCCTCCTTCCTTCATCTGGCGCGACAGGGGTCGGGCGAGCAGGTCGTAGTCGGTCAGGAACCCTTCCTTCCGGAGTCGCTCCGCCCACGTCCTTGCTTGCGGCGCGAGGGAGGGGTCGACCGTGGCGACGTACACGTCGAGACCGGGCGGGCGCTCGGGCCAGATCTTCGCCTCGCGCATGAGGATCTCGAGGGTCTGGTCCCCGATCGCCAGCCCGCAGGCGGGGACGCTCGGGCCCCCGAAGAGCTCGACCAGCTTGTCGTAGCGCCCCCCGCCGAACAAGGCGCGGACCTCCCCGGTCCGGGCCCACGCCTCGAACACGGTGGACGTGTAGTAGGCCAGTCCTCGGACCAGGGAGGGGTAGAACACCAGGACCTCTTCGAGCTCGGTGCCCTGGGCCCGACGGAAGAGCTCGAGGAGCGCTTCGACCCCCCGGACGCCCTCCTCGCCCAGACCAGGCCACGCGCGGACCTCCTCGAGCACCCGTGGGGCCTCCTTCGGGGACAAGCCGGGGCCGCAGTCCGTCAGGAGCTTCGTGAGACGGCCTCGGGCGTCCTCTCCGAGCCCGGCCTTCGCGAGCTCTCCCTGGAACTCCGAGGAGGGGAGCTTCTCCCTCCGATCGAGCGCACGGAAGAAAGGGTCCGTCTCCTTCGCCCCGAGCGCCCTTCCCAGCCCCTCCACGAGCCTTCGGTCGCTCGTGCGGAAGACATAGCGACCGCCGAGCCCGATCTCCTCCATGACCTGCCGCGTGACCGCAAGGACCTCCAGCTCACCCTCGACACCAGGGACCCCCAGGATGTCCAGGTTGACCTGGGAGAACTCCCGGGTCCTTCCGGACTGAGGCTCCTCGTACCGCCAGAGCCTCTGCACCGAGAACCACTTGACGGGAAGGGGTTCGATCTTCGCCCGGTCGACGTAGATCCGCGCCACGGACGGGGTGATCTCGGGGACGAGGGTGACCTCCCGGCCGCCCTTGTCCTTGAACGAGAAGGTCTCGTCGACGATCCCCTCTCCGCTCTTCACCTTGAACAGCTCGAGCGACTCGACGCTGGGGGTCTCCACCTCGTCAAAGCCGTAGCGGCGGGTGACCGACCGGACGGTGTCGAAGATCGCGCGACGGGCGGCCGCGTCCGCGGGCAGGTAGTCCCGGAACCCCCGCAGAGCCTGGAACGGCATCGGACCTCCCCTGCTGGACCTCGTTCACGCCCTTAAGCTCGAGGGCCGCTCGCGGGCGACGACCTTCAGGGCGAGGGCGAACTTCATCTCCTCTCTGGGCCCCTGGGCTTCGAGGCCCCGTCGAACCCTGGGCATGCGCGACGTCCGCGAGCCTTCCGATCCCGCACGAGCGAGGGGGGACCTCTTCGCGGCGAGCTGCCTCGCGCTCTTCGTTCTGCTCCTCCTGAGCCTCGGCAGCTTGGAGGGCCCGCTCCACGCTCTCGGCGCGAGCACGGCCCCGCGAGACCTCGGAGCACGGGGGGGAGCGCCGACATCTCTGACGGCGGCCCCCTCCGAGAGGGGAACCGTGACGCACGCGACTACCTCCGACCCCGCCCCTGCCTCGCTCCCGAGCGCACGCCCCGAAATCGGGGCGACGCCCCAGGGGCCGCTCCCGAACTGCGTCAGCGCCCAGGGTCTGATCTCCCCCTTGACCAGCACGTTCAACACCGCCTCCCCTCCCGGGTTCGCCACCCCTTCTCCTTGCTACCTCAACGAGGACCTGGACATCGCCGCCGGCGGCAACCTCGTGGTCTCAGGGGCGGACGGCATCGTGGTCAACGCTTCCGCCTCGGGCAACGGCACGCTCTTCCTGAACGTCGCGGGCGGCCTCACCGTGGGACCGAGCTCCTTCCTCTCGGTGGAGAAGGGCCTCTCGCTTCGGCTCTTCGTGAGCGGGAGCCTCACGATCGACACCGGAGGGAACCTGACCCTCTCGCCCACCTCCACGCTCATCCTCGGCCCGTTCTCCCGGCTCTCCGTCGCGGGGGGGTTCTTCTACACCAACGGGAGCCTTCTGGCCGCCGGAGGCGGGAACGTCCAGGTGGCGAACGGGGGGGTGCTGGACGGGAGCGCGGGCGGACCCAGCGCGACCCCGGGGGGCGCGCGGATCACGCGGATGTCCTTCGAGGGGTCCCTCTCCGAGCTCAGCGACTCGGGCTCCGATGTCCACTGGCTGAACGTGAGCGGGAGCGTGGGCGAGGTCCTCCTGCAAGGGGTCTCGGCGTCGGTGCCGGTCCATGTGGTCAACCTCTCCCTGCCGCAAAGCGTGACCTCCTTCGGGGTGGACGACGCGGTCCTCTCGGGCGTGGCGCTCAACGCCACCACCGATGTGAGCCTGGGTTCCACGGGGAGCGCGTCGGACCAGGTCGTCGTGAACGACCTGACCATCGCTCGACCCTTGCACCAGCTCTCGATCGCCCATGCGCAGGTTTCGGTCCTCGCGGTCGCCTCCTCGGTCAACGTGGCTGTCGAGAACTCGAGCTTCGGACCCGGCGCCGCGTCCGTGACCTCGGCGGCCACGGGGAACTTCACGGCCAACGGAAGCTCCCACTTCGGGTTCCCGATGGTCTTCTACAATCCCTGGGTGAACCTGACGAACGCGAGCGCGCCCGCGATCTCGGTCCTGGGGAGCGCCAACGTGAGCGTCTACAACTGGGGGACCCCGACGGTCGTCTCAACGGGGGGTGCTTCCGCCTCCATCGCCGGGATCAGTACGGTCTCCGCCGAGGTCGCCGTGCATGTCTTCCGCTACGTGCTGGTGAGCGTGCTACCCATCTCCCCACCCTCGGTCCCGGCCTCCTCGGTCCAGGTCTCGTTGTGCAGCACGGTCCCGAACGTCGCCTGCGTGGTCCTAGGGGTGAACGCGCAGGGGGATGTCGGGCACTTCCTCCCCACGGACGTCGTCACCCTCGAGGGGCTCGACACCTTCGTGGGGGCCTACGAGGTCTCGGCGGTCGCCCAGGGCACGGGGTACAGCGCCCCCGCCTCCCGGGTGCAGGTGACCTCGGACAACCAGCAGATCCGGCTCACCATGACCGTGCCCCCCGTGCCCCCTCAGCTCATCCCGGTCTTCCTGATCGAGGTGGGCGGCCTCGGGGCCGTCATCGGGGCAATCATCCTGCTCCGCACCCGGGTCCACCGTCTCGAACGGGCCCGCCGAGAGAGGGGGTCCGGGGGCCTGAAGCCGAAGGCACCGCGACCGCCCAAGGGGACCAACGAGGACGAGCAGCGTGAGCGTCCCGAGGAGAACACGGAGCCGGGCACGGGCCACCGACGTCCCCCGGCCCGCGAGTGGAAACCTCCCCGTAACGGAAAAGCGGACAGACCGGCCGGAGCCGGGGGAAAGGACCCCGCATCCGCTGCGCGCGGACCGACCTAACGTAGGACGAACCAGGAGAGGAACGTCGCGCCGGCCGCCATGAGCAGCACGACCCCCATCTTAGTCGCTCCGCCGCCACGGAAGAACTTCTGGGCCCCGTTGGGCCCCGTCGACCCCTCCTTCGCCTCTTCCAAGGTCTTGAGGTCGGCCTGGCAGCCGGGGCAGGTGGTCTCGCGCCCCGTGAGCGGCTCGGCACAGAGCGGACAGGTCTTCCCCGGGGGAGCGCTGCCGAGGCTCGAGGCGGCAGGGGAACCGAGCGCCGAGCCGAGGGCCTTCGTCTCCGTCTTGGCCGTCTTCTGGGCGTTGTCCTGGACGATCCGCTCGATCTCCTTCTTGAGCCCGTCGGGGCCGCCCTGGGCGATCGCCTTGGCGAGCTTGTCGTAGTTCTGGGAGAGCGACTGGACGAGCTCGGGGGAGACCCCCCCCGTCTTCTGGAGCTCCTGCTCCATCCGGTGGAGCGACTCCTCTCTCTGGCGGAGCGTGGCCTCCGCCTTCAGGACGCGGAACTTGCGGATACGCTTCCACTCCTCCCCGGCCCCGGGAGGGGGGCGGACCCCCGCAGGGGACCCGGGGAGCATGGCGGCGCTCAAGGCGGAGGGGCGGCCCCCCGCCATCGCTCCAGCAGGGAGCGAGGGGAGACCGGCCCCGGCGACCTCGGGCTTCTTGGCGAGCGTGACGAACGGGATGGATTCCAGCCGACGGCGGAGCGACTCCCCTCGGTGGAGGGAAGCATCCAAGACCTGGAGACGACGCTTGAGCGCGACGAACCGCTCCCGATGGACGTCCTTGGGAAGGCGGCCCGTCATGAGCCCCTCCGCGAGGTCCGCGACCTCTCCCACGACCTTGTACTTCTCCTTCTCGAGCGCGTCGATGCGCGGGGACAGTCCCTGGTAGAGCTCGGTCGCCTGGGAGACCATCTTCTTGAGCGCGGGAGAGCGCTCGACCGCGCTCTCCAGGAGCCGTCGGTCGGCGTCGGAGGTCGCGACGGAGGAGAAGAGGAGCTCGGGCATGAGGAGCTCCTGGCTCTCGAGCTTCCGGACGAGCGCATCCGCCTCCGCGAACCAGGGGGAGCGGTAGATGTAACCCCCGGGGGTCTCCGTGACGGCCTCGGCTGGGACCTCGAGGTACTGTCCGCTCGCCAGCACGCGGTACGCGACCGGCTGTCCGGACTTCTTGTCGAGGAAGATGTCGTCGATGACGCCGAGGATCGGACCATCCTCCTCGAGGAAAAGCGGAGAACCGAGGCCCCTCTTGCCGGAGGGCCAGAACGAGCCTTTGATACCCTCGAGGACCCCCATGACCTGCGGGATCCCCCCTTGCGGGTCCCGCAGGTCATAAGACCGTGCCTGGGGACTTAAACGTTCGCGAGGAGCCCGGGAGGGTCCAGGAACCAAGTTCGCCCCCGCCCAGCCCACTCCTCGGGCACCCGTTGGGGTCGGGCGGGGGTCTGACAAGGTACATACACTCGCATGCGCCTTCAAGAGGTGCGCTTCATGGTCCCGGTCCCTCCTCCTGAAGAGCCGCGTCCCACCGACCCAGAACCGGAGGGCGGGGAGGGCACTCCTCCGACCAACGGCAAGGGGGAGGGGAACGGCGAGGAGTTCGCCCCCGATGAGTCCGTGAACGAGCTCGCGGCGCAGCTCGAGGGGCTCCTGGAGGAGGCGACCCCGGAGCTGCCCACGGTCGAAGAGCCAGGGGCCCACCCCGACACCGAGGCCCTGGTCGGGGAGGTCCTGGGCGAGGAGCGCTTCGTCGGGGACGAGTCGCTCTGCCCGGCCTGCGGGGCCGTCACCTCGGTCTACGCGGACCGGTGCGCAAGATGCGGGGCGGCCTTCGACCCAGAGAGCTGCAAGTGCGCGCATTGTAGCGCCCTCGTGCCGGCCGAGGCGCTCTTCTGTCCGCATTGCAAACAGCCGCTCACGAACCCCGAGGCGCTCTGCCCCACCTGCTCCTCTCCTGTCCCGTTCCACGCCTCCTCCTGCCCGACGTGTGGGGCCGAGCTCGAGGTCGGCGAGATGCGCTGCGCCTCGTGCGACGCGCCGGTCGAGCCGGACGCGATCTCCTGCACGAACTGCGGGGCCCTCCTCATCGAGGGGGCAAAGAAGCGCAGCGAAGCCCTCGCCCAGGCGGGCTCCGGGGGTGGCGGGATGGCGGGGGTCCAGGTGGGGCAGCTCCGGGCGACCCTCGAGGGAGGAACGGGGGTGACCGAGGTCGAGGTCGAGAGCCGGATCGAGAACAAGGTGCAGGTGGAGGCCATTCTCAAGCAGCCCGAGGTCTCCCCGACGACGATCCAGGCGCAGGCGGTCGCGGCCGCCCACGCGGAGGAGTCGAAGAAGGCGAAGCGCGAGGAAGCCCGCTCGAAGCTGATGGGAGCGAAGGGGCGGAAGGCGACGGCGCTCTTCCCGTTCTCCGGGGTCCTCGGGCAGGAGAAGATGAAGCTCGCGCTGCTCTGCAACATCGTCGACCCCCTCGTGGGAGGGGTGCTCATCAGCGGACAGAAGGGGACCGCGAAGTCCGTCACGGTCCGGGGGTTGACCGAGATCACCCCCGAGATCAAGATCGTCGAAGGGTGCCGCTTCTCCTGCGACCCCGCCCGCCCCCAGGAATGGTGCTGGGAGTGCACAGAGAAGTACCAGGGCCGCACCCCCGACGCGATCCCCACCCGGGTGCGTCCGCTCAAGGTCGTCGACCTGCCGTTGAACGCGACGGAGGACCGGGTCGTGGGGACGTTGGACGTGAGCCGGATGCTCACGGAGGGGGAGGTCGCCTTCGAGCACGGGGTGCTCGCGGAGGCGAACCGCGGCATCCTCTACGTCGACGAGATCAACCTCCTGGACGACTACGTCGTGGACGTGCTCCTGGACGCGGCCGCCATGGGGCGGGTCACCGTCGAGCGCGAGGGGATCTCGGTGTCCTATCCCGCTAGGTTCGTCATGGTCGGCACGATGAACCCCGAGGAGGGCAGCCTGCGGCCGCAGCTGCTCGACCGAATCGCGTTGCAGGTCTCGATCGTCGGCATCGAGGACCTCAACACGCGGATGGAGATCGTCCGACGTCGGCAGGACTTCGAACGCGACTCCGCGGACTTCCGCGCCCGTTTCGAGCCACTTCAGGGACAGATCCGGGAGAAGATCAAGCGGAGCCGGGAGATCCTGCCGAAGGTCGAGATCTCCCAGAAGCTCTTCGCCGCGATCCCGAAGGTCACCACGGCCTTCGGGGTGGACGGACATCGTGCCGACATCATGATCGAGCGCGGAGCGCGCTCGCTCTGCGCCCTCGAGGGGCGTACCCAGGTCAGCGCCGATGACGTGGGGCGGATCGCCGAGATGGCGCTGCCTCACAGGATGCGGCGCAAACCCTTTGAACAGGCCGAGTTCAGTCCCGAGCGTCTGCGGCGCGTCATCGAGGAGAACCTCTGACGTCCGGGGAAGAAGGCGATCGCGTGGCCCCCGAGAGCACGAACGAGCTGGACGCGGAACTGGCGTTCATCCAGAAGAAGATCGCCGATGGGGTCGCCAAGGCCCGCAAGGAGCTCGAGGATGCGAAGGTTCTCGAGCTCAGGGAGCTCGCCACGGCGAACGAGCGTCGCATCGCGGAATCTGTCGGAAAGGCCCAGCGGGACCGCGACCTGGAGTGGGAGCGACGCTGGGGCCAGAACGAGGAAAAGGCGCAGCGGGAGCTCGAACGCGCCCTTGCCGAGGCGAAGGCCGATGCCGCCGCGGACGCCGAGCGGAAGGTCCAGGAGGCTCTGACCCGGCAGGAGACCGAGCTCACCCAGAAGTTCCGCGACGAGCTCGACCAGCGGAACGAGGCGCTCAAGGTCCAGCTGCTCCAGGGCTACGAGAAGCGGGAACAGGACCTCAAGTCCCAGCTCGCGCTGGACAAGAAGGCCTTCGAGGACGAGGCCCGGCGCGCCAGCGACCGCGAGCTCGCCCGCGACCGCAGGGACCTGGAGGAGACCTACCAGGCCAAGGGTCGCAAGCGGGAGGAGGAGCTCCGCGAACAGGTCGACGAGCGGATGAAGGCCCGCGAGGCGGAACTTCGCAGGAACCTGGAGGTCGAGCTCCGCCAACGGGAGGCGGAGGGACACTCGAAGCTCGAGGAGGAGCGCCGCAAGCGCGCGAGCGAGCTCGAGGCCGAGGCCGAGAAGAAGGGCGCCCAGCAACTCACCATCGAGCGCTCACGGCTCGAGACCGAGATGGTGCGGAAGTCCGAGGCCATCGAAGCCCGCCTGTCGCAGGAATCGAAGGCGCGGGTCTCGGAGGAGGAGTCCCGCCTCAAGGAGAAGTTCCATACGGACCTCGAGCGCGAGCGCGCGAAGATCGAGGCGGACTTCCAGACCCGCATCTTCCGGCGCGGACGCTACGCCCAGCTCTCCCGACGGCTCAAGGCCCCGATGTTCCCCTTCTCCGCGGTCGTGGGTCAGGACAAGGCGAAGAGAGCCCTGCTCCTAAGCGCGATCGACCCCTCCCTAGGGGGCGTGGTCCTCTGGGGGCCCGAGGGGAACGCGAAGTTCAACTTGATCCTCTCCTTCGCCCAGGTGCTGGAGCCCGTCCACGAGCGGCTCAAGCTCGGCGCCGAGAACTACCGCAAGTGGAGCGACGAGGAGCGCTACCTGACCGGGCGCATCCACTTCGGGAAGGAAACCGGGGCCTACCTGGTCGACACGGTCCTGCAGACCGCCGCGCTCTCGCTCCCCCGGCCCCCCGTGAAGCAGGGGTCCGCCCCGCACGTCTCCCACGCGCTTCCCCCCGCGGTCCTGGGCGGGCTCAAGGACGAGGACGAGGAGGCCTACCACCTGCTCTCGGGCATGACGCTCCACGTGGAGGTCTCGAGCCCGTCCACGGTGGAGGAGCGCCTGGAGGTCATCCGACGCAACCTGGAGTTCCGCAAGAACCCCGAGCCCTTCCGCCAGCAGTATGCGCGCGAGGAGGAGGAGACGCGGACGAACCTCCTCAAGGCGCGCGACCGGACGCACGGCGTCAACCTTCCGACGAAGGTCATGACCCTTATCGCGCGCATGACGCTCCTCGACCACCAGAGCGCGAACCTGGACGTCATGATGGAGCAGCTCGCCCGGACGAATGCCGCGTTCGAGGGACGCTCTACGGTCGAGAGCGCGGACGTGATGGAGGCGGCCGACCTGGCCCTCCTCCACCGGATGACCTCGAGGGAGCTCGCGGAGCTCGAGCGCGGGCTGGGCGGCTCTGCAGGGGACGGCGCCTCGGGAGCCCCCGCGGGGCATGCTGTCGCTGCGCCGCGGTGACCCGCACGGACGGCCCCAGCCCGAGGTCCGACCGGGAGCCTTCTTCGCTCGCCCCTTGTCGAGGACCAGGCGAGGTCCCGCCCTCGGGCCGAACGGGGACGCTGCGCGAAGGCTTTGTGCGGTCCCGGGTTCGCGAGGGTGTGCCCTTCCCTCTCGCCGACTGGATCCTGGACCATCCCGGGATGCGCCACGACCTCGCCCAGAGCGGGATGAAGGGACAGCTACGGACCGCCCTCCCACTGCTCCGCTCGGTCAGACCCGGCAAGCCCCCCGAGCTGCGGGCGCGGCTCGGTCGGGTCCTGGGCGTCCCGGCGGAGCGAGTGGTCCTGACGACCGGAGCGACGACGGCGAACACCCTCGTCCTCCTCTACCTCGCTCGCGCTCTGCGGGCCGAGGGGAAGAGCTCCCTCTTTTGTGGGATCCGGACCCCTGAGTATCCTCCCCTCGTGGACATCGCGTCGGGGATCGGGTTCCGGGTCTCTCAGGGGCTCGGGGGGAACGACGTGGCCCTGCTGTCGAACCCGAACAACCCGGAAGGGGTCCTTCGGACCTCGGAGGACGTGCTCCGCCTTGCCGAGGGATCGCGCCACGTCGTGATCGATGAGACGTTCCGGGAGTTCACCCCCTCGAGGTCGTTCGCTCGACTGGGGCGCGCGGGGTGGTGGACCACGGGAACGTTCACGAAGGTCTACGGCGCGGACGACATCCGGATGGGGTTCGCCGTCCCTCCCGCGGGAGAGGCGGAGCGGTTCCGCGACGCCTGCGACCTCTGGGTGGACCGTCCGGCGCTCGCTTCGGTGGGGGCCGCGCTCTCGATCCTGCGGAACCGGACGACCCTGCTTCGGGAGTCCCGCGCGCTCTTCGAGCGCAATCTGCGTCTGCTGCGGGAACGGGTCCCCGACCTCCCTTTGCTTCGAGCTCCGGTCTGGTTCGACCGGGCGGTCGGACCGGACTTCACGCTGCGGCTCGCCGAGGAGGGGATCCGACGCGGCGTCCTGGTCTGTCCTGGCCACTACTTCGGGGACCCTTCGGGGGTCCGGGTCTGTCTGACCCAACGTACGTTCGAGAAGGACCTTGACGCCTACCTTGCCCTCAGGGCGCGGTTCGTATCCCGAGGGCGCGCGGGTCGGTAAGGCCTGCCGGGAGTGAGGGACCGTGCCCCCCCGCCGGCCCTTCAAGCGCAACCGGGCGGGCCTGTCCTCCCCCGTCCCGTTCAAGTAGAGGGAGGCGGCTCGCCCACGGTCGCCAAGAGGTGCAGCCTTGGTGAAGGACCTCTCCCCTGCTCGACGGGCCTACATCGCTTCGTCCGTTCGGAGCGCGGTCGACCTCGCCTTCGCCCACTGGGAAGCGACCGGCGGGCTCGACTTGGAGGGAGCGTATCAGAAGCTCCTGGACTCCACCATCGGTCGAGGGGACCGCAACCACTTCTCTCTCGAAATGTCCGCCTTTCTCGCGAGCCTGAAGAACGGCCACACATTCTACCTCGACCCGGTGGGCTGGAAGCCTCTCGGTGGGTCCCTGGGTTTCCGCGCGGCCCCGATCGGGCGAGACTGGGTGGTCGAGGAGTCATGGTCTCCCGAGGTCCGAGCGGGGGAGGTCCTCGAACGGATCGATGGAACGACTCCCCATGATTTCTACCAGGACCGCCAGCGATTCATCTCGGGTTCGAGCGAAGACGCTCGCAAGCGGCACCTGACCGCCTTGCCCCGACTCTTCCCCCGTCGCGTCTCGCTCCAGACCCAAGGTCGTCGATGGACCCTGCGGCGGGTCCCAGGCCGACGTGAACCCCCTCGGGAGAGGACCCGAGGGAGGTGGCTCCGGAGAGGGAAGGTCGCCTACCTTCGCATCCCATCGTTCGGAGCGCCTGACCACGAGAGGAGGGCGATCGAGCTCACGCACCACTTCCAGCAAGCCTCCACGATCGTCATCGATGTTCGCGGGAACACCGGAGGGAGCACTCCGACCCTCCTCCTCCCGCGCCTGATGGACCGGCCATGGCGGGGATGGGCCTTCTCGACCCCCCAGCGTGTGGGGTTCGTCCGGGCGCATGTCCATCTGCTGGACCTGCTCGAGCGGGGAGAGGGAGATGGTTTCAACTTGACCAAGGAGCGGCTCGCCCCCCTCGAACCTCTACGAGAATGGGACGGGCTGCAGGCCTGGTTCCCCTCGGGGGCCCACCGACCGGAGAAGGGAAGCTACCGGGGGCGCCTGATCGCCTTGGCGGATCGGCGATGCGGTTCTGCGTGCGAGGACTTCCTGATGCCGCTCAAGGACACGGGACGAGCGACGCTGGTGGGGTCGACGACCTGTGGGAGCACCGGGCAGCCCTACATCCTTGACTTTCCCGAGGGCCTCCGAGCCTTCGTCGGGACCAAGCGGGCCCACTTCCCGGATGGGAGCCCATTCGAGGGGATCGGGATCACCCCGGACCTCGAGGTCTTCGCCGCCCGCGAAGACCTGCTGGCGGGGCGCGACCCCGTCCTGGAAAGGGCCATCGAGCTGGCCAGTGCCCTGGGGTGAGGTCGCGCCCCTTGGGGGACCCCCTCCGAGCGGCGCCGATGGACCTTTATTCTGGAGGAGGGTGCACCTGCTGGGTCGAGTCGCCCCTAGGCTCATCGGAGGAACAGCATGCGTGCCGACCGAGGTCGTGTCCCCTCGACCCGACCGGCCAAGTCCGTCGCCGGTGCGCCCCCCGCGGGCGTGCTCGAGAAGCGGAAGTACCGCATCCTGGTCGTCGACGACGACCCGGACATCCTGATGCTGCTCCGTCGCACCCTCTCGAAGGCGAAGGAGTTCGAGAGCGACGTGGTCGTGGCTCCGGACCCGAAGGTCGCGATGGAGATGCTGCAGAAGCAGCCCATCGACGTGGTGTTGTCCGACCAGATCATGCCGGAGGAGAACGGCATCGCCTTCCTGATGGACGTGAAGGAGCGCTACCCCGAGACGGTGCGGATGCTGATCACCGCCCACACCAACGTGGGGGCGGTCCTTCGAGCGGTCAACTTGGCCCAGGTCCACGGCTACATCGAGAAGCCCTTCGACCCGCAGGAAGTGAACCGAAGGCTCGAGGAGGCGCTCCTCCGACGGCAGGAGCGAGTTCGGATGGTGCTCATCAACGTCTCTCGAGTGGAAGAGGCGCTCCAGGTCGTGAAGGAGTTCGAGGAGAAGATGACGAAGGCCCCGAAGGAGGTCGTGAAGGTCGGGCTGACGCTCGCCTTCGAGTCCCCCGTGGACTTCAATCGATTCACCTTCGAGGTCTTCCAATCGAAGAGGTCCCGGATCGGGGACGTCCACGTCTTCGAAGGGAAGTTCCATGTCACGGTGACCTTACGTCCCCCCGAGGGGCACCTCTCCGCATCGTGAGCCCCGCTCCGACGGGGCCGGGATAAGCAAGTGCTCTCGAGCGAGGCGGTCGAACCGGAAGATGGAGGCGACGCCATCGTCTTCTCCGGGGGCATGCATGTTCGCGCGCCGGTCGAGATCGTCCGGGACCACCTGCTCGCCCGTTCGCTCTTCCAGGCGGACGCCCTGGGGTTCCCGCTCTCCCCGGACGGCTACGATCGGGTCTTCGTCCAGGGAGAGCTCGTGACCATCGAAGGGCGTATCGTCCTCGCGGGACGCTCTCGCCTGCTCTCCGGCTCGCTCGTCGTCGAGGAGCCCTGCCGTCTGTCCTTGAGCGGTGTCCTTCACGAGACCGGGGAGGACCCGGAGGAGCGGGGGGCGCAGAGGTACCGACGCAGGTTCGGCCGCGTGGTCTTCGAGCTTCTCGGGCGCCCGGACTGGAGCGGCACCGAGGTGAGCTTCCGGTTCGAGCTCGTGCCAGAACGCCGGCTGTTCAAGGGCGCGCGAAAGCGGCTCGAGGAGGAGCTTGGGGCGCGGGTCAGGGCCAACACGCTTCGAGGGCTCTCCCAGCTCAAGGGCCTGCTGGAACGGGAGCTCACGGCACCGCGACCACCGCGGTAGGGCCCCTCGAGGCGAGCAAAGGCTCGAGCCCACCGACGTTCCTGAACGGGGCGTTGGCCTCCCTCCCCCTTGCAGCTCGGGGGACCGGAGCGGCCCCTTCGGGGGCAGGTCGCGGTCGCTTCATGGGCGACCCGGGGCGCTCAGACGTACTCTACGACGACCCTCGAGAGGTAGAGCTCGAGCTCCCGGACCGCGGCCCGGGCGCCGTCGGCGTTCTTCTCCGTCGCCAGCTTCTCCAGATTGCGGCCGATCCGTGTGATCCCCGCGAACCCGTAGCCGCCCCCGCTACCGGCCATCGAGTGGCCCAGGATCCGCACCGTGTTGAAGTCGCCCTGGTCAAGGGCCACCCGGATCTTCTGGGCGTCCTTCTTCTTGTTCTCGAGGTACTGGGGGACCAGGTCCTCCAGGTCCTGATCGATCTCGACCTTGAAGGGCTCGGACGAGCCCGGGGGGCCCTCGCCCTCCCTGAGAGCGGGGGGACCTGCGGCGGAGCTGGGTCCTCGGGGTCCTTCCTCGGGCATGGGTGCGCCTCTCGCTAGGCCTCCGCCTTCTTGCCGAAATTGCCCAAGATCTCGAAGAGCTTCGCTTTGTCGATGGGCTTCGTCACGTGGGCGTCGCACCCTGCGGCGAGGCTCTTCTCGATCTCCTCCTTGATGGCGTAGGCGCTGAGCGCGATGATCGGGGTCGGGTTGAGGCCGCGACGGCGTTCGAAGGCGCGGATCTCCCGGGTCGCCGCGTAGCCGTCCATGAACGGCATCTGAAGGTCCATCAGCACCAGGTCGTACTCTCCTCTCTGGAACTTGTCGAGCGCGACCTTCCCGTTCTCGGCCACCTCGATGCGGCAGGCGGTGTTCCTCAGGAAGCGCTGGAGCAGGAACCGATTGTCCTCGCTGTCCTCCGCGACCAGCAGGCGGAGCCCTTCCAGGTTCGGGGTCGCGACGTTCGGGCCCCGGGAGATCCGACGCGGGGGCTTCGGAAGGACCTTCGCGGCCCTCGCCGCGTTCGCGAGGCTGGCGAGGAACGTCTGGCGGTCGAGGGGCTTCGATACGACGTTCACGATCCCCAGGGCGCGGAGCTCGGGCGCGGACTCCTTCGCCTTCCCGGGGCTCGGCAGGAAGACCACGTGCGAGGCCTGGCCGTCCTTCGAGAGTTCCTTCGCGAGGGAGAGGGTCCCCCCGTCCGACAGGCGGTCCCCCAAGAGGATCAGCTGGAAGGGGTTCCCCTCCCCCCGGGCCTGGGCGATCTGATCGGTCGCTTCCTTCGAGGACTCGGCCAAGCTCACGGAGGAGGCGAGCTCCTCCAGGAGACCGTGGATGGACTGCCGGTCGACGGCGCTGCCGTCGACGACCAGCACACGCAGCCCCTTGAGCTCGGGGCGAGCCGAACGGATGGGGGAGCCCTGGGCGACCTTGACGTGGATCAGGAAGTTGAAGGTGGAGCCTTCGCCCTCGGCGCTCTCCACCCAGATCCTCCCGCCCATGAGCTCGACCAGGTGCCTCGTGATGGTGAGCCCGAGCCCGCTGCCCCCGTACTCCGCGGCCGTGGAGGCCTTCGCCTGCACGAACCGGTCGAAGATGGCCTCCTTCCGGTCGGCCGGGATGCCGATCCCGGTGTCCTGGACGGAGAAGAAGAGATAGCCGGGGTCCTGGGAGCCCGGGTCGTGGCGCACGCGGATCGAGATGTGGCCCTTGTCGGTGAACTTGAGCGCGTTGCCCATGAGGTTCACCAGGATCTGCCGCAAGCGCACCGGGTCGCCGACGATCCGCTCCGGGACCCCGGGCTCGACGTAGGAGGTGAGCTCGAGCCCCTTCTGATGGGCCCGCAACGAGAAGAGCTCCACCGTCCGCTCGACGAACTCCTCGAGCCCGAAGGGGGTCTCCGCGAGCTCGAGCTTCCCCGCTTCGACGCGGGAGAGGTCGAGGACGTTCGAGATGAGGCTCATGAGCCCTTGCCCCGCGTCGCGGCACAGTCGCACGTACTCCTGTTGGTCCTGCGTGAGCGGGGTCTCCCACAGCAGGTCGACGGAGCCCAGGATGGCATTGAGAGGGGTCCGGATCTCGTGGCTCATCCGCGAGACGAAGTCGCTCTTCGCCCGGTCGGCGGCGAGCGCGGCCTCCCGAGCCTTCTCCAACTCCTCGCGCTGACGACGGAGCGCGGTGGTGTTGATGACGACCCCGATCGCGTACTCGACCTCTCCGGAGCGCCCCCGTAGCGGGGAGGACCACGCCTCCATGAACGAGCTCCTTCCGTCGCGACGCACCTCGAGGTCGTCCGCGTAGGAGGCCTCCCCCGCGAGGGCGCGGACGAAGGGGAGCTTCAGGACCGGGTACACCTCGCTCGTCCCCGCCACGTAGAGCGGGAGGCCTTTCGGGAGGTCATGGACGGAGGAGCGCGCGGTCAGGAGCTCCCGTCCCAGGAGCTTCTGCATCGAGTCCGAGACGAACCGGATCCGACCGGTCACGTCGCAGACGAAGACCGGGAGCGGATAGGACTCGACGAAGTCCTTGAAGCGGTCCTCGACCTCGCTCTGGGCTTGGGCCCCCCACTTCCAGGAGCCGAGCCGGGCGACCTGCTGGAGGATGCGGCCCAGGTAGTCGACCTCCTCGGGGTTCTCCGGTTGGTCCTCGCGGCGGTACAGGGTGAGGACGCCCACCGTCCCCTCGCCGCCGCGGAAGGCGAGGGAGAGCGAGGTGGACATCCCGGCCTTCTTCAGGGCCGACCCCCGGGGGCCGGGCGTCTCCTTCGCGACGGCCCTCGACCAGAGGGGCTTGCCGTCCCGGAGCACTTGGCCCGGGATACCGTCTCCCGACCCTAGCTTCAGGTGCTCGCTCACCGTTTGGAGCCCCCGGAGGTCTTGCCCCGCCCGGGCGAACAGGCCGGCCCAGACGACCCCGCCGGTCGCATTGTCCATGGTCCAGTGCTCGACCGCGTCCCAGCTCCCTCCCAGGCAGAGCGCCTTGGCGAGATGGGGGAGGGCGTCCGTGAAGTTGGGGGAAGAGGTCATCACGCGCGTGACGGCCGATTCCAGCGCGGCGCGCAGCTCCGCGCGCTGACGACGGGACACCTCGCGATGGAGGTGGCGCCCGGCCCTCAGCAGGAGCTGGGTCCGACGGTCCACGGCCTTCGAGGCGGAGGAAGACGGCCCCGGGGGAGAGGACGCCGACCGGCCGCCTCCCGCAGCATGCCCTCGGTCGGAGGCCGGGTCGACCACGTGCCTTCGCACCCCTACCGTCGCGGGCTCCTTGCTTCCGGTGGGTCTCGAGGAAATGTGGGACTCCCGGGCCAGGACCGCATGCGTCGGGCTGGAAGCCCCTTGAGGGAGATAAAACTCGGGAGGGGGGCTCCGAGGCTATTTCCCCACGATCTCGAACCCGCCCTTGCGCACCAGGAACGGGAAGTACTGCTTCTCGTGAGCGGTCTTCCGCATCTTCACGACCCCGAGCTGGAGCCTCAGGATGTCCTCGACCCGCTTCGCTTCCAGGTGGATGATGCCGTCGGCGAGGAACCCCTGCGGTCCACCGGACCAGGCCGTCCCCGGGGCGACCTCGGAGATGAGGATGGAGGTCATCGGGTAGCTCTTGAGCTCCTTGATGAAATGGAAGATCTCCAGTCGCGGGTTCTCCCGGGCGCACAGGGCGAGCAGCCCGTTCAGCGAGTCCAGGACGAAGAGGTCGAGCGGGTGGTCCCGTCGGAAGCTGTTGACCTGGTTGAGCACGCTGCGGAACCAGTCCACGTCGAGCTCGCTCTCCTGCGCCTCCGAGAGGAAGGCCCGGAGCTCGCCCAGGTCGATGACCGTGAGCCGACTGTCCAGCGCCTTGTCGACGGCCTTGTCCATCCCGAGGGCCGCCATCTGGTCCTCGATGTCCTTGCGGGGTTGCTCGATCGTGAGGTAGAGGCCATTGCGGGAATGGTGGAGCGCGTTCTGGAAGAGGATGTTGTAGGAGAGCGAGCTCTTCATGCAGCCGGCGCTCCCCTCGATGAGGATGACCGAGCCCTTGGGGATCCCACCTCCCATCCGGGGGTCGAGCCCCTCGACGAAGGTCGGGATGCGCTCGATGGCGACCGGGCTCATGGTCCTCTCCGGGACCTCGCGGTCGCCCCCGAGCCCTTCTCAGAAGACTCCCCCTCCGAGGCGAGCGTCATGATCTCCTGGTAGAGGCGTTTGGAGAGCTCCTCCCCCGCCATCCGGACCGAGAGCTCACGAAGCTCCTCGGCGAGGCGTCTCAGGTCCTCCGGTTTGAGAGGGGTTGGGGGACGGATCCCGAGCCGCTGCTCCTCGATCTGCAGGATCTTCTCCGCGACATCCCCGAAGACGAACTTGACGCGCTCGGCGACCTCCTTGGCCTCGATTCCGCTCACGGGGACCCGCTACGCACGACCCCCTAGGTAAGCCCTTCGGCGGCGACCTTTCGAGGCAAGGAGGACCGCCCCATCCGACACGGAACCGGGAGGGAGGGGAGACGGCGGCCCGGGCGGGCGAGCGGAAGGAAGGCTCCCCAAGGCTCGAGAACGGCGCGCCCTATCGGTCGAGCACGTGGGGCGGAGGACTCCGGTCGCGCGGGCGACGGACGGCGGCCGCCTCCGGTCCGAGAGGGATTCGGGGGGAGGAAGTCACTGTGCGTAATCGAACAAGGAGGCCAGTCGGGCCTGGGCTTTGGGCTCGATCCCTCCCGGGGCGAGCGTGGCGACGACCCCGATGCCCTTGGCCGCCGCGGTGTCCAGGACGCTCTTGAGGAACTTCTCCACGGTGTCGACCCCGTTCTCCGAGATGATGTAGGCGAGCCCGTCCACGGCGATCGCCCCCGCGTTCTCGCTGCGGAAGAACGCGTGGATCCTGGCGGCCACCTCGTGCTCGAGCGCACGGGGGTTGAGCGAGTCCTCCCAACCGGGGGACTCCGAGAGCCAGACGACCTCGGCGCCGCGCAACGGGGTCTCCTCGGTGATGCGCGGGGGGAAGGTCGTCGTGAGGAAGAGCCCGTTCTTCCTCTGCATGAGCTTGATGAAGATCTGGGCCCCCTTCCTCGCCCGCTGCTCGTAGAGCAGATAGGAGCGCCCCGGTTTCACCTCGAGGGCAGGCACAGGCTCTTCGCTCTTGGGGGCGGGGACCGGCGGCGTGGGGGCTTCGCGGACCGGTGGAGGAACGGAGGCGGCTGCAGGAGGCGACGGGGCGCTCGAGCCCACGACCTCTCCTGAGGAGGAGACCGCCACGGCGCTCCCTTTGCCCTTGATCTTGACCCTGACCGGCTCTTGCGGCGCGGGAGAAGGGGCGGCACTCCCCGCGCTCTCCCCCTTGGCCCTCTGGACGGCCTCCTCCTGGCGGGCGACCTCCTCCCGGAGCCGCGCGAGGGAGGCGACACCGCGACTGTAGTTCCGGGTCTTGAGGTCCACCGTGATCTGGCGGATCAGGCCGACGGCGGCGCGGATGTCCCGCCCGTGGCCACGGAGGACCTTGATCCGCTCGGTGAGATGGATGAGCTCCTTCCCCATGAGCGGAGCGAGCGTGTCGAGGAGCATCGCCGAGGCGGTCGTGAGCAGCCCTTCCGCCTTCCTCCGGTCGCCGGCCCGCGCGGCATCGAGCGCCTTGCCCTGGTAGAGCAGCGCGGAGGTCGCGTCCCCTCCCATGCGCTCGACCTCGGCGGTCAGGAGGTCGACCTGTTCCAGGGTCTGCCCCAACGAACCCAGCTCCTCCTCCAAACGGTTCGTCTCCCCCTCGAGGCGGCGCAGCTCGAGCTGGGCCCGCTGGAAGTCGCCGGTGCCGAGGGCCTCTCGCACACGTTCGAGATGGACCGAGGCCTGGTCGGTCCGCAGGAAGGTGCGGTAGCGATTGAGCTTCACCTCGAGCTGCTCCACCCTGCCCGAGAAACGGGGGGCGAGGTAGTCGTAGAGGCGCTTGCGGAGCCCGGTCAACATCCTCCGCGCCTCCTCGGAGGCACCGGCGCGCACCAGCCCGACGGCGCGGGCCGCGGTCGGTCCGAACGAGGTCATGTCGAAGGCCGCGCGCCGTCCGACCTGGATCATGGTGGTCACCTCGTCCATGATGACCTGGAGCGGCATCCCCTCGTCCTCGGGCTGAGGGGCCACGACTACGGCCTCGACATGCCCGGCGTGGTGCCGTTCGGGAGCGGGGAGGGGCGCCGCGCCCTCGGCGGGAACGGGTGGCGGTGCCGCCGCGACCTCCTCGACCGGAGGCTCGGGTCTCGGCTGAGGGGGCGACGGCCCCGGGGCCTTCGAGGAACCGGGCGGGACGGCCGGCGACCGCGTGGGCGGTGGGGTCGGGGGGAGCGGGGAGCGGGTCGGGGGCGAGGGCTCACGAGCGGGGGGGACAGGCTCTTCGGGCCGTTCCTCGGGGGCGCTCCGGGGAGCCGCGTCGCCCCGTGGGGAGACCGGGGGTCCGGAGCGGGAAGGCTCACGGACAGGCACGGGCGGAACAGGGCTCGGGGTCGAGGGGCGCTCTTCCGCTCCCTCCTCGTCCATCCCTTCGAGATCCTTCATCAGGTCGCCGAAGAGGTCGTCCGTCGAGCTCGCCTTGCCGCCCCCGGCCTCGGGCGACGTCGGCCAGAGCTCCTTGGGGAGGCCGCAGTTCGGGCACTCTGGAGCGTCCGTAGGAAGGTCGGCCCGGCACACGGGGCACTTCAGCGTGGCCACTGTGGCTATTCCCCCTCCCTTCCGGTCCGCCTGCAGGACCTCGCCTCGGTCGTAGAGAGGACCCTGGTCTTGGCTACGAGAATCGACCCTATAAGGCTGGGCGACCCCGGGGACGAGGCGCCCTCAGAGGGGCGAGATGGCGGCGGGCGGAAGGGGTGGGGAGGTAGACCCCTTGGAGATGCGAGCGAGGAAGCCACGTGCCGCTCGCCGACTCCGGAGGGGACCTACCTCCGCACGCTCCGCATCGGAACCCCTTGCCGGCTCCCAGGGAGCGCATGCGCTTCTGGCATCGGGGGCAGCGAGGGTTGTGCCTCTTCAGCCAGAGAGGTCGGGCCCTGAGGAGCTCCATTCCCTCAAGACGGAGCCTTCGCGCACCCACTCGCTCGCACGGGTAGGAGCCCCAGACCCGTACCTGATCGCCCGGCAGGAGCTCCCGCGCCAGGCGAGGGAGCGTCTTGGTCGGCTCGAACGCCACGCAGCCGAGGGAGAGTCCGTCGTCCGAGAGCGTGAGCAGCACATGGCCACCGGGGAGAGGCTCCGGCGCTCGCGCGACCACGCCCTGATAGACCCCCGAGGTCCCCGGCGAGGTCTCGGAGAGCGGACGAGGGAGGAGGTGGTCGCCCGTCGCCTGGTTCGTGCGGAAGAGGACCCACCGATCGAGCTCCTCGCCCGCCTCGATCTCCTCGACCGCCCGCGGAAGGCGCGACGGGGTCAGTGCCCTGAGGCCGAAGAGGATGGGACAGGGGGTGTGGGGCGCGACGAGGGTCCGGCGCGTCCTCTCATCGAAAGAGAGGAAGGTCTCCTCGTAACGCTCGGCCACCCGTCGCACGCTCTCGCCATCCACATGGCGCGGCGTGCCCCATCGGGAGGGCCCCCGATAGGCGATCGCCTCCCAGGTCGCGCGTCTCCCGGGCCAGGAGATGGCCGCGGTCGCCCCGACGAGACCTTGGCCCGAACCGTAGGCGGCGAAGCGGAGCCCCTTCACCTTGAGGAGCTCTTCGCGCACCTCGCGCCAGGGGACCACCTCTCGCACGGCCCTCCAATAGAGCTCGGAAGGAAGGGCGCCTGGGGCGAGGACCACCGTCGGGTCGGTCCCGGGCTCGCTCCGGTCCGAGGCCCGAGCGACCACGTCGAGGACGATCTCCCAGAGACGGTCCACTTGAGGAGGGCGAAGCGGGTCGGCCCGGTCGTGGGCGAGAAGGGGGACCCCTCTCGAAGCTCCCACGCGATGCGAAGGGCCGCGTCCCCGCCCGAACCTCGCCGCGAGCGCGGCGTTCCCTCGGGTCTTCCATGGGATGTTCGGGTTCAAGCGGACCAGGCGTGGAGGACCGATCAGGTCGATGCCGTCCCCCTCCCGGGCGACCCTGCGCAGCACCTCGGAGAGGACCCAGGTCGTGCACCCCCCCTTCGGAGAGTCCGTGTCGTCGATCCCCACCCAGACCATGCACGACCCGTACTCCCGTTCGCTCGAGGGCAACCGAGCCAGCTCATCTCGATGGCGTCGCCCGGCCTGTCGGGTCAGAGGACGGAAGGCGGTCCCTCACGCGAAGGAATTGAGCAGTTTCTGGTACTTCGGAAGGTTGTGCTCGAGCGAGATGTCGGTCGTCGCGGGGGCTCGGTCCACCATCGGCAGGAGCGTCTTGTCGAGGGCGGGGGCGGCCTTGTCCTCCGGCGCGCGGAAG
>JAGWLG010000039.1 GCA_028864975.1 Thermoplasmata archaeon | reverse complement strand
CGGGTTCGGCAACCTCACGTTGAACGCGAGCCTGCTCGGGACCGCGGGGACCACCCAGGTTCCGCTTCAGGTCCTCGTGGAGCTCTCGGGTCTCACGGTGAGCCCAGGCACCGCCTCGGTCCAGACCGGCGCGACCCAGGCCTTCTCAGTGACCCCGCAGTGTTCGGGAGGGTCGTGCCCGTCCTGGGTGGCCTATCAGTGGTCCGTCTCGCCGACCGACATGGGGACCTTGAGCTCGAGTTCCGGGACCACCGTGGTCTTCACGGCAGGATCGTCCTCGGGCACGGTCACCGTTACCGTAACCGGGATCCTCAACGGGAAGACGGTGTCTTCGTCACCCGCGACCATCACCATCAACAAGGCCCCGTCCAAGACCCCAGGTCCGCTCAGCGGGGGTCTCGCCAGCCCCTACGTACTGCTCCCGATCCTCGCAGCGATCATCGTTGCGGTACTGCTGCTGCTGCTCTACATGCGGCGCCGCAAGAAGGGGCCGTCCGAGGCGGCCGCGAAGGAATCGACCTCGACGCTTCCCCCGTGGGAGGGAGAGAAGAAGGAGGAGGCTCCCGAGGCCAAGAAGGGCCTCTCCGAATCCTGGGATGAGGACTCGAACTCCCAGCCCACCGGGGGCCGCTTGGACCACCTCGCTCCGACGGGCCGCCTCGAGTGGAAGGAAGAGGAAGATCACCCGGCGAGGGACGTCACTCCGAAGAAGTAGGGTCTGGAGGGCTCCCGCCGGTCCCTCGCTCAGAGGGGAGGATCGCGCCGCAGTCCTGGTGGCGAGCCACCGCAGGGCATCTTCAGGTCGCGAGCGAGGCCCGGCCGCGAGTCGTAAGGATGAAGACGGGCTCCGAGGTGGGGCCACCGATGCACTCCGAAGTCGCTGTGCCAGCTCGTGAACCCTCGCCTGCTCACCCCCGCCTTCGAGGGGCGGGGAGGTTCGGTCTCTCCGCCTTCCTGTGCGGCCTCTCCCTGGTCGTCGTTGTCGATGCCACCGGACTTCTCAACCTGCTCGGAGATCCGAGGGCGGAGGTGGAACTCCTCGGCGGACTCATCGTGGGGGCCCTGCTCTTTCCTGTGCTGGGCGCGGTCATGGCCCAACGCCTGCCCCGGCCTCTCCTCTGGAGCACGATCGTGGCCGTGGTGGGCGTCGCCGTCCTCGCGGAGCTCGACGCAGCCTACCCGGTGATCACCCCGACCGACCTCTTCGCGCGGTCGATCCTCGTGGCGGTGGCGGGCACGCCTGTCGCGGTGGTCGGACTTCCGGCGTGGGGCCGGGTGCGAAGCTCGAGGAAGGCCTACGGGTGGGCCATGGCGCTTGCCGTGGGCCCCATCGTCATGGCCGTGGTGGACTCGCTCATCTACGCTTCTTTGGGTTTCGGGGGCTTTCCCTACATCGTCCTCGTGACGGAGGCCCTCGCAGCGGGGCTGTTGCTGCTGGCCTTCGCTTTGGCTCGACGGAAGGCTCGGTCTTCCCGTGGCGGAAGCGACTTCTCCGGACCCGGGCGCGAAAGCGAGGAGGGGGGCCCAGCACGGCCCGGAGCGCGCGCTGTGGGCGATCCGGGCTCGGAGGGAGCCCGGAGCCAGGCCTCTTCGGCCTGGGTGCCGTCCTCCTCGATGCGTAGCGTGGTCAAGTCGATAGGGAGCCTACCACCGAAGCGCCCCCGAGCTTCCGAGGGACTTGCCGCCTTGGCCCTCGCCGTGATCCTTCTTGCAACCCTTCCTGGGTCGATACCGACCTCGGCGCCCGCCATTTCCTATCGCTCGCCCGCCCATCTGGGGCTCTCGGCCACGACGAGGACCCCCATCCAACACCTGGTCATCATCATGCTCGAGAACCACGCCTATGACAACTACTTCGGCATGTACCCCTTCCTCACCTCGAACGGAGAGACCATGGGCTTGGCCCCAGAGGTGACCGTCCCGAACGGCTTGGAGAACGCTTCCGACCACTGGGACTGCGCGAGCTCGCAGGTCCCTCCCTCCGGATGCTCCCCCCAGGGGCTCAGTGTCGTGCCGAACGGGACCTGGACCACGGGAGACCCGCTCGAGGGCTACTCCCCCTACCATATCGACTGGGACCAGGGGAGGATGGATGGCTGGCTCTCCCCCGGAGGCTCCGGGACGAACGCTCTCACCACCTTCACGGCGGACCAGATGGCCCCCGAGTGGGACCTGGCCGAGGAGTACGCCTTCGGGGATGCCTACTACGCGAGCGTCATGACCGAGTCGAACCCCAACCATCTCTACTCGTATGCCGGGTACTCACCGGTCACGAACGACTACGGTCCGCCCCCCTACCTGCCCCTGGACCAGACCATCTTTGGAGAGCTGTCGAGTTTCGGGGTGAGCTGGGGATACTACGTGGACAACCCCCAGCAGGGGATTGGCGTGCTCCACGACATCGCCGGTCTCTCGCCGAACGCAGCCCAGATCGGCAGCTGGGGAAACCTCGAGTCGAGCGTGACCTCGGGAACCTTGCCAGCGGTATCCTGGTTGCGCCCTGTGGACGGAGGGGCACCGGCCGGCATCAGTCAGGGCCCCGGGAGCGACATGCTCTGGGGGGAGATGTGGCTGCTCTACTGGGTGAATCTCTTGATGGAGAGTCCCGAGTGGAACTCCACCGCCTTGGTCATCACCTACGACGAGGGGGGCGGGTTCTACGACCATGTCGCTCCCCCGTCCCTGGACGGGGTTCAGCAAGGCGAGCGCGTGCCGCTCATCGTGGTCTCTCCCTATGCCAAGGAAGACTACGTCTCCCACACGGTGATGAACCACGCCTCCTGGCTCGCCTTCGTCGACTACAACTGGGGCCTTCCGGCGTTGAATGCGTTCGTCGCCGACTCGAGTCTCCCCCTCGACCTTTTTGACCTGGGGAACTCCCCGCGAGCACCCTACCCTTTCTCTGCATCCGAGGGATTCCCCGCTCCCACGGCGCTGCACTTCGAACTTCCCGCGAACCCGGTGCTCGCGCCACTGTTCCCCCGAGCTCTCCAGGAGAACCCTTCGAGCTTGCCGTACGGCCGTACGGGGAGCTCCACGACCACGCTCAGCTCTCTTGGAACGACGCTCTTCGTCAGCCAGGACCAGCCCTTCACGCCCTGGTACCTCGATTCCCCCTTCCTGCTGACCGTCCTTGTAGCGGAAGGACTGAGCTGGGCCGTACTTCCGCGGGTCGAGCATCGTTCCCGACGGTCCCCCGCCTGAGCCCGACCCAGGGCGAAGGGCGATGCCTCGGAGCGAACTCAGGCCCCCCACGCGCTCGCCCTGGCAACGCGCCGGCCACGGGGGTCTCCATGCGGGATCCCCCAAGGAACGTCGGGGCCGCCAGCTGCGGAGCGAACCAAGGCTGCACCCGAAGGCGTAAGAACCTCCCCCAAGTGCCGCGCCGGGGCGGTGAGAACAGGTGCCCAAGCCGAAGCCGGTCGGAGACCTCGTAGCAGGAACTCGAAAGGTCGAGTGGGCGCGCGCCCACATGCCGATCCTTGAGGAGATACGCGCCCGGTTCGAGAAGGAGCAGCCGTTCAAGGGTCTGACCCTTTCGCTCGTTCTCCACGTGGAATCCAAGACCTGTGCCCTCGCCCTGGCCCTCCAAGCGGGTGGGGGGGACGTCCACATGGCCGCCTCGAACCCCCTCAGCACGGACGATGATGCGGTCGCCCACGTCCTTCACGAAGGGGTGGAGACCTTCGCGGTCAAGGGCGAGTCGCTGACGGACTACCGGCGAGGCATCCAGGAGATGCTGGATGCGGACCCGGATATCATCATCGATGACGGGTCGGACCTTGTGGCCGCCGCGATCGAGCGAGGGAAGGGTCAGCGGGGGAAGGTCCTGGGCAGCACCGAGGAGACGACCACGGGCGTGGTCCGGCTCCGGGCGATGCAGAAGCAGGGGAAGCTCCCCTGGCCGGCGATCGATGTCAACGACGCCACGATGAAGCACCTCTTCGACAACCGGTTCGGCACCGGTCAATCGACGCTGGACGGCATCTTCTCCTCGACTAACCTCGTGGTCGCTGGGAAGACCGCGGTCGTCGCCGGGTACGGCTGGTGCGGAAAGGGGGTCGCCTCGCGTCTGCGGGGGCTTGGCGCGGACGTGGTGGTCACCGAAGTGGACCCCTCTCGTGCGCTCGAAGCGCGCATGGAAGGGTTCCGCGTGATGCGGATGCTGGACGCGGTCCGACAGGCGGACTTCATCGTCACCGTGACGGGATGCACCGACGTCGTCCGGGCAGAGCATCTCAAGGTGATGAAGAGCGGATGCTGCCTCGCCAACGCTGGGCACTTCGACGTCGAGATCAACAAGAAGGACCTCGAGGGCCTCGCGGTCGAGAAGCGGAAGGTCCGAGGGAGCGTGGAGGAGTTCCGGATGGCCGATGGCCGTCGGATCTACCTCCTCGCGGAAGGTCGACTGGTGAACCTGGCCGCCGGTCAGGGCCACCCGGTCGAGATCATGGACATGAGCTTCGCGCTCCAGGCCCTGTCAGCGGAGCACCTCAAGAAAGCGGGGAAGGGCATGATGCCCGGGGTCTACCCGGTCCCCGAGCCTCTCGACCGCGCCGTGGCCCGAGCGGCCCTTCGACCCTACGGCGCCGAGGTGGACGAGCTCACATCCGCGCAACAGAAATACCTGGAGAGTTGGCAGGAAGGTACATGACCGTCCAAGAGAAACTGCCCCAGGACCTTCGCTACACCGAGAGCCACGAGTGGGTCCGACGGGAGGGCGATGTGGCCACCGTGGGCATCACCGACCACGCCCAGGCGGAGCTGACCGATGTGGTCTTCGTCGACCTTCCCGCGGTCGGGAAGGAGGGGAAGCCGAAACAACCGATCATGGTGCTCGAGTCGGTGAAGACGGTCGCGGACATCTACTGCCCTTTCGAGGGCCAGATCTCCGAGGTCAACGTCGAGCTCAAGGCGCACCCGGAGCTCGTGAACAAGGACCCCTACGGCAAGGGGTGGCTTTTCAAGCTCAAGATCACAGGGCCCGGGCAGACCCCGCTCCTCGAAGCCGAGGCCTACAAGGTGCACGCGGCCAAGGGTGGTCACTGAGGGCGCCACCGGCACGGGTGCCCCCGGTCTCGGTCTGGGGAGAGCGTGTCTAGCTTGACCGCGAAGCCGCCACCGCGGGTTCCTTGGTCTGGGAGGGTAGTCCTCGATCCGTCTCCTGGGGGTCCCGTTCGTCGCTCGCCAGCGCACCGCGCACGGCCCTCTTCCCCAGGATCTCCCTTCCGAAGACCGCGAGGACGCCCGCGAAAGCCATGACCACCGCCGCGATCATGAACGTGTAGAGGAACGCCGTGGAGCCAGGGTAGGGAACCGGCACGGGAACGGGCACGCCAGGGACCTGGGTCTTCGCGTAGACGATGTAGGTGGACATGATCGACCCTGCGAGGGGCGCGCCTAGCGAGCTTCCGAGATTACGGAACGTCCCGTTCATGGAGGTCGCGAGCCCCATCTCTCGGGGCTCCACGGTCAGGACCAGGAGGTTGATGACCGAGGCGTTCAGGACCGCGATCCCGGCTCCGGTGACGAACATCGCCGCCAGAAGCTCGTCCAGTGAGTGGGTCTGGGTCGCGAGCAGGAACCCGATCGCGCCGACCAGGCTTCCCACGATGGTCAAGGGCTTGGTGCCGGTCTTGGTGATGAGAATGGAGGCCAGGGGGGCGAAGATCAGCATGGGGACCGCGAAGGCAATGAAGGAGAGGCCGATGTGGAACGTGTCAAGGGCGTAACCCCCCACGCTCGTCGGGTCCGAGAGGAGGAAGGTGATCGCCTGGAACCCCAGGAACATCCCGAACCCCGCGATCGTGATGATCAGATTGACCACAAGCACGTTGCGCATCCCGAGCAGGCGGGGGTCGAGGATGATCTCCTTCGAAGCACGATGGTACCAGACCTCCACATACGCGGTGGGTAGCAGGAGGAGGATGCCCGCGGCGAAGAGCTCCGGGACTCCCAAAGGCAGGCCTAGGACCGACGTGGCGTGCCATTGGGTCCAGCCCCAGACCGGTCCTTGGGAAAGTCCCAGGACGATGAACGAGAGCGAGCCCGCGAGGAAGGCCGCTCCAAGGTAGTCGACGAACGCGTTCGGCCTCCGGTACGGGGACTCGCGGAGGTAGACGAAGGCCAGCACCGTGAGGAGGATCACGAGCGGGATCGCCGAGTGATACGTCCACCTCCACCCCCACGTGTTCGAGACGAACGCTCCGAGCGGCAGGCTCACTGCGAACCCTGCCCCGAAGAGCCCGCTCAGAAGACCCTGGGCTCGCGGGATCATCTCCCTCGGGAACTCTTCCCTGACGAGGCTCATGGCCAGCGGGAAGACCGTGAGCCCCACGCCCTGCACGGCTCGAGACCCGACCATGAAGGGGAACGTTGGGGAAAAGCCGGTCACCGATACCGCCGCGGCATAGATCACCAAGACGAACGTCAGGACCCGCTTCTTGCCGTAGACATCTCCGAGCTTGCCGGCGATGGGGCTGAGCGCGACCCCGGTCACCAGGTAGGCGGAGAGGACCAGGCTCACCTGCCCGTAGTCGACCCCGAACTCGTCCTTGATCTGCGGGAGCGAGGGCGTGAGCATGCCCTCGATGTACATGACCGTCATGACCATCCCGGCCATGAGGGCGATGATCCCGTAGGCGTACCTGCGGTCGAAGGTCTCCGCGGTCTTCGCGTGGGGGTCGTGGCCGGGGCCCTGGGTCTTGGGGCGGGGCGTGGGAGTGCCCCCATCTTTGGTCGGGGTCATGCGGCCTTTCCCGCGGGAGGGCAATCGGGGTCGCCGGGTCCGCCCCTCTCCTGATCGAACCGGGCGAGGATCTTGGAAAGCGTCCGCTCGGCTGACCGAAGCTCCCCGGCAGGGACACCACGGACCAGCCTCTTCCACTCACGCTGTCGTGCGGCCTTCATCTTGACGGCGACGCGCCGACCCGCGGGGGTCAGTGAAACGAGGACCTGGCGGCGGTCCTTCTCGTCGTGGGTCCGGCGGATGAGCCCTCCAGATTCGAGGCCATCGAGGAGCCCCGTGGCGGTCGAAGGGGAGGCCCCAATGATCTCTGCCCAGCGAGTGGCGGGGATCTCCCCCATCTGGGTGAGCGCCCCCAGCAGGAAGAGCTGAGGAAGGGAGAGACCTAGCCCCTTTGCGATCTCCCTGGAACCGCGCATCCACGAGCGCATGAGACGGCTAAGGGTCTCCTGGAGCTCGCTCTCGGGGGAGAGCTTTGGACGGGGAGAGGATTTGCCGGGCATCGAGATGCTTCGGAAACGCAAAGATTCTGGTACCGTATTAAAGAGTTCCCTCCATCGACCGACTTCGGGGGCGGCGTTTGGACCCATCTCCATATAGTCCATCGTGGTGCGGCCGGTGACCATGTCACGGAACGTCAGCGACCTGCAGCAGTTTTTGACAACGTTCCTCTATCAGCTCCGTTTCTATCTCAGGACCTGGAGGTTCGCGGGCATCCTTCTGTTCGTCGCGGCGATTTCTGCGGCGGTCCTATCGCTTCAGCTCTATCGCGGCGTCATCGCGGTCCAAACGACGAACCCCACATCGTCCGACTATCTCCACGCCTTCCTTGGCAACATCGGCAGCGCGATCATCATCGCCGCGGCGTTCCTGGGAGGCGACGCGATCGCCATGGACATGGGCGGCGGTCCGGGGTACCTGATGCTCACCCAGCCGGTCCGCCGGTGGGTCCTTCTCGCGGGGCGATATGCCGCAGCCGCGCTCGTAGGCTTGCTGGTCGCCATCGCCTACTACGCCTTTGCGATCGGAGGCGCGGCCTACATCTACGGGGTCGGAGCGCTCCCCGGTGGGACGCTTGCCGAGTCGTTCGGGTTCGCCTTCCTCTACGGGTTATCCGCCCTCGCGCTCGCGTTCTTCTTCAGTTCTTTCTTCAAGAGCCCGGCGATCAGCATCGTATTCACCGTCCTCATCATGATCATCGCCCTTCCGATCGTGACCTCGATCGGGTCGTTCACGGGCGGGGAGCCCTGGTACTCCCTGGACTACGCCTCCGGGGTCATCAGCAACCTGTTCCAGAACCCGTTCGTTCACTACTCCACCCAGTCGATCTCGGAAGGACGAAGGGGCGCCGTGCTCACCATCTACCAGTGGAGCCCGTACGCCTGGGAAGGGTTGACCATCATGGTGACCTATCTCGTGGTGTTCTTGGTGCTCGCCTACGTGATCTACACCCGCAAGGAGGTCAAGGGCTGATGTCGCCCTTGCTGGAGGCGCAGGACCTCACGAAGCGGTTCAACTCCTTCACGGCGCTCGACCACGCCGACTTCCGTTACGAGGGGGCGGGGGCGATCGGGTACCTCGGGCCTAACGGGGCGGGCAAGACCACGACCCTCAAGCTCTTCACCGACCTGCTGCGGCCCACCACGGGTCACGCGCTCATCGATGGGATCGACGTCACCGCGGACCCCAAGAGGGCCCTCTGGAACGTCGGGGCCCTCATCGAGACGCCCGAGCCGTATCCGTCGCAAACGGGGCGCGAAGCTCTCCGAATGATCGGGGAGTACCGCGGCCTGACCAGGGAGGAGATCAGGGACCGGACGGAGCGCTATGCGGCCGAGCTGGAGCTCCCGGACCTGGACCGCAAGACCGCGAAGCTCTCGAAGGGGCAGAAACAGCGGATCGTCCTGGCCGGCATCCTTCTGGCAGAGCCCACGGTGCTGCTCCTCGACGAACCCACCAGCGGCCTCGACCCTGCCGAGCGGGTCGTCATCCGTAACATCCTGGTCCGGCTGAAGGGCGAGCAGCGGTTGATCCTGATGAGCTCGCATCTACTTCAGGAAGTGACGGAGATCTGCGACCGGGTGATCTTCATCAACAAGGGGAAGATCCTGCTCCAGGACTCTGTCCAGAACATCGGGATCAAGTTCAGGGTCACCCGCCTCGATGTTGAGTTCGCGAAGCCCCTCGAGCCCTCCGTGCTGACCACCGTCCCTGGCGTCAGCAAGGTCGAGGTCGTCTCCCCGACCCGATTCCGCCTCGACTTCGATGGTGATGACGGCACACGAGCGCGGATCCTGGAGGCCTGCCAGAAGGTCGCGCCGGTGACCTCTTTCAGCAGCGCGTCGCTCAACCTCGAGGACGCCTACCTGAAGCTCATCCAGGGCGGGTCGTAAGCTCGAGCCGCGGGCGCGGGGAGCGCTCAGGCGACTCGCCTCAGGAGGGCCAGGAAGCTCCCCAGCCCGAGGGCCGCCGTCCCGACCGAAGAGGAGACCCCCCAGGGTCGGGTGCCGCTCGAGTCCGATGGAGTCGCCGAGCTCGGGGAGGCCGCGTGGCACGTGGGGTCGAGAACGACCACCGACCAGGCGGGATGGATCTCGCTCCCCATCCCATGGTCCGTATCGATGACGAAGGCCCCCGTCACTTGCACCTGCATCCCCAGACAAAGGGTCAGGTTGCGCAGGACGGAAGGCTGGTCGCGGGGGACGACCTCGACGTGGAGGGTCCCTCCGTTGAGGACCCCGTCGCCGATCGTGAGGTAGCTCTGCTCCGAGGAGGGCAGGTGAAGGTCGAAGCTGAAGTCGCCGTCGGCGCCGTAGCCGCTGTCGTTCGAAACGCCGGCCACGGTGCCTTGGACCACCCGACAGGGGTCGATGAGGTGGAGCCTCTCCTTGTGCCAGACCCCCCCGGCGAACGTGCCGTCCCCAGCGAAATTCCAGCCGGGGCGGCATCCCGGGGAAGCGGAGCTCGGCTGCACCCATGCGGTGTGCGTCCAGTAGGCAGCAGAGCTCTCGGGCAGGGCGGCTCGGAGGTCGTATCCAAGCGCCTGGGAGGAAGTCGCGGTCACGGCCGAGGCGAGCAGAAGCATCACCAACGTCAGCGCGAGCGCGCGGCGGGCGGGGGAGACCCAGGAGGAGAGGATGCGAGGGCGGGAGAAGGCGAGGACCGAAGTGAGCAGGACCATGAGCACGCCGACCAAGAGGGGGCCCACGGCCAGGAACACGCTCCCCGAGAGGAACGCGAGCACGGTCCCTGCGACCCCCAGCACGCTTCCGCCGATTCGAACCCCCAGCGGGCGGTCCGACGTGGCCATGCGCGCCACCGCGGCGGCGGGAAGGACGTAGACGACGTCCATGATGGCCATCGCCGTGTAGGACCCGGAGCTCCCGAAGGTGCTGAGGCCGACCACCACCGCGGCCAAGGTCTCCAGAGTGACCACGAGGAGCGCCGAACCCAGGTAGCCCGCCTTCGGGCGGACGAAGAGGAACACGAGGAGCAACAGGGGGAGGATGACCGCGGCCCCGATCTGGGCCTGTGCGAAGGAGGTTTGCAGGTCAAGCGCCACCCCTGTCCCGACCCCGTAGCCCACCGTGAAGCACACGAACGCCGTAAGACGGGGAAGCAAGAGGCCGAGGGTCAAGAGGGCGAACATCCCCAGCCCGTAGCCGGCGAGCGTGTAGGGCGCGTTGGCGAAGGTCATCGCCCCCACGGCGGCGAAGGCCGTGCTCAGTACGAGAACCAAGGGATGGGGGTGGCGAAGGGGCTCTCCCACGATAGAGGCCGGGCCCGCGGACCCGGCAGCGCGGTCCGCGCTCACCGTCCTCGGAACTTCGGGGGGCGCCGCTCTTGGAAGGCCCGCATCCCTTCCTTCTGGTCCTCGGTCGAAAAGGTGTAGCTCGCGGATTCGCCTTCCAGTCGGAGACCCGTCGGCAGGTCCGTGTCCGACCCGAGGTCGATCACCTCGCGGACCAGCCGCACCGCGATCGGAGCGTTCGCCGCGATCTTCTTCCCGATCGCCCGGGCCTCTTCATGTAGGCGCTCGGGGGGATAGCTGCGGGCGACCAGCCCCCAGCGCTCGGCCTCGTCAGCTCGGATCCGGAGATCGCTCTCGACCATCAGTTTCGTGCGCGCGCGCCCCACCAATCGGACCATCCGCTGGGTCCCCCCGAAGCCGGGGTGGATCCCCAGGGTGACCTCCGGGAGGCCCATGGTGGTGCCTTCGGCCGCGAGGATGAAGTCGCAGGAGAGGGCGAGTTCGAGCCCGCCGCCGAAGGCATATCCCTCGACCACGGCGATGACGGGCTTGGGAAGGGTCTCGATGGCGCGGGTCACGCGCTGACCCAGCATCGTGAACTCCCGACCCTCTTGGACGCTCTTCCCGGCCATCTCCGCGATGTCCGCTCCCGCCGCGAAGACGTTGGAGCTCCCCGCAAGAAGCAGGACCTTCACTTCGGGGTCCTCGGCCGCACGCAGGACCTTCTGTTCGAGCTCCTCCAGGAGCCGGGTGTTGAGGGCGTTCATCACCTCGGGACGGTCGAGCAGGACCCAGGCGAGAGCCCCCTCCTTCCGGACCCGGATCTGCGAGAGTGGCCACGCCGGCGCCCCCTCTCCCGCGAGCCGATGTAGCTCCTTCGAGACGGGGAAGGCCTCCTTCCAACGGCCGCTCACCGCCTCGACCATCCCGAGCGCTGCCGTGGGTCCGACGCCGTTCAGCAGGGCGAACGGGCCCTTCGCCCATCGAAGCCCGATGGTCGCCCCCCGGTCGGTGTCCTCCGGGGAAGCGACACTCTCTTCGACCAGGCGCGTCGCAATACCGAGGATGGCGCCCAGCAGACGCCGGCGCACGGCCTCGTTCTTGGAGGGATCGACCTCGCCGCCGGCCTTGAGGTCCCAGCTCTCCTTCCTTTGGTATTGGCTCTCGAGCAGCTTCGCGGGGGCATAGAACTCCCCGAAGGCCTGGTGCAGCGAACCCATCGCGTGGAAGGCGATGGTCACCCCGGTCACGTTCATCAGCTGGAAGGGGCCGAGGTTCGTCCCCAGCAGCTCGTTCGCCGTGGCCTCGATGGTGGAAAGGTTCGCGACTCCCTCTTCGAGGAGGCGCACCGACTCGTTGAGGAACGGGACGAAGAAGCGATTGACGCAGAAGCCCGCCCGGTCCTCGACGCGGATCGGGATCTTGCGGAGGGCGTAGGAGAAGCGGGAGAGGGTCTCGAGGACCTCGGAAGAAGTGCTCGGGCCCGCGATGACCTCGACCAGCTTGTTGATCGCGGCCGGGTAGAAGAAGTGCAGGCCGGCGTAGCGACCGGGGCTCGGAAGGCCCTCGAAGAGTTCGGCGACGGAGAGGCTCGAGGTGTTGGTCGCGACGATGCAGTCCGGGGCCACGTGCCGAACGACCTCCTCGAAGAGGGGCCGCTTGACCTTCGCCTCTTCGAAGACCGCCTCGACGACCAGACGGGCGCCCGAGAGCGCCTCGATAAGGTCCGTGGTGAAGGCGATCCGCGAGAGGATGTCCGCCTTCTTGGCGGGCGTGCTCTTGCCCCGTTGGATCGCCCCGTCGAGCGTCTTGATGATCGCCGTCCGACCTCGCTCGAGGTCCTTCTCGGCGAGGTCCCGGATCCGGACCTTGAAACCCGCCTGAGCTGCCGCCTGGCCGATGCCGGAACCCATGTTACCGGCGCCAAGGATCACGACCACGTCCCCGGGTCGGAGGGGGCTCAGCGGGGCGGAGCGTTCGGCGGTTCCCGAGCCGTGCGAGGGAGTAGAGGCCGCGGACACAAGGTCGGGAAGGGGAGGGTCAGATAAGCTGAGCGCGGGAGGCGGCGTCTCTGGCTCGAGCACGCGTCGATGGGGGCTTGCCAGAAACCCTGGCCAAGCAGGGGCGCATGCTTGAAGGGGAGGGCGCTCCTGGGACCCACCCTGCCATGCCCCCTCTGCAGCGACAGGTGGTCCTGGGGCTCCAGCAAGGAGCGAGGCTCGGTTCGGGAGGGCTTGCGGTCTTCTTGGTTCTCTTGCTCGTTCCCGGGCCCTGGGGCTCCACGTCGGTCCCCCAGGTCCATGCCGCCGCTCCGACACCCACGGGACTGTCCGTGCGCTCTTCGCCCGCCCCCTCCGCCGCGAGAGTTGCTCTTGTCCCCGGTCCGTCCATCTCGCGCGAGTCCCAGGCCCCGGTGCTCCCGTGGCTCCACGCGGAAACGGGATGGCCCTCCGATCTCGTGAGCAGCGACGGCACCTACCTTCCGCTGCGGGGGGTGAACCCTACGGGCTTCATCCAGTACGGACCGGACTGGAACGAGAGCGTCCCCCTCTCTCCCAGCGACTTCGTCGAGATGCGGGCGCTGGGGATCGACTTCGTTCGGATGAGCCTCTCCTGGAGCCTCCTCGAGCCTTCCCCGGGGGTCTTCAATGCGAGCTATCTCCAGGCTGTGCAGCAGGCGGTCGGCTGGGGAGCGGAGAACGGCGTCTATTCCCTGATCGACATGCACCAGGACGAATACGGCTGGAACACCACGCCACCGGGGATCGAGCAGGATGGGGCACCCCCGTGGGCGACGCTCTCGGGGAACGCCGCCCACACTTGCCCTGTCGTCGGAGGAAGCCCGTACTGCCCCGTCGGCCCTGCGGTCGTCGCCGCCTTCAACGCGTTCTGGAACAACACCACGGTTCCCGGGTACGTGGGACTCTGGGAGGCCTACGGGGAGGCCCTCCACACGTTGGCCTCGACCTTCGCCAATGACCCCGCGGTCGTGGGGTACGACATCATGAACGAGCCCTACCCCGGGAGCAATTCCCCCTTCCTGGGGTTCTGCCCCAACGGGAGCCCCGTGACCTACGTGTTCGGCGACTGCTATCTCCTGCCCTTCTACCGGGCGATGATCCCCTACATACGGTCCGCGGATACCCGACACGCGATCTGGTTCGAGCCTCCCGCCTACACCGACAATCTCAACTGGGCGGCGTGGAACCCGGTGTCGCTCGGAGACAGCGACCTGGTCTACGAGCCGCACATCTATTCTGACGTCTTCACCACGGGGGCGAACTGGTCGGGCAACACCAGCGCGATCCAGAGCGCCTTCGCGAACGAGCAGTATAACGCCCAGGAGTTCGGGACCGCCTGGTTCGTCGGGGAGTACGGGGTGAACCCGGACTTCTACCACGACAGCTGGATCGAAGCGAACCTCAACTTCTCGGCCGGAAGGTTCGATGTCGGGAGCTCCTTCTGGGAGTGGAAGTCGAACACTTCCGGCTCTTCCATCACCGAGCCGGGAGGCGGATGGGGGCTCCTCATGCCGAACGGGAGCCTCCGCACTCGCACGGACCGGGCCCAGGTCCTGGCCTCCCCGCACGCCGTCGGGGGGGACGGTCTACGGGAGGTGTCCTCCTCCTTCGGGTTCCGGCCCGCGGTCTACTCCCTCGAGGTCAACGCGACGCGCCCGGGGGCCTGGGTCGAGGTGAACCTACCGTCCTTCTGGTACCCGGAGGGCTACCAGGTCAGCGGAACCATGAGCTCTTTCGCTGCTTCGAACTCCTCGTGGATCTTCCCAGGCGGCACGCGCTTCGTGGACTCCCTGCTGAATGTCACCTTCTCGGGGAAGGGCATCGGCTGGCTCAACGTGACCCCCTCCGGGTCCTCCCAAGGATGGCTGGTCGGGAACGTCACTCCGACCTCGGCACAGGTCGAGGTCAACGGTCGATCGGTTCCCGTCCTGGGGGGAAACTTCTCCCTCGCCGTCCCCTCGGGCACGGTGGAAGTTCAGGCGACCGCACCCGGGTACACTTCCCAGATCGTGAGCGTCGCCGTTCCACCGGGGTCCGTAACCCCTCTCACCATCACCCTCCTCCATGCCCCATCTGAACTCCGTGGGTCGGTCTCGCCGACGAACTCCTCCGTGGAGCTCGACGGGTACGCCCTGACGATGGGGCTGGGGGGGACGTTCCTGTGGAACGGCTCGGCTGGTACCCATGCGCTCTTCTCGACGCACCCGGGGTACGCGCCCATCCAGCGGGCCATCGACCTTGCACCAGGCGAGACCCTCTGGTTGAACCTGAGCTTGGTTCCCGGCCCCTCTTGGCTGGCGGGAACGGTGGCCCCCATGGGGGTCGGGGCAACCGTTCGGGTCGATGGGCTGAGTGTGGCGGTCTCCTCGTCAGGTGGGTACAACCTGTCGCTCTCGGCCGGTCCGTACGAGGTCTCCGTCGGGGCGTCGGGCTACCGCACAACCTGGGCCAACGTTACGCTATGGCCAGGCAGGACCACGGGGTGGAGCGCTGTCCTCGCGCCCCTCCCCTCGACCTCCGCACCTCCAGGCACCGGCGGGAGGAGTGTGTCCTCCTTCCTGGCCGGGGTGCCGGCCGGGGTTTGGCTCGTCCTACCTGTCGTGCTAGCGGCGGCCGTCGTTGGGAGCTTCATCCTTCGCCGGCGACGGGCCCGACCGCGGAACGACCTGGCGGGGACGACCTCCACCTCCGGGCCGGCGGTTCCTGCGGTTGGTGCGAGTGCCGAAGACCCTGGGAAGACTCCTCCTGGGTCGAGGGCCCCCGCGGACGCTTCGACCGGCGTCCCTCCCCAAGCAAAACTGAACGATACCGAATCGTGACCGTGGAGGGGTCGGCGGGGTCGTCGCCGATCGTTCCCCGGCGGGGGTTCCTCAGGTCGGACGACGGGCGCGTTCCATCAGGATCTTCTGCTCTGCGCTGGCCACGATCCTGGTCGTAGAGACCACGGTGTCCGCGTTGAGCGAGATCGTGTCGATCCCGTGGCGGACCAGGAACTCCGTGAACTCGGGATAGACACTGGGCGCCTGCCCGCAGATCCCGACGGTCCGACCCTTCTCGTGAGCGCCCTGGATGAGCATCTCGACGGCCTTGAGCACCGCGGGGTCCCGTTCGTCGAAGTAGCCCATCTTTCCCAAGATGTCCGAGTCGCGGTCCGCGCCCATGACCAGCTGGGTCAGGTCGTTCGACCCGATCGAGAACCCGTCGCAGTACTCGGAGAACTCTCGTGCCCGGAACACGGTGGAGGGGACCTCGGCCATGAGGTAGAGCTTGAAGTCGGGGCCGCGGATCAGCCCCTTCTGCTCCATCATCCGTTCGATGAGCTCGAGCTCCTGGGTGTTGCGCACGAACGGGAGCATCACGTGGGCGTTGCGGAAGCCACGGACCGACCGCACGTGCTGGATGGCCTCGAGCTCGAGCAGGAAGGCGTCACGGTACTGGGGAGAGACGTACCGGGAGCAACCCCGCCACCCGATCATCGGGTTGTTCTCCTCGGGTTCGTAGGGTGCCCCGCCGGGCATGCCGCGGTACTCGTTGGTCTTGAAGTCGCTCGTCCGGATGATCACCGGGCGAGGGTTGAACGCCTCGCAGACCTTCTCGATCCCCGCAGCGAGACGCTCGACCAGTTCCTTGCCCTTCCCCTCTTTGATGAGGGCCATCGGGTGGTTCCGCACGTAGCTCGTGAATAGGAACTCGATGCGGAAGAGCCCCACGCCCTGGACGGGGAGCTCGCTGTACTCCTTCGCCTTGTCGGGGATCGAGACATTGACGTAGATCTTCGTGGCCGTCGCGGGCACGTGGTGGCCGATGAACCCTCCGGAGGGCACCGAAGCCTTGGCCGGGGCCGCGGCATGCGGGCCTCCGCCGCTCTGGAACCCCTCGTAGACGATCCCGGCCTTCCCATCGACCGTGACCTCCTGCCCGTCGCGGAGCACCTTGGTCGCCTCCCGGGTGCCCACGACGCAGGGAACTCCGAGCTCGCGGGAAACGATCGCGGCGTGGCAGGTCATCCCCCCCTCGTCCGTGACGATGGCCGCTGCTCTCGACATCGCGGGGACCATGTCCGGCATGGTCATCGAGGTTACCAGGACCTCACCGGGGCGAAGCTGGTCCATGTCGGTGACGCCGCTAATGCGTCGGACCCGGGCCTCAGCGTTCCCGGGGCTCGCTCCGAGCCCACGGAGCAGGATCTTCGACAGGGCACCGGTGCCGTGAGGTTCCTTCGAGGGGGCGAGAGCTTCCATCACCCGGGGCTCAGCGGCTCCCCCCTTAGAGACCTTCGCAGGCGCGGCCCCACCCGTGGTGATCGGCCGCGCTTGGACCACGTAGAGCTCTCCGTCCTCCAGGCACCACTCGATGTCCATCGGGCGCCGATAATGGGCCTCGATCACCTTCCCGAGCGAGGTGAGCCGCAGGATCTGAGCGTCGGAGAGCTTGGGGGCCTCTTGGTTCGGGCCCGCCACCTCGATGCGGCGGTTCCCCCCGCCGTCCTCCCGAACGAGCTTGACCGACTGCTTCGAGATCTTCTTGAGCACGATCCGGGGCCCGGCCGGGTCCACCACGTAGTGGTCGGGGGTGACCTCCCCACCGACGATGAGCTCCCCGAGGCCCCAACCCGCTTCCACGATGGTGTGCCTCTCGCCGGTGTTCGGGTCGGCCGTGAACATGATCCCGGAGACCGCGGAATCGACCATCTTCTGGACGAGGACGGCGAGCTTCACGTCGAAGTGCGAGATGTTCTTCCGCCGGCGGTAGACCATGACCCTCGGGGTGAAGAGCGACCCCCAGCATCGCCGGACGTTGGCGAGCACCTCGTCGGGGGTCGAGACGTTGAGGTAGGTCTCCTGGAGCCCCGCGAAGCTCGCGTCGGCGAGGTCCTCTGCGGTCGCCGAGGATCGGACCGCACAATAGGCGACCTTGTGCCTCTTGGCGAAGGCCACGTAGGTGTCGCGGACGATCTTCTCCAGCTCGGGGGGGAAAGGGGTGTCCTGGAAGGCCTTGCGGATGCGGGAGCTTGCCTCCTCGACCGAGTCGGCCCGGTCCGGGTCGAGGCCTTCCAGCTCCTTTTGTACGACCGCGCCGACGGTCGTCTCTCGAAGGTAGGCGTCGTAGGAGGCCGTCGTGACGACGAACCCCGGAGGGATCGGCAGCCCCGTTCGAACGAGTTCGCCCAGTTTGCAGGCCTTCCCCCCGACACGGAGGTGGTCGCGGTCCGAGACCTCGGAGAGGTCCACGACCAGGGCGGTCGCAGCGACGAGCGGGACGGCCATCTTCACGCTCCCCGATGGAGGGTCCAGGCCAGAAGGTCCGAGGTGGGATTGTAGGCATGGACGACACGGGGGGTGTCGACCGACCACTCTGGACCTACGAGGGTGGAGAGCTCCCTCAGGCGCTCCGCTGCACGCGCGCGCGGCACGACCTCGTAGTGGTGGAGCGTCCCCGCTGGCATGACATGGCGAGCGACCTTGGCGACGTACATATATCCTTCGCGGGGGAGGTTCATCACCACGCGCGAGAAGCGCTCGTCACGCCGAAGAAAGTCCTCGGCATCGGCCTCGAGGACTTCCAGGCGGTACTGCACGCGAAGCCGCCTCGCGTTCTCGCGCAGAAGGGCGACGGCCGATGGGTTCAGGTCCACGGCGAGGGCCGTGGCGCTCTTCTGGGCCCGAAGCGCGGTCAGGCAGAAAGGCCCGACCCCGCAGAAGAGGTCGAGCAGTCGTTCGCCCGGGGTCACCAGCGAGGCGACCCGCGCATGCTCGCTGGCGAGGCGCGGGGAGAAGTAGGCGTGTTCCAGGTCCACGGCGAGAGAGATCCCATTCTCGCGATGTACGGTCGCCCAGCTTCCCTCCCCCGCGATCTCCTCGAGCGAGCGCAACCTGGCCACCCCTTCCACCCCTCGGTCCAACCCGACCTTCCTGCATCCGGGGACGAAGGATAGGAGGGCCGCTCCGATGGATCGCCGATGGGGCAGAAGCACGTCGGGGAGTCGGATCAGAACGATGTCGCCCACCACGTCGAACGAGCTCGGAAGTTCTTGGCGCAGCGGCTCGGGAAGATCGACCAGCGAGTGATAGTCGCGAGGTCCCTTCTCCCCCGACGGCTCGAAGTCCTCTTCGGAGAGGATGCCCTCAACGCCCGGCGGAAGGTCGGCGGGGAGCCCGACGATCGGATAGACGACCTCGATCGCACTTCGTTTCGGTCTAAGGTCCCCTCGGAGCCAGCCACCGGCTACAAGCGCCCGACGTACTTGCTCCCCCTTCGCGCGCTCCACGGTGAGCGCCTGAGCCCGCATGGGGGGTCAGCCTGTCGAGGTCGCTGCGGGAGAGGCCACACCAGCTCCGCGCCCTCTCGGCTCCAGCGGGGCCATCTTCGGGTGGAAGAGATGGTCGAGGAGCTCCCGGCCCATCAGCCCGTTCAGGGGACCGTGGGAGCATCGCTCCTCGGAGAACTTTGGTGGAGGGCCCTTCGGGTGAGAACCCTGGGGAACCCCTGAGCCCGCCAACAGGACGGGCACGGGGTCGTCCGAGTGTCCCTTGAGGATGCACGGGGTGGCGTGGTCGGCGGTGACGAGGAGACGGCAACCGGAGAGGTCCAGCCCCTTGAGGAAGGGGCCGAAGAAGTGCGCGTCCAAGGCCTCGATGATCTCGCGTTTCTTTGGGGCGTCGCCGTCGTGTCCTGGTTCGTCCGGGCCCTTCAAGTGAACGTAGAGGAACGGCTGGCGGCGGAGCAGCTCGCGGCAGCGTGTCGCCCTCTCTTCATACCCCTCCGCTCGCTTCTCGGGGTCGACGGGGCCGACGAAGACGTCCTCGAGTTCGAGAAGGCGGGCGAGTCCTCTCTCCACGGGCATCTCCGTCAGCGCGGCACCTTCGACCCCCCACCGTTCTCGAAAGGTCCTCAGACCCTTGGGCGAGGTCCCGGCGTCCCTCATCAGGAGGTGGTTCGCTTCGAGCTTCCCCGAAGCCCTTCGACGGACGTTGACCTGTTGGTCGTGAAGGATCGCGGGCACCCGATCGACGAAGAGGTTCACAAGATCTGCCGTCCGCGCGGCCGCCGGGGTCCCGTCCAACGGACGGACCTTCCGAACTTGGGGCCGCTCGGGTTTGACGGCGTGGCCGAGCCCTCCCACTTTCTCGTAGAACGGGTCCGAGTTGGAGACCTCCGGGGAGAGCCGTTCCCCCTTCTTCGAGGAGAACCGAACGACGCCTCGGTGTCCGACCGTCGCCACGACCCTCGACTCGACCCCCTCGCGTCCCAGCAGGTCTGCGTCCGTGAGGGCGGTGGCCAGCTCTCGGGCCTCGTCGGTGCTGAGGGAACGCCCCACCCGGGCATCCTTGACGACGTTCTTGCTCCCGACCGTCGCGAAGTTGAACCGGAAAGCGACCTGTCCGTCCTCGATGTGAAGTCCGACCCCCTCAGCTTCTAGGACCCCACGACCGGGGGAATCGGTCCTCGGGTCATAGCCCAGGAGGCCCAGCACCCCAGCGTCCGACTCCGGGGCGATCCCGACCCCGACGGTGACGACGGTCCCCACGGCCCCCCGTGCGGAGAGGCGGTCGAGGTTGGGCGTGGCGGCCGCCTCCAACGGGCTCTTCCCTCCGAGGGCCGGGTTGGGGCGATCTCCGAGCCCGTCTAGCACGATGAGTGCACAAGGGATGGCGCCCTGGCGATCGGAGGTCGCCGCGTGACGGGCGGGCCCCTCGGGAAGCACGCCCGAGAGGGGTCCCCCATCCTCTTAAGCAGTACCGTTCCTCGGCCCCTCCGTCGTGGCGTTCAAGGAGCGGGTACGCGCGTTTGGGAAGACCCCGATCGGCTTCGGGGTCTACCTCGCCATCATCGTCCTGCTCTCCGGGTTCTTCGTAGGGGAGCTCGGGATCCCCGTCGGAGCCCTCCTGATGCTCCTCGTCGCCTTCGGACTTCCCATCTACGTTGGCTGGAAGACCTCGCTTCGCAAGATGCTCGCGGCCGCGCTCGCCTGCCTTCTCTTCGCTCCCTTGGTCACGGGTCTGGTCGTGACCCAGGTCGCCGTCGTTCCCTCCCCGCTCGCGGGGAGCGCGGACAACGTCCTCCAGAACGCGACCGTCTCACCTTGGGAGAGCAACCATCACGGACAGGTCTACAAGTTCCAGGTGGACGTCTCGAACCACTTCCTCGTCAAGAACATCACTCTCAAAGCGGTCGACCTGTGGATCTCCAACTGCGCCTACGACACCAACTCTTCGCAGGGAGCTTGCTACCTTACCCCGCATGAGAAGTTCCACAATATCACCTACTGGCTCTCCCCTACGCAACAGAACGCGACCTGGCCCTTCGAGCTGACCTTCAACGTCTCTGACCTGGCCCCCGGAGAGATCTACTACTTCATGTTCCTGACCGAGGTCGCGAGCGTCGGCGCGGAGAGCGTCAACATCTTCGGCTTCAACGCCCACTGGGGCGGTTGGAGCTGCACCGTGCCTGGGGGCGCGGGGTCAGGGTATGGAGGCTGCTCTTACACCCAAGGCCCCATCACCACCGACTTCGGCGGGGTCTACGCGTTGCTCCTCCCCGACTTCTACCTCTCGATGCTCCTCTTGGTCGCCGTCCTCACGGCGATCATCCTGATCTACTCCTACCTCAAGGGCCGTGAGCGGATGCGCCTCGCCAAGGCGAAGGCCGCCGCGGCGGGGGAGAGTGGCGAGGGCGGACCCCCCGCGGAGGAGCTGCGCTGCCCGCACTGTGGTGCGGTCGTCGACAAGGGGGAGTCCACCTGCTGGAAGTGCAAGAAGAGCCTCTCCGAGGTGCCGGAGAAGACGGTGTCGATTAGGTACGAGGGTGGGGCAGAGCAGTCAGAGGGCGGCCCTGGAGTGCAGCCTCTCCCCTCGGGCAAGGCCGCTCCCCTCCCGACAGGGGACTCGACCACCCAGTCCGCGGCTGACGGAGCCGGCCCTGCGGACCGGGAATCTCCCTAGTCGCACGGGCTCGAAAGGGACCGGAACGTCACGGCTCCGGTGCGCGCCACCCCGTTCAGGCGCCGGCCTTCCACTTGCCCGAGGGCCACGGGCTCCTGGGAGCTGACCCGGCTAGGGGGGTCCATCCGACAGGGGCCGCCGTCCCGCCCTGGGGTGACATGAAATGTAGCTCACCGACAATTTGACCGGGAGCCGGGAAGACCGTCAGGGTCGGTTGTTGGAGGGCCGGGGAGGTCGGGTAGCTCCCCGGGTTCGTGGCGATCGCGGAGACGATGGTGGGACCCGAGACCGTAACGTCCGTCACCATCATGGCTCCGGGATTCGGATATCCCACGCTGGCCAGGTTATTTGTCCCCGCCACGAAGGCGAGCTCGACTACCCCGCCCAGGTAACCCGTGAGGGAGATCGGGCCCGCATGGTTCCAGCTTGTGCCCGAAACCCCGTCCGTTCCCCCGTTCCATATCTGGATCCAGGAAGTGGCCCCGTTCGACAGAACCGGACTGATGAAGACCGCCATGCCTTGGGCGGGGGCAGCGGCACCCGTGTTGCGATTGATGAGGTAGTCGAAGGAGAGGGTCGCTCCCGCGGCATTCGTCAGCGACACCGGTCGGGTCACGAGGGAGTCCCACATGCTCGGGTCGAGCGTCAGGGTCCCCGTGCCGCTCGGAGCGGCGGCGAGCCATCCGCCCTGGGCCGTGGCCGGGGGAGCGCCGTACCCGCTCAGCCCCGCAAGGTAGGGCCGCGTGGCTGCGTGCCAGAGGTCGGGGGGGATCGCGGGCGGTGTCACCTGGTCGGAGGAGGTGATCGTTCCGCCGTTGGTGGTGTAGATGTCCAGGCTGTTCGCCCAGTACCCGGCCTGGGGAGATGTGGGGTTGGCACCTCCGCAGCCTCCCAGATTGCCCTCAAGGTAGTCCCAGCCGATGCGCACCATGTCGCCGGCGTACTGAGAGAGGTCCATCCTTTCCAGCTCCCATCCAAACGTCCCGCTCGCGCTTGAGCCCGTGAACGTGCTGACGGGGGTGCATGACCCTCCGAGCGGAACGGTACCGGTGTACCCTGGTCCCGGTGTGGGGATGATCCCCCGGGGACCTGCATTGCAGGCCGCGTTCGATCCTGTCCCCTGCCAGGTGGATCCACCGTTGGTCGAATACGAAACGCAGGCGACGACCCCGGTGAAGGAGGCGGAGAGATCGTATCGCTGGAACCATTGGGCGTACGCCGACGTACCTGCATCCCCGGGGATGGTGATGGGAGAGCTATAGGCCCACGAGGTGACGAAGTCGGGGTTCTCGAAGTCGTCCAGGATGCCCAGCGATGCGCAGAAGGTGGACCCTATGACCGCGTAGCAAGCGTCCCCTGTGGCTCCCGTGTCAGCTGGGCCCATTCCATCCATGGCCCAGTGGCCCGGGCAGTACCCCTCGTAGTTGCCGATATTGTCCTTCATCTGGAAGTAGTAGTTCGTTGATGGGTTACTGGTGCATCCGGTGACTTCCAAGTTGGGGTAGCCAGGGATGTATCCGTTGATGAATGTCGTGATGCCAGTATTCGTGTCGTAGAAGTTGTCCGTACAGGAGACGGCGTTTCCTGTCGAGTAGTAGCCGTAGGAGCTTCCCACTCCATAGCTGGGGTAAGGGTTCCCGGGTGGCTCATACCCTTGGAAGGTAGAGGATGAGGGCCCCTGGGGCCACATGACCGGAACGTTGGTCTTCCCGCCTGAGTAGTAGATGCTCTGCCCGGTGAGCGGGGTCCCGCACGCCGGGGATTGAGCGTCCTGCCACAAGGAGAGCTGCTGGTGGGTCCAAACGTTCTCGCCGGCTCCCCCGTCATCATAGAAGAAGTAGACCGTGAGGTTCCAGACCGCATACTGGTAGACATTTGGGATGATGCCGTCGGTGGTGGCGGTCGTGATCCTTACCGAGATGGCGTTCGTTGCACCGAACATCGGCGACCATGCGAACGAAAGAGTCCCGGACCCTGCGCTGACATTCCCCCCCGCGCTGGAACTCGCGGGCGCTGCCGTAACGGAACCTGATCCAAGGATGTGCGACCCGTCGTAGAGCAGGAGGCCCACGGAGAAGGCGGCGCTCCCACCGAGGTTCGTGACGTTCGCATTGATCAGGTACTGCTGGTTCAGCTGGGGATGCATCTGGTCGAAGTTCATGTAGGGCTGCAGCGCCGTCGCGAAGGTGATGTCCGGAGCATCGACGATGGCGTTGGGTTGCGGAAGGAGCCGTCCGCTGAAGGTCGCGAACTGCAACAGATACGTCTCGAGCCCTCCCACGCCTCCCCCCGCGGCGACCCCTTCGATGTTGAACGCCCAGTACCCCGCATGCCATCCACCTGTGCCCGAGTAGAGGTTAGAGGCCGCAACGTTTGGGTTGGCGGGTATGCTCCAAGGATCCGGGGCGTTGTAATAGAGCGAGAACTGCTTCCAGTCGCCAGGGGGAGTCGCGCCGAACTGGTGCCAGGTGTAGTTCCCGATTCCGACTCCGGTTCCCGCATACGCTAGGGCAACGCCGTTCCCGACGGGGTTCCCGATCTGACCATACAGGACAGCCCCGGCGACCACGGAGCTTGCAGGGGATGGAGCCAAGACACCGAGATAGCCAGAGAGGAACGCGCTCGTCGACGCATAGCCGGTACACGCACTGTTGGTGGCGACGAGCCCGCCGCCCACGAACAGGAGCGAGGAGGTCCTACCTCCGTTGTTCAGGAAGGTCTGGAGCGCGGTGATGTCCGTGCTGCTGACCGGGCAAACAGATGAAGTCCCGATCTCGTCGCCCAGGTTCCAGACCACGAGGTTGAAGCGCGGGGGGGCGGCCTGCAGGGCCGAAAGGACCGTCGCCCCCAAGGAGTTGGTCGGACTGGTCACGTAGGCGATCGAGATGGTGTTTCCCGGGAACCCGTCCGCGAGCAGGAGGTTCCTGACGAAGTAGGTCGTGTCGTGGCACGTGGCCGTGAAGCAGGTCGCGGTGCCGGTCCAGCCGGGGATGGAGAGACTTCCCGTGCTATCAACGAGCAGGACGCTGTAGTGAACGTAGAGCTGCTGAGCGAACAGGCTGTTCGACATCATGTTGTTCGCTGGATCGAGGTCTCCCGCGGGAGGGATGATTTGCACCCCGACCGTGAGGAAGCCGATCTCGTTGGGGGTCCAGTTGAAGCTGCCCCGCACGATGCCACCGAGCGGGCTCGGGTTCACCGTGGCGGTCACCGGGGTTCCCGCGACGTAATATGGAAGCCCGTTGACGAGCAGCTCGACCGTGAAGGCCCCGCTCGCCGGGCCGTTGTTCCGAATGGTGTAGTTGACGTAGGACGGGGTGTTGAACGTCAGCACGGAGGGCTGAACATCGACCGAGCTCACCGCCCAGTCGGCGCCGCTCCGGTGGGGGTTCAGTACCGAGAAGTTCCCGAGCCAGTTGAACACGTCGTAGACCGTCGAGGCCTGGCTCCCCAGGGCGGTCACGTAGGAGGTCGCGCTGCCCCAAGGCATCGAGCGGGCCTCGGCGGAGAGCTCCATGGGCATGAACATGCTCTTGTACGTCCTGTTCACGTCGACCGCGTCGCAGAACTTCTGCGTCGCCGAGCAGGTGTTCCCCGTGGTGGTGAGGAAGGCCTGTCCCGAGCCCGCAAGGTTGCTCGTGGTGTAGTATGGTTGGGCGAACACGGCGCCCACCTCTCCTTGGGCGGGGAGCCATCCGTCCAGCCAGTAGTTCTGGATGGGTAGGGCGTTCAGCGGCACGTTTGTGCCCGTCGGCGTGAGCTGCGTCGGGGCGGACGACGACAGCGTGACCTGGGTCGGGTTCGCCACTCCGAGGTCGGAGAGGAGCGCGCCCGACAGGCCGACACCGGCGCCGGCGCCAACGAGCCAGACGGAGCGTTGCCCGGGGGAGAAGGCGTTCAGGAGGACATTCTGGTCGGAGGCCGAGAGCGTCCCGGCGTTCGAGAGCAACCAGACGATGACGTCGTAGTTGTTGAGACAGGTCGGGGCAGCACAGCCCCAGCTCACGACGGAGGAGCCCGGAGGCACGATGGTGGTGTTGTAGGGGATGGCGGCGGAGTTGAAGTCGGTCTCGAGGTAGGTGAAGGTGTCCGTCGAGGCGTTGGTCCCAGGTGTCACCCCCGACTCATCGATGAGAAGCGTCCGCGGGAAGACCGTGAGGGCGATCTGGGCCGCATTCGACACCCCGCCAGAGGCGTTCACCCAGACCCAAATCTGGTAGTTCCCAGCGCGGGGCCCGGCGTGCCAGAAGGCGGTGGTGTAGTTGGTGATCGAGACATTGAGCTGCCCGTCCGAGATCGGACCCTTGATCCATCCCGTCCCGGTGTTCCGGAAGGTCACGTTGACGCCGTAGGCGGGGGCGCCTCCTTGGTTGGTGAAGGTCGCGGTGACGGCGGTCCCTTGGTCCACCTGGGGGTTCCCGGGGGTGGCGGTCAAGGTGACGCTGAACGACGCGAGCCCCTGGGAGGCGGAGACCCAGGTGGCGTAGAAGATCACGGAGTTGTGCTGCGGGGCGGGCGCCCCGGTACCGTTGTCGCTGGCGGTGATGACGAAGGAATACTGGACGTTCGCAGTGGGGTTGGTCTGTCCGCCGCTCCCGCTGGTGACCGGTCCGAAGCTGAAGTAGGTACAACGGTCGAAGGGGGTCATCTGTCGAGCGGTGGAGAAGATGCCGAGGAGGGAGGAGCTGACGTAGACGGAGTTGCAGTTGATGTCGGAGCTGCGAACGGTGGTGTTGACGTAGTAGGGGGTCCCGGCCGAGAGCGGCCCGCCCCCCTTGGCGAAGACGCCGTAGTTGAGGAAGAGGGGAGGGATGTTGGGTGTGGTTCCCGGGAGGGTGACGTGGAAGAGGAGGGTGTTCTTGGCGGTGTCGACGATGGAGATGGTGACGTTGTCGCCGGCGGCGGAGAGCGCGCCGCCGGGACAGACGGTGGCGCCGACCTGGAGGTGGAGGGTCCAGATCTGGCCTGCGGTCCAGATATTGGGGGCACCCGCGAGTCCCTGGGAGACGGTGTAGGGGTTGCCGTAGCTGCCACTGCGGGCGCAGTTGTAGTTGGCAGCGTTGACGGTGGAGGAGAGATAGATGGCGGTGGTGGCGCTGACGAGGGTGGGGCCGGCCTGGTAGGTGATGTTGATGTCGGACTCCCCGGGGGAGGTGCCGCCGCCGATGCCGAGGACGGCGGAGAACTGGGAGGTGGAGCTGGAGGGGGGAGGTGGGAGGGTGGAGACGAAGTAGAAGATGGCGGAGAAGAGGACGACGGTCAAGGCGAGGATGAGGATGGTGCCGATGACCTCGGAGACGGCGCGGCGGCCGCCGCGAGAGAGCCGACGTGGGGAGGAGAAGGCCCGGGGGTGGGAGCGTTCGGGGGTTCGGGCGCTCGTCTTGGGCTCCGTCAACTGCATAGCATGTCCTCTGGGGGTCATCGAGAGCACACCAAAACGGGCTCTACGTGGCTCTCGCTGTATGACGTATTTACCGGCCGGATATTTCAACGTCGCGGTGCCTCCCTGCCGAGGTCCGTTCCCACTAGGGCTACCCACCCTGGGCGCGCATGGACACAGCTCCCGGCAGGGGACGCGTGGCTCTTAGGTTCCACGCGTCCCGTTCTAGGACCAAGGTCGGACCCACGACGAACGAGGGCTCGGCGCGAGCAGGGGGGCGCGGTCCGACGGCATAGGCCCCGAGGGTCCCGTGGAGGATGACGAGGTTCCCGCGGTGCCGACCGGCTCAATCCACGGCGCCGTCCCGTGCGCGAGGGTCCTCACGGCGGTTCCGGGAAGCGTCTCCGAGCCTCCCGAGCTCGCGGGGAAGAGGGAGCGAGCCCCATTGTTCAGCCCTGACGACACGGCCGGGCTCCCCTCCGCAGCGGCCAAGGCGGCTCCAGGTCGTATGGCGGTGATCGAAGTGGCGCCTTGCACGTAGACCCCGGAGACCATGGCCGCCGCCCCGACGTACGGGTAGGCGTAGGTGCCAGGGTCGTCTCCGTCGAGCCCGCAGTTCGTCCCGAGGACGAACCTCAGCTTGATCACACTCCCGAGGTAGCCCGACAGGTCCACCTTCGCGAAGTGCCAGTTGTGGTCAGCGTTCCCGGTCGTGACCCCGTTGACGATGTTCGCGGTCCATATCTGGACCCAGTTCGTCTCCCCGTTCGGGAGCACCGGCGTGGCCTGGACGATGAGCCCCATAGGAGGGTCACCGTTCGCGTTGTTGCGGCTCCAGACGTAGTTGAAGCTCAGCGTCGCGTTGGCGGCGCTCGAGAGATCGATCGGGCGGGAGTAGAGCGAATCCCACATGTTGGGGTTGAGCGCGTAGTTCGTCCCCGACACTGCGCCGGAGAGCCACGCCCCTCCGGTGGGCGGAGCGGCCGCGCCGAACGAAGGCGCGACGCTCGGAGTGACGCGCCAGAGATCGACAGGGATGTTGGAGCCCGGAGACGGGCATCCCGCACTGTTCGACACCGTCGTGGTCGGGCCACCGGACTCGAGGACGGTCGGTTGGTCGATCCACCAGCCGAGCTCCTGCGGCGAGGCTGAGCCCCCGCAGGAGGTGGTCCCCTCGACGAACCCGAACCCCACGTAGACCGTGGCCGTGCCGGAGGCCGGGATGTAGCGCGTGAGGTTGACCGTCTCGAATTGCCAGTTCGCAGGCCCGGCGCTGCCGAAGCCGGTATTCGCTCCGGTGAACGCCGAGACCACCTCGCACGCGCCGGACTGGCCGAAGGTGATGGTCCCGCTATAGCCCGGCCCTGGGGAGACGATTCCGTTGGCCGCGTTCAGGTCGACCACGGAGTTGTCCGTGGGACAGTTCATGCTCGTGAGGACGCAGAGGATGCCCCCGTTCTGGAACGGCGAGAGGTCGTAGGACTGCCACCAGTTGACCTGGGCCGAGGTCTCCCCCGCCATGAGCTGGATGGGGGCGGAGTAGAGCCAGCTCACGCTCCCGCCGTTGCTGTTCGACTGGTCATCCTGGATCTCGGAGGAGGTGCAGCTCCAGACGGTCATGTAGCAGTCCGCGGTGTCCTGCCCCCACGAGTTCGGCCCGGGGCCGGCCGTGGTGAGGGACCCGACCGCTTGGTTGCTGTCGTCCGAGATGAAGATCTGTTGGCCCACGGGGGGCGATCCGGAGCCATCCTCATCCCACTGGATCATGTCATCGTGCGTCCACTGGTTCGAGTTATCGGTGGTGGGATCGTAGAAGAAGAAGACCGTGACGTTCCACTGGGCCTGCTGCGCGACCCCAGGGAGGATGCCCGCAGTGAAGCCCGAGGTGATGACCACCTTGATTGGGTTGGTGTACCCGTAGAGCGGGGTCCAGGCGACCGAGATCGTCGCGGAACTGATGAAGTTGAGACCCCCGGTGATGGGGAAGGAGGGCCCGACGGTGACAGAGCTCGACCCGAGGATGTGGGAGCCGTCGAAGACCTGGGCCCCGACGCTGAAGGCCGTGGTGCCTCCCAGGTTGGTCACGTTCGCGCGGATCAGGTACTGCTGGTCGAGCTGGGGGTGCATCTTGTCGAAGTTCGTCCAAGGTTGCTGCGCCGTGGCGAAAGTGATGTCGGGAGCGTCGACGATGGCGTTGGGCTGAGGCAGGAGCCGCCCGGCGAACGTCGAGAAGCGGAGCAGCGAGAGGTCGAGCGCCGCAGTCCCACCGGGTTGTCCGTTCACCGTGGCCAGGTTGAACGCCCAGTAGGCGGTGTGCCAACCCGCCGCGATGGAGTAGGCGCTCGCCCCGGCGCCATGGAGCGTGTTCGGGAAAGTCCAGTAGTCTACGTCATTGAAGTAGAAGCTGAAACCGTGGAGCTCGTTCGGCGTGTTGTTGAGCGCCGTGAAGGTCGTGTTCCCCGCTGCGAGGCCCGAGGGATAGGGGACGGCGACCCCGTTCCCGACCTGGTCGCCACTGGCCCCGTAGATGGTCCCCGTCGGGGTGAGCGCCGCGGCAGAGGAGATCTTGATCCCGAGGAAGGTCCCGGCGAAGTTGATGACGGGCCCGTCGGCCACGTCGGTCAGGAGCCCGTTGCCGATGAACAGGAGGGAGGAGCTGGTCCCACCGTTGTCGAGGAAGGTCGTCAGGGCGTTCAGATTCGCGTGATTGAGCGGGCAGCCCGTGCCGTTGGTGGTGTCGGCCAGGTTCCAGACGACCAGGTTGAACCTTGGCGGGCTGTTCGTGAGGGAGAGCATGATCGCCCCCGGGAGGCTTCCGCAGCCGTTGGCGTTGGTGAGGGTGACGGTCGTGATGGTCGATGAGGGATATCCGTCCGCGATCAACGCGTTGTACACGTAACCGGTGGTGTCGTGGTGGACCCCCGTGTTCAAGGTCGCATCGACAAGGAGCACATTGTAATGGACGTAGAGCTGCTCCGCGAACAGGCTGTTCTCCATCAGGTTGTTCTGGGCGGAGAGGTCTGAGCTCGGAGGCAGGATCTCGACCCCCACAGTGAGGTAGCCGATGAACGAGGGGGTCCAGTTGAAGGTGGCCCGGGCGGTCCCGCCTTCGGGGGAAGGGGTCACCATGGTGGTGACCGCGCTCCCTCCCACGAAAAGCGGAAGATTGTCCACCAAGAGCTCCGCCTGGACCGGGACGCTGGTGGGACCGTTGTCGCGGACGGTGAAATTGACGTATGCGGGCGTGTTGAACGTCAGCGTCGAGGGCTGGACATCGACCTCGCTCACGGCCCAGTCGTTGCCGTTGCGGTGGGGGTTCAAGGACGTGAAGTTCGCGAGCCAATTGAACGCGTCGTAGACGATCGAGGCCTGCTGGCCAAGGGAGGTCTGGTAGGTGGTGCCTCCCCATGGCATGGTCATAGAGACCGTGGAGAGCTCGAAGGGCATCGCGAGCGCCCGCCAAGTGCCGTTGAAGGCACAGGCCACGGTCTTGCTCCCCGCGAGGGTCTGGAAGACCGGTACCCCTCCTCCAGCAGTGGTGATCGCATAGTATTGGGCCAACGACGGGGTGTACCAACCCCCAAGCCACCCGTTGAGGTAGAGGTTCGAGCCGAGGATCCCGGTGGTGGGCAAGGCCGTTCCCACCGGGAGGATCTGCGGATAGGTCGTGCTCGAGAAGGGCGTCAGGGCGGCCCCACTTATGCCGAAGGTGGGGTAGACGGCCGCCGCGCCCTGGAGCGCATCGCCGCCCACGATCCACACCGATCGTTGTCCTGGCCCCATCCCCAAGCAGGGGGTGCTGGTCGCGCAATTGATCGCGGTCATGTCGCTCGGCGTGAGCGCTCCGTTGTTCGAGAGAAGCCAGATCACGACGTCGTAGTTGTTGAGGCACGTGGGCGCGCCGCACCCCCAACCGATCACCGACGAGCCCGGGACCACGGTGGTGGCGTTGTACGGGATGTCGGCCGAGTTCATGTCCGTCTCGAGGTAGGTGAAGGTGTCCAGCGAGGCGTTGAGCCCGGGCGCGACGCCGGACTCGTCGATCAGCAGCGTTCTCGGGAAGACCGTCACCGCGAGGGTGGTGGAAACGGTCTGTCCACTGGTGGCGACCGCGGTGGCCTTGATGGTCACCGCCCCGGCGTGGGGCCCGGCCTTCCAGTTCGTTGAAGCATCGTACGTTGGGTTGGGCACAGGGGTGCCTGGGGCGACACTCGAGAAGGTCGTGGTGCCCGGGATCGGGCCGGTGACGCTGGAGGAGAACGAGACCGTCACGCCGGTCGCCGGCGCCCCCCCGTTGTCGCCCACATCTGCCGTGAGGACGACGTTCTGCCCCACGGTGGGGTTCCCCACCGAGAGCATCAGGGAGATGAGAAGCGCCGCGGTGTTGGCCGCGGACGGGAAGGTGTAGCTGAAGGCCACACTGTTGTGCTGGGGGCTGGGGACCCCCGTGCCGTTGTCCCTAGCGCTGATCTCGAAGAGGTAGGGCTGACAGCAGACGGGGGTGGTCGCACCCCCAAGCTCGGTGAAGGTCCATACACCTTGTCCGCGCGTGCAGGCGTAGCTTCCCTGGCACAGGTGCATTTGGACCGGGGTGGCCGGTGCGCCGGGGATCGAGGCGAGGTTCACGTAGACCGAATTGTCGTCGAGATCGCTGCTCCGAATGCTGGTGTAGATGGTGTAGTTCTGGTTCGTCCCGCCGCTCCCCGGCTGGACGACGCCGTAGTTCGTAAAGAGGGGCGGGATGTTGGGTGTGGTTCCCGGGAGGGTGACGTGGAAGAGGAGGGTGTTCTTGGCGGTGTCGACGATGGAGATGGTGACGTTGTCGCCGGCGGCGGAGAGCGCGCCGCCGGGACAGACGGTGGCGC
>JAGWLG010000074.1 GCA_028864975.1 Thermoplasmata archaeon | reverse complement strand
AGAAGGCCGAGGTGCGGCTGAAGATGGTCCTGGCGCACGCCCGGGCGGGACGTCTCAAGGAGGCGAGCGACGAGATGGTCCGGTTCCGAGCGGACTTCATGAAGCCCGCGGCCCCGCGTCCGGCAGAAGAGGGCGCACCTGCCCCCGCAGAGAGCGTCGCCGCTCGTGCCACCGCGCCCGTGTCGGCTCCGTCGAGTGAGCTCCCCCGACCGTCCCCTCCGTCCCACGAGGAGGAAGCCCCGGCGGCCACGCGGACCTCACGCGAAGAGGAGCCCTCCCCTCCGAAGCCAGGGGAGGAGACCCCCCTGCCGCATGAGGCGACCCCGGCCCCTCCTCAGGACGAGGCCGCCCCTCAAGCCCCTCCGGAGGCCGCAACGCCTCCCGAGGCGGCCGCGGTCCCGAAGCCACGCGAGGAGGAGCCCACAGCGGCTCCTGCGACCCCTCCGAAGGAGGAGCCGCCGCACGAGGAGAAGAAACCGACGCGAGGGAAGGGGGCGGCCGTGCGAAAGGCCCCTTCCGGGCGCACGCTCACCGAGATCATCACCGAGGCACGGGACCTAGGTCTCGCGGTCCGGGACCGTCAGAAGAAGAAGAAGGGGATCGGTAACGCGGCGACCCTGCTCAAAGAGCTCACGGTCCTTGTGAAGGCCGGGAAGGCCCCCGAAGCGGACGAGAAGCTCCTTGAAATCCGTAAGGAGCTCGAGGAAAACTAGCGAAGCCTGCCCCGATCCCGTCCAGGGGGGCCAGGAATTACCCAAAGCGAACTGGCTAGTCTTTATACGTCTTTCCGAGGTGCCTAATAACCCTTGTCCGGTCCTGGTCGGTCTCTCGGCGGGCGGTCCGCGGGGGAACACGAGGAGGTGGGCCGGATCACCGGACTTTCGGCCCGCGGGACGTTCACGGTGCGGGCGAAGGAAGTTGTCCCGGAGGGCACGATCCTGACGGACCCTCGCGGGAGGTTCCGGGGCCGCGTGGTGCGGGTCTTCGGGCCTGTCGCCCATCCTTACCTCTCCGTCGCCCCACGCCGACAGCTCCCGGCCGAGGAGGCCCTCTCGCTGATAGGGTCCTCGCTCGCGGCGGAGGTGCGCCGAAGTGACGGCTGAGGGAGGACGGCTCCCCGCGACGACCCCTGGCGGGCCGGCGGAGGGGGAGGCCTTGGCCCCCGCCCGTTGCTCGAGCTGCGGCTCCAACCACCTGACGAAGGATTACGACCGCGGCGAGCTCGTCTGCGACGAGTGCGGGCTCGTGCTCGAGGAGAGCATGATCGACCAGGGGCCCGACTGGAGGGCCTTCGACGCCGAGCAGGGGGAGAAGCGAGCCCGCGCCGGGGCTCCCACGACGCTCACGATCCACGACAAGGGGCTCTCGACCGAGATCGGGTGGAAGAACAAGGACCCCTACGGGAAGTCGATCCCGACGCGGAACCGCGCCCAGCTCTACCGGCTCCGCAAGTGGCAGCGCCGCATCCGCGTCTCCAACGCCACCGAGCGCAACCTCGCCTTCGCGTTGGCGGAGCTCGACCGTATCGCGAGCGCCATGGCCCTGCCCCGGAACGTCCGCGAAACGGCGGCGATGATCTACCGCAAGGCCGTGAACCACAACCTGATCCGCGGCCGGTCGATCGAGGGGGTCGTTGCGGCCTCGCTCTACGGCAGCTGCCGTCAGTGCAACGTGCCCCGGACGTTGGACGAGATCGCGGCCAAGAGCCACATCGGGCGCAAGGAGATCGGACGGACCTACCGCTTCATGACCCGGGAGCTGCGGCTACGTCTGCTCCCGACGCGGCCCCAGGACTACGTCCAGCGCTTCTGCTCCGAGCTCAAGTTGAAGGGGGAGGTCCAGTCGCGCGCCAACGAGATCCTGAAGGAGGCGACCGAGCGCGAGCTCACCAGCGGGCGTGGCCCCACGGGCGTCGCCGCGGCGGCCATCTACATCTCCTCCTTGCAGTGCGGAGAGCGGCGGACCCAGCGAGAGGTCGCGGAGGTGGCCGGCGTGACCGAGGTCACCATCCGGAACCGCTACAAGGAGCTCACCGAAAAGCTCAACCTTCAGGTCACGCTCTGAATCGTCTCCGCTTCGGCGGAGGGGGGGAGAACTCTGGTCGAAGACCTCCTGCGAGAAGCCCTGGACGCGGCCTCGGCCCCGGGGGTCCGTTTCGCCGACGTGCGGTACCTGGGACCCCGACGCTTCGAGAGGTTCTCGGTGAAGAATGGCACCGCGGAAGCCCTCACCAGCTCCTCCGAGGCGGGGATCGGGGTCCGCGTCCTTCGCGAGCGAGGATGGGGGTTCGCGGCGGCCAGCGAGGCGTCCCTCGCCGCCGCGCGGGAGACGGCGAAGCGTGCCGAACGCCTCGCGCGTGCGGCTGAGAAGACCTCGCGGGAGAGCGTTCCGTTCGCTGAGGAAAGGGAGCTCCCGCGGGGCGGGCGCTACGAGAGCCCGATGAAGGAGGACCCGTTCTCGGTGACCACAGAAGCGAAGATCGCGCTTCTCAAGGAGGCGGAGGCGCGGCTCCACACGCATGCTTCCGTGAAGGCGGGCAAGGCCGCCCTGACCCTCTGGCAGGAGGAGAAGTGGTACCTCTCCAACGAGGGGGCGAGCTACCGGGCCAAGATCACCCACGTGGGGGCGGGGGTCGAGGCGACCGCCGTGGGGGAAGGCGAGGTCCAGCGCCGCTCCTATCCGAACAGCTTCGGTGGCGACTTCGCCCAGGCGGGGTTCGAGTTCCTACGAGGGCTCGACCTGCCCTCGCACGCCGAGGAGTGCGGGAAGACCGCCCACGCCTTGCTCACGGCCCCCGCCTGTCCCAAGGGGGAGATGGACCTCGTGCTCGCGAGCGACCAGCTCGCCCTCCAGGTGCACGAGTCCGTCGGGCATGCGACGGAGCTCGACCGCGTGCTCGCCTTCGAGGCCGGCTTCGCAGGGACCAGCTTCGTCTCCGTGAGCGAGCTGGGGAAGCTACGCTACGGCTCCCCCGCCATGACCATCGAGGCCGATGCGACGTGCCCGGGGGGCCTGGGGACGTTCGCGTGGGATGACGAGGGGGTCCCGGGTCGCCGGTACCCCCTGGTGCGAGAGGGGGTGCTGACCGGTTTCCTCTCCTCCCGCGAGACCGCGGCGCGGGTCGGCCTCCCCGAGAGCGGAGGGACCGCGAGGGCCGACGGGTGGGCGAGGACGCCGCTGATCCGCATGACGAACGTCAACCTGGCCCCGGGGGAGCGGAGCCGCGGGGAGCTCCTCGAGGGGGTTAAGGAGGGGGTCTACATGGAGACGAACCGCTCCTGGTCGATCGACGACAAGCGGCTCAACTTCCAGTTCGGTTGCGAGGTGGGCCGTTCGATCAAGAACGGCGAGCTCGGCGGACTGCTTCGGAACACCATCTACTCGGGCATGACGCCCACCTTCTGGAACTCCCTCGTGGCCACTTCCGACCGTTCCACCTGGCACCTGTGGGGGCTGCCCAACTGCGGGAAGGGCCAGCCAGGGCAGGTGGGCCACGTCGGGCACGGGGCCCCGCTGGGACTCTTCCGCAAGGTCAGGGTCGGAGGAGGCCCATGAGCCCCCGTTCCTCGGCGCGACCGACAGCATCGAGAGCAGGGACCGCCTCCGTGGGCGCACCGAAGGGAGGGACGGGCCCTCGCCCGGAGCTCCGTCGAGGGTTCGAGGTCCTCGACCAGTTGCTTTCGTTGGTGAAGGGACAGGCGGATGCCCGGTTCTACGAGGACCGATGGGTCACCCTGCGCTGTGCGAACTCGCGCCTCTACCAGCCCCACGCCGAGAGCGTCGCGTCGCTCTCCCTCCGTGTCGCCGTCGAGGGTGGACAGCTCGGCGTGGCCACGACGACCGACCTCACCTCCCAGGGACTGAAGCGCGTGGCCGAGGAGGCGACCTCGCTCGCGCGCGTGGCGCCCCCGGTCCGGGGCTTTCCGGGCTTTCCCTCCGACCCGGGAGGTCCCACGGCGGAGGTGCCCTTCGCTCCGAGGGCAGAGCGGGAGGACCTGGAGGGGCTGGGCGACCAGCTCGCCGGCGCCTTCGCGATCATCGAAGAGGGGCTCGGCCCTTCGCGCATCTCCGGGGTCTACAACCAAGGGACGAGCGTGGTGGCGGTCGCCAACACCTCCGGGCTCCGTCGAGGTTATCGTCGCAGCGCGGCCCAGGCCTCCCTGCTTGCCGAGCAGCCGCAGAAGGACCCTCCTGTCTCCGGTTGGTCGGAGGGAACGCACTGGGACCCCGAGAAGGTGGACCTGCTGAGCCTCGCCAAGGAGGCCGTCGCCGCCACGCCGCGCACCGCGCCGCGTCCCGCGAAGCCCGGCAAGTATCGGGTCCTGCTGATGGGGCCCGCGGTCTCCGAGCTTACGGGCCACCTGACCTGGCTCGGGCTGGGGGCGAACGCGGTCGAAGAGGGTTGGAGCTTTCTGGTCAAGGGACAGGGGAAGAGGCTCGTCGCTCCTGCGTTCGAGCTCTCGGACGACCCGTTCTCCCCTCACGGCGTGCCGGCCGCCGTGGACTACGAAGGTCTTCCCCATCGCTCGCGGCCGATCTTCCGACAGGGAAAGGCGGAAGGGCCCGCCCATGACTCGATCACGGGGGCTCGAGCCGAAAGGGAGAGCACGCGGAACGCGCTCCCCCCCGAGGCGCCGTACGGGGAGCTCGGGCCGCTCCCGCTGCACCTCACCATGCGCGCCGGCGACCGCAGCCGGGACGAGCTCGTCAAGGACCTGAAGCAGGGGATCCTCGTCACACGATTCTGGTACGTGAGGTCGGTCCACCCGGGAAAGACCATCATCACCGGGATGACGCGCGACGGTACCTACTGGGTCGACAAGGGCGAGGTCCAGCACCCGATCCGGAACCTCCGGTTCACCGAGAGCATCCTCCGGACCCTCGCAGGGGTCGAGAGCGTGGGCGAGCGGTTGCGGGGCTACGGTGACGAGAGGGCCTTCAGCGCCCACGTGCTTGCCCCCATCGTGAGCCGGTCCTTCACCTTCACCAGCGCCACGACGTTCTAGTTCGGTCGGCCGCACGCGTGCGGGGCGGGCCTCAAGTCGCTCAAGGGGAGAGGGGAACGTGCGTGCCGATCCGCTGCGTATCGCGGTGCTGGTCTCGGGCGAGGGCACGACGATGGCCGCGTTGGCCCAGGCGATCACGAGGGGGACGCTTCCTGCCAGGATCGTCCTCGTCGCCGCGGACCGACCCCACATCCACGCCCTGGACCGGGCTCGCGAGCTCGGCCTTCCCACCCAGGTCTTCTCGCCGCGGGAGGGCCCGACGGGAGCGTGGCAACAGAAGTTGGTCGACGCCCTGGTGAAGGAGCGCACCGAGCTGGTGGTCCTGGCGGGGTTCCTGCGAGTGTTGGACCGCCCCTTCTTCGAGCAGTTCACCGGGAGGATCGTCAACACCCATCCGTCGCTGCTGCCCAAGTTCGGAGGTGTGGGGATGTACGGTCCCCGCGTCCACGCGGCGGTCCTCGCATCGGGGGACCGGGTCACGGGCGCCACGGTGCATCTGGTCACTCCGGACGTGGACCGAGGGCCCATCCTAGCCCAAGAGGAGCACCCGATCGTCCCCGGAGAGAGCGCAGAAGCGCTATCGGAGCGGCAGAAACCCCTCGAGCATCGCCTGCTCATTGAGGTGGTCCGCAGGTTCTCCACGGGGGAGCTCTCGCTTCCCTACTTGGTTCGCGGACCCTCCGTTTGAGGTGGGCTCAGCCCGGAGACCCGCAGTTCGCGCAGAACCGCGCCCCCGGAGAGATCGTTCCACGGCATCGGCGGCAGAGCCGACCGACGGCGCCCGCGGTGGCGGGAGGGTGCGGCGGGGCCGCGTTGACCCGACCTCCGGAGGACGCGAGCGCCTGCTGTTGCTGGTAGATCGGGGCCTGTTGCTGGCCGATCAGCGCATCCCGTTGGAGGTCACGACGGCGAGCGCCCGCGCCCCAGGAGATCAGGCCCCCTCCGAGGAGCAGGAAGAAAAGGGCGGGGAGCAGGAAGATGATGGCCAGGAAACTGAAGGTGAAGGCGACCAGGAAGAGCAAGAGCCCAAAGAGGAGCAAAGGGATCCCGACGAAGACCACGATCAGCGCGCCGATGATGATGCGGGCCCAACCGGTCACATGGGAAGTAATTCTAGCACGCCCTACTTATTGGCTGTCTTGGAACCCGACGGGGGCCCGTGTTGACCGTCGAGCCAGAGGGCCATGAGAACATCGTCCACGACTCTCCCCTCGATGATCACTTCGCCGCGCAGCCGTGCCTCTTCCACGAACCCGAGGGCGCGGTAGAGTTTCTGGGCCCTTTGGTTCGTCGCGAAGACCCGGAGCTTGAGCTTGCGGATGCCGA
>JAGWLG010000073.1 GCA_028864975.1 Thermoplasmata archaeon | reverse complement strand
GCCGCCCGAAGGGCGGCCGCCCGGAGCGGGTCGCGGGCCGCCAGGGGAAGGCTCCATACGCGGAGCGCGGAGCAAAGCGGAGCGCGGAGCCTAGGAGACTTCCCCTCCGCGACCTCGGGGGGAATGCGGTCGAACGTTCAGGCGAAGCCCGATGACGACCAAGAGCGCCCGCTGGGTTACGAACGCCGAGCACGCCCCCCCGCAGCGGGGAACGCGCTATCTCCGTGGAAGATCCGCCGCGAAGCGGCGCGGTGTCCGGCCACACGTCAAGGGGAGAGGTCTCCAAGCGCCACCGCGCGACGGGGCGGGGCTCCGAATGGACCCACCCTCGGGCGCGCCGGGCGGGCCCGGTGGGGGGGAGTCCTTCGCCCTTACCTTCCCAACTCCTCCCACGCGGCGGAGGGGAGCCGCCGCACGAGGTCCTCGCGACCCGCGGTCGCGGGGCAAGGGGCTTGAGGCGAACTGGGTTCGGGGTGGGACGTGTCGAGGCCCCCCGACCTCTCGCTGGAGGGATTCTCCGTGCGAACCCTGTTGGGGCGCCGTACGTACCGCTGGGAATGGATCTATGGTTACTGGCCTTGGCCGCGCAACCTAGAGCTCTTGCTCGACGCCCCAGATTTGGGCAAGTGGGGGGCCGTCCCGGCGATCTACAAGGACCATGTCCCGGACCTGATCCGCCACCCATCGTTCCCGCGCTGGTTGTTCAATCCCCGAAGGGCGATGCAGTACGGGCTCTCCGCAACCGAAGCGCGCGCTTACGGACCCTCTTCCGATACGCGGTGGACCCAGGGCGGAGTCCCCGATGCGGCCGGGCTGAACAAGAGGCTCGCCAGGACTTCGGACCCGATGGGGTTCGAGTTCACGCTCTATGTGGACCGAGTGGGCAGCTTCCGCGAGGGGGCGGCCTTTGCCTCCCAGGACGACGTTCGGGTAGTCCCCTGGACACACCTAGGCGTTGACCCCTGCGTCGATTGGAAGGACCTCGGAATCGACTCGGACCCTGCGAAAGGGGGTTGCGTCCGCTTCCAGATTGGACGGAAACTCGTGTTCGGTGGGGATCAATTCTTCGTGACGCTCGCCCAGGCGCGAGCGATACTGAACGTCCCCGAAGCGAGGGGGATCGCGGTCGCCCCCGAGCTCGCGAGAGCGATCGGGGTCCCGCCACGGGGCGAGCCGCAGAGGTCGCCCCCGCGATAGGGACAAAGGGTGTTCAGGGTCGCCGCCCCTGCGTACGCAGGAGAGCGGGAAGGGAGGGGGGGTTGCCTTCGCGGAGGGGACCCTGGACGTGGGGGGAGCACGGCCTTCAGGTCTCGAGGCCGTTCGTGGGACGCGGATGATCCTTCACCTGGAGACCGATGCCTCGCTTTGTCAGCGGCGCGGTGCCCGGGGGGCTGACCGGATGTGGCGGGCCCCTGGCGGAGCGGGGGCGGTCATCCGCACCATGGGGATGGAGATGCTGGCGATGTTCGCCGTCAGCTTGGGCGACGTGGGGTCCACGGTCCACGCGGAGGGGCTCGCGCTCGAGTTCGGCCTCGAGCAAGTCCTCGCCCGGGGGGCCACGGGGGTGCGCGTCCGGGTGGACAGCACGGACCTTGTCCGGCTCGTGTCCGGGGAAGCCGCGAGCCCCTCCCCCGACATCGAGGGGATGGTCGACCGCCTCCACCAGCTCACCCGTCGCTTCGACCCTTTCGACCTTCGGTGGGCGAGGTCCACCCATGTGGCCCGTCGAGGGGACGGGGCGCTCTCGGCTGATGCCCTGGCGAAGATCGGGAGCGGGGTGCTCCGCCCCCGGGCCCTGCCCACAGGGGTCAAGGTCGAGAAGTGGGCGGCGGGTCCAGAGCAGCGAAGGCTCGGGACAGGGTAGTGTTCCAGAACGGAGCGGGCCGTCCGCTATACGGTTCTCCACCCATGGGGCCCGGTGGTCTCCGGCGAGATGATCTCGACCTCGAACGGCCAAGGCGCCGGCTCTGCGTTGACGCTCACGATCCAGGCTTCCAGCCAGTGACCGTGGTCCCTCTCGACCGCGAAGGCGAGCAACAGAGGAGACTCGCTCTGGAGGGGCTGAAGCGCTCCGGGCAAGTTCAGGACCAATGCCTTGACCTGGCGGTCAAAGACCTGAAAGCGGAACTCCTTCGGGACCAGAACCCGAGTGGGTGTCCCCCTCAGCTCCTCGACTTGGTCTCGAGAGATGGCTGCTGTCGCGAGCTTCCTTCGCTGGAAAAACCTGTGGAGCATGGCGACAGAGAGGAGCGCGAGCAACCCAGCCATGACGAGGAGGAACGCCTCGGGTCCCACCTCGCACCCACCAGTGGTGTAGTCACCCATGGTGCAGGTCCATCGAACCAGCAGGTAGGCCGCCGCCAGGATCGCGGCTCCGAAACCCGAGTATCCAGCCGCGAGGAGAACGTTCCTGCCGACCCTTCGAAGCACACCCCGCTCGGCTGCGATCATCGGGCGAGACGAGCGTGAGCCGTCTTGCATGACGATGCTCGATGAAGGGCCGCGTACCTGAAGATTCGCTCACAGGGGACATTGCTCGACATGTGTGCGGGCGGCGAGCCCACCTACAGGAGTCGGACGGGGGAGGTCTGTGGAGACGCGTACCGTCGAAGGTCGTGGGAAGCTCTGCGTATCTCCAGAAGGACGGGTTCAGAACTTCGCGCGCGGCCGAGGAGCGCGTTCGAGCTCCTGGAGAAACTCGCGCTCGAAAGTGTCGCGGCAGTCCCACGAACAGGTGTCGCCCCACCCTAGAAACATCACGACCCTCCCGCAGATCGAGCAGGGGGCCGGGTGGCCTCCGTCGCACCCCCCGGCCCGGTCCCGGGGGGTCGCCAGGGGAAAACCGCATTCGGAGCACGACAGGCGGGCGACCTCTTCCGGAGTCAGGCGCATCGCGGGCATCGACAGACATGCCCGCGAGAGTCGCGACGCTGCCACGAAGGATAATATCCTCGAGACTCGGTGCTCACGGGGGACGCGATGCAGCTAGTCGCAGCTCTTGCAGTTCTGCTCGCGGCGACCCTGGCCCTCCCCCTCCTCCCGGTCCACGCTAGTCCCGTTGGGGCGGAAGCCCCCGAAGGGTTCTCGAACTCGGCCCCCGCGGTAACGACACGCGTCTTCGCGACCGGCGCCCAGGTCATCGCCAACGTCGCTGTAGGCTCGAATCCTGTCGGCATCGCCTACGACCCCATCGACGCCGACGTCTACTCTGCCTCCCTTCTGGACCAGAACGTTTCTGCCGTTTCGACCACGACCGACCGCTCGGTCGCCGGGATCGGGGTCCCCACCTACCCCACCTCCATGACCTACGACCCCGTCCACGAGGAGATCTGGACCGATGGAATAGCCTCCGACTGCATCTGCGCCATCGTGGACTCCAGCAACACTCTTGGGGCCCAGGTCGCGGCCCAGAACGTCCCAAACGGGCCCCTCGTGGCCGATACGAACAACGGGAACATCTACGCAGTGATCAACAGTGGCAATCCCAAGACCCTCGACATTGTTGCGCCCTCCCTCTCTTCTGTCGTAGCGACCCTTCCCCTCTCCTCCTGGGGTGGATGGCCTGGGAACATCGTCTACGACCCCACGGGACGGGAAGTGTTCGTGGGCATGGGAAGCGTCATTGAGGCCTTCAACACCACCTTCAACCGCGCGGTCGCGAACATCTCTCTGGGCGCCGGGGGCGGCACGATGGCGGTCGACCCGCTCAATGGGGACCTGCTGGTGCCCGTCGGCTCCGACCAGGTCGCGGTGATCTCCCCCACGACCAACAGCATCCTTGGCAACATCACGGTGGGGAGCGGGCCTGGGGCCGTCGCGTTCAACAGCACCAGCGGCCAGGTCTACGTCTCCAACATCAACAGCCGAAACGTCTCGATCCTCTCGATCTCCTCCATGCGGACCACAGGTTCCGTACCGGTCGGGAGCGAACCCGACTACATGGCCTACAACCCCAGCGACGGTGACGTCTACGTCTCAGACACCGGGTCCGGCAGCGTGACTATCTTCTCCGGGGGGAGCGGGGCCCTCTTGCAGAACCTGACCACCGGTGGGCAGCCCAAAGCCGCGGCCGTGGCGTCCAACGGGAACGTCTTCGTCCTCCTCATCGGCTCGATTGCCGTGATCTCGGGGTCTCCTAACGGTCTGAACGAGGTCTCCTCGGTCAGCGTATCCCCTTCTCCGGCCTCGGTGGGAACCACCGGTTCCCAGGTGTTCACGGCGACCCCGACATGCACCCAAGGCAGCTGTCCCTCGGGCATCGCCTACTCGTGGAGCGTCACGAACTCCCAAGGCTCCCTCACCCCCACCACAGGTCCCACCGCGACCTTCACCGCAGGCGCCACGGCGGGCCAGGACGTCCTCTTCGTGAACGCGACCTTGAACGGCCTCTCATCGATGAGCGCCCCAGTGCCCATCACCATCACGGCCTCCTCACCCACTCTGTCCTCGGTGAGTGTCAATCCCACCTCCGGCTCGGTGGGACCGGGAGGGACCCAGACCTTCACCGCAACCCCCCAATGCACGGGCGGCGGCTGCCCCACCGGGGCCACCTACGCCTGGACCTGGACCAACTCCCTCGGGAGCGTCAGCCCGACCACGGGACCCACCGTCACCTTCACGGCTGGTAGCGGGGCGGGCACCGACACCCTGTTCGTCAACGCGACCCTCAACGGTGTCACGAAGCAGAGCTCCCCGGTGCCGGTCACCATCTCGGGCTCCGCCTCCTCGACGCTCAACTCGGTCTCGGTGAGCCCTCCCTCGGACACGCTTCAGATAAGGAACAGCGTCACCCTCACGGCCACACCCCTGTGCACGAACACCTGCCCGGCGGGGACCACTTTCTCCTGGTCGACCACGAACAGCCTGGGGTCGCTGAGCGCGACCACGGGCGCCTCCGTTTCTTTCACGGCGGGATCGGCCTCCGGCCAGGACTCTCTCTTCGTGAACGCAACGCTGAATGGGGTCACCCAACAGAGCGCCCCGGTCCCAATCACCATCACGACGAGTGCCGTCCCTGCGCTGAGCTCGGTCGCCGTCAGCCCCACGAGCACCTCGCTCTCCCCCGGTGGGGCACAAGCGTTCACCGCCACTGCCTCGTGCGCCGGCGGCCCCTGCCCGAGCGGCCTCACCTACGTGTGGACGCTCAGCGACAGCTCCCTCGGTTCTGTGAGCCCCACTACGGGGTCGACATCCACCTTCACCGCGGGGTCGAACACGGGGTCCGAGACGCTGGCCGTAACCGCGACTCTCAATGGTCTCTCCCAGACCGCCTCCGTGACCATCACGATCGGCTCCAGCAGCACGTCGGGTTTCCTGGGGCTGCCTGGCTTCGAGGGCTACCTCCTCATCGCAGTCGTGGTGGCCGCAGTGATAGTGGCTGCGGTCATGCTGGTCGCCCGGCGCCGGAAGCGCCGCGCGAGCACTCCCCAAGCGATTCCTCAAGGGGGTCCCCAACCGTACTACCCGGCCGACCAGGAGTCCTACTACCAAGGGTATCCTGGCTACGACCCCTCACAAGGCCCTCCGCCAGGCTACCCTGGTTACCCGCCGCAGTAGGGCCACGCTGGAGGCTGGTCCAGCCTTCGCTCTCTGGCCCAGGTTGAAGTTCGGCGCCACCGCCGACCTGAAGCCCGGACATCGGGGTGGTAGGCCACCCGGGCGCCGATTCGCCCGGGTCCATGGTGGACCCCCGATGGGTCCGCCCGAGGCCTCCCTCGAAACGGGAGGGAGGCCGAGGGCCCCCCGCGCCTCAGGGGCCGAGCACCGCCATGGAGGCGTTCCGGCCCGAGTGCGGTGTGGCCGAAGGGGTTCCTTATCGCGTCGCGTGACTGGCCGGCCCAAGCGAAGGACTTATCATGGCCGGAAACGGGGATGAGCAAGAGCTCCTGGTCGAGCTTGGCCCGAGCGCCCGACGACGTCAAGCCTCTCTGGTGCTCATAGGCGGGTCGGTGATTGCCCTCGGGGGACTCGGCGCGGCCGTGATCGCGGTCTCCAACTTCGGTCGCGGTGGCCCCCCGTCCGTCGAGGGCTTGGCGATCTCATCGGTAGCGACCATCGTCGCGCTATCTGTTCTCATCGCTCTCCTTCTACTGCGGTCGCGCGTGAACGCGCCGCCACACCCCTCGCGGATTTCCTTCGGAAAGGAAGGGATGCGCGTGGAGACGGCCGCGGGGAAGGTCGTCCGGTTCGGATGGGACAGGGGACTGTGGACCCTCTCCATGTCGCTGTGGATGCGAGCACCGGATTCCGGTGCACCTTCCGCTGAGCTCTCGCTGAGGGTGCCGTACCCCTACATTGACCTGGAGGAAAGCGAGGTCGGGGGGCCAGTCCCTCGGGAATCGTACGCGCGAATCCTCGAGAGGGCTAGGGTGGCCGGATGC
>JAGWLG010000072.1 GCA_028864975.1 Thermoplasmata archaeon | reverse complement strand
CCCGTAAAGTGGTCGCTCGAGCCGTGGGCGAGCCTGTTCCGTCAGAGCCGGGGGGGTTCCTTCGGCCTCTTGGTGGTTTGAGCCCCGATGAGGCTGAGCAGCTCTCGCGTCGTCGGCGCGCAATCATCCATGTGCCACGGAGGCGCAAGGAGAACATGCGTGTCCGGCCAACTTGATGGGCGCCGTCGAGGTCGACAGGTCGACTCCGGCCCCGCTCGAGAGTTCCCCCGCACTCTCGCTACGTCAGGTTCCGACGAAGCGCATGGTAGTACGCGATGACCGGCGCCTTCTTCAGGACATAATGGCCACGTGCGACCTGTTCCAACACCCCCAACCTGACCAGACGCGGGACGTAGGGAGGAAGGACCCCGAGCTGGAGGATCTCGGTGGTCCGGAGCGCGGACCTGCGGCTGTCGGCGATGCGGACGAAGGCCCGGATGTCCTCGTCCGAGGCGCGCTCCAACTCGTGTTGCAGCCAGGGGCCCGCCATCTCGACGGCCCCTTCGATCCCGGCCTCCACGTCCTCCCTCGAGATCGTACCCTCGTGGTAGGCGGCGCAGGCCAGGCACTGGACGAGGTAGGGGTAGCCGTGCGACAGGTCCTGGACCCTTTGGACCGCCGCGGGGTCCCAGGAGGTCCGGGGCCCCCTCGACCGGAGAGGTGCGGCCAGGGCCTCCTCCGTCTCCTCGCGCGTGAAATCGGACATGTCGAAGGTGGACCCCGAGAAGATCCGCGCTACGGGAGAACCTCCGCGGAGCGAGAGTCTCGCCCAGAGCTCGGGGCCCCCCGCGACCACGAGGAGGACGGGGACCTCGAGGTTCGACTCGGCGATGGTCTTGAGGGTCCCGATCCCAGGGTCATCGAGAAGCTCGGCGTCGTCGATTGAGATCACCACAAGGGGGGCTTCCGCGGCCGCGGTCATCGTCGCCTTCCACAGGCTGAGGGGGTTCAGCGTGCGCCCGGGGGTCGACTTGGCGACCGCCACCCCCGTGCCGAGAACGCTCACCGAGACGGAGGATAGCCGCGAGTGGAGCCGCTGGAAGAACGAGCCGGTCGACTTCCTCGCCTCTCCGAAGCGCTGCAGCTCGTCCGCGATGTCGGAGAGGAGGGCGGCCTCCCCATGCCGCTGCCGAAGCGGGACCTCGACGTGGACGGTCCTGGGGTCCTTCTCCAGCGCCAGGGCCTGGACCTTGCGGAGGGCCGAGGTCTTCCCGCTTCCCCGGTGGCCGTGGAGCAGGAGGGACGAGTTCGACCGCTCCTGTCGGGCTTTCTCCAACAGGTCCTGGGTCCGGTCGATTAGCCGCCGACGACCGGCGAACCGCTCGGGGGGGACCGGGATGCCGGGGTCGTAGGGGTTCACGCGGGGGAGATGGGCGACCGTATTAATATATTTTAATAGGATTGCTCGAATCGGGGTCTGAGCGGGGTTGAAAACCGTTCGGTGCCCTGTGCCGCCCTGTCCAGCCTTCGGTGGCCGCCATACGGCGACGCTTCACAGGCCGGCCAAGACCGCGGAGTGCACCAGCCCCAGAGGCTCTTCTCGTCAATCATCGAAACATGCACCCAAGTTCATCGACATGATCTCCCTTCGATCACCGGCGCTAGCTCAGGTCCATGGCGGCTCCCGCGAGAACTCCCCGAGCCCCGGTATCGCACCCGACTCCCCTGGAAGTCCTCCCCCGGGCCCCGCGACGTACCCGGGAACGCTCACGGCTCCCCTTGGGGGTCCGGCGAGGACCGGGGATCCGTCCCCACCGTCCCTTCGACCTCTTCTCCGGTCCCAGGCTCCGCTCCCGACCGTCCCGGCACTGCAGGCCGCCCGTCCTCCACGTCCCTCTCGCCGTCTCCCCCTTCCTCACCACTCGCCCCCTCCTCCTCCCGCCAGGGCGGGGGCTTGTCGGTCCGGAGCCATTAGACCCGGGTCACCGCCCCCCTCGGGCCCGTCGTGCGTCGAGGGATCCCCATCTGCCCCAGGAGCCGTCCCACGAGCCATCCGATGGACGGCGGGGCCTCCGCGCCCCCGAAGCGCGCGGTGAACTCCTCGAGCGGGACCTCGTCCCGCCCCTCTTCTCGCAGCTCGAAGAGCGCACGCTCCAGGAGGGGGAGCCCTTGCGCCGGGGAGGTCTCGGAGAGCGCCCTCCGGGAGACCTGCTTCAGCGGCCACGGGGGAGGAGCGTCCTTCCGGACCCAATAGACCGTGACGTAGCCCTCCTCGGTCATCCTCTGCCGAGACGGGACCTCCAAGGCTCCCATGAGGAACCCGACGACCCTCGGGGCCACGCGCCTCCCGGACCTCCGCCCGAGCGCCTCCACGACCTGCGGGTGGGTCGGAGCGAAGTTCCCCGCGTCGCGAAGCTCGTCCAAGGCCTCCATCGCACAGCGCAGCAGGCTACCGGGCGCGGCCTGTTCGGGGACCGTGGCGACATCATGGGGAAGGCCGTGGGGATTACCCTCAACCCGCGGCAGTCGCTCGTGGCGTACGCGTCGGCCCTGAAAGCGATCTTCGCCGCCGCCGAACTGCGGCGCGAGACGCTGCCGCGACCCGCGCCGACCCGGACGGAACCGGCGCCCTCCTCCGCTTCGGGGCCCTCCGAGCAGGCTCTCGCCGAGGAGCTCGACCGGATCGCTGACGACCTGGAGTCGCTGCTCCCGACCTCCGCCCCCCACCCGGATGCACCCTCGCCCAAAGAACGGAAGCCGGCCCCTCGGGACGACCCGTCCTCTCCGGGCTGACCCAAGTGGTTGACGTCCAACCCCTTGTTGGCAAAAGACTGGACCTACACTCCGCTCCGCTAGAACGTAGGACGTGTCACCCGCAGGAAGGAGCCCACAGGCCCGTAAAGTGGTCGCTCGAGCCGTGGGCGAGCCTGTTCCGTCAGAGCCGGGGGGGTTCCTTCGGCCTCTTGGTGGTTTGAGCCCCGATGAGGCTGAGCAGCTCTCGCGTCGTCGGCGCGCAATCATCCTTGCGTGTGTGACCGGCAAGCTCGGCGTGGTAGCCCGACCGACCCGGCCGTCGGGCACTAGCTGACTTCGACCCCCTCGGCCACGGCGGTGCGGACCAGGGTGATCTCCTTGGCCAGAACGTCGAACTCCTTCGGCGTGTACGGCAGGATATCGACAGGGATGCCATGGGGCCAAAAGGGGCGGACGAGTCGAGATCGCTCAACGAGGTCCTTCCCCTCGAAGCTGGGGCTCACGATCAAGAGGTCCACGTCGCTCCACTTGCCCCAACTTCCGGACGCGCGAGAGCCGAACAACAGGAGGTGATCAACCCGGAGGCTCTGCTCGAGACGGCGTCGAAACCCGACGAGAACTTCCTTCAGGTCGCTCGGGATCTCGCCCATTGGACTACCGCTTCGGCGGTCCGGACATCCTCCTGGGACCTCGCCTCGTAGGGGTAGGCTGGCGCGTCCCTATAACGGGTCCCCACGTACGCCAGCGCGAGGTCGGCGCACTTCGCGGCGAGGGTCTCTGGAAGGTGCGCACGGTGGGCGAGCTCCACCAGGTCGTGGATGCGAACGAGCTCCAGGTCGTTCTCGAGGAGAATGGCCTTCAGCGCTTTCTCCACGGCTTGCTGGGAAGCGAAGCACGCCCATCGATGATCTTGGTTCGCGATCGAGAGCCGGGCGTGACCTAGGTCCGCTTCCGCGTCTTCCAACCACCTGAGGGCCTCCGGCCTCATCGAGATCGGGAGTTCAGCTTCTTGAGATAAGCTCGCCGCTGAGCTCACAATCGCCTCCACTCAAGGTGAGATGGCGAACGCTCTCGCTGCCGTCGCCCCTAGAGCGATGGACCGGACCCCGTGCGGATACCGGGAAGAGGACAGGGGAAGGGAGGACCAGCCGCGCGGGCGCAAGTCGCCGCGGGGCGTGCGGGGCGCAAAGGTCTTGCGCGTAGGAACGGCAAGGAAGCTTCTCGCAAGGACGCTTGCCTCGGCTCAGGCACGACGCATGGCCAGGGTGGATCGCTACCGGCCCGGATCGGAGACCGGAGGACCTCCTCCGGACCTCAGGGGGAGCTCGGGGAAGAGGTTATGTGGCCTAACATGTTATGGGGCATAACTCGTGTCGCTCTTCGACCTTGCCCCCAAGGAGACCCCGAGCGCGCTCTTCGGTCGTGAGAGGGAGCTCCAGGAGCTCACACGGCTCATCGAGGCTCGCCGATGGGTGGCCGTTCTGGGCCCTCGCATGATGGGGAAGACGAGCCTCGTCAGGGCGGCCCAACGAAGGCTTGACCGCCCGGGGGCCTACGTCAACCTCTGGGGCGTTCGAAGCCTGCAGGGGGTGCTCGAGGGGCTCGTACGCGGATTCACCCAGTCGCGCAGTCTCCTCTCCAGGCTTCGATCCGGTCTTCGCCGCATCGATGGGATCTCGGTGGGGCCCGCAGGGGTCTCGGTCTCGACCGCGGCGCGGCCCGCCGCCGCCGTGTGGGACGTCCTTGACCTTGTCGGGTCGGAGAAGAAAGACTGCCTGATCGTGCTCGACGAGGTCCAGGAACTCGGATCGAACTCCGGGGCCCTGCTGCGCCTCCTCGGCAACGTGTTCAACTCGCACCCCAACGTCTGTTTCGTCTTCACAGGCCCCATGTTCGGCGTGATACGGAGCCTCCTCCATCCGGCGATCACCTCCCCCCTCTACGGAAGATCTCCCGTCCCCGTGGAGCTGGGGCCGTTCGACCGGACCACCGCCGAGGCCTTCCTTCGGAAGGGGACAGAGGAGGCCGGGACCTCGCTCACCCGCGAGGAGGTCGCGACGGCGCTCGACGGCCCCCTCGATGGAACCCCAGGGTGGCTCACGCTATTGGGCAACCATCTCACGGTGAGGCACCTCGACTTTGACCGTGCCTTCCAAACGACCCTCGAGGAGGGAAAGCAGGTGGCCAAGGACGAGATCGGGCACTTCCTCCTTGCACGCGACCCTCGGCTCTACTGGCCCGCGCTGAAAGTGGTCGCCCAAGGGGCCGGCTGGGCAGAGGTCCGCGATGCCATAGGGGCGAGGCAGGAGGCCCGCATCAACAACGCGACGGTGCAACGCGTTCTCGGGTCGCTCGTGGCGGACCAGCTCGTGGTCAAAGAGGGGTCGACCTATCGCGTGCGGGACCCCATGGTGAGAGCCTACGTCGCCGGGGCCAGTCGCCCGCCTCGCTAGATCGCTCCCTCGGGGACCCTCGAACCGAGGCGACCTTGGTCAGGTCGGGAACGTGCCCTATCTCCCAACGGTCTTGCCGACCGAAAGGGCAACGAACCTTGCGCCTGCGGTACGCAAGGGGCCGGCGGGTGGAGAGATGGTCCGTCCCGCCAAACCCTCCTTCTTCCCGTCCGAGTAGCGCTTGGTCGCCCGCACATCTGACGGGGGGCGGCGCACCTCCGCGCTTTCCGAAGACGCCGGTTCGGAGCCTTCGACGGGAAGGGGGCAACGGGGTCGCGTTCCCCCTTGAAGCCTATATATGAAACACGTGTACTTGATTTGGTAACATGAGGCTCCACGTCCCTCTCGACGACCTGTTGACCGGGAGCGCGAACCTGAGGGCCCTACGATGGCTCGTCCGCAACGAGGGCCGGCAGTTCACGGGACGCGAGCTCGCCGGGGGGGCCCGCCTCTCGCCCTCCCAGGCCCAGACCGCGCTCCTCGAGCTCGAACGGCAGGGGATGGCGCATCGCAGGGTGGTCGGCCGCTCCTTTCTCTGGAGGCTGGAGGACCGGAACGAACTGCTCCGAGCGTTGAAGGAACTCCTGACGACCGAGGAAGGGCTGATGGACGCTCTCGGCCGGGAGATCGCCGGTGCACTCCAGAGGACCCCTGCCACCCGAGCCACCCTCTTCGGGTCCACCGTGCGGGGGGAGGAACGACCGGACAGCGACATCGATCTCTGGGTCGAGGTCCCGCGGGAGTCCGACAAACCCCGGATGGAGGAGGCGCTCTTCCGCCTCAGGGACCGCATCGGAGCACGTTTCGGGAACCCGCTTTCCTCCTTCGTCAAGTCGCACGAGGAACTCGAGCACCCGGCGAGCCCCTCGCTCCTCGAAGAGGTCAGGGGCCACGGACGGCTGGTCTTCGAGCGGGGGTCCGGGTGAAACTGCAGCGGGTGGAGCGGCTTCCCAAAGACCGGTTCCTTGTCCCCCTACGGAAGGCGGACGAGGCCACGAGGACCATGCGGGAGTGCCTCGCGACGAGGCGGTTCAACAGCGCCGGGACCGAGGCGATCCAGGCAGTGATCTCCTCGTGCGACGCGCTCACGATCTTCCACCTGGGGTTGAGGTCGACCGGCCAGAGCCATCTCGATGTCCTGCAGCTGCTGGGCGGGATTCCCTTGGAGGGGATCGGGCCGCTCCGGCGCCAGGCCGGGTCGGTGCTGGAGCTCAAGTCCCACGTTCAGTACGAGGTCAGGGTCGTCGAGGAAGCGGTCGCCCGGAAGATGGTCTTGCAGGCGGAGAGGGTCTACGACTGGACCGTGAAGCACACCGGACCCTGAG